>CAZWGS010000104.1:0-19019 GCA_964633315.1 uncultured bacterium | reverse complement strand
AGGCGGTCGCAAAATACATCCGTATGTCACCCCATAAGGTGCGACGTGTCCTTGACCAAATTCGCGGTCGCTCCTACAGAGAAGCCCTAATTATCCTGGAATTCATGCCCTATCGAGCCTGTGAACCAGTGACCAAGGTGTTGCGTTCAGCAGTAGCCAATGCCGAAAACAACAACGGTCTGGAGCCATCAGACCTGGTGATAAGTAAAGCTTACGCTGACGGGGGTCCTAGCCTGAGACGTTATCGACCCAGAGCCCAAGGTCGAGCCTATCAAATTCGTAAGCCAACCTGTCATATCACCGTTGCGGTTGCTCCCCAAGTAGAAGAGTAATTAAGATTTAGAGGATTTATGGGACAGAAAATTAACCCAATCGGTTTTCGCCTCGGCATTACCAAGGATCATCGCTCTCGTTGGTATGCGGACACGAAAAACTACCCCGAATTACTCCAGGAAGACTACAAAATCAGGCAATATGTAGAGAAAAATCTGAGTAATGCAGGCATTGCGGATATCAGAATCGAACGCAAAGCAGACCAAGTGGATTTAGCCATTCATACCGCCAGACCTGGTGTGGTGGTTGGTCGCGGAGGTAGCGGTATTGAAGCCCTACGTAATGGTTTGCAACAGACCCTAGGTGGTGAGCGTCAGATTCGCATTAACGTCGTTGAAGTGGCAAGAGTAGATGCTGATGCCACCTTGATTGCAGAGTACATTGCCCAGCAGTTGGAGCGACGGGTCTCTTTCCGTCGGGTAGTACGTCAAGCGATTCAAAGAGCACAACGTGCCGAGGTTCAGGGGATTAAAATTCAAGTGGGTGGTCGCCTCAACGGTGCAGAAATCGCCCGTACAGAATGGACTCGTGAAGGTAGAGTTCCTCTCCACACCCTCAGGGCTGACATTGACTACTCCTATCGCACAGCCAAAACCATCTACGGTATTCTCGGCATCAAAGTTTGGGTGTTCAAAGGTGAAATTATCCCTGGACAAGAAGAGCCAGCAACCCCACCACCAACTCCTGTGTCACGCCGTCAAAGACGACCTCAAAAATTCGAAGATCGTTCCTACGAGTAGGCCCTAAGAAAACCCTAGGATTAATTATGTTAAGTCCGAGAAGAACTAAATTCCGTAAACAGCAGCGCGGACGCATGAGAGGATTAGCTCATCGAGGTAGTTCCATTGACTTCGGGGAATTTGCCCTTCAAGCAACCGAACCTTGCTGGATTACCTCCCGCCAAATCGAAGCCGCCAGGCGAGCCATGACCCGCTATGTACGTCGGGGTGGAAAAATCTGGATTCGAGTTTTCCCTGATAAACCTGTGACCATGCGTCCCGCAGAAACCCGAATGGGTTCAGGAAAAGGTTCACCAGAATACTGGGTAGCAGTGGTCAAGCCAGGACGCATTATGTTTGAAATGGCTGGAGTTCCCGAAGCTACAGCCCGCGAAGCTATGCGCCTAGCATCACAAAAACTTCCCATCAAAACTAAATTTATCGTGCGCAGTGAGGAGTTTATTTAGAGTCATGGCGCTACCAAAAATTGCAGATGTCAGAAGCCTCAGTGATAGTGAATTAGCAGAGGAAATTGTAGCAACTAAGAAACAGTTATTTGAGTTGCGCTTTCTCCAAGCTACTCGTCGCCTAGAAAAACCCCACGAGTTCAAACACGCCAAACATAAGTTGGCTCAGTTGCTGACCATTGAAAGGGAACGTGAACTGAATCAAGGAGAAACGCCAACTACTGAGACAACCGCAACCGAAGAGGAATAACAAGGAATGGCAGTTAAAGAAAGAGTTGGTCTAGTTGTCAGCAATAAAATGGACAAAACGGTGGTTGTCGCCGTGGAAAACCGCTCTCCTCATCCCAAGTACGGCAAAATCGTAGTCCGTACTAAACGCTATAAAGCTCACAACGAGGAAAATAGTTGCAGAGAAGGTGACCGTGTTCGCATTCAAGAAACACGTCCTTTGAGCCGTACCAAGCGCTGGAAAGTTATTGAAATCCTTAACACCACCGGTAGTTAGCGGTAGTTGGTTGTTACTAACAGCCAGGATAAATTAACCATTACTCAATTTATTAATCGAGCCGTGATTCAACAACAAACTTATCTTAACGTTGCTGATAATAGTGGTGCCCGCAAGTTGATGTGTCTGCGAGTTTTGGGTGCAGGAAACTCTCGCTATGGAGGCATTGGTGATATTGTGGTTGCCGTTGTCAAAGAAGCGATTCCCAATATGGCAGTGAAGAAATCTGACGTTGTACGGGCAGTAATTGTACGAACACGTCACAGCATCCGCCGAGACAGCGGTATGAGCATTCGCTTTGATGATAATGCTGCTGTGATTATCAACAACGATAATAATCCCCGGGGAACTCGCGTCTTTGGTCCTGTGGCGAGGGAACTGCGAGATAAAAACTTTACCAAAATCGTTTCTCTTGCTCCGGAGGTCATCTGATGGCAAATCAAAAATCTCGCAAAACTAGTGACCCTGTGGTGCGCTACAAAATGCATGTCAAAAAAGGCGATACAGTACAGGTAATTGCTGGTCGCGACAAAGGCAAAGTGGGTGAGATTGAAAAGACACTGCCCAAAGTTAGTAAGGTAGTTGTCAAGGGAGTTAACATCCGCACCAAACACGTTAAACCTCAACAAGAGGGGGAAAGCGGTCAAATTGTTACCTTTGAAGCTCCTATTCACAGCTCCAATGTCATGCTTTACTCAGAGAAAGAAAAAGTTGCTAGCCGCGTTTGCTACACCTTTACTGAAGAAGGACGTAAAGTCCGTATGCTCAAGAAGACAGGTGAAATCATCGACTAATTGAGCGAAGGGGAACTAATAGAACTATTTCTTCATTAATTTGAGCTAATTCCCTGACCAAGCCCAGGAACCAGAAACAGCTATGAAAGAGCCACTCAAAGTTACTTATCAGGAAAAAATTATTCCTAAACTGCAAGAGCAGTTTCAATATGAAAATATTCATCAAGTTCCCAAAGTAGTAAAAGTCACTGTCAATCGGGGTTTGGGGGAAGCATCTCAAAATGCTAAAGCCCTTGAATCATCTCTAAGTGAGATAGCTACTATCACCGGACAGCGACCAGTAGTTACCAGAGCTAAAAAAGCGATTGCAGGATTTAAAATCCGTCAAGGAATGCCAGTGGGGGTCATGGTGACCCTACGCCGAGAGCGTATGTATGCCTTCCTAGACAAACTAATCAATGTTGCTCTGCCTAGAATTCGAGATTTTCGCGGTGTTAGTCCCAAAAGTTTCGATGGCAGAGGGAACTATAGTCTTGGTCTTAGGGAACAGTTGATTTTTCCCGAAATTGACTATGACAGTATTGATCAAATCCGTGGCATGGATATTTCAATTATCACCACTGCTAACACTGATGAAGAAGGTCGTGCCTTACTCAAAGAGATGGGAATGCCCTTCCGCAACAGTTGAGTACACATCATAAACAAGAGAGTTAAAGGCAATAATGGCGTCGAACGACACAATCTCAGATATGCTGACCCGAATCCGTAATGCTTGCGCTGTGAGGCACCAGACAACTAAGGTACCCTCAACTAAAATGACACGCAACATTGCCAAAGTCCTTCAGGAGGAAGGCTTCATTGCTGGTTTTGAAGAAGTCGGCGAAGGAGTTGCTAAGTACCTACTAATTTCTTTGAAATACAAAGGTAACAACCGTCAGCCGATTATCACAACTCTCAAGCGTGTCAGCAAACCTGGTTTAAGAGTTTACAAAAATCGCAAAGAACTACCTAAGGTTTTAGGTGGTATTGGTGTCGCGATTATTTCCACCTCTAGCGGTATCATGACAGACCGAGAAGCTCGTCGCCAGGGAGTGGGAGGTGAAATTCTCTGTTACGTCTGGTAGTCATTCGTTATCGATTTATTGGCATGGGTCAAGTTAAACAGAGCAAGGCACATGGCAAATAACACATGACCAAGGAGTAAGTAAAATTATGTCTCGTATTGGCAAACGTCCAATCCCTATACCCAATAAAGTTACAGTAGAAATTAAGCAGCAGCACGTTAAAGTCAAAGGACCTAAGGGCGAACTAGAAAGAGAGCTACCTTCTCTTGTTTCAGTGGAACAGGAAGAAAATACAATCAAGGTAGTACGCCAGGATGATTCGAGAGTTGCTCGTCAGCGTCATGGACTGTGCCGTACCCTAGTTGCCAACATGATTGAAGGTGTTTCAGCTGGTTATCAAAAACGCCTGCAAATTCAAGGAGTTGGCTATAGAGCTCAGGTTCAAGGTAAAAAGCTCATTATCAACGTTGGCTATAGTAAGCCAGTAGAAATTGACCCGCCAGAAGGAATACAGCTAGCGGTGGAGAATAACACCCAAGTCATTGTTAGTGGCATTAATAAAGAAGTTGTGGGTAATGTAGCGGCTCAAATTCGTGGCGTTCGTCCTCCTGAACCCTACAAGGGCAAAGGTATTCGCTACCAAGGCGAAGTGGTTAGACTCAAAGCTGGTAAGGCAGGTAAGAAATAAAGATGAAGCTCACATCAAAACAACTACTCAAGCGCCGTCATCGTCGTATACGCAAAAAGGTAAATGGTACCCCCGAGCGTCCCCGCTTAGCTGTATTTCGTTCCAACCAGCATATCTATGCCCAGGTAATTGATGATGTTGCCCAGCACACATTGGCTGCGGCTTCTACATTAGAACCAGAGCTTAGATCCCAGTTATCATCCGGTTCCACCTGCGAAGCTTCGGCTGCTGTGGGCAAGCTAGTGGCTGAACGGGCAGTTGCCAAAGGAATTGAGCAAGTAGTCTTTGACAGGGGTGGCAATCTTTATCATGGTCGCGTCAAATCCCTAGCAGATGCGGCTAGGGAAGGTGGACTCAACTTCTAGTCACCAGGATTTGAAAAGCAGTAACTAGCGCAAGGAAAAAACATGGCAAAACGTCGTAAAAGTAGTCGCACTAAAGAAAAAGAATCTTCCTGGCAAGAGCGGGTAATTCAAATCCGGCGGGTGAGTAAAGTAGTTAAGGGAGGTAAGAAACTCAGTTTTCGTGCCATTGTTGTTGTGGGCAACGAAAAAGGTCAAGTGGGAGTGGGAGTTGGTAAAGCCAGTGATGTTATTGGTGCTGTGCGTAAAGGTGTAGCAGATGGCAAAAAGCAACTGGTGGATGTGCCTTTAACCAAAGCTAACTCCATTACCCATCCCACCAATGGTATTGCTGGGGGAGCAAAAGTCATGATGCGCCCAGCCGCTCCTGGTACAGGGGTAATTGCTGGAGGAGCAGTCAGGACAGTGTTGGAATTGGCAGGGGTTAAAAATATTCTTGCTAAGCAATTGGGTTCTAATAATCCCCTGAACAATGCTAGAGCTGCCGTTAATGCCCTAGAATCACTGCGTACTTTTAATGAAGTAGCTGAAGAAAGGGGAATTCCTATTGAGCAACTCTACGCTTAACTAGGGTTTATCAGTTCAAAATTATGTAGATAAATCAAAAGCTATGAGAATTAATGACGCGGTTCCCAAACAGGGTTCGAAAAGAAGCTCACGCCGCCTGGGACGGGGTATAGCAGCAGGACAAGGAGCTAGTTGCGGTAAAGGTATGCGTGGCCAAAAGTCACGTTCGGGAACTGGCACTAAGCCTGGTTTTGAAGGTGGACAGATGCCTTTATATCGGCGCATTCCTAAACTAAAACACTTTACTCTTATTAATCCCCGCCGTTACACTACCATTAACGTAGGTAAACTAAACTCACTAGCTGCTAATACAGAAGTAAGCTTAGCTTCACTAATGGAACATAATATCATTACCAGTGATGATGGACCATTAAAAATCCTAGGTGATGGTGAATTGGGCGTGGCTCTGCAGGTGAAAGCAGCCGCTTTTACCAAAAGTGCCCGTAGCAAAATTGAAGCTGCTGGCGGTAGCTGTGAAGTAGTCTAGTACCTATGGGGTGGACAGTTAAATCTGGTAGATTGCCACCCTCGGAGTTAGCGTCTTTTTGAGGTAGTCTTTAATGGTTGTCACTCGAGATAAAACGCCAACGGCTCAAGAAACTTTCATGCAGATGGCTCAAGCAGCCGGTTTGCGTGGCAGACTTCTGGTGACTGTTGGTATTTTAATTTTAGTCCGCTTTGGGGTTAATGTCCCTGTACCGGGGATAGATAGAGCAGCTTTGGCAGAGGGACTTAGGGGCAACGCAGTTCTTGGATTTTTAGATATTTTTTCTGGCGGCGGTTTTTCTGCAGTTGGTATCTTTGCCCTAGGTATTCTGCCATTTATTAATGCCTCCATTATTATGCAGCTACTGACTGCTGCCCTGCCATCTTTAGAAAATCTACAGAAAAATGAAGGTGAAGCAGGACGGAGGAAAATTTCTCAAATTACTCGCTATGTAGCTTTGGGCTGGGCAATTATACAGAGTGTGGGTTTTACACTAGGCATACTTAGACCCTATGCTCTCAATTATGGGCCTTTCTTTATTATTGAGACAGCTCTAGCTCTTACTGCTGGCTCGATGTTTGTCATGTGGCTTTCGGAAGTCGTTACAGAGCGAGGTTTAGGTAATGGTGCTTCATTGCTGATTTTTGTCAATATCGTAGCTAGTTTACCCCTAACGCTGGGTCAGACTATTGATTTTGCTCAAACAGGTGGACGAGGCACGGTGGCAAAAGTGATTTTGCTACTACTTACCTTCCTGGTTATGATTGTTGGCATTGTTTTTGTTCAAGAAGGGACGCGTCGTATTCCCATTATTTCTGCCCGTCGTCAGGTTGGTAAGCGTCTGTATCGGGAGAGGACTAGTTACTTGCCTCTGCGCTTGAACCAAGGAGGGGTAATGCCGATTATTTTTGCTTCGGCAGTTTTGATCTTACCCTACCAGGCGAGTCAGTTTTTACAAGGGAATGAGAGTACTGGTATTTTGGGCTCAATTAGCCAAGGAGTCCTTGTTATTGCCAACAACCTGCAACCTGGTACTTGGGGCAATGTGGTTTTGCAATTAGTTCTGATTGTCTTCTTCAGCTATTTCTACGCTTCCTTAATTGTTAATCCTGTGGATATGTCTCAAAACCTGAAGAAGATGGGATCAAGTATTCCGGGTATTCGTCCTGGGAAGGCAACTAGCCAATATCTCGAACGAGTCCTCAATCGCTTAACATTCTTGGGTGCCATATTCCTTGGTTTAGTGGCAACTGTACCTACTGCAGTAGAAGGTGCAACGGGAGTAACATCATTTAGGGGATTTGGAGCGACTTCGCTGCTAATTTTGGTTGGTGTTGCCATCGACACAGCCAAACAAATCCAAACCTATGTAATTTCCCAACGTTACGAAGGTATGGTTAAGCAGTAGAGCCACACATTCTAGATTGTTAACGGTTGTTTAGCTATTGGCTATTAGTTTAAAGGCAAAATTAATGGCTAATAGCTAGGAGATCAAAATTAAGGATAGCTAATGTCAAGATTAATCTTTCTCGGACCACCAGGAGCAGGCAAAGGAACTCAAGCTAAGATTCTCGGTCAATCACTACAAATACCTCATATTTCTACTGGTGACATCCTGCGCGATGCCATCAGCAGAGGTACACCTTTGGGAGTAAAGGCTCAAAGCTATGTTGATGCGGGTGAATTGGTTCCAGATGATCTGATTTTAGACTTGATCAAAGAGCGTTTGAGCCAAGCTGACACCTTGAAAGGGTGGATTTTAGACGGTTTCCCACGTAATGTGAGCCAAGCATCTTTCCTTGACCAGTTACTTGAAAAATTGCAGCAAAACTGCGATTATGCTGTGAACTTTGAAGTACCAGATCAAGTTTTAACAGAACGTATGCTGGCACGAGGTCGTAAGGATGACAACGAGGATACTATTCGTCGACGTTTGCAAATTTATCACGAACAGACGGCTCCAGTAATTAAGTATTACAATAATCAGCAAATACTCAAATCAGTTGATGGTAATCGCCTCATGGAAGAGGTTCAGGCATCTTTACAAGAAATTATTAACTCTAATTAACTCGTGGCTTGACAAAGTGTGTAGTTTGTACATTTGCCTAGACTGAGTGGCTACTTTTTTTTACAATGTAATAGTGCGTAATAATTTTCGAGTAATACTCCAGCTTTTCATTAACTAGTGAAAATCTGCTAACCAAGTATAACTCAAACTAAGATCACGATGCTGATTTAGCTGAAATATAGTTAAAGTAAACTTCACTATCTAGGAATAAATTTGTTATTCCACTAGTAAATTTAATCGAATAGTTTTAGATAATAATCGAGGCTTAGGTAAATTGGCTAAACAAGATCTGATTGAAATGGAAGGTACAGTGACAGAATCACTGCCCAATGCCATGTTCCGCGTTGACCTAGAAAATGGTTTTAATGTTCTCGCTCATATTTCCGGCAAGATTAGGCGTAACTACATCAAAATTCTGCCTGGTGACCGAGTGAAAGTGGAATTAACACCCTATGACTTAACCAAAGGAAGAATTACCTATCGATTGAGAAAGAAGTAGTAGATCCATATAAGCTACTAAGGCTGGTTAGTTTGTCAATAAGTTACAAAAGCTGACAAACAAAGACCTTTATTGATACAATTTATTGCTTGCGACATAGCTATATTAAGGGATGAAAGTTAGACCATCTGTAAAGAAAATGTGTGAAAAGTGCCGCGTCATCAAGCGTCGCGGTCGAGTAATGGTAATTTGCTCTAACCCCAAGCACAAGCAACGCCAAGGTTAGATTTGAGTGACCAACAATATAGTAACAAAAACGCCAGAAGAGGGAGAGGAAAGATAAAGTGGCAAGAATTGCTGGTGTAGACCTTCCACGCGACAAGCGCATCGAGATTGGTCTGACCTATGTTTATGGAATTGGTCTGTCAAGGGCTCAGAAAATTCTAGCAGCAACTGGAGTCAACCCCGACACGAGAGTGAAGGATTTGACAGATGAAGAAGCTACAAGCCTACGTTCATTTGTAGAAGCCAACTATCAAGTTGAAGGAGATTTGAGACGTTGGGAATCGATGAACATTAAGCGCCTGGTAGATATTGGAGCCTATCGTGGTCGTCGTCACCGACTCGGTTTACCCGTGAGAGGACAGCGAACTCGAACCAATGGTCGCACCCGACGTGGCAGAAGATTAACAGTTGCAGGTAAGAAGAAAGCACCTGCGAAGAAATAATTGGGCAGAGGCAAGAATTAGTCTATGGCATTTTTGAGCTCAAAGCTTATATTTCTTTTTTGATGACCAACTTGGGGCTAGTTCTTGTGCTGACTAATTGTTCGCTTTTCCCCTCCTTCAAGTCAATTTACTCCTACAAAATCTCACGAAAGCAATATGGCTCGACCAACTAGAAAAAGTGGTGCAAAGAAAAACAAACGTAATGTACCCAATGGTGTAGCTCACATCCAATCAACCTTCAATAACACTATAGTAACGATTTCCGATACTAAGGGGGACGTTATTTCTTGGGCTTCTGCTGGTTCTAGCGGCTTTAAAGGAGCGAAAAAAGGCACGCCCTTTGCAGCTCAAACAGCAGCGGATAGCGCAGCACGTCGTGCCATAGAGCAAGGAATGCGCCAAATAGAAGTTATGGTTAGTGGACCTGGTGCTGGTCGAGAAACGGCAATTCGTGCATTGCAGGGAGCAGGTCTAGAAATAACTCTCATTCGAGATGTAACACCAATTCCCCATAATGGTTGCCGTCCACCGAAGAGGCGTAGAGTTTAGCTCGCAAACTTTGGCAGTGAACAATTGTTCCTGATTTCGCCAGCAAACCTGATTCGTTAATTGATAGTAATGGGTCAAAATAGCGTAACCAAGGGTTTAGTAGTAGAAAATTTTGAGCTTTGAGGGTCAAGGTTGAAGGTTAGAGGTAGTGAACCCCGAGTTGAAAACAAGGGTGTTGGGTTTTTGATGAGAGCTGAAATACCCAGTCAACAGCTAGTCTGCAACCGATAGCCCTTAATCGGAACCAAGGACAAAGAAGGGAAAGGGAGGTCACTCTGTGGCGCAGTTTCAAATTGAGTGTTTAGAGTCTAAGACCCAAAAAAATCAGGGTCAATATAGCAAATTTGTACTCGAACCTCTGGAAAGAGGTCAAGGAACAACTGTGGGCAATGCTTTGAGACGAGTGTTGCTATCAAATTTGGAAGGGGCTGCAGTAACGGCAATTCGTATTGCTGGAGTTAGCCACGAATTTGCTACCATCGAGGGAGTTAGAGAAGATGTTCTAGAAATCATGCTGAACATGAAGGAGATCATCTTCAAAAGTTATGCTCAAGGTCCCCAAATTGGTCGTCTTGTGGCTACGGGGCCAGGGACGGTTACAGCAGCTCAGTTTGATGTACCCTCAGAAATAGAAGTAGTTGATCCTAGCCAATATGTGGCAACCTTAACCGAAGGAGCGAAGCTAGAAATGGAGTTTCGCATTGAGAAAGGTAAGGGATATCGTACTGTAGAAAGGGGTAGGGAAGAGGCAACAGCATTAGATTTCCTGCAAATTGATGCTGTATTTATGCCTGTAACTAAGGTTAATTATTCTGTTGAAGATGCTCGTGTTGACGGCTCTTTGGCTAGAGACCGCCTGGTGCTGGAGATTTGGACTAATGGTAGTTTTAAGCCAGAGGAAGCCCTATCTCAGGCAGCAGGAATTGTGGTTGACTTGTTCAATCCTCTCAAGGATCTGACCTTAGAAGCAATTACAGACGAATATCAGGAGGATGAAGATCCCACCAGCCAAATCCCCATTGAAGAATTGCAGTTGTCAGTGCGGGCATACAATTGCCTCAAGCGAGCACAGATTAACTCTGTAGCAGACTTACTAGACTACTCTCAAGAAGACTTACTAGAGATTAAAAACTTTGGTCAAAAGTCAGCAGAGGAAGTGATTGATGCTCTGCAGAAACGCTTGGGCATTACTCTATCTCAAGAAAAATCAAAGGCTGGTTAGTTGCCTCATCCACGACAACTGTTAATGTTTTTCTCAAGTTAATTACACAATAGTTAAAGGAGTAAGTCAACAATGCGTCATCAATGTCGAGTAGCGCAGTTGGGATTACCTGCAGATCAAAGGAAAGCTTTGCTGCGCTCATTAACAACTGAACTGATTCGCCACGGTCAAATTAAGACGACCAAAGTTAGGGCAAAAGCTGTACGTAAGCAGGCCGAAAAAATGATCACCTTAGCTAAGGATGGCTCTTTGTCTGCACGTCGCCAAGCGATGAGCTACATTTACGACAAAAAATTAGTCCATGCTTTGTTTGCTCAAGTTCCAGAAAGGTATGGTAATCGCAGTGGTGGCTACACTCGGATTGTGCGTACCCTGAGGAGAAAGGGAGATAATGCACAAATGGCGATTATTGAACTGGTTTAAGTTGGTTTCCAGCTTGATACTTGAGGGTTAAGATTATTGTTGGCGATTGCGTATGACCCATGAGCAACAAAGAGTTGCCTTAATTATCCAGTACTTGGGTGGTAATTTCCACGGCTGGCAACGTCAACCCAATCAACGAACTGTCCAAGAGGAAATAGAAACAGCTATTAACCAGGTTACTGGTCAGCCTGTGGTCATTCATGGTGCTGGGCGTACAGATTCGGGAGTACACGCAGCAGCTCAGGTAGCCCACTTTAATGTTAGCAGTCCTATTCCAGCAGATCGCTGGGCAGCGGTGCTTAACTGTGTACTGCCAAAGGATATATTAATTAGAGGCTCGGCTCAGGTACCATCAACTTGGCACGCACGTTTTTCTGCTTCCTGGCGGCGTTACCGTTACACACTCTATACTGCAAAGCGACCAAACCTTTTTGTGGAGCCAGTGAGTTGGCATTATTATAAAAATCCTCTCCAGGAATCTCTAATACAAGCAGCATTAAAACCATTAATTGGTTACCATCATTTGGCTGCTTTCCGCCGCGCTGGTTCGGCACGTAAGCACTCTTGGGTGGAGGTTCAAGCGGCAGAATGCATTAGACGAGACTCTTTTGTGCAGCTAGAAATTCAAGCCAATGGTTTTTTGTATGGCATGGTACGTTTACTAGTGGGAATGTTGGTAGAAGTGGGGACGGGAAAGCGCTCACCGGAAGATTTCACTCAATTGTGGCTTGAGCAACGGCGCGATTTGGTGAAGCACTCTGCACCAGCGAAGGGATTGTGTCTGTTGCGAGTGGGCTATGATGAGTTTCCTTTTTCCCCAGAAGTGTGGTTTGATACCCAACCCCAGTTTTTCTTTGGCAACTAGTTGCAAATAGATAACACACAATAGTAAATAACGGCAAATGAATAAAACTCCCCTTCCAACTCAAGAAGCTTTAGAACACAAGTGGTACGTTGTAGATGCTGCTGACCAGCGCTTAGGACGTTTAGCAACAGAAATTGCTATGACCTTGAGAGGTAAAAAGAAGGCAAACTTTACCCCTCACATGGATACTGGTGATTTTGTGATTGTGGTGAACGCAGACAAAGTGGTTGTGACTGGTAAAAAGCGTACCCAAAAGCTCTATCGTCGCCACTCGGGAAGACCTGGTGGTATGAAAATTGAAACTTTTAGGCAATTGCAGTCACGAATTCCTGAAAGAATTATTGAAAAAGCTGTAAAAGGGATGCTGCCAAAAAATGCTTTGGGTCGCAAATTGTTTACGAAACTGAAAGTATACGCTGGTCCCACACATCCCCACGCAGCTCAGCAACCTCAAGAGTTAACAATTAACACTATTCCTGGAGGAAATTAGAATAATGGAAGCAACAGATAGAGTTGTTTACTGGGGTACAGGTCGTCGTAAAAGTTCTATCGCACGGGTACGTTTGGTTCCTGGTGATGGTCAAATTGTAGTTAATGGTAAGCCTGGAGTTGATTACTTTAATCGTATTCCTAACTACATTTCTGCAGCGAAAGCTCCACTAGAAACTTTGGGTCTAGAAAGTGAGTACGATATTTTGGTGAATGCCCACGGTGGTGGTTTAACTGGTCAAGCAGAGGCTGTTAAACTAGGGGTAGCTAGGGCACTGTGTGAATTAGACCCTGAAAATCGTCAGCCTTTGAAAATAGAGGGCTACCTAACTCGCGATCCCAGGTCGAAAGAGCGCAAAAAATACGGTTTGCATAAAGCTCGCAAAGCGCCTCAGTACTCGAAGCGATAGTATCGGTTATTGGCTAATTGGTGTGCCTAGTTGAAAGTTAATAGTAAAAACAGATAGAGTTCTAAAATTATGCCTAAGCCTGATATACATCCAGAATGGTATCCGGAAGCAAAAGTTATTTGTAACGGTGAAGTGGTAATGACGGTGGGTTCCACCCAACCAGAAATTAATGTGGAAATTTGGTCTGGAAATCACCCCTTCTATACTGGAACCCAGAAAATTATCGATACAGAGGGACGTGTAGAGCGTTTCATGCGTAAGTACGGTATGTTGAGTAATACTCCTACTCCTGATAGCAACCAAGAAACTCCTGACACCGAGAAATAGCGATTTTGCAAGCTTTTAATTGCCCAGCAGAATTTCTGCTGGGCTAATCTTTTGTTTGGCAACACAAGCTATTGTTTTAAGAGAAGCGATTATCATGGCTGAAACTTACTTACTAGACAAACTCCACTCTGTAGAGCAAACTTATCAGGAGTTAACGCGACGTTTAGCAGATCCTGATATTGCGACTAATCCTAGTGAATTGCAGAAAGTAGCTAAAGCACGTTCTTCTTTGGAAGAAACGGTCAATACCTACGAAACTTGGAGAGAAACCCAGGAGGAATTATCAGGAGCCAAAGAAATATTTAAAGAAGCAAGTAGCGATCCTGAAATGCAGGAAATGGCTGCTCTAGAGGTGGCGGAGTTAGAGGAAAAATTAATACAGCTAGAAGAGCGTTTGAAAGTTCTTCTACTTCCTAGAGATCCTAACGATGAGAAGAATACGATGCTGGAGATTCGAGCTGGCACTGGTGGTGATGAAGCCAGTATTTGGGCTGGAGATTTGGTTCGTATGTACTCGCGATATGCTGAATCCCAAAACTGGAAAGTTAAGCTGGTCAGCGAATCAACGGCGGATATGGGAGGTTTTAAGGAGGCAATTTTAGAGATACAGGGAGAGCAGGTTTATAGCAAGCTGAAATTTGAAGCTGGAGTCCATCGTGTACAGCGGGTACCAGTAACGGAAGCTGGAGGTAGAGTTCACACTTCAACTGCAACTGTAGCAGTAATGCCAGAGGTGGACGAAGTGGAGGTGAAAATTGAGGCGAAGGAGATCGAGGTTTCCACGGCTCGTTCTGGTGGTGCTGGTGGACAGAATGTGAACAAGGTGGAGACGGCGGTTGACTTGTTCCATAAGCCAACGGGAATTAGGATATTTTGTACAGAGGAGCGCTCACAGCTACAAAACCGCGAGCGAGCGATGCAAATTCTGCGTGCTAAGTTGTATGAAATGAAACTGCAAGAGCAACAGGAAGCAGTGACTTCGATGCGTCGTTCTCAAGTGGGTACAGGAGCGCGTTCGGAAAAAATTCGTACCTATAATTACAAAGATAACCGCGTCACAGACCACCGATTAGGGCAAAACTTCAGTTTAGCGGGGGTTTTGGAAGGTGGTATTGAACTAGTTATCCAAGCTTGTATTTCCCAGGATCAACAGGAGCGTTTGGCGGAATTAGCAACTTCTCCAGCGACGGCGGAAACTTTGAATTAGTGGTAATAGAAATAGCACTCATTGGTGCTACCGATTGCTCACAGCTTTGTGAGCAATATTTTTTAAGTGCGTTTTAGCTAAGAATGTAGCCAATAATTACCAAAGTAGATAATTGCATTTTCCCTAGCTCCTAATATTTCTATAAAAGAAGATTAGAATCATTTATAAGGAGTAAATGCTATATAAATGACTCGTAAATCCCCTTACATTTCGCGTACACAGGCAAAAAAATTTATCGAAGATGTTGGTAATGCTATTAAGAAACCAGAATCTCAGCCTTTGTTATTTTACGTACACGGAATTGGGGGTATTGGGAAGTCAACGCTACTGAAAAAATTGCAAGAAACTTACACCACAAAAGTTAATTTTGCACAAGCAAGCTTTGGTCTTACCTCCAACATTGAAACACCCCTAGCTTTAATGGAAAAGCTTTATCAGCAATTACCAGATGAGGGATGGGGTGAAGAGGATTTCACACAACTTTGTAAGAAGTACAAGGATACACTCAATCAACTTGAAACTGAGCCAGTTGAAGGGCAAGCATCAGTAACAGATGAGCAACTAAAATTAGTAAAAAAGGTCTTAAGACCTTTAGCTAAGTTTGTTACAGCATTTTCCAGTAGTAGTAATCCAATACTAGCAGGAGTAGGGGCTTCTACTCTGGAAACTGGTACAGACATGATGGTAGATGCGGGAGCTTTACTTTTGTCTGAAAAAGATCGCTTGCTGAAGAAACACAAAGCGACAAAAGGCAAACGTGAGTTACAAGAATTGTTAAATGATCCCCTCCCCAAATTAACTAAAGCTTTTGTAGAAGGATTAATCCAGAAATCTCAACGATGTCCAGTAATACTGATTCTAGATACCTACGAGAAAGCATCCTCTGACTTTGATGTTTTTCTGTGTAAATATTTGCTAGCAGATACAGCTTTGCAATCACATCCAATTCGGATTGTAATGGCAGGACGATATTCTTTACGTAGTAAGCAGTATCAACGAATGTTCCAGCAAAACTGGAACTTGATTCAGGAAAAACAATTGGATAAATTTACTCGTGAAGAAACTAAGGAATATTTAGCAGAAATTGAGATCGTCGCAGCCAGAGAAATACACAAAATCTATAAGGCAACCAAAGGATATCCTTACTATCTAGATTTAATCCGTCAGCAAAAAGAAGATAACGGAAGCATAAACTTATCCCATAACAGTAGTGATATGGTTAATTTACTACTAGATAGTTTAAGTGTTACTCAAAGAAAAGTTGTGCGACTAGCTGCCTATTGTCGATGGTTTGACAGACCTGTTCTTAACCATCTATTGATAGCAAATGGCTTAGAGAAAGAACAACCTAACGAACAACAATCGGATTGGTTTATTTGGCTATCTGAGAGAGATTTTGTCATTGAATATGAACATTACTACTTAGATGATGTAGCTAGAGCAGTTATTCGTAAAGCTGAACATAAGGAAGACAAAAATAACTTTGCTTCAGTCCATAAACTACTATCTGAATACTTCAAACAGTTAGCGAATGAAGAAGTTCCAGAAGAAGAGATTGAACCTGTTAAATATGAGAACTCTGATTGGTGTGAATATATAACAGAGTCTACTTATCACGCTTTGTTTGCTCAACGAGATTTAGGTCAAATCCAATTACTAACTCATTTCTTTGCTGGAGCATATCTCAAACGACCTGAAATAGCTATCAAGTCTTTGATTGCAGTTGTTTCTGAATCAGAGGTAAAAGACTACGAACTTTTGCCCAGTGATACCAGGATTTTTTAGATTCTGCTACGTTATCAATTGGTCTTGGCTGTTTTTTTTTAGACAAAAATCCTGAACAGTATGAATTAGAAGTAGACAAAAGTGCTTTGAACAAATCAAAGGTAGAATTATCTCTAAAAACCTGTTTTAGAAAAATTGATTCTCTAAACGGATTAGCTAAGTTTGTTGGACTTATTAGCTACCTGCATCGCTGTGGAAAAAGTCAACAATTAAGGTTACTTGAAAAAGCGCGGGAACAAGCTGAGCTGTTAGTAACTTTTGATGCTCCCGATTTTAGCAGTCGTATTCTCGTAATTTTAGGGGTATTACAGGGTAATTTAGAACGCCATGAGGAAGCACTTAATAGTTTTGACAAGTCTCTAGAACTACAATCTGATAATCTTAATAGCTGGGCTAATCGAGGTGCTGTATTGCTTAACTTAGAGTGCTATGAAGAGGCACTTAATAGTTTTAACAAAGCTCTAGAAATTAAACCCAATTATTCTGATGCCTGGGCTAATCGAGGTTCTACATTGGGTAAATTAGACCACTACGAAGAAGCACTTGCTAGTTTTGATAAGGCTCTAGAATTTCAACCGGATAATAATCCTGAAACTTGGTTGATTCGAGGCTCTGCATTGTTTAAATTAGAGCGCTATGAAGAGGCAGTTTCTAGCTATGACAAGTCTCTATAACTTAAACCCAATGACTCTGAAATCTGGAATAATCGAGGTGCTGGATTGTTTAATTTAGAGTGCCATGAGGCAGCACTTGCTAGTTTTAATAAGTCTCTAGAACTACAATCTGATAATTTTAAGGCATTGACTAATCGAGGTGATGAATTGATTCAATTAGAGCGCTATGAGGAAGCACTTGCTAGTTTTGACAAGGCTCTAGAAATTAAACCTGATAACCATATTGCCTTGAATGGTAGAGGATTAAATTTAAGCCTCATGGGAAGATTTAAAGAAGCTATTGCTAGTATTGATCGGGTGATTCAAATTCAGCCAGATGAAGTTTTATATGTTGCCAATAAAGGAATCATACTAGCTCGCCAAGGCAACTATGAAGAAGCATTAGCTTATTGTAACCAGGCAATCGACCTCAACTCAAAGGATGAAAGTGGTTATTACGCCAAAGCCTGCTGTTTGCCTTACAAGATAATAATGACCTCGCGCTAGCAAATCTAAGCGAAGCAATTAGCATAGCTCCTAATCGATGTCGTCTCGAAGCCAAAAATAATCGCGATTTTGAACTCCCGCCCGCGCAGTCCCCATCTGTAGCGATAGGGTCGGGTGGCGGGGCATTCAAGGTGCGGAATTATTTCCGCACTCAGCCCCTTGGCTATAGCGGCGTGATTAATCCTCGGGACTATCTTGATTCTTGATGTACTCGCTAAGCATAGCAATGTCAGCACCACCAGAAGATGCGATATAGGTAGAACCACTCCACAGCACCCTTTTCCAGTAAGTTTTAGACAATAAATCCTCGAACTCCTTCCACAGCATTCTGCTAGCCGTGGATTTGAGGCTGCAAACCAAGCTAGAGATATTGTTGTCAGGATGCAAGTCAATTAGCAAATGCACATGGTCAGCTTCCCCACCAAACTCCAATAACTGACACTTGGTTTTTTGACAAACTCCCTCAAATATTTCTTTCATCCGAGTAAGTATTGCCCCTGTGAGTACCTTCTTGCGGTACTTAGTGACAAATACCATATGTAACCGAATAGAGAATACAGCATGAGATGATTTTCTTACTTTACTTTTCACTACCTATAACTGCGTGTTATCATGAGACCATGATAACGCGTCGTATTACCTTCCGCCTATATCCAACCAAGTCCCAAGAGCAAACCATGCACTATTGGCGTAGACTGCACAAGGATTTGTACAACGCCTGTCTCTATCACCGTAAGGTAGAGTACAAGCACTTTGGGAATAGCGTTAGTTATTACGACCAGCAGAAGTCCTTAGTTGGCTTTAAAGAGTGCTTTCGTGAGTACAAGGCTCTAGGTTCTCACGCTTTGCAAAATACGCTAAAGAGAGTAGATTTTGCCTTTAGTCGATTTTTCCGTGGGTTAGGTGGTTACCCCAAATTCAAGTCAGCCAGGTATTACCGAGGCTGGACTTACCCTTGCAGGTCAGGCTGGAAAACACTAACTGAGGGCAACAATGGCAAGCTCAAAATCAGCAATCTGGGAAGTATTGCCATGAGGGGTCAAGCCAGAACTTGGGGGGAGCCAACTACCTGCACCATCATCTGGGACAAGAGAAAATGGTACGCCAGTATCACAGTTAAATGTCAACCAATTAGGAAAACTGGGACTGGTGCAGTAGGCGTAGATTTTGGTTGCTTGAGTGCTGCATCTTTGAGTGATGGCACTGTGGTAGACAATCCCAGGTTTCTAGCCACCGCAATGACTCAGATACGCCAATTATCTAAGCAACTGAGGAGGAAGAAGAAAGGTTCAAGCCGATGGAGGAAAGTACAACGTCAGATTTCAAAAACTAAACGCCAAGTAGCGGGTAGTCGCCAAGAGTGGGTTCACAAAGTAGCAGCAGAGATAGTTAGCAATAATAGCCTCGTTGCTACAGAAAAG
>CAZWGS010000103.1:0-19069 GCA_964633315.1 uncultured bacterium | reverse complement strand
TGTGGATACGAAAAAGATAGGGATATTGCAGCTAGTGAAGTAGTAAAAAATAGAGGTTTAGAAAATATTGCGAGGCAAAGCGGTCTTGAGGGTTTCCCTCATAGAGCTATTGCCGAGGTTGCGGTCGGTGCGCCCGTAATTAAACAGCCCAGTAACGGCGTTCTGACGGGGACGATTTCAGTCTAGTTAAGAGTCTACATGGGAATCCCTCGCGTCTCGCGATGGGAGGTTCAACCTAAAATCTAGTTCAATCGCACTGCAATCTCAGGATGCAATTAGATTTGTGATCTGCCTATAATCCCCTATGGCTTCTTGCCTAATAACTGTAACCCTTAACTTTTAGTTTGACTGCATCAGTCCTATACTTCTATGCAACCTGTTGACTACACAACTCTGATGGCTGCTTGTGCGGAACTTCAGCGAGATTGGGTTCCAGCACGAGTGGAACAGGTTTATCAGCGCGACCGCTATACTATATCTATTGCCCTACGTACTCTAGAACAACGGCGTTGGTTAACCATCTGTTGGCATCCTCAAGCAGCACGAATCTGTATTGGTGATGCACCGCCACGCATTCGAGATACCTTTACCTTTAGCGATCAATTGCGCCATCAATTGGGAGGGTTTGCTTTAACCAAAATTTCTACCATTGCACCCTGGGAGAGAGTTGTCAATTTAGAGTTTGCAAAACGCCCCACAGAAGAACCCCTGTGGCATCTATATGTAGAAATTATCGGTAAATACAGTAACGTTATCCTCACCGATGCTAAAAATTTAATTGTTACCACTGCCCATCAAGTCAGCAATAAACAATCGAGTGTGCGCACAGTCCAAACTGGTCAACCCTACGAAACACCACCAGCTTTAACTGGTACTACCCCCAGTTTTCAGGAAGAGCAAACACGCTGGCAAGAGAGAGTTAATCTTATTCCCGGTGCAATTGCACCCCAATTGCTCAAAAGTTACCGTGGTTTGAGCCCTGCAGTGGCGCGATCTTTAGTACAAGCAGCCAATCTTGACCCAGAACAAGCCAATACCACTCTCGATGACTCCGATTGGCAAAATCTCTGGCAACGCTGGCAGGAATGGCTCATAAGCTTAGCAAAATTGAAGTTTCAACCAGGATGGACAACCAAAGGTTATACCGTTCTCGGCTGGAATCTAACTCAAGCAACCCCAGATACCCAAACTCTCCTCAATCGCTACTACACAGAACAGATTTATCAGCAAAAGTTTCAACAGCTACACCATCAACTAAGCCAAAAAGTAACTAATTTGCTCACCAAATTGCGCCACAAAGCAAAGCAATTTCAGCAACGCTTGCACCAAGCTGACAATGCAGATCTTGATCGCCAGCAAGCTGATCTATTAATGGCACATCTTCAAGATTGGCAACCAGGTATGGACTCGATTACCATAGCTGATTTTGTCACTGGTAAACCAATCAAAATTACCCTTAACCCAGAAAAAAATGCAGTACAAAATGCCCAAATACTCTACAAACGCCACCAAAAACTAAAACGCACTCGCGCAGCCGTAGAACCTCTAATGCAAGCTTCTCAAGCGGAAATTGACTACCTAGAACAAGTTGAAGCCAGTTTAGCTGCCATGGAAAACTACCGCAACTGGGAAGATTTACAAACCCTAGAAGAAATTCGTGAGGAATTAATTGAGCAAAATTATCTCACCTCACAGGTACGTAATCGCAGCACTAATCAAGAAGCCAAACCCCATTGCTATCGCACTCCTTCCGGTTTTGAGGTACTAATTGGTCGCAATAATCGTCAAAACGAACAACTGACCTTTCGCAGCGCTGTCGCCTATGACCTTTGGTTTCACACTCAAGAGATTCCTGGTAGTCATGTTCTGCTACGCTTAGATCCAGGAGCTGTAGCTCAAGAAGAAGATTTGCAATTTACCGCCGACCTTGCTGCCTACTATAGCCGCGCTCGTCACAGTGACGTTGTCCCTGTAATCTACACTAAGCCCAAATATGTCTACAAACCCAAAGGTGCCAAACCAGGAATGGCTATCTACAAACAGGAGCAAATAATTTGGGGTCGTCCACACAGAGCCGTTTCACACCCTGATTTAGGTAAATAGTGCAAATATAGCCAGTTTTTTAGACATCGTCTGTCTATCATGTTACAATTATTTGTAAAGAAATCTTAATCAGCTGCTTTTGGGAACGCGCAGCCAGGATTTCGGAAATGTAAGACGACAAGAAACCAAAGGTTGGCTGGAATTGCAGCTGACCTTTTTTTTGCCGCTGAGACTCAATACGATTGCAATCTCCAAAATTCCTATTCTTGTCATGATTATGGCAAGATTTAAAACTAACCTCTGGAAATCAGATTCAGCATAAGCAACTTAAACCAAGCGAGGGAAAAAAGCCCTATCGACCTAATAGGACTCTTTTTCTCGAAAAAAATTGGTTCTGAAACTTCTCCAAAAAATGGATTAAAATTAGATTTTTATTGATAGCACTACGCATTCAGGTTAGGACATTGATAGAATCTGAATGCCCTGAACAATAGAACTGTTGCCTATTTCCTGTGCGTAACACCATAATTTAAGCTTGGAAATCATGGCTGGGAACTTTAGCACCAGGAAGTGCAGGAAGTTTATCACGTCCACTAGCTCTCTCTTTATCGCGTCTGCCATCGCCCCAACTGGTTTTTTCTTTATCGCGTCTGCCATCGCCCCAGTCAGTGTCTTTTTGTTTGAGATAACTAGTCGCTTCATTTTGAGCTACACTTACTTGGGCATTTTCAGCGAGTTTTTGTGATCCAGATGTCAGAATTCCAAAATTCACACCTAGAGGTATTGATAGTATGGCCAAAAACATGATAGAAGTATAATTGCGCATCGGAAGGTACTCGGTTCAGGTTTCTATATTCCAAATACGCAAATTCAAAAAGGCATCAGGACATAATCTTTCTAGGCGAGATTTTTGGTTGATACCACGGATATATCTGCTGCTCAGGTTTCATGAGATACCCACCTCTGTGAAGAGGCGGTCAAGCAGACTGGTGTTTTGTGAAGATTACAAGTAGATAAGCTAGTTAGCAGTGAGGTTAACGACAGAAAACCTCGCAAAGTCTATATGAACATCTTGAGGAGTTGCCCAACTAGAATCTCCACCTCCGAAAAATGTAGAGAAGAGAATACCCTCCAACTGGAGTTTGGGAGTAGTGCGAAAGACTAATCCTTCTTGGTTTAGTACCTGTGTACCGTCTAACCAAACTCTGATTTCTCCATTAGCTTGTCCAGGCTGGTTGAGTACGACTTCTTGCTCTAGATGATGCCAAACTCCTGTCTGAAAATGCCAATTACCTCTACCCAAGGAAGTCCCATGTCCCACACTACTGGGTAAGTAAGCATAGACTTCCCCTGCGCCTCTACGTCTCCACATAAAACGCGTGGAAAAGCCATTAGTACCATCAGGAATCGCACCACCAGTATTTATGCTCCCACCAAAAAGTCCTGGTAACTTCCCGCCTTTGACAAAATCAAAGTTTTCAGAAAACTTTAGGTAATAGCTTAAACGTAGGCTTTCCTGAGGCGAAACTCCCAAATCAGCGTAGAACTGGGCACCACCTAAAGGTGCTTGATGTTGTCGAGTTACTTTGGGACTGGCGGAACCAGCGGGATAGCGCACGCGCAATATACGTTTAAATTTACCACTAGGGTCAGGAATAATTTCGAGGTTTTTTAGCCCCCAGGATTTCGCTGTTCTTGATCCCCAGTGCGATTGCCAACTGCTGAGGGTAAAATCTCCAGACCATAGGAGTGCTGAAGCTTCAGGGGCAACAACAAGATCTGAGTTGAAATGTTGTGGTTTGCTGACTTGGGAGCCACAGTTGTTGAAAAGTAAGCAACTAGCAGCGAGAGTTAGGGAATAAATAATCTTGCGCTTCATCAAAAGCTGATATTGTTTAGTTTGTAAATCAGGATAATTACTTTTCGTGAATTATTGATCTCCTGTCTAATCGTGTATTCACTGAACACAAATGATATAAAGTATATTCACTGGCTTTAAGTGTATTGAGGTATACAAAAGCTCAATTTAAGTAAAAATACTGAGATAAAGTATAATTTTCCTAACATGGAAGAAATATCTTTATCTCAAGTTCACAGTTTCTTCACGCTTACTTCGTAAACTTTATATGTATCGTTGAGAGAATTACTTAACAGATAAATTCCACGTTTGTGGAAATCCAAAAGCATCTGCCGGATCCTAATATGTTGGAAAGTGCAAAATCCAAAAGCTCTCTCGTTCCTTCAAGGCTCGAGGTTTTTGAGATCAACAAGCTCGAACTATGGTATCAACCCGTATACCAGCTCAAAACAGGAGCAGTTCTACACAACGAAGTCTTAGTTAGACGACGCTCCGACCCCAATCACCTGCAGTTGCCTCAGGCATTTTTCCCCGCCCTGGAGGAAGCAGGTATGCTCCCCCAAGTTGACCAGGCAGTAATCCGTAAGGCAATTGAATTACTAGTCCAGTATCCTGACCAGTACCTCTCAATAAATCTATCTGGAGAAGGATTTAGGGATACTACTGTGATAGAACATCTCACTACCTTGGTATCTCAGTCGGGAATTGACTACAAGCAGCTTAGTTTTGAGCTAGATGAAAGTGCCATTGCACAGGACTTTGCTGCTGCAGCCGATGTTATTCGTGAACTTAAAAAACTAGGTTGCTTTGTTGTTATTGATAATTTTGCCAGTCGAGACCTAACCCTGCCCCAGTGCCAAGAATTAGCAGTGGATTTACTCAAGGTAGACGGCGACCTGATTCAGCGCCTCAAAAGCGATCCTAGCGCTCGTGCTCTCACCAAAGCCATTATCGAAGGTGTTCAGCACCAAACCCAACTTGTAGCCAAATTTGTGGCAGATACAGTCACTCTGGAAATTGTCCGGGATTTGGGCTTTGATTGTGTCCAAGCCTACCATCTCAAGCATCCCGCCTCTGAACCAGACTGGAGTGAACTACCTAAAATTGCTAAATCAGAGGTTGTCGCTGCAACCAAAGAAAAGCGTCCTTTCCCCTGGCAACGCTTAGCATTAGGTACAGCTTTCGTTTCCGTGGCTGCTGTTGCCTTAGCAGTAGGTCTTTCCTCCGTAGGCTATCGCCTGCGCTACTTAGTAGTTGATGGGGGATTAATTAACAGTCGTGTCGTGAGACTTCGTGCACCTATTGCGGGTAATCTCAAGGCTTTCTACGCTCAACCAGGATCTCCTGTGCAAGCAGGACAGGTACTAGCCCGTATCGAGCATAGTACTCATACTCCGAAGGATGAGCAAGCCCTGTGGCAACAGCAAAGACAAATACAACAGTTGCAAGGCAAGGTAGAGACAAACGAACGGGAACTGACAACTGCACGTCAGCATCTAGATTTCCTGAAGACGCGATCCCAGGAATTAGACCAAAAGGAAACTGATTTGCGTCAAGTGGATACAAAAATTGCCACTGCTGAAGTTGGTAGGTATGAAGCCGCAGTCGTGACAGCCCGTCAAGAAGCAAACGCTGCTCGTACCGAATACGAACGTTACCAAAAGCTATTAAATGAGGGAGCTGTTAAACAGCAACAGGTAGACCAATTGCGCTTTGCTGCTGAAGCTGCTGAAGCTAGAGTAAATCAGGCTAAAGCTGATCTAAAAGCGGCTCAAACATCCCTTGCTGCTTCCAACCAAGGTGTAGCCATGACTAATCAGCAAACCTTGGGTGCTAGAGTTGTGGAGCAACAATCGAGACTTAATCAGAAGGTTCAAGAACAAGATGGTACAGTTAGAGTTCTTGAAGCGAAGCTAAGTACTACTCAAGACGAACTTAAACGCGCACAGCAACAGTTGGAGCAACTTCAGGTTCTCTATAATAAGCGTGAAGAATTGGAGGTATTAGCGCCAGCTAGCGGAGTTATCTACCGTAGTGAAAGAGAACAGGGCGAACAAGTTACCCAAGCAGAACCACTACTGACTGTTCTCGACTGCAATGAAATATGGGTTGAGTCCATAGTCAGTGCCAAACAGGCAAGCAAGATTGATTTGGATCAACCTGTAGGTGTAACTCTAGCGGGTTATTCGGAAACCCTGAGGGGAGATATTGAGTTAGTGCAGCCTTTCAGTGGAATCCAAAGTTTTGACCAGCCAACCCAATGGATGCAAGTACAAGCACTACAACCTACCATTCCCTCTGAGTTGTTAGGACAGCCTTTAACTAGAGTTACAGTCCGAATTCCTCCTCCTCCTCGTTACACTCAGTCCCAGAATTTTTGCGGTGTGGGACAATCAGCCGAAGTCAGTTTTAGCAAGAAAGGTCTAGGCGTCTTTTTGCCTATCGCTAAAAAATAGTGCTGATTGTAGTTGCACTAGATTTCTGTTGAAGGAAACAGAGAGGATCTGGTCATGGTGGCAAATTTAGGGGCCTTTGCCACCTTACTCCAGGATTACTCGCAGACAAAACAAGGAGCTAAAGACGGTGTTATGTCATGTTAAAAATTGGATTTACCTTTGTGTCTTGTAGCGGAAAAAATGCTTCTTTACAACCAAATTGCTATAGATACTGATGCTGGCAAAGTTACCTATGAAGGTAAATTTGTAGACCTACATCCTAAGGAATATTTGCTGCTGAAACTTTTTTTGCAATTTCCGAATAAAGTCTTGACCTATGACTTCATAATTGCAAAGCTGTGGAGGTTAAATCGAGTTCCTAGCTATAGCAGTGTTCGTTCCCACATCAAGGGAATCAGGAAAGCTTTTCGCAAAATTAATCCTGAGAAAGATGCTATAGAAACTGTTCATGGTTTAGGGTATCGATTGTCACCAGTTGATGAAAATAAAAGTAATTTTTCTCAACAAGAAAGACAAGATAATCAAGAATATCTTGTTATTGATCAGCAAACAATTATTCGAGATTTATCTCTTGGTGTAATTGATTATTGTCAGCAGCCTAGTGAACTCAAGATTGGGAATAAAGTGAGTCTAGCTTTCCCAGAGTTGGGAGGTTTAGAAATAGCCTTTCACAAAGTTATTAGACAAGAAGTCAAAGAAATTAGGCTAAATGGTATCCTTGGACACCAGCCTAATGGTCTACTCAATATTTGCGTAACAGGTAAAAAAACACAGCATAAAAAGCAGGTAGAAAGAGCTTATTTGTTAGTAAAGTTTGAAGGGTATGCTGTGGCCACAAGAGATTAATTTTTGTTTAAATTGTTTCGGATAATTGGATTTTATTGTGATGATAATATGACTCATTATTCCTCTTGAAAAAAGAGAAAATGAAAAACCGGGTTTAAGTTTTAATACTGATGCTTTTTTTGTATGAAAAAACAGGAAAATCTGATACTATTAAAAGCGTGCAAAACAATCTACAAAAATAAGAGGAACTAGCCATGAAAGTAATTGTTTGGGGCTTAGGTTATGTTGGCACAGTTGTTTCTGCCTGTCTGGCTCAACTCAATCATCAGGTAATAGGAGTTGATGTAAATCCTGAGAAAGTTAGAAAGTTTAATAGTGGACATAGTCCTATTATTGAACCGGGACTTGATGATTTAATTAGTCAAGGCTTAGAAGCAGGAAATCTCAAAGCAGTAACAGAAGCAAAAGCGGAAATTGCTGATGCTGATGTCTCGCTAATTTGCGTTGGTACTCCCAGCGCCCCTAACGGTAGCCCTGTACTCACCTACATTCACAGTGTTGCTCAAGAAATTGGTCAGGGACTAAAAAATACTGACCACTATCATGTTGTAGTATTGCGTAGCACTGTGTTTTCCGGCGTTGCTCGTCAGCAACTGCTGCCTATTTTAGAAGCAGAATCTCGTAAGCAAGCAGGTGCAGATTTTGGTATTGTCATGAATCCAGAATTTTTGCGGGAAACCACTGCGGTAAAAGACTTTTACGAACCTGCCCACACCGTAATCGGTCAATTGGATCAGCGTTCTGGGGATGTGGTAGCAGCACTATACGATGGCATTAAAGCACCCATCCATAGAGTAGCTTTAGAGGATGCAGAAGTGCTCAAGGTGGTCAACAATGCCTTCCACGCCCTGAAAGTCGGTTTTGCCAACGAAATGGGTCGTTTGTGCGATACCATCGGTGTAGACAGTCACAAAGTGATGGAACTGCTGTGTGCTGACACCAAGCTGAATATTTCTCCTAAATACTTGCAACCAGGCTTTGCCTTTGGTGGTTCCTGCTTACCCAAAGATGTACGTTCCCTGACTTTCCACAGTCGTCATCTCGGTGCGAAGTTGCCGATTATGGATGCAATTTTACCTAGCAACCAGATACACATTGAAGCTGCACATCTTAAAGTACATCAATTGGGAGTGCGTAGCGTTGGTGTACTAGGTTTAAGCTTTAAAGCTGGTACAGACGACCTGCGCGAAAGCCCTGTACTCAAGCTGATTAGCCAACTGTGGCAAGATGGTTTCCGAGTTCTAGTTTATGACCCTGATGTACGCCTTGCAAGTATGTTGGGTAGCAATCGCGAGTATTTGGAGAGACAACTACCGCAAATTCATCAAATTTTCCGCCCCCAACTCAATGACGTGTTGAATGGATGCGAAGCAATTGTGTTGAGTCAACGTCGCCCGGAATTTAACCTTGCAATCGAAAATCTAGGTTCCCAGAAACCTGTACTAGATTTAACCCAATGGCAACTTAGTGAAGCGGATACAACTACTGTAGCTTCCGCCCCCGTGAGTGCTGCTGCTTAAGCAGTGTCTATAACAAGTATGGGTCAGTTATCTCTGGTGATTGAGATTAACTGACTCAGTGTCATGTCCTCCTCCACTCCAGTAACTGATCCATGACTCAATCTGCCATTTCACGACCTTGGACAAAACTAATTGCTTACTTTAACCAAGGGTCAGTTATCTTCCTTTGCTTGTTTGGCTTACTTGGTTTATATTTCCTGCGCGATCCCGATAAACTAGACCTTTTGGGCTGGTCTAGCTTAATTAGTATGGGATTTCTCGGCGTTTGGCGTTGGGCTTGGTTAGGATTACATTTGCTGCGGGCAAACATTTACGAACATTTTGTCTTTCCTCGCTGGCGACGCAAAGCAAACAAAATTCCTCTCCAGCATTTACCTCATATCTGCTTGTTAGTGCCGACATACAAGGAGAAACCTTGGATTACTGAAGCCGTATTTAAAGCAATTGCCAAGGAAGCAAAAACTCTAACTCATCCTCTCATCCTCTTAACAGTAAGTAGTGGTCCTGAGGAAGATGCAGCTATTGTTAAAGTACTGCGTTCAGAAGACCCAGAACTCAAACATATTCGGGTAATCCATGGCAAAGATCCTGGGGGAGGTAAACGTCAAGCTTTATCTGCGGGACTGCGTACCCTCGCCCGTCTCGATGTACCACAAAACCTAATTGTTGCCCTCATGGATGGTGACTCGGTTTTGACCCCTGGCGCTTTGGCAAAATGTTTGCCTTTCTTTAATATGTTTCCCCGCCTCGGTGCCTTGACTACCGACGAATCGCCCGTGGTGGTTGGTTCTTACTTCTTCTCAGAATGGTTCCACCTGCGTTTTGCCCAAAGGCACTACCAAATGTGTTCCATCTCCCTATCCAAGAAAGTATTATGTTTAACTGGGCGCTTCTCCCTCTACCGCGCGGAAGCCGTACTTAACCCTAGCTTTGCAACCCAATTGGAGAACGACACACTCAACGATTGGCTGTGGGGAGAGTTTAAATTCCTCTCTGGAGATGACAAAACCACCTGGTATTGGTTATTGCAACGGGGAGGTTATGACCTACTCTATATTCCCGATGCTTTGGTGTACTCCCTAGAGAGTATTTCTGGTTCTTTGACTAACCGCGTTTACCAAAATATGCGCCGTTGGTTTGGCAATATGCTGCGCAACGGTAATCGCGCCCTGATTCTAGGTCCCCGTAGAATGGGCTTTTTCGTCTGGTGGTGTCTCATTGACCAACGCTTAAGTATGTGGACATCTTTAGTCGCCCCAGGCTTTTTGATTATTGCCCTCCTGTTGGGTCATTGGCTAGCAGTGGGAATTTTATGTTCCTGGCTAATGTTTAGCCGTTGTATCACCCTCATGCTTATTTTTTGGGGTCGAGAATCCCAACTCAAAGCTGTTCACCTGCCAATTCTCCTCTTTTCCCAATGGAGTTCTGCCCTGATTAAAATTTGGACGCAGATGAACTTGGCGCAGCAGCGTTGGTTTAACCGGGGAGATCGTAAATTGGCAGTTAAGGGTTCTCTTTGGGCGAAACGTTTACAGGCAGGGACCTCCCGTTTTATACTTATTTCCCAGGGGTCTTGCTTCGTTATCTTTTTATTTTGGTTGTTTGGTACCGTTAATCCACTGGAAGATGCTACTGCTTTTTGGCATAAAAGTCAATTTATTTCCTCCAGCCCTGTAACACAAGTAGTAGCGGCGACGGACTATGGAGTAAAGCCTAGCGACGGCAAAGATGATGCCGCCCCGCTACAAGCTTTACTGCAAGAATTACCCGAACAGGGATTAGTCCAAATAAATTTACCCCTGGGAGAGTTGGACTTCTTCCAACCACTAGAGATTAGTCGTAGTGATACCTGGATTAAGGGTCAAGGTAGGGGACGCACTATTGTGCAATCGCACATCGACCGCAAAAGTGACCCTTCAGTCCCAGCAATTGTGACGCTAAAGTCTCCAGATTACCAATTAGCTTCCATTTCTGAAACAGCAGATTTATCTGGTTCAGCGAAAAAAGTAAACAATATTCAGCTACAGGGCTTTACCTTGCAACCTTTAGCCAGTAACAATCCTACGGATGGCATTTTACTGCAAGGCGTTACAGGGGCAACAGTGAAAAATGTAGACGTTGCAGTGGGAACTCGTCACCCCTTAGTTCTCCAAGAAACAGAAGAGGTCGCAGTAGAGTATACCAACTTAGATCAAGAAATAGTGATGGTTGATGCTGTAGCGACCCAAATTAGAGGTTTTTCCATAAAAGAAGAAGAAGATCAGGGTGATTTTTAAGCCCAGAAATATTATTATAATTCACCATTTTAGGGGCAAATACACGCTAAATCCTAACTCATACAAGCAATAGGAATATCACCATGACGGACTTTTTGCCTAATACTCGTACAGCTTATAATCAAGCCAAACCGGCCATCACCACATTAAATGATGGTAGTTTTGTCGCCATTTGGCAATCCCAGTACCAAGACGGTATGGACTGGGGTATTTTTGGTCAACGCTACGATAGCAATGGTAATGCTATCGGCACAGAGTTTCAAGTCAATAGTAGCTTTGTGGATAGCCAAGACAATCCCAGTGTTACCCCCTTAGCTGATGGGGGTTTTGTTGTCGCTTGGCAATCGCGAGATTTTGGCGGCTCAGAATATGATATCTTCGCCCAGCGCTATGATGCTAATGGTGAGAGTGTGGATGAAGAATTCCAGGTTAACACCACAAGCTCTGATTTCCAGGAACAGGTTGATGTAGTGGGGTTAGCCAATGGTGGCTTTGTCTTTGCTTGGCAATCTGATGGACAAGATGGTAGCGAAGATGGCATTTACGCGCGGCGCTACAATGCCAGTGGTAATGCTGCTGGTGGCGAATTTCGAGTTAATGATTACAGTGATCGTAATCAAAGTAACCCTAGCCTCACAGCCCTTGATAATGGCGATTTTGTCATTACTTGGCAATCCCAACGCCAGGATGGAGAACAATATGGTGTCTATGGTAGGCGTTATTCGCCTGGCGGTAGTGCCCGGGGTGATGAATTTCAGATTAATACCACCACTGCTGAAACCCAGCATAGTCCATCGGTAACCACCCTCGACGACGGTAACTTTGTTGCTGTTTGGGCGAGTTACGGACAAGATGGGGATGATTTCGGTATTTACGGTCAAATCTTTAATGAAACTGGTGAGGCAGTTGGCAGTGAATTTGTCGTCAATAGTTCTACCGACGGGACACAAATACTACCTGATGTAGCCCCTCTCAGTAATGGTGGCTTCGTGGTTACCTGGCGTTCCCTAGGGGAAGGTGAAACTGACTTCAGTGTCAATGGTCAGCGTTTTGATGCTAGTGGTTCCACTGTAGGTAATGAATTTCAGGTTAATAGTTCTGCGACCGAAGATCAAGGAGAAGCCGCAGTTACAGGTTTAAACGATGGTGGCTTTGTCGTTGCTTGGCACAATATCAACTCCTTTGACGACAACCATGGCTTGTATGGTCAAAGATATGATGGTACGGGCAATACTGCTGGGGCACAATTCAAAATTAATAGTTTTGATTATGCTTTGCCAACTCTTAACCAAACAACTCCGGTTGACGCTCTCACAATTACTATAGCAGCAAGCAATACCGACCCTGCTAGTGCTGCTGGTGCAGACATAGTTTTAGATGGCGTAGATGACCAACAGGAAATCAATGCTGCCATTATTGAAGCCAATGCTGCTGGTGGTGGTACAGTGCTGTTGTTGCCTGGAGTCTATAGTGTCAGCGACAATATCTTTCTCCGTAGCAACGTCACCCTGCAGGGTTCAGGCTCGCGAACTAAGCTACACTTGGAGGATGAAAGCAAATTAGAGTATGCGGGAATTATCCGTACTATCGCCACCCAAAGCGATCTTCCTGAAGAAGATGCCCTTAATATTGCCACCTCTAATGTGGAGATTCGGGACCTGCAAATAGATGGTAACCGAGATAACCAGTCTTCGAGCAAGAATAAATATGGTATTTACGGTAACTACAAAGATAGTGTTTTCGACAATATCTATATTCGCGACACACCAGGCTATGGCTTTGACCCCCACGAAGACTCGGTAACTGGACGCGCCACCGTTAATTTAGCCATTACTAATAGTCTTGTTGAAAATTCCGGCTTAGATGGTATTACCCTTGATAAGCTGATAGGTGGTTCGTTCGTAGACAACAATATTACCCTCAATAACGACCGCCACGGCATCAATGCGGTAACCGAAGTTGAACATACCGTAGTCAGCAACAACTTCAGCTACGGCAATGGTTCCAACGGTATCATGGTGCAAACTGGTAGTCGCTTGCTGGATCTTGAAGGTAACCATTTTGTTGGCAACGAGAAGAATGGTATTTTCATCCGTGGTGAGGGTGGAAACAATATTGTCGGTAATACGGTCTTGCGTAACCAGGAATACGGTATCGGCGTTCGCTATTCCTCTGGGAACACCATTGCTGACAATGTAGTGGCGGACAACTCCCAATTGCAGAATGACAGATATAGCGAAGTTGAACTCTATAGTGATGAGGTTGTCTATTCTACCCACAATACAGTAGATAGTAATATTATCCGTAGTTCCCTCAACAATCTGGCTAGCTATGGTTTGCGGGAACGCAATCTGGGCGACGGTGATAACGACATTACTAATAATTATGTGGTTGGTGCCAACAGACAGCCCTATCGCCTAAGTGGAGAAGATAGTGAGTTTGCTGAACCGATATTAAATTCCGTCCTCGGAACAGAGGAGAATGATGACCTAACAGGTGCCGATGCCGATGATCTATTGGTTGGAGATTTGGGTGATGATAACCTAGATGGTCTTGCCGGTAATGATATCTTTGACGGTGGCCTTGGCAATGATACCCTATATGGCAGAGGGGGTGATGACACCCTTTGGGGTCAAGAGGGTGATGATGTACTTAAGGGTCACAGGGGTGATGATTACCTCAACGGCGATGGTGACAATGATAGCTTATATGGTCATCAAGGAGACGACACCCTAGAAGGTGGTTTCGGCGATGACACAATTCAAGGCGGTTCCGGTAACGATTATATTTACAGTGGTTCTGGAAACGACGTTGCTAAAGGCGGTAGTGGAGATGACATTATCTTTGGCGATGCTGGTGATGACACCATTGATGGTGGTGGCGGTGATGACTATATCAATGGTGGTTCCGGTAGCGATGAGTTAAAGGGTAATGGAGGAAATGACTTCATTGATGGTGAAGACGGTGACGACATAATTAAGGGTAATAGCGGTGATGACTCACTGATTGGACGTTCCGGTATTGACCAACTAGAGGGTGGTTCTGGTAATGACTACCTCGACGGCGGTGCCAACAACGATATACTGCTAGGTGGCGCTGATGATGATTTACTTGAAGGTGAGAATGGCGACGACTTTCTAGATGGTGGTTCTGGTAATGACATCTTGCTAGGCGGTTCTGGCGATGATGAGTTGTTCGGTGGTGCTGATGCTGATACCCTAGATGGTGGCAAAGGTAACAACATTTTAGTTGGTGGCACTGGTAATGATTTGTTGCTGTTAGGGGATGGTGACTCAGATACGATTCTCTACAGTGAAGGTGATGGTAGCGATACTATAGAGTCATTTACCAGGGGAGAAGATGAGTTTGCGATTATCGGTATTGATCTGGTAGATGTAACCATTCTCGAAGGCGCTACCGAGTTTCGCCTTGCTGGTAGCGATGACTTACTCCTTACCTTTGTTGGGGTCACAGATTTTAGCGACAACAATATTAATAGTTCTCTCAGTAGCGAGAATACTGCTGATTTCAACTTTGTCTAACACTCCACCGCCTCACGAAGGCGGTGCTTCCTAATTTAATACTACAACTGGGTAGGGACGTAAACTGTTGCGTCCCTATTTTTTTTTGCGAGTAGTATAGCGCTACGCGCAAGACAGGCAGAAGTATACTCACTAAAGGTTTCAGGACTTTAACTTGTCCTAAGGTTCATAGGTAGCGCTATATCTAGAATCTCTAATCTTAAGTTGGAATAATCGCTTACGATATAGGTTTAATCAACACTTTTGACAAAAGAAGAAATTGAGGCTTGGTGCATTACTAACGTGATCGTAACTAGTTAGACGAACATGATATGACGCTAATCCAGTTATCAAAATAGCTTTTTTGCTCATGGGAAATAGGGTTTTGAAAAGCAGACTTCATATCATATTACGACTCAATTATGTGTTAAAAGAGCACTATTTGTTAGAGAAATCCTAGTCAATAGATTTGCGATGAGAGCGAAATTACACTTGTGGCAGAAAATTTACTAGTTCTAACCGCTTCATTTGCAGGTAAATACTGATTTTTTTTACATAACCACACTGCTGTTTCAGTGTTTTCAACTACTTTTTGCTGCCGCCAAGGGCATTTACGTAAGTGTTTTACTGGATAAAAACATCAATATAAACATAATAAAAATTGCACTTAAAGATTTTTTAAAAATCAGAGTTTTCCACATTTATAACATTGTCGTGAAATCAGTAAGACCAGTAAATTAATTGCAACTTCACAAATAAACTCTCAGCAATAAAGATTAAGTAAAGTTGCGGAAAAAATATCCAGACGGCAGTAGAAAATACTAGATAATCGACAATATAAGCAAAAAAAAAATAGATGATATCCTTGGTTTAAGGGGTGCTTATTTAAAACTTGTATCTCCCTGTTAGAAATCAAAATATTTTCTCTAAATCGTCTATAAAAGACTTATATCAGGGCTTATCAAGTGCAATCTACATCGAAAAACTACTCAATCAACACAATATTTTCTTCCATTACTGACAATTATGACTAATATTTTAGCTGTTGGTGACTCTATCACTTTTGGTCTGATTCAAACTCCTAATACCATAGAACAAGGTGGCGGTTACCGTACTGTTTTAGATGATTCTTTAAAGAGTAATGGTTTTACAGATGTAGATTTTGTTGGTTCAGAACAACATGGTCCTACCAGCATTGACCGAGATCATGAAGGACATCCTGGTTGGGAAATCAGGGACATTGCCAATGGAAGGGATGGTGAAGGTAATATTGATGATTGGATCACAACAGAGAATCCAGATATTTTGTTGTTGATGATCGGTACTAATGACACAGACATTAGGGATACCGATGATTTAGTTTCTCAATACAATGATTTAATTGAGCAAATCGATAGTCATGATGTGGAACATGTACTATTAGCTTCCATTCCACCCTTTGTCAGAAGTGATACACGCAACGAAAGAGGGATCATTCTCAATGCAGCTATTGAAGAGACTGTAGAGCAAAAGCAAAGTGAAGGCAAGAATTACGTCTTCGTTGATGTCTTCAATGCTTTAACTGTAGATGACATCGCTGCCGATGAAATTCACCCCACTTCCCTGGGCTACAGCATAATTGGTAATGCTTGGCACAATGCACTATTACCTATTCTTGACCCTTCATTTGACGCTTCCCAAGGAGATGCAAGGGGGGAACCTTTTCGGATTGAGGCGGAAGATTTCGATAATTTAGGAGATTTCGAGGTTGAAGATACTACTTTAGTTGGCAATCCGCAAATTATTCGCCCTTCTGATGACGTTGCCGATGCAACAGCCACCACTAACTTTACCGGGTCCACAGGTAGGTATGATATTGTTCTTGGCTACTTTGACGAAACCGATGGCGAAGCTGAGATTGAGGTAAGTATTGACGGTGAGTTGATTGAAAGTATCAGTCTAAATCAAGATTTCGGTGGTGAGGAGTTTAGCTACCAAAACTATGTTCGGCAAACTCTATCAGTAAATCACTTCATTGAAGCGGACAGTGAAATTACGATTACTGGAACTTCTGACCAAGGCGAGAGGGCAGTTGTCGAATATATTGAATTTATACCTATTCTCATCGAAACTCCAGCTAATAACGGGCCTGAATCTGAACTGATTATTGCTGATGCTCTGGATAACCAAATCTTCGGTTTTGGGGCAGATGATTTTATCTTCGGTTTCTCTGGCAATGATACCATCAATGGTGGCGAAGACAACGATGTGCTGCGCGGTGGTAATGGCAATGATATCCTCAATGGTGGAGCTGGAGACGATATCCTAATCGGTGGTATAGGTGACGATACTCTCACTGGTGGCGCTGGTGAAGATTTATTTGTTTTGAGGGAAAGTCAGCTTACAGACACCATTACAGATTTTGAAGATGGTAGCGATAAAATCGTCTTGCTAGGTGGTTTAGAGTTTGGCGATTTAGTAATTACTAGCGATGGTGTAGACACTACCATTGCTGCTGAGGGAACAGTTATTGCTACCTTAACGGGAGTCAGTAGCGGTATCGATGCGAATGATTTTATTGATCGCAATGCTAATGGTAGCGCTGGAGACAATGACTTTCTATTTGGTAATAGCAATACCAACAATTTAATTGCTGGCGATGGCAATGACCATTTATTTGGCTTTAGTGGCAATGATATCCTCAATGGTGGCGCTGGTATTGACCATCTCTTGGGACAACAAGGTGATGATAGTCTGATTGGTGGCGCTGGTAGCGATTTCCTCAGAGGTGGTAATGGTAATGATACCCTCAATGGAGGAGCTGACGAGGATATTTTTGTTCTCGAAGTTGGTAGAGGAACAGATACTATTGTAGATTTTAACAATGATGAGGACTTAATCCGTCTCACCGGCGATTTGGAGTTTGCCGAACTTAGCATTACAGCTAGCGGTAGTGACGCACAAATTAGCTTTAATGGAGAGTTGCTAGCAATTTTGGAAAACACCGATATTTCGGTACTAGATGGCGGCGACTTTTTCAACGCTGCTTAGGGTTAATCAGACATCTAGGGAAATTCAAAGTAGGGACAGGAAATTCCCCGTCCCTAAATTATTTATCCTTTGACCGAGAAAATGGGTTTCAAGCCCCGTTCTTCTAGGACGGCTTTTTCTTGAGTTTTAGCTTTCTGATGAGTTCCCTTAATACATCATTTTGGCTTCTATGCTCTTGTCCGCAATAAGCCACTAGCTTCTCATATTCTTCCTCTGAACACCTAATTGTCAGTTTTTTCACGCCGTCATTTTGCCGTCATTCGTGTTAAAATAATAGCATGAAAGCAAGATACCACTACAGGATCTACCCAACAACTGAGCAGCAGACCAAGTTAGCAAAACTGTTTGGCTGTTGTCGCGACGCGCGCGAATGATGCCTTAGCTCATTGTGTTGAACTCTATAAATCTGGAGACAAGAAACCATCTAATTCCTGGCTCCAGAAGCAGTTCATTACCCAGGCTAAGAAAACGGTAGAACGGAAATGGTTAAAAGAGGTATCTAATATTCCTTTGCAGCAAGCTCTTAACGACTTAGAACAGGCTTATCAAAACTTCTTTAAGTCATGCAAGGGTAAGGGAAAAGGTAGCAGGGTTAAACCACCTAAGTTTAAAAAACGTCAAGCTAAACAGTCAGCCCGATTTAGAGTTGGCGGTTTTAAGCTTGATGGAGACAAAATATCTTTAGCCAAAATTGGTAAGTTGAAGATCATCTGGTCAAGACCTCTACCGAATCCACCCTCATCGGTTACGGTAATCAAAGATGCAGCTCGTCGATACTTCCTTAGTTTTGTTGTTGAGGTCCATCAACAGCTACTACCGCAATCTTCTAATGCTATAGGCATAGACTTGGGAATCAAGACATTTGCTGTTTTGAGTAACGGAGAAAAAATAGATGCTCCTAAACCTTTGAAAAGGAAAATTAAGCGTCTGAGAAAACTTAACCGAAATCTCTCCCGAAAACAGCGCGGTTCTAATCGATATGAGAAAGCTAGAGCAAGAAAAGCTAAACTCTATGCTCAGATGAAGGATACCCGAAAAGATTTTCTGCACAAACTATCAACTCGAATAATTAACGAAAACCAAGTTGTTGTTCTAGAAGATTTGAACGTTGCAGGAATGGTTAAGAACCGGAAATTGTCTAAAGCAATTAGCGATTTAGGGTGGAGGCAATTTAGAACTTTGCTAGAAGGAAAAGCTCAAAAGTATGGTCGAGACTTACGAGTAATTAGCCGTTGGGAACCCACAACTCAAAAATGTTCTTGTTGTGGGTTTGTCGGTGGCAAACTCGACCTTTCTATTCGGCAGTGGAGTTGTTTAAAGTGTGAAACAACTCACGATAGAGATAGCAACGCAGCCGCTAATATTTTACTCGCCGGAGGACATTCGGAGAATTTAAACGGACGTGGAGGAAGGCGTAAGACTTCTTTAACAGAAGCCGCATCCAAAGAAACGTCAACCCGCCAAGAGTATGAGCAATTATCTTTGTTCGACTGGTAGGAATCCCCGCGCGTTCACGCGC
>CAZWGS010000102.1:0-19095 GCA_964633315.1 uncultured bacterium | reverse complement strand
GCGGGTAGATAGAGTGCGGGTCTTCTCTCGGTTCAGCTAAAATCGATTTAAATCACTCGATGACCCAAACCTGGCAAATCAGCCATGACAAATCAACCACCACAACCGCCGCCAACTCAGATTAGCCAGATTTTTACCCAAGCGATACGAACTATTGCTAATCTCCAGGCATTAGCCTTGAAACCAGGGGCGAAAGTACCGGAAATAAAGGTTATTGATGAAGGGAAAAAGTCAGATAAAGAAGCTAAATATCCCTTAATCGGAGATCGCTATCTGTTGGGGCGCAGTTCCAAATCCTGTGATATTGTGGTGCGCAATCCAGTGGTGAGTCAAATTCATCTGTCTCTAGAACGCGATCGCAAAAACCCTCGACGTTTTAGGATTAAAGATGAAAATTCCACCAATGGTATCTATTTAGGTAAGCGTCGTCTCAAATCCTTACCTCTGCGTCATGGTGATACCCTAACCCTTGGTCCACCGGAACTAGCTGATGCGGTTGAAATAAAATATGAGAATCCACCCCCGTTTATTATTCGAGGCTTAGGCTATGCCCTCTATGGTGTCGGAGGAGTAGCACTGCTGTTTGCTGCCTGGATAGGTATGGAGTGGACAAAATTTGATGTTAGCACCCTGCCTACAGGTGTCAGTGGTCCAGTTTTAGTTTATTCCCGTGACGGACAAACTCCCCTACGCACCGAAAACGAGGATGTGCATCGGGAATTGAAGCGTTTGAGAGATTATTCTCCCTTCCTACCCCAAGCCGTAATCGCTTCAGAAGATAGTCGCTACTATTGGCATTTGGGAGTGGATCCCATCGGCATTCTACGAGCAGTGGTAGTTAATTTACAAGAGCAAGGTATCGCTCAAGGAGCAAGTACCATCACCCAGCAACTAGCACGTAGTCTTTATCCTGAATATACAGGTAGAGATAACAGTGCGGGGCGTAAACTGCGGGAAATTGTCGTCGCCCTGAAACTAGAAACCTTCTACAGCAAAGATGAGTTGCTGCTTAATTACCTCAACCGAGTTTATTTAGGTGTGGGAAATAGTGGCTTTGAAGATGCAGCCAGATTCTACTTTGATAAATCTGCTGCTAATGTCACCCTCTCTGAAGCTGCTACCCTAGTGGCAATTTTACCCGCACCAAATAGCTACAATCCAGTCCAAGACTACGAAACAGCGGTACTGCTGCGCAATCGTGTCATCAGTCGTATGGCAAGTTTAGGCATGATTAGCGAAGAAGAAGCTGCAAATGCGAGGAGATCGCGCATTGAAGTTAGTCCCAAAGCCCGCGATGCCCTCTCCCAAACCTTTGCACCCTACTTCTATAGCTATGTCTTTGAGGAATTGCGCTTTCTTTTGGGAAACGAACTAGCAAAAGAAGGTAACTTTATTGTTGAAACAGCCTTGGACTTACAGGCGCAACAGCAAGCAGAAACATCCCTGCGTACTACTATAAATACTGAAGGTTCTCGCTACGGTTTTTCCCAAGGAGCGATTGTTACCCTTAATAGTAAAACAGGAGCTATCGTTGCCTTAACTGGCGGTGTTGACTATTATCAAAGCCAATTTAACCGCGCCACCCAAGCTCAAAGACAACCAGGATCCACTTTCAAAGTCTTTGCCTACGCTTCCGCCCTGGAACAAAGAATTAGTCCCAGTAAAACCTACTCCTGTGCACCAGTTTCTTGGCAAGGACAAAGCTACCGAGGCTGTGAGCGTAGTAGCGGTAATATTGATATGTATCGTGGTTTGGCACAATCAGAAAATGCAGTGGCTTTGAGAGTAGCCCAAGATGCAGGCTTGAATCAAACCGTCGCCCTTGCCCAACGTCTGGGTGTGGAATCGGAATTACAAGCAGTACCAGGCTTAGTTTTAGGGCAAAGCGAAGTCAACGTGCTGGAAATTACAGGGGCGTATGCAGCCTTTGACAATGGTGGTGTTTGGAATCGCCCCCATGCGATCACTCGCATTTACGATGGTAATGGTTGCGAGGATGTCAAGCAAAGAATCAACTGCCGTTTAATTTATGATTTCACAGACGATGTCAATGCCAACAGACGAGTAATTTCCCGCAGAATCGCCTCTACAATGACCAGTATGCTGCAGGGAGTCGTTCAAGGAGGTACAGGTAGTCGCGCCAACATTGGACTGGGAGAAGCGGGAAAAACAGGCACTACGGATAGGTCTGTGGATCTTTGGTTTATCGGCTATATTCCCAGCCGCAATTTAACCACCGGAATCTGGCTAGGTAATGATAACAACTCTCCCACCAGAGGTAGTAGTAGTCAAGCAGCCCAGTTGTGGAAAAATTATATGAGTCAGGTTGTTAAGTAATTTAACTCATTCTTAGTGCTTTAGCTGGGGAATGAGAGTGTTGTTTGTTGTTTGTTGTTTGTTGTTTTTCAAACAACAAATTTCTCTCTTCTGTCAGATTCCTAAAAGCGGGGATTATACTAAATACTGCTTGTGTGAGTAGCCTTATACGCAAAGCCTCAAAACCTCTCCCCAACTCCCCATCTCCCTACAAGTGAAAAAGCTAATATCACAACCGGACTTAGTATTAAACTCTTATTCTCTCCTCAGCTGTAGCTGCCTGTAATGACGTAATTTCCTCACAATTCTCGAAACTGACAAAAGAGGGATAACAAATAACAGATACTGATTCTAGAAAAGATAGTGTACAAATCTGATTTAGTATTATGATTAACAATCAATCACTAGCAATCAGCCATTAACAATTAACAATCAACCATTAACAATCAACCATTAACAATCAACAATCAACCATTAACAATCAACCATTAACAATTAACAATTAACAAATGAAGAATGACCAATGAAAAACAACTAGAAATCAATGGTTCCCGTCTGTTTGTGCAATGGCTAAATCAATGTCAGTTGAGTTTAGCCTTCACCACCTACCAATCCAATCGCCTATTTTTATTGGGAATTAAACAAAATGGACGCTTATCAGCCTTCACACGGGAATTTGAACGGGCAATGGGCTTATACGCCACTCCAGAGCGTCTTTACCTCTCCTCCCGCTATCAAGTATGGCAGCTAGATAACGCCCTTTCACCAGGCAAACTACGCAACGGCTACGACAAACTCTATATCCCTCGTCTCGGCTACACCACAGGCGATTTAGATATTCATGATTTAGTCGTTGCGGGTTCACAACAAGTATTTTTTGTCAATACCCTACATAGCTGTCTTGCAACCTTAAGTAATCGCCACAGCTTTACCCCCATCTGGAAACCACCCTTCATCTCAAAACTTGCAGCCGAAGATCGCTGTCATCTCAATGGTTTAGCCCTAGTAGATGGTAAACCAGGTTATGTGAGTGTCTGTAGTCAGTCCGATGTTGCCGATGGCTGGCGCGATCACAGAAATGACGGCGGTTGTATAATTGATGTGCGCTCCAATGAGATTATCCTTACTGGTTTATCTATGCCCCACTCCCCCCGCTTCTATCAGGGGAAATTGTGGCTACTCAACTCTGGCACAGGGGAATTGGGCTACGCAGACTTAGCCACAGGAAAATTTGAACCCATTACCTTTTGTCCCGGTTACCTCAGAGGATTAGCCTTCTGGGAAAACTTCGCCATCGTTGGTTTATCCCAACCAAGAGATAAAACCTTTAGAGGTTTAGCTCTGGATGATAAACTTGCAGCCAAAAATGCTTCCAGTCGTTGCGGTTTACTGGTAATAGATATTAATAGCGGTGAAATCAAGCATTGGCTGAGAATTGAAGGTGTGATTACAGAACTTTACGATGTTCAGATACTCTCAGGTGTACGTTGTCCCATGTCTTTGGGTTTCAAAACAGATGAAATTCACCGTATACTCACCTTTGACTCCCTTGCCGGAGAAAATCAACCTAAATAGCTACCTGTATTGATTACTATGGTGGTTGTTTCCTCAACTTCACACCTGAAACTTCACACTGCATATTCCTATGACAATCTCTTTTGATAGTACTTCTAATTTAATTTTCTCTTTTACAAGTCCTGGAGTTCCCTTTGATCTTACCGACCTTTCCGCCTATTCGATCTTAGCTGCGGACATTGATGGCGACACAGACATCGATGTGGTTACCGCTTCCGTTGGCGCTACCGATGGATTAGTTGCTTTCCACGAAAATTCAGGGGATGGTACTTTTCAAATCCCCATCGCTATCTCTAGTGAGGGTAACAGCAACGGCGCATCTTCTCTCTCAGGCATAGACTTTACTAATGATGGTATTGCCGATACTGTTGCCTATGTAGCCCAAGGCGATAATACTGTTGCCTTCAGTGGTTTTAGTCCCCCTAGTGATGATTTTTTAGGTGTACAAATTGTTGCTAGTGAAATTAATGCACCCAACGCCATTGTTACCGCCGATATTAATGGTGATGGTGAAGAAGATCTAGTAGCAGCTGCTCAACTGGGTAACCAAATTTTTTGGTATGAAAACAATGGCAATTTTACCATTGGTGATGGTAGTCCCTCTGGTGGTGGCACTCCCATTGCTGGTGAGGATGAAATTATTGATCCATCCTCCATCTTTGCTGCTGATTTTGATGGTAATGGCAGCATTGATATTGCCTTCGCCTCCACTGCTAACGGTGGTAGCATCGGTTACGCAGCTAATAACGGCGATGGTACTAACTTTACCCTACAGGAAATTTCCACAGAGCCACTTTCTCCCACCTCTATCTTTGGTGCAGATGTAGATGGCGACAATGATACAGATTTAATTGTTGCTTCCACTGGAGACAACCGAGTACTAGTTTACGAAAATGATGGTGCTGGTAACTTTGCCGCCACTGGAGAAGAAATTGGCATTAGTGCAGAGGTTTATTCAGTCTTTGCTGCAGATCTTGAAGGCGATGGCGATATAGACATTGTCTCAGCTTCCTATGGCAATGGTGAAATTGCCGTTTATGAAAACTTGGGAGATGGTGAATTTGAAGCACCAGAAGTAATTGGTAATGCTGCTGGTGCTTTAGCTGTCTTTGCCGCAGATCTTGATGGCGATACAGATTTAGAAGTAATTGCTTCTTCCTTTACAGACCAAGAGGTTGTATTTTTTGAGCAAACCACTGAACTTGAACCTGCAGTTAGCTTCTTGGCACCAACTTTTTCTGTAGAGGAAAATGTTCTTCTTGGACAGGTGGTACTAACTCGTACTGGAGATGATTTAAGTGCTGAATCTGTAGTTGCCTTCAATATTACCGGAGGTACAGCAACTGCGGGAGAGGATTTTGATACAACTTTCATTCCTACCTCTGTAACCTTTGCCCCCGATGAAACCAGCCAGACTGTTGATGTTACCATCATCGACGATCTAGATACCGAAGGAACAGAAGACATCACCTTCAGCATCGCCAGCACCACCAACGCCATTATTGGAAATCAAAGCAGTGCAGCATTAAATATCTCTGATGATGATTTAGATCCTGCAATTCCCACCGTTGATTTTGCCCAAGCTACCTTTAATGCACAGGAAAATCTGAGTCCTGGAAGCGTAGTAATTGTTCGCAGCGGAGATGATTTAAGTGCTGAATCTGTAGTTGCTCTCAATGTTACCGGAGGCACGGCAACTGCGGATCTTGATTTCGAAGCAACTTCCATTCCTACCTCTGTAACCTTCGCCCCCGATGAAACCAGCCAGACTATAGATGTTGACATCATCGACGATCTAGATACCGAAGGAACAGAAGACATCACCTTCAGCATCGCCAGCACCACCAACGCCGCCATTGGCGATCAAGTAACTACAACTTTAGAAATTGCAGACGATGACGATGATGCCACAATTCCTAATATCGCCTTTGACCAACCAGCCTTCAGTGTAGGAGAAAATCTGAGTCCTGGACAGCTAGTAATTACTCGCACTGGCGATGATATAAGTGCTGAATCTGTAGTTACTCTCAGTGTTACCGGAGGTAGTGCGACAGCAGGAGATGATTTCGATGAGACTTCTATTCCTGCGACAGTAACCTTTGCCCCCGATGAAACTAGCCAGACTATAGATGTGGCGATTATCGACGATCTAGATTTCGAAGGTACAGAGAGTATCACCTTTGAACTTACCGCCGATACTAACTCTGAAGTGGGAGAAACTAGCACTGCTACCCTCAGCATTTTAGATGATGAATTGCCTCCGTTAGAAGAAGATCTCCAACTAACCTCGGACAACACCTTCCTCATTGGCGGTGATGGCACACCAATTAATCTTGAATTGAGTGTAAATAGCATCAATGCTGACTTTATTAATGAAATTGGTGTTTACCGAGTAGAGCCTGGTCAAAGCACCAGAGATATATTAGAAGCAGGAGAAGTGATTTTCTCTGCTACCAGTAACTCCGTTAATAGCAGTCGCATTTTGACCAACTTTACTAGTGGGGAAGAAATTGGTTTTTACCTGGTTGCCAACAGTACCACAGATGCAGTTCTAGTAGGTCAAACATCCCTCAATAGTGTGATTGTTGGTAGTTCTACAACTTTAGCGATTACAGGTCAAGAAAGTAGCTTTACAATTAATTTTGAAGACAGCGACGATGGAGATTTCAACGATCTCAGCGTTGATTTAAACGTTACCAGTGCAGCGCCACCTCTAGGTACTAATGTTCAAGCAGAGGTAGAACTAATTGATTTACTCTCCTTGGAAAATACCCAAGTACAAGCTACAATTAACGCCACAGAAGAAGGTGATTTTAATAATGTGGGTGGATTGTATACTGTTCTCGATGCTCAAGGAACAGTTTTCGATCCAGAATCTGGTGATTTCTTAACTCCAGAAGATGCAGGCTATACTCAAGCAGCAATTAATAACAGTGTGGCAGAATTTACCGCCCTTGAGCCAGTTTCCCTCACCTTATTCGGCGGCTTCCTCTATGCACCTTATACCCTCGCCAATGGCGATTCAGACCAATTCTACACCTCATTCCTAGAGGCTAATCCAGATGGTTTAGATCATGTAATTCTCACTGGAGATAATTCTTTTAGTTTCGAGGATCAGTTAGGTTTGGGTGATGCAGATTTCAATGATTTTAGCTTCGATGTGATGTTAGAAGTAACAGCACCATCTCTAGCTTAAATAGGGATGAGATTGTTGTTTGTCAAATAACAAATAACCAATAACAAATAACCAATAACAAAGTGGCGGGCGGCTATCGGTTTCAAAGATGAAACAATGAGCTTCCCGCCGCTTTCGGTAACTAGGATAATTGCTCAAAGCCGCGAAAGCAATTCCTGTTTTTTAGCTTGAAACTCTTCTTCTGTAAGTATTCCCTGATCCCTCAAATTACCCAGTTTTTCCAGAGCATCGTAAATCTTAACAGCATCATCACTTTGCTCATTCTCTACATCAGCTACATAGGTTTTACCTTGTTCAAAAGCTTCTTCATATTCGGTTTTTAGCTGTTCCTCGACAAAATTTTCAAGGGTACCACCATTGGCAAAGTGCTTCGTCACAACCTTCCCTACTGCGTAGGTTGAAGCGCCTGATGTTAGAGCCATTGATGTTCCACCAATAATTGAGCCAACGCCAGGAATTGCCTTGAATAGACTTGCACCAAGCCTTGCTATAGTAGTTCCCGTTAGAGCGTAAACAAATGCTTTGCCTTTACTCTTTGAGTAATTGACGTTATACAAATCCGCTAGTTGCTGCAACATCTCTAGCTGAATGGCTGTAACTGCAGCAAAGTCAACCAAGGGAATGGGAATTAGCCCACTACCTGTTGCCCATAACATATGTGAACGAATAATCTTATCTGCTTGATTTTTCTGATTCATGGGTGTTGGTAATCCAGTTTTTCAAAAGTTGTTTCTCTGGTGAGGATTGAGCCTAAATATGCTTGATTTAATCGATTAGGGAAAATTATTTAAGTATCTAGTTACAGTGTGAACTGTTTTTTAGAAAGAGTTTTTCTCATGCCATCTTATTTATTTTATCTCCTCTGTTCAACCATCAACAATATCAATTGGCTGTTTAAATGTAGCAAATCGCTGCTGTACATCCTGCTGCTCATTCAAGGGAAAACCGTTGTATTCTAGCCAAGCATGAGCTTGAAATTTGTTTTGATCGCGCTGCACTCCAATGCGCAAATTGCTAGCAATTCCTTGGCGATGAAGTAACCACCACAAAACGAGAGATTGACGTAAACAGTTATTAAATAAAGGTTGATAGCGAGTTGCTAAACGCACCATGCGATTTGTCATTACTACTTGATTTCTTGTAGAAGTTAAGTAGTAGGTAATAAGTAAGAGGTAATAAGTGCCAGAATTACTCAAAAGTTGATGGCAGAGATACTTGTGTAAGAAGTCTACTAAAGATAGTTGTGGCGTCAGTTTTGAGAAAGAGGGAGTGAGGCGCAACATCAAATTTTGAGTTTTGCGCAGTCCAAAACAATGCAAAGATAAAGCTACTAGGGGAATTAGGCAGAAGGCTTGTAGGAAGAGAATACGCTCTGAGTAGGAAAGGTTACTCCAGGTTTGTCCTTTATGTATCAGTGACTTCAACCAATCCATGTGTGAGTAATTTGTCTACTAGTTCTAGTAAATCTGTTGTAATTTTCTCTGGTGTGGCATCATATTCCTGGGTCAGAGAATCGCAAGCTTCCTGAATCGACGCTGATGTTCGTAAAACTGACAGCATATGAGTACCAACATCATCTAAACCAAAATATTCTTCACTTTCTAGGTTAAGCAGTACTGATTCTTCTGCTAATTCCTGAAGTAAAACATCTTCAGTAAGGGAAACTTTTTGTGTCAGTGCTAAAGTCATATCCAAGGTTTAATAACAGAGTTTTCTACAAATAAGACACAATAAATTAAAATACTATTGCTTGTGCTTGTCAATTTAGTTGAGAGTTGATTGTTTCTAAGTTAAATTCTGTGCGATGAAACAAGCTGAGAAAGTAAACTTGCTCTGAATTATATTCTAGGAGGTTAAAAGTAAAGAAAGGAGCTTGGTTAATCGTATTTAAATTGGGGAAAAACAGATATTTAATCCCATTAGTTACTAAAGATAGGCAATTAGAGAGTAAAGGTTGAGCCTGGAGTGTTAAATCTTGGTTAATTAGATTGGTTGACTCATTAATTGTTCTAGCATAAACACAAATTGTTTTTTGACAAGCAGTAAATAAAGCATAGTCTACTTTCTCTGGTTCTAAGTCATTCACCTGATATTCAGTAACCACCTGGGTGGGATTGTGGATATCGTATCCCAGAAGTTTAATCAAAGGTAGAATTAGGGAGATTTTAGTTTGTTCTTTGGTCGTAATTTTTGCTGCTACTGCTTGCACACGCTGGGCTAGTAAACCTAACTCTTCAGTAAAATCAGTGCTTAAACTAGCAAGAGTAGGAGATAATCTAGTTTGATCAATAAAAGAATTGCTGAAATTAGCTCCAGCAAAATTGGCACCATTTAAATTAGCTTCAGTTAAATTAGTTTGATTGAGTTGAACATAGGCTAAATTAGAAAAACTTAGGTTAGCATCACGCAAATTTGCCTGACTTAAATCAGCGCGATTAAGGTTAGCATCACTCAAATTTGCCTTGCTAAGATTGGCTTGAGAAAGATTAGCTTTAATTAGATTGGCACGACTGAGGTTAGCTTGATGCAAATTAGCACCAGATAAATTAGCATTGCTCAGATCGCTATCACTAAGATTAGCACCTTGGAGATTAACTTTACCCGTCAGTTTAGTGCGGCTAAGATCGGCACGAAAGAGATTAACTTGGTGTAAATTTGCACCATAAAGGTTAGCAAAAAATAAATTAGCACCACGTAAATCAGCCTGACTCAGATTAGCATTGTAGAGGTTAGCTAGACGTAGATTAACACCAAATAATTTAGTAGAACTCAAATTAGCACCAATTAATTTGGCTCCACACAAGTTAGCATCTTTGAGACTAGCACCACTTAAATTAACCTTACTTAAACTGGCACCATTGAGGTTAATCTCATCAAGATTAGCACCGCTCAAATCGACACCATCAAGATTAACGTGGCGAAAATCGCGATTACCTAAGTTGTAAAGTTCTATTAACTCCCTGGGATTCATAATTTAACAACTATTGATGAGAATTGAGACATAATTAGTAAATTCAAGCAGCAAAAGATAGGTTCAGGAAATCATGGACTAACGTGTAGCTAGGTGTCTTTTGGGTAAAGAAACAGTAACTTTGGTACCTAAATCAACTTTACTATCTATAGTAATTTCACCACCATGTAGGCTAACGCAGGTTTTGACAATGGACAAACCCAACCCTCTACCTTTAGTATTGCCTACATTAGTACCACGTTGGAAAGAAGCAAAGATTTGTCTTTGATCGGCGCTGGAGATACCAATACCTTGATCTTGAACCTGGAAATATATCTGCTGTTGTTGAGCCGAAACGGTTAAGGAAATGGGTTTTCCTGCAGGGGAGTATTGAATCGCATTCTTCAACAGATTAGTGAGAATACGCCTGAGTAAATCTTTATCAATACAAGCTTCAAGATGCTGTGTAGTGCAAATAAAATCAATGCTAGAGTTAGTTGCGATCTGAGTCTGAATTTCCGCTACTAAATTTTGGCAAAAGGGAATTAAATCCAAAGGAGTAGCTTGGAAATCTAATCTATCTGCCTCAACCTTACTAATCAGTAACAAGTCATCTAGTAAACGTACCATCTGATCAATTGAATCATGGATGCGATTAAAATGTTTTTGTTTTCTCGTATCCATTAATTCTTGAGTGTAGAGTTCAAGCAAATCCACAGAAGAGCTAATTGTTGTTAGGGGAGTGCGAAATTCGTGGGCAGCAGCAGCGATAAAATTAGCTTGTAGTTGATTAAGTTCCTGTTCTTTAAGTAAAGCTTGATGGAGTCTCGCTTCTGCTTGGTGACGCGAGAGAGCAATTTCAATCGTAGTCAGTAATTCTCGCTCTTCAAAAGGTTTGAGTAGGTAGCCATAGGGTTCAGTAATTTTAGCTCGCTCCAGGGTATTTAAATCAGCATAGGCAGTAAGGTAGACTACTGGAATGTGGCAGCGCTGTCGAATAATGTCCGCTGCTTCGATACCATTCATCTCACCCTTGAGCATAATATCCATCAGCACCAGTTGAGGTGGACTGGTTTTAATTTGCGCAATCGCCTCTTCTGCTGTGGCAAATACAGCACTCACGTTGTAGCCTAAACCACTGAGAGTAGTTTCGATGTCAAAGGCGACTATTTCTTCGTCTTCAACTACTAAAATCTCGATCCCTGACATGACTTAACTGCTTTGATGAGTAGTAATCATTAAATACCCAAAAGCTCACGGTGAACTTCCAGTTGCGGTTGTTGTGTCCCCATCATGCTCTAAATTGAATTTTAAATTCTGTACCCTGAGTGCAATTTAGTTCGATGTGTCCTCCTAACTGCTTGGTCAATCTACATACTAATTGCAAGCCTAGGGAATTAGTGGTGCGAAAGTTGAAGTTTTTCGGTAAACCAACTCCATTATCCTTAACAATAAGCTGTAATTGTCCTAATTTATCTAGTTTTAGGCTAATCAGAATTTTTCCTTCACTTTGATGGGGAAAAGCATATTTGAGGCAATTAGAAATTAACTCATTAATAATCAAACCACAGGTAATTGCCTTATCTATTTCTAAGGGTACGGGTTCAATTGCCAATTGCAAACTAATATCGTGTCTGTGAGTACCATAGGAGCGAAAAAGATTATTTACTAAAGTTCTAATATATTCTGGGAAATCAATTTGAGCTAAATTGGGAGATTGGTAAAGTTGTTCATGGACTAAAGCCATAGCGCGGACACGATTTTGACTATCATTAAATAGCTCCATAACCTGTGGATCTTGGAGATGGCGAGATTGAAGTCGCAGCAGACTAGAGATAATTTGTAGATTATTTTTAACTCGGTGATGAATCTCCTTAATAAGGGTTTCCTTCTCCATAAGAGAGTTAGTAATCTTGGCTTCGGCTTGCTTTTGCTCAGTGATATCCTGAATTAAAGACATCCCGGCAAAAGTAGTTCCCTGACTATTTTTTAAAGGTAGAGTTTTCATCAAGTAGTAACGGTGCTGATAGCTCAATTCAAAAGTACTTGCTTGACCAGCCAATGCCTCTCTATAGTTAGGTTCTAGCAACTGACAAATTGCTTCAGGAAATAGCTCCCAAATGGTTTTGTTCTCCACAAAATCTCGAAAAAAACCCAAGTCAGATAAACCAGCACCATCTGCAAAGGTATGGCGTAAATCGTGGTCAAACAGAACCACTGCTCCATCGGGTATATTTTTTATTAGTGTACGATAGCGCTCTTCACTTTTGCTCAGTGCAGCTTCAGCTTTTTTACGCTCCAAAAGTTCCGTGGACAATTCCAAAGTTCGTTTACTAACTTCTGTTTCCAAGTTTTGATTGTGCTGGGCAATTTGAGCAAAGGCTCGATCTCTCTCCTCCTCAACTTTCTTGCGATCAGTTATATCAATACCTACAGCTACTGCAGCTTTACCTTGTTGATACTTTTTAGCTGCGATCAGATAGTAGCGCACACAATCGCGACTTTGAGCAGAAATCACCTGGGAGGTGGCAGTTTGTGCACTAGCCAAAAAACTCTGCATCAAATCAGAAAATTGCGTGCTGTCGCGCAAAAAACCCACCTCTTGACCAATAAAAGCTTGGGGGGCAAAATTAAAACTCTCGGCTAAATGGCGATTTACCCCTAAATAACGCCCATCACTGCTCATCCAGGAGATAAAACCAGGAACCGCATCTAAAACTGCTTGCAATTGATCTTTGGCTTGTTGCAGAGCAATTTCGGTACGTTGGTGAGATTCTTTTTTCTGAGTTTCCCAAAAAGCTGAGGCGAGATGACTGGAAATTTCAATCAACATACCCACCTCATATTCGCTCCAGGTGTGGGTTTGAGCGGCTTGAAGGCTAATGACACCAATAATTTCATGCTCAAGTCTTAGGGGAACAGCAAGCCAAGCTTTAGCAGATAACCAAGCTGCGAGGGGAACGAATTCAGGTTCTTGATTAACATCTTCAATAATAATTGGCTCTCCTCGACGTAGAAAATGTAAATAGGTGGAGAAAACATTGAGATCGATAGGGTTACTATGCCCAGAAGAGCCAGAGTTAGAAATCGCTTTGATGATGGTGTAATTACCCTCAATATCTACCTTGCCATAGTGAACATCAAAACAAGGGAAAAATTCGTGAATCGCTTCTAGAGTAAGTTTAATAATACGCTCGATGGGAAAATCGAGATTAATCGCACTAGTAATAATCCTTAGTACTTGAAAAACAGTTTGTACCTGATTACGATGCCATTTTTCCTGCTCAAGTTCTTCTTCTAATTGTTGTTGAAGTTGCTGCTGCACCTCTAATTGAACTTGTAGATCCTGAGATTTTTGAATTCTCTCAATCGCTACTGCCGTGGTTTGCACTAGCTGTTGCACCGCTTCGATGATAGGCTCTGACCAGGAGCGAGAACTATGGCAGTGGTGTATAATAATCAGTCCCCACGGTTGTGTGGGCAAGCAAGGTAAAGTAATCGGCACCACCAACTCCGCCTGCACTTGTAGTTTGTATAGTAGTTTTTTGTGACTTGGCGATGGGCAATTCCTCTCAAGATCTACAATCGTTACACCTTGATACTGAGAGTAAGAGGTGGCAAATTTCCCTGTCTCACAATTAATCTCCCACTCTTGCGCCATTGAAGCACCACAAATCCTCTGGTTAGATAGCAGCAACACTCGATCAGTTTCCAGTAATTGCCTGATTTGCTCTACGGTAGTGTAGACAAGATCTTCTAGGGTAATGGCTTGATGAATTTGCAAGGCGATGCTGATGAGTGCATTCGCTAGTTGTTCTGGGGATGAGACATCGGTGGTTTTTACCATTATTTATGTTTTGGCTAGAAGTGAGGAGATTAATAATATTAACTTACGATAAGCAGGGTTTAGAGTTCACGAGTATAGAATTCAGAAGTTCACAAAATCCCTTCCCTTCTTTGGAGGCGTGGCGGATTTTAGATTTTAGAGTAGCTAGTTGGGAAATTTGCCAACCACCAACAATCAACCACCAATAACAATCAACCACAATGAACAATTCCGGTTATACAATTGGCGTAGATATGGGAACCACCAGCACCAAGGCGGTTTTATTTACTCAAACAGGGGAAGTTGTTGCCAAACACGCCGTAACTTACCCTTTATGTAGACCTACACCCACAGCCGCAGAACAAAATCCTCAAGAAATTTTTGCGGCGGTAATAACTACAGTTAAGTCGATTGTTAACCATAGTGGCATTGATCCAGAGCAAATTATCTGTCTTGGTTTTAGTTCCGCTATGCACAGTTTAATTGCCTTAGATAGCGAGGATAATTTACTCTCTCAAAGTATCACTTGGGCGGACAATCGCAGTGAGAAATGGGCAGCAAAAATTAGGGAAGAATACGACGCACTAGCAATTTATCAGCGCACTGGCACCCCAGTCCATTCCATGTCTCCCCTGAGTAAAATTGTGTGGTTGCGGGAAGAGAAACCAGAATTATTTGCCCAAACGGCTAAGTTTATCTCGATTAAGGAATATGTTTTCCATCGCCTCTTTGGTATTTATGTAGTGGATCATTCCATTGCAGCGGCGACTGGATTGTTAAATTTAGCCTCTTTGGATTGGGATCAAAAGGCGCTAGCGATTGCTGGTATTACCCCAGATAAATTATCCCAATTAGTACCCACAACTCATATTTTGCCCCAACTACAAACTAGATGTGCCCTCAGTATGGGCATTCCCGCTAAGACACCTACGGTAATTGGTGCTAGTGATGGGGTTTTATCTAATTTGGGCGTGGGGGCCATTGAGCCTGGTATTGTAGCAGTGACGGTGGGAACTAGTGGTGCGATTCGGGCGATGGTAGACAAGCCAATCCTGGATCCCCAAGGGCGGCTTTTTTGCTATCCTCTCACAGAAAAGCAGTGGGTACTCGGTGGGGCAGTGAATAATGGTGGTATTATTTTACGTTGGCTCAGAGATCATCTGGCAGATTCGGAGATCGCAACAGCAAGATTACTCAAGGAAGATGCCTACACGATGTTAACTGCAATTGCACAAACTGTTCCCGCTGGTGCAGAGGGTTTAATTTTCCATCCCTACCTTGCTGGAGAGCGGGCACCTCTATGGGATGCTAATGCTAGGGGTAGTTTCTTTGGTTTAAGTTTGCAACACGGCAAAGCCCATCTGATTCGTGCTGTTCTTGAAGGAGTAGTTTATAATCTTTACCTAGTGTTAACTGCCTTGGAAGAAACGATGGGCGAAGCTAAAAGTATTCGTGCTACGGGCGGTTTTTCTCGTTCAGAGTTATGGCGACAGATGTTATCCGATGTTTTGCAACGAGAAGTTACAGTTCCTGAAAGCTACGAAAGTTCCTGTTTAGGTGCAGTAATTTTAGGACTTTATGCCCTAGGAAAAGTACCTTCTTTAGCTGTAGTTAAGGAGATGATTGGTGAAACTAATCGCCATCAACCCATTGCGGAAAATGTGGCTAATTATCAAAAAGTTATCCCTGTTTACTGTGGTTTGCTAGAAGTTTTTCAGGAACAGTATGGTGCAATTTCGCAGTTGCAAGCAAAGCTTTCCTCGTAATTAAAAAAGCAGAGGAAAAATAAGGTTTATTTTTTCTGGGAGGTTGGCTGATCATTGAAATATTATATATAGCGCTACGCGCAAGGCAGGGGGCGGGTTGCAGGAGGCAGAAGTATACTCACGCAAGATTTCAGGACTTTAACTTGTCCTAACGTGAATATGTAGCGCTATATTTGAAAAAAACTAACTTCTTTGATTAATTTGAAGTAAATAATAATTTTCTCTCAGAACTATATTTTAGAAAAATTTATAAATCATACTAAATCCGATTGCCACAACCCCTTTATAAAAAATCGAGCCAATCATTTTATTCCAGGGATTAGAGCTTTGGAGATAAGTGGGCTATGAGAACCGGATTTGGTATCATCAACTATCAGTTAGCTATAGCTTTTCCTGCACTTAAAGCAGTTGTCAGTTGATTAGACATCAACATTAGAATAGCTAGCATTCATTAATTGTTATTTTTGCTGAATTACATACTCTAGTCCATTAATTTGAAAATCGCTGTAGTAAGTAGTTAGATTGTTTATCAGGGAAACCTTCATAAAAATAATTTCAATTATCTTCTGAAGATTTCATAGAACTCTATAGCTTCTCTTGCTTCTTCTCCTAGATATTCAAGAATTTCACGATCACGCTCTCGCTCATTAACAACTCTTCCAAACCTTTCATTTTTAAGCACTCGGTTTTGCTCATTTAATGAAATTTCGGATTGAGAGTTTTGTAAAGAGGGATCAGATACTAAGAAGAAAGTATCTTCGCTAAAATAAGAGAATTTTGCTCTCCAAAAGTAGAGATTACCTCCATTAGAACCAAAACAAGATCCTTTACTACAAGAGGCATCAATGGTGACGTTACTCACATTAGACACATCTATCAGCAAGTTTTCCCCTTCTCCAGAAACCATTACATCTGAAGTTATTAACACTTCGTCTAAGTAAATATCTATTTTAATTTGTTCTTCTTCATCTGCATCATCAGAAACTCCAAAACCCAAATCTAGAGTTTCTATATCTTGGGGAATTTTACAGGTCAGTTGAGTAGGTTGGGATAAGCTTAACCAAAAAATTGAAGTAAAAAGCTCTTCGTCAATAGGGACATCTTTACTACTATTAGGATAGTAATATCCACGACCACTCTTGGTACATTCAGTTGATAATAACGGTACTATGTCAGAATTATTTTCTGTTTGCTGTGCTTGTGTTGGTATTGCCAAAACCAAAGACAATAATCCAACAGCAACTGAGTAGGGGAAAAACTTATTTACTTTCAATACACCTCTCCACTTAGCAAAATGCTCAGTAAATACTGGCAAATTTTAGGTAATTCTTAGAACAAATATCTAGCTTTGGTAGTGTATCACACCCCTTTAATCACTAAAACCGAAAATTTTCTAAAAACAGCTAAGTAATTTCAACGGGTACTTGACTAAGTAGGTTTTACTAATTATTTGGTTGCAAAGCATCAGCAGGCGTTACTTATTACTTAATTTACTCCCAATCTTTTTTCGGTTCTGCCGCCTTCGGTGTTTGCCCACTACCAGAACCATAAATAGGTTGAGAAGGAAGGATTTCTAGCTGCTGTTGCTTTAACTTTGGCTTATTTGGTTTCTTACTATAACTCGGTTTTTCTTCGTAAGCGCGTCGGCGTTGGGAAGTCCTTTCTTCTGAAGTATTTTCTGCCACTACTTCGTACAATAAAGCTAATTTATTCTCCTGACTTCCTTTACGTAAAACTCTACCCAATCGCTGGATATATTCTCTTTCTGAAGCTGTACCAGATAGAATAATCGCAACTCTAGCATCAGGTACATCTACACCTTCATTGAGAACACGAGAAGTAGCCAGGGTTTGATATGTTCCTTCGCGAAAGTGTTTCAAAATTTCGTGGCGTTCTTTAACTGGAGTTTGGTGGGTAATCGCAGGTATTAAAAACTCCTGGGAGATGCGATAAACAGTGGCATTATCATTAGTAAAAATGAGGATACGTTCGGGATAATGTTGGGAAATTAAATCTGTGAGAACCCTTAATTTCCCATCTGTTCCCAGGGCGATTTCTTTAGCTTGTCGATGGGCTAACATGGCTCTACGCCCAGCTTGGGAACGTGCGCTAGCTTGGACAAATTTCTGCCAACCTTTTAAACTACTAAGGGAAATCTTGACTTCGCGCAGGAAATCATTGCGAGTTTTAATCGCTTGATCGTAAACTTGACGTTCTTGGCTAGAAAGTTTGACCTTAATCTGAACAATTTTATGTTCAGCCAGGGCTGCACCAGAAAGTTCGGCTGCTGTTTTACGATAGATAGTAGAGCCTATAAGATGGTCTAAATCCCGATGTCTACCATCACTGCGTTCTGGAGTTGCAGTAAGTCCTAAGCGATAGGGTGCAATAGCATATTCGGCGATAACACGGTAGAAATCGGTGGGTAGATGGTGACACTCATCAAATACTAACAGGGCGTAACCGTTGCCCAAAGTTTCAGAATGAATTGCCGCGCTGTCGTAAGTTGCAACTAAAATGGGTGTACGATCCCTTGAACCACCACCCAATAAACCCACTTCCACATCGGGAAAGGCGGCGAGGAGATGGGCATACCATTGATGCATTAAATCTAAAGTGGGGACAACAACTAAGGTAGTGCGAGGTGTTGCTTGCATCGCTAGTTGCGCCAGATAGGTTTTCCCCGCCGCCGTAGGCAAAACTACCACACCGTTACGCCCTGCTTGTTTCCAAGCTTGTAGGGCTTCCCTTTGGTGGGGATAGGGTTCCATTTCTAAACTAGGATTGAGTTCTAGGGGTAAAAATTCCTTGGCTTCATCCTCAAAATCTGTACCCTCGGCTTGCAAGGTTTCCACTAGGGAACGATAGCATATTGCCGGGGCGCGAAATTTTTCCACGCGGTCATCCCAAGTGGCGTATTCAATCCAACTTTTACCCCTTGGTGGTGGATGCAAAATTAATGTTCCCCGGTCAAATTTTAGTTTGGGAACCCGCATAGAAATAAGTTAGTAGACATCTAATTGGCTAGTAGGAAGCTAATCTGAAATCTGTCAATGATGGCAAAAGAAGATAAGCAGGGAGATCAAAGGATAGGGGTGTTGAGGTAGCAAGGGATAGGAAGTGTAGTATTATTTTTTGTATTTCATCTTCTTGGAGCCAACGCCTAGCCCGACTAGGTTTGGTTGGCATTAATGGTTTTCCGTGTTTAGAAATAACTGGGACACGAATCATGGAGATAATCCTCTCGTGTAAAGTTAAAAGTCTCCTCGACTACGCTTATCAGGATGTCCTTTCTTCAAGCACCGTTAACAAGACGGTTTGCAGATAGTCCGGGCTGGAGAAGTACCCGGAAGTGCTTACCGGATAAACGCTCTATGGTCTAGTCAATTCTCAGCAAAACTTGTCTCTTGCAAGCCCGCGCTTTCAGCGCTGGGTTTTTGACGTAAGTTGCAAACCTTGATTCAAC
>CAZWGS010000101.1:0-19207 GCA_964633315.1 uncultured bacterium | reverse complement strand
TTTGCTCCAGAAAAACTAACCGAAAGGGCCCCGAAGCCCATTTTTTCAAAGATGGAAGGGATAGCCGCCCACTGCTTTGTTATTGGTTATTTGTTGTTTGAAAAACAACCAAAAACTAACAACAGACAACAGGAAATTCCTCGTGCTTTAGCTGGGGGATGAGTTAAATAAATAAATCCGAAACCAAAGGAGAAAATTTAATGGATTATCAAAGCGTAATACAACAGGCAAAACATAAAAATAAACCATTGAAAGAAGACAGGTTTGTAAGTATTGGCAACAGATTGGACAAGTGTGACATTCCTACTTCAGTTTGGCAAACAATCTTGGATAATACTTATCTACAAACCTGGAAAGGTATGATCCTTAACAAGGGCATAACTGAAATTGCTCTCTATCCAATGCTCTTGTTTGAACTTCAACCGAAAACAATTATCGAAATTGGTGCATTAAATGGTGGAAGTGCAATTTGGCTTGCTGATAACTTAGATATCTTCAATATTGAAGGTTCTGTATACTCCATTGATATTAATCTCTCCCTACTTGATGAGAAGGCCAAAACTGACTCTCGAGTTAGTTTTATAGAAGGGGATTGTCATAACTTAAGTGCAGTACTTCCTCCAGAACTACTTGATAAGTTTCCTCATCCCTGGCTAGTAATAGAAGATGCTCATGTAAATACGGTTGGAGTTGTTGAATATTTCCATTGTCAAGGTTTACAAAGTGGAGATTACTTAATTGTTGAAGATACCAATAAATTCATGTGGGATTATTGGGCACAACATTGGGAAGATAAAGAAGAAGTAGAGCAAGGAATGAATAAAATAGAGAGTTTGAAAAGTTGGTTGATCAACCACCAAGACGAGTACTTGGTAGATAGCTATTATCAAGATATGTATGGTTATAATGGCTCTAAAAACTGGAATTCTATTCTCAAAAGAGTTTGAAAATGATTGAGGTTGTCTTGTTTCTCCATCTCAATCCTTTCTACCCCACATAAATTATCCTTGAGATTATGGGTTTTAAACGCGCGCTCTCAAGGATAAACTGCAATTGGTTTAGCCAATACCATCAGAATTGTTTCTATACTTAAGCCTACAGGTTATGGAGCTATTGCTGTTCCTTCCTTATAAAGATAGGTACTCTTTGTAGTAATAACAGTATGCAAGGGAGTAGAGTCTGATCTACCTATACGCTATCGAAGTGGATTCGTAACTCATAAGTTTATCACAGCTGTACTTGCAATATATATAGCGCTACCAACATAAGTTAGGACAAGCTAAAGTCTTGAAACCTTACATGCAGTATACTTCTACCTGTCTTGGTTCGCATTCCCTTGCGCGTAGCCAACCACGATTAGCATCTATAGTTATTTTTTCACCCATAGCCCCCAACCTTTTGCTATTGGTTATTGGTTATTTGTTGTTTGACAAACAGCCAGCAACTAACACAAACAACACTCTCATCCCCTGACTAAAACACGAGGGATGAGTTAACAGGCTTCAATTCTGACTTGATACTCTCCGCACTAGAAATGACGGAGAGTCCTTAGAGGAGATACTCAAATTGAAATTGAGTATTGCTCGTTACAATCACATCAACTTGCTCTACAAATAACCGTCTTCCTGAAATTCGATCTCGCTTAATTAGCGGTAACTCAAATTGGTAAACTTTGATGCAAAAAATACTAGTAATCATTAGGAAATTTGGAAAATATGGCGTTTATCAACATTAATGGTGTTTATTGTTTAACGGGGTGGCAAGTATTCAAAACCACATTTAGGTAAAGGTTTATGGCAATTAAACCTCCCCAAAAAAATCAATTATTTTCTCAAGAATGCTAACGATAATGATAATTTCGATCTAAGGTTGACTATTTCCCTGCATCAATAACGGAGAATTACCAGAAGAATTCTTAATGAGGGGTTAAAACTCTTTCCTTACACTTTCTTTAGATTATGCACTTTAACAAAATTACATTATGTTTCGTAATAATTAAAAGAGGAGTAACTATACCGAGGTTTTCTCACCTAAGAAACGTCATTTCTCTTTAACCTAGATAGTTCCAAGTTAAGTCATCAGTAATAGCGTCGAGAAAACACGTCGCTCATCTCCCTCATGCTCTCATTTCAGGAGGGAAGATAGATATTTCCTACCTCTCTCAATCTCTCACCTTTCTCAATCTCTCCTTTAAGGATTTAAGGAGAAACATCTGATGTTCCCTCGCCTCTAGTACCCTCTCCTAAAAAGAGAGGAACTTATGGTTTTAGGGGTGGGGAGATTTAGAAGCCTGTGACCTGGAATTGGATCCGCTTGGCAATATTTTTATTGATTACCAAACTTGAATTTTTAATTACGTTTAAGGTCAGGTTAAGCGCCGCAGTTCGATGGGGCTTGCCTGAGTGTTGGTCATATTTACAGCAGTTTACTCTATGACAATTTAGAGAAAACAGTAAAAGTCTATATCAATATGCTCGAAGGGAAACAGCATCTTGCTAGAGAAGCTGCCAATAAGAAATGATTTTTTTGAAATTAACAATTATAGACATTGATGATAGATAGCTATCATTTATATTGGCTGAGTCTAAACGAAAAAATAATATTTTGTAACAGTTGAGAAGATAAGTTTAAGCTCGACTAAGAAAGTATTTTTTTTTGTGCTATCATCTCTTATTAATTAGGGTGCAACAAAAGTATGGTTATAAAATTTTGCAGTATTTCTTTTGAAGTCATGACTTTGAATTTTCTCTAAAAAAGAGGGAGTACTGTACTTGGTTTCGTTTCAAACATAGTTGAGTGCAGCATGATATCAATTACAAATAAAGTACAGGGTAACTTAAACCGTCTGCGCGAAGTTAAACGCGAGATTTACTATCAAATTAATGATTGGTCAAGAATACTCTGTCAAAGCAACTCAATTAAGAAGGTAGTTAATCAAAAAGAGATTAGAGTTGTGGGCTTACGGCGTAGTGGAAATCACGCAATTATTAATTGGATTAGAAATCAGCAGACTGGTAAAGTTTGTCATCTCAATAATATTCGACCAGACAAAAATCCTTACAGAAATCTTTATTTGCACTATCAAACAGAAAAACTAAAACAGGAGTCCATAGGCAATTTTAGTCCTAAAGATTGTTTGATATATAGCTACGAAGATTACCCTTTAGAAGCAATTGCTACTGCTGAATGGGAGAAAAAACACGATCTTTATGTGGGTAAAAGTAGTAAAAAATACGATATTTTAATCATTAGAGATCCTTTGAATCTTTTAGCTAGTAGATTCAAACGAAATTTGATGAATACTAAAGCTAATGATTGGTCAGTAGTTGATTTATGGGTCGCCTATGCTAAAGAATATTTAGGAGAAACTAATTATCTAAGCGAAAACAAAATATGTATTAATTATAATCGCTGGTTTAGTGAGGTTAAATATCGCCAATACTTGGCATTACAACTAAATTTTAAGTTCTCTGATTATGGCTTTAGACAAGTAAAAATAGAAGGAGGAGGTATTTCTTTTGATGGGCGCAAGTTCAATAGCAGTGTGAGACCAATTAATGTACTCAATCGTTGGCAACATTTTGTAGATAATAGAGAATATCGTCAACTTTTGAATAATCGTCAACTACAGGAATATTGTGAAAAAATATTTGATTATGTTCCCGATACAGAGGTTTTATTTTCTAATAAAATGCCTCGATTGAAACAGCCAGTGGCATAAAATATTTTTTGTATAAATCTAGTAAGAAGCAATAGTTTAGTGCAAAAACAATAACCAATAACTAATAACAAAGTGTTGTACCATGACAATGGTTATCATTATCATCTGAGACTAATCATGGCTCGTAGACATCAACTTTGGTATCAATTAACGGTGTTGGTAGCTTCAACAATCGCTCTTAGTCTGAGTAGTTGCAGATCCACATCGACTACAATTGCTGAAACTGATACATCTGAGGTGCAACAAGAGCTGGAAGTAGTGACAACCTTTTTGCCCATGACTCAGTTTACCAAAGCAGTGGCAGGTGAGAGGGCACAAGTTATACAGCTTTTACCTACTAGTGTAGGACCTCATGACTACCAAGCTAAACCTGCGGATGCTCAGGCCATTGCCAATGCTGACATTTTAGTTAAGAATGGTCTGGAGATGGAATTATTCCTCGATGATTTAATTGAGAATGCAGGTAATGCAAACTTGCTCGTTATCGATTCGAGTGAAGGTATTGCAACTTTAGCTAGCGATCATGCTGAAGAAGAGGAAGATAAGCATGATCATGCTCACCATGATCACGATCATGAAGAAGAAAAAGAAGAAAAACACCATGATCATCACGATCATGGTGAATTTGATCCTCACATTTGGTTGGATCCTAAACGTGCCATTGAACAAGTAGAGAATATTCGCGATGGTTTAATTGCAGTAGATCCAGCAGGAGAAGACGAGTATACAGCTAATGCACAAGCTTATATTGAGCAATTGCAAGCTTTAGATACAGAAATTACACAAAGATTAGCACCCTATGCGGGACAAACCTTCATTACTTTCCATGATTTTGTTTTCTATTTTGCTGATAGCTACAATCTCAAAGCTGAGTTTTTAGTCGATATACCCGAAGAGAATCCATCTCCAGAGGATGTGCGTCGTATTATTGAAACTACCAAACAAAATAACATTAAAGCATTGCTCACAGAACCTCAAGTGGGTGATCAAGCTTTTGCTTCCCTAGCAGAGGATTTACAAGTTAAAGTAACCTCCTTTGATCCGATGGAAGTAGGTGATTCTAGCGCCATTCAACCAGAATCCTACTTCACCATCATGCGTCAAAACCTGGACAGCTTAGAAGAAGCATTTGGCGATTCGCCCCAGTCTTGGTTAATTCCCCAGCTATTCCAGTTAACCTTTCTGGAGACTGGGGTGTGACAGATAGGGTATTAGAAGTAAATCAGATAAGTGTTAAGCGGGAAACACAAGTAGTAATTCAAGATGTTTCCTTCTCACTCAAAGCAGGTACAAATACGGCTTTAATCGGACCAAATGGTGCGGGAAAAAGTACCCTCATTCAAGCCTTACTTGGCATTTTACCGCGCCAATCGGGGGAAGTCTTCATTCTGGGACAATCCCTAACTCGTCAAGGAAAATTGCCTAATCTGGTTCGCCAACAAATCGCCTACTTACCGCAAAACTTTCTTTTTGATCGCCGTCTTCCCATGACTGTAGCAGAATTAGTCGGTTTGGGATGGGATCAACTGGGTTTGCAACTACCTTGGAGAGGATATAAAGCCCGTCGTCATGCTATCAGACAAGCCTTAAGTCAGGTTGAAGCATGGCATTTACGCGATCAATTAATTGGTGGACTTTCGGGAGGGGAAACGAAAAGGGTATTATTAGCCTATTGCTTAGTACGTCCAAGACGTTTATTGGTTCTGGATGAAGCCCCTGCTGGTTTAGATGCAACAAGTGAGGGAGAATTTTACCAGTTGCTAGAGCAATTGAAAAAAGAGCATAGATGGACAATTCTGCAAATATCCCATGACTTAGAGATGGTGAGGCGACAGTGTGATCGCGTTTTGTGTCTCAATCGCACAATTCAGTGTCAGGGAAGCCCAGAAATCGCCCTTGCTGAGGAAAACTTGGTAGCTGCTTATGGGAGTGCATTTGTGCGCTATCGACATTCGTGTGGAGGAGAGTAAAGCCTTGACGATTCAAGCTGAATTGATTCGCGTCTGGGAACTTTTTCAGTTTCCCTTTATGCAGCGAGCCTTAATTGGTGGTGTTTTAACTGGATTAATGGGTGGCTTTTTGGGTAGTTTTACTATTCTACGGCAACTATCTTTCTTTAGTGAAGCCCTGGGAGATGCAGCACTATTAGGAATTAGTTTAGCTTTGTTATTTAATATTAGTTCTTCTGTTGTTTTACTGCCTTTCGCTGTATTATTTGCCTTAGTCTTTGCCTACCTATTAGAGCATACTAAACTGTGGACAGATGCTTTACTCAACATTCTTTGCTCCTCCTCATTAGCACTGTCAATCATTATTCTCAGTTTTGTTGGACAGTACAAGGGTGGTATTGATAACTTGCTCTTTGGTGATATTTTGGCAGTGCAAAATGTTGACTTAATCTTCAATGCATTGCTCTTTCTCCTGTGCATTATCTGTTTGGGATTAAGTCTGCGTACTCAGATGATGATAACACTCAACGAACCCATGGCAATTGCCCGTGGCGTTTCGGTTTCTCGATATCGCACAGCTTTCATTGTTTTGCTATCCCTAGTAGTTGGCGTATCGATTAAAACCATCGGTGTTTTGCTAGTAAGCGCTTTTATCGTCATTCCTGCTTGCGCTGCCAGGCTACTCAGCCGTAATTTTACCAGTCATATTCTTTTATCCGCCATCTTAGGTGCGATTAGCGCTGGGATTGGTATTGTGTTGTCTGCTTTTTTCAATCTTCCCTCTGGACCTAGTATTGTAGTTGCACAGTTAGTAATCTTTTTAGTGGCGATGCTAATTCCCAACTTAAATATTAGACATCTAGTGGGAGTTAAAAATATCTAAAATTGTACTTTTGTGGGGACGTAAAATTCTACCTCTCTACATTATCTGTCACAGAGGGCTAACAACTAGAGAAGACCTAGAGATTAAGGTACAACTAACTAAAAGCTTTATGAAAACCATTTATGAAACTCAGTACCAAAATCTCTGGAATCTTGCGCCATAAACAGTGCGATTTTCTACTCAAGCCCAATTATTTCGCACTAACTGTAACCAGCTTACTTTTAACCCTCACTCCCCCAGCCTCCCCAACTTCCCCCGCCTCCCCAACTCCCTATCTCCCCATCTCTCCAGCCTCCCCAGCTTCCCCAACTCCCTATCTCCCCATCTCTCCAGCTTCCCCTGCATCCCACACCCTCGCCCAATCCCTTCCCATCCTCACACCAACAACACCAAGGGCTGTGGAATACTTAAACCAGGGAATCGCCCTAGTGCAACAGCAGCGATTACCCGAAGCCATTGCCGCTTTTCAGGAAGCCACCAGACTAGATAATAGACTAGCAGCTGCTCACTACAATTTAGGTTTAGCACTTAGGCAAACAGGACAACTCGAGAGTGCTGCTAATGCATTTTATCTTGCAACTCAAGCAGATCCTGAATTTGCCCTGGCTTTTGCTAATTTGGGTGCTGCTTTGCTGGAAACCAATAATTTATTGCACGCAGAAGGTTACCTTGCACAGGCTTTAATCATTAATCCTCAATTGGGAGTTGCTCACTACAACCTGGGTTTAGTATTGATGCGTCAGGAAAGACTTGAATCAGCCCTAGGTAGTTTTAAAAATGCCGTTGTCTATAGTCCTCAGGCTCCAGAACCATCTTATTATTTGGGGCGCATTTATCACCAACAAGGCGATGTGACAGCGGCGAAACAAGCATTTGAGCAAGCGATTAAAATTAGTCCCCGCTATCCAGAAGCGCATTACAATTTGGGGACGATTCTATTCAATGAAGGCAATGTGGATGCAGCCTTGGAAGCCTTTCGCCAAGCTAGCCAAGCGAATCCAAACTATGCCAATGCCTATTATGGAGCAGGTTTGGTTTTCTTGCATCAAAATCGCCCTGGTAAAGCAAGGGAGGTGCTTGAATATGCCAAGCAGCTATATCTAAATCAAGGTAATTTACTTTGGGCGGGAAATACAGAGCAATTGTTGCAACAGGCGAGGAATGATGGAGGTTTTTAATAGTTATGATGGGAGATAATTAAGCCCTTTTCCCCAAATTTAAGTTGGCTTTCAAGTAGCGATGGCTCGCAAAAATTGGATATTCTCGGTTTTTTTCCTTGGTTGTACTTTACAGAAGTAAGTGAATCAAATTAAATCTAAAACTTCTCCCCACCTAACAGCGCCCCTTTCCTCACAGCACCCCTCTCATTTTAGGAGAGGGGATGGGGGAGAGGTCTGATAGTACATTTGATTTATGTCTAGCTAATTAACATATTCTGTCCCCACTGATGGGTGGACGTAATATATTACGTCCCTACAATTAATCCACCATATATTGCATCCCTACAATCAATCCACCTTGCCATGCACCTCTGATTCCGGTGTTATTTGCACTTGGGGAAGTAAAGGAAAAGGATAGATTTGCTTGTAAATCCATACCATACCACCACCGAGAGTACCGACAGTTATAATCGCAAAAACTAACATTTCTCGTAGTAGTTTAACCCGCGCTCGCAATTGCTGAACTTCTCGCTGGGATTTTTCTGCTTCTAACCAAGAATTGAGGGGAACTTCTAAAACTTCGGGAGTAACGCTTTGCATGGGCTGAAGTTGCGGCACTTGTTTCTTTTTAACTGCACCAAAAGCAACTTTCTTGCTCAACCAATTGGTAATTAATTCTGGGCTATTTTTTTTAAACCAGCGCCAAGCGACAATTTTCACGGCTGGTTTGGATAATTTGGCAGCGGATTTGCCAACTTTATTTAACATTTCCTGGTGAAGTTTCTGGTTAACCAAATTAACTGCACCCACATCGTAGAGACAATCAAAGATTAATTTAATCGTTACTTCTTCCCTAATTGCTAAATCTTTGAGCAGGATTTGAACATCATGCATACGCTGCTGCTTCATTTGCTCTTCTGACAAAACAGGAGGTAATTTAGCTAGTTTTTTCTGGTATTGGTGCATGGGAACTATCCAATGGCAAAATGAGCAATTATAAGTTACTGAACTATGTCTATTTTCAAGTAGGCTAATTAGCTTAACCTGGTGGTGACATATACAAAGCAATTTCAAAAATATCTCTGGTTCCAGTGAAACCCTGTCCTATAAATAGCGCAAGGGCGAAACAGTTGAGGAGAGTATGGAGATTACGCCAGAGATTGGATTTGTCTCGATAAATTTCTTCGATAATAGCAAGGGAAAAAATCATGAGCAGTGCAGCGACAATACCATAATAATAGTGTGACCAATACCATTCATTGCCACGACGAAACACACCATCCTGACAGCCCAGCATTACCACAGCCATACCCGTCAGCGTCGCAAAAATGCCCCGCCAATACCATGCTCTCGCTTGATGTAGAATTACCAGGGAAACCAAGCTAACGGCAAACAGGAGCAAAATCAGTAATGCTGAGAAAGGCTCTTGTGTTAGGAGTTGTTGCTGGAACATTTTTTTGATAACCAGGGGATAGGCTAACCCGACTAAAGCAACGCCAATCACACTACTAGCTAACCAACGTCCAATTTTTACGTGTTCGCACCCTACAATTGCTGGTATGTTGCTTTTTCTTCCTTCTACAGTTTGCAGACGAAGTTGACGAGTTTGCCAAGCATAGCTAACTACGATACCGATGAGGGGAAAAACTGCTATGACTGCGATTACAGGGTGAATGAGCCAGAGAAAATCCTCAGCTTTCATGAAAATACTGAATAGTTTGATTGTTGCACTATCTTGCTATAAGCTTACCTGAGGTTAGTGTATTTGCTACACCCAAACAGTAAAAACATAAATAAAGTAAAGCAGATAGGAAGCTCCCACTGCACCGATACAAATTTTTCCTCCCCAAGATTGATAGCTGTTCAATAAAATCACACAGCTGACGATTACCGCTAGTATTTCCAAAACAGTAACTATATTGCCGTAATGCTGAGGATCCCAGTAGGAAACAGGGCTATGAAATCGCCATGAAGACAAGGGGAAAAAATGACGATGGGCATCATCATTGTGTAGAGGTAAATCACCTAAGATATGCAGCGTCATACTGGCACATAGTAACTGTCCTATTTGCGATTTCCACCAGAAGCAGAGCAAAAAAACAATTAAAATTAGGGGCAGTGAATTAAATAAATCGATAAAATTTTGCCAATTTTCTTGATAGTAGGATTGAGTCCAAATTACGCGCTCCGATTTACCCAAAATTACCTTTTCCACAAAGTAAAACACAAACATAGGAGCATCAGGTAATACTGCTCCTATGACTACAGGTGTCAGGATTTGGGATTGATCCAATTTTCCCAAACAGAGCAAATTAATAATTATATGGGCAGGAGTATTCATATTTTTTCATGAGCCAGCACCCCGATATCTTACCCTTAATGCAAGTGCAGCAAGTTAGTTTGGCTGCTTCTATTGGTTCGAGTTATTTACTAGAGGATATTTCTTTTAATTTAGATGCAGGGGAATGCTTAGCTATTGTGGGAGCTTCTGGTGCAGGGAAAACTAGCCTCTTGCGCTTGCTAAATCGCCTCAATGAGCCAACTCAAGGCAAAATTTTCTTTGAGGGTCAAAACTTAAACCAAATTAACGTTCACCAACTAAGAAGGCAAGTTGTTTTGGTAATGCAAGAGCCGAAATTACTAAATATGACAGTGCAAGAATCTTTAGCCTATCCCCTTAAGTTACAGGGGTTAGCTAAAGCTGAAATTAACAGTCGCATTGCCCACTGGCTAGCTAATTTTAATATCCCTGAAGACTGGCTAGAGCGCAACGAATTGCAACTTTCTTTAGGACAAAGACAACTAATTACAATTGTTCGCGCTTTGGTAATGCAGCCTAAAATTTTAATCCTTGATGAACCCACATCTGCCCTAGATATTGGTCGCGCTTCCCGTTTAATTCAACTATTAAAAGAACTAGCTAAAAATAGTTCTCTAGGGATTATTATGGTTAATCATCAATTAGATTTAGCCCAACATTTTTGCCATCGCCTTCTGCATCTCCAAGGGGGAAAAATGAAACAGGATTTAAGAGCAAGTGAAATTAATTGGAGCCAATTACGAGAGGAAATTGTGCAAACGGAATCGCAAATTAAAGAGGAATGGAAAATAGATTAAAAAAATGTAGGGACGTAAAATTTTACGTCCCTACTAAATATTGTAATTACACCAGATATCTAATCTAAACTCGGTGCTTGAAAACTAGCCACTGTTGAATTTACCTTTACTTGAGCAACTTGCTCTAAACTAGGTACATGGTTACGCAGCATAGTTGTTAATTGTGTTGTTGTAGAGTCGTAAATTTGCGTTACTATCTTGGGATACAAACCAATACCAATAATTGGTACTAGTAAACAAGCGATCACAAATACTTCTCTTGGTTCAGCATCAATCAGTGCTTCTTTTTCTACCAATTCCTTATTTTCAGGTCCATAGAGGATTTCTCGCAACATGGAAAGTAGATAAATTGGGGTCAAAATTACACCAACTGCGGCTAAGAAAACCACAATTACCTTAAAGGTAGGATTGTAAGCATCGCTAGTGGCAAAACCAATAAATACCATTACCTCCGCTACAAAACCACTCATACCAGGTAAAGCGAGGGATGCCATCGAACAAGTTGTCCACATGGCAAAAATCTTCTTCATCTTTTGCCCTACACCCCCCATCTCGTCTAACATCAGAGTATGGGTACGGTCGTAGGTAGCACCAACCATAAAGAATAAGCTCGCCCCAATCAAACCGTGGGAAATCATCTGTAGCATCGCCCCACTAGTACCAATATCGGTAAAGGAAGCCATACCAATCAAGACAAATCCCATGTGAGAGATGGAAGAGTAAGCAATTTTTCGTTTTAAGTTGCGCTGGGCAAATGATGTTAAAGCAGCGTAGATAATATTAACTACACCCAAAATTACTAATACTGGTGCGAATACCGCATGGGCATCGGGTAGCATTCCTGCATTCATTCGCAGCAGGGCATAACCACCCATTTTCAACAGAATACCAGCTAGCAACATATGGGCAGGTGCTGTCGCCTCGCCGTGGGCATCGGGTAGCCAAGTGTGGAGGGGAAAGATAGGTAACTTCACGCCATAGGCAATTAAAAAGCCACCGTAGAGCAATAATTGCAAATTGAGGGCGTAATCTTTGGCTGCAATGGCACTCATATCAAAGGTTACCGTATCCCCGTAAAACGCCATTGTTAATGCCGCTACCAGGATAAAGAGGGAACCACCAGCGGTGTAGAGAATAAACTTTGTCGCCGCATATAAGCGCTTCTTCCCGCCCCAAATAGAGAGAATCAGGTATACAGGAACCAATTCCAGTTCCCATACCAAGAAAAACAGCAACATATCCTGCACTGCAAATACGGCTATTTGTCCACCGTACATCGCTAGCATCAGGAAGTAGAATAGCTTGGGTTTAAATGTAACAGGCCAAGCCGCTAAAATTGCCAAGGTAGTAATAAAACCAGTTAGCAAAACTAGTGGCATAGATAAGCCATCTACCCCAACTGACCAATTTAAGTCGATTTGAGGTAACCAAGCATAGCTTTCTACCAATTGCAATTCTGGATTGGAAAAATCATAGCCAGTGTAGAATGCATAGACGATAATAACAAAATCGATTAGCCCCACACTCAAGGCATACCATCGTAGCGTTTTACCATCCTTGTCAGGAATAACAGGAATCAGTAGCGCCGCCACAATGGGGAACAAAATAATAGTTGTAAGCCAAGGAAAGTTAGTCATGGTTAATGCTTAACGGTTATGGGTTATTTGTTGTTTGTCCTGGAAATTTATTAACAAACAACAAATAACAAGCAACGAATCACTAAGTAACGCTAAAGACAACGACAAAGCCTAAAACTGCGCCGAAGACAATCAGGGCGTAGAATTGGGCGCGTCCAGTTTCAAAGTATTTTAGACCTTCACCACTTAACAAAGTTGCCAAACCAGTTAGGTTAACAGCGCCGTCTACTACTCGGAAATCTACCTCCATAATTTGCCGCGCTAAACGACGACAACCCACGACAAAAACTTGGTCATAAATTTCGTCAAAGTACCACTTATTCAGGGAGAATTGGTAGAAAGGCTCAATTTTCTTGGCAATCGCTTGGGGGTCAATCTTACCTTGTAAATACATCAAGGAAGCAACTGTAATGCCAATGAGGGCAATGCCGATGGAGTTACCACCCATAACCAGAAACTCTGTCCAGTCAAACTCTTCTGCCACTTCTATCACTTCCCCTGGGGCATGGACAAAGGCCTCAAAATAGTTATTCCAAGGCATACCCAGCAAACCAATTAAAACCGAGGGTATGGCTAAAACCATCAACGGTAGAGTCATGGTAATTGGTGACTCGTGGGGAAACTCGCTGTGGCTATGGCTATGGTGATCATCATGGGCTTCCAATTCTCTAGGATCCATCGCCCCGGGACCAAATGCCAAAGCTGGTTCTGCTGTGGGCATCATGGCTGCTTCTTTTAGTTGCTGGCGAATTGCCATCTCATTGCCCCGGAATTTGCCCTCAAAGGTCATGAAGTACATCCGGAACATATAAAATGCAGTAACACCTGCTGTTAGCCAGCCAATGAGCCAAAGGGCAGGATTCGCTTCAAAACTGAGTCCTAAAATTTCGTCCTTTGACCAAAAACCAGCAAAGGGGAAAATACCGCAAATAGCCAGGGTACCAACCAAGAAAGTCAGTCGGGTAATGGGCATATACTTTTTGAGTCCACCCATTAAACGCATATCCTGCGCCAAAACGGGATCATGTCCTACCACTGCTTCCATACCATGAATCACTGACCCAGAACAGAGGAATAACATCGCTTTGAAGTAAGCGTGGGTCATCAGGTGAAAGAGTCCAGCACTGTAGGCTCCAATACCCATAGCCATTACCATATACCCCAGTTGGGAAATGGTGGAGTAGGCTAAGCCTTTTTTAATATCATTTTGGGTAATCGCGATTGTTGCCCCTAAAAAGGCGGTAAAGGCTCCTGTCCAGGCGATTACGCTCATTACCACAGGAATATTTTCAAATACCGGATACATCCGGGCAACTAAAAATACTCCCGCAGCCACCATCGTTGCGGCATGAATCAAAGCGGAAATGGGCGTAGGACCTTCCATAGCGTCCGGTAACCAGACGTGAAGGGGAAATTGAGCTGATTTCGCTACAGGTCCAAGGAACACCAGTACAGCGAATAAAGCTGCTAAACCAGCCCACAAAGTGCCTGATTCAACTAATTCCTCTAGACGCAGCCCCATTACTTCAAATTCAAAGCTACCAGTTGCCCAGTACAAACCAAGCATTCCTAGCAATAAACCGAAGTCACCCACACGGTTAGTCACAAAGGCTTTTTGACAAGCGTCGGCTGCCGCCTTGCGATCATACCAGAAACCAATTAGCAGGTAGGAGCACATGCCCACCAGTTCCCAGAAAATGTAGATTTGCACCAGGTTGGGGCTAATAACCAAACCTAACATTGAGGAGCTAAAAATGCTCAAATAGGCGTAGAATCTAACATACCCTGGATCGTGAGCCATGTAGCCATCGGTGTAAATCATCACCAAAAAGGCAACGGTGGTAACAATGGCTAGCATAATGGCACTGAGATGATCGATGGTGTAACCCATCTGGAGATGAAAATCCCCGGCTGCTGCCCATTCAAAGCTACGACTATAGGTAGGATGTCCTTGAATTTGACTCCACAGCAGTGCAAAGGATAGTACCATTGCTGCTCCCAATAAGGAGACAATGAATACGGCATTTATTTGCCGCAGCTTATTGGTTGCTTTATTAAAAGAAATCAATCCTGCACCAACCACCATCGCCCCAAGCAAGGGCAAGACGGGGATTAGCCAAGAGTACTCATAGAGCAGTTCCATCACTAAAATGCCTACTTTAATATTTCTTCACTGTTTGGAGAATACCGTTAACAATTGTGGCACAAACAATCCTTAAGGAAGAGTTTAGGGACTGTGAAGCAAATTGACTCTCTGGTGAGGGTAAAATCCAATTTTATCTCAGGTAAAATCCGTTCAATATAGCTTATTTCGAGAGGGATCGTAAAGTAAATTTACGTATAAGCCTTTAATGAGGAAATTTAAGAGAAAATGGCACTAAGGTGGAAAGTGCTAACTTTTTTTCCTTACTGCCATTAGTTTCTTGCTAAAAAAATAAGCTTTATTTAATTGTTTTGATTTTGCTCAGCTTAGTTTAGCGACCTAGAATCGCTGCCATATTTTCTGAAACACTTTCTTCGATGTTTCGTGTAACACTCACTGGAGATAGATGCGCGATAGCATTTTCCAAACGAGTGCGCCAATCTTCTTGTCCCTGGAAACCTTCAATACGCCCCACTAAAGCACCCTTGTGGAAAATCAGTAGAGTGGGCAAACTTGCTAAGCGATAGGTGTTGGCTAATTTAAAATTTTCATCAGGATTGACTCGCAAAACTTTAATTTGTCCTCGCAATTCAGATTGTAGTTTCAGCAGTAAGGGATTAATTTTGCTGCACAAACCACACCAAGGAGTCCAAAAATTAACTAAAACAGGAACAGGAGACTCTAAAACTTGCTGAGAAAAGTTGTTTTCACCGACAGACAGCATAAATCCGTTTTTTTTGGTTTTATTATCTTAACTTGGGAATATGCTACATCTAAACTGGGATCAACTTCTATATGCTCACGATACAGAATCTTAAAAATTTATAAATTACTAGTTCATCTCAAATCTGGTTTAACTAGATTACCCTCACAACAAGCAGAGATATTAGGGGAAGCAGGGGAAGCAGGGGAGATGAGACATAGCATTAGTTTTGCATCTCATATAAGTAGGCTTTGACAGGTGGATCTGGTATCACTAGATTTGCTTCCCATCTGCAAGCGCCAACAAGCAGAAAGTAGTTAAAGATTTTGGAGAGAGGATGAACTAGGGTGAGGGAAAAAAGCCTATAGATGTCGGTTATGGGCACATAATAATTGCTTTAATTTCCACAATAGGCTCGTTTTGCCAGGGTGGGATCAAGCACAAAGGGATTATTATTACCTTGGGAAGAATTAGCAATAGCCTGGGAACGTTCTATCTCTTTTGTCTCAATTGGATCTTGTTGATGCCATTGACATAGAGTAGCTTGTTGCTGGGTAAAAAAGTTAGAGTCTGCTGCATCTGCTTGGGATTGATAAATAGTATAAAAATAGAACATCGCGCGGGCAATGTTTCCTTTTACCTCTTCCCTGGGCTCAAATTTACTGGAAGTAGATTCAGAATAATCATCGATAGCTTGTCTGGGAACATTTCTTAATTCTTCTTGATTTCGCAACCATTTTGTAGTTTGACTGTCGGGAATTTCAGCAAAGGGAGAGTTACCACGTATACTATTTGCTCGAATTCGTGTGGGGAAAAGATTGTGCAAATCACCCTTAGCACTACCTTGTGCACCCTTACTTTGAGGATAAACATGTTCGGTATTAATACCTTTTTCAAAGCTATCTGAACGAGGTTGGGCGTTGGGATTTAGGGTAATTTGGTAGCCAGTGTAGACACCAGTAACTACTCCATTATTGTTTTCCACGCTACTATACAAAACATCCCTTGCTTGGCGATAACCGAGGTTTCTGGTAGGTTTGTATTGCTGTGCTAGTTTGCGTCGCAAGGAAGCTCCTGTTTCTCCTGGTAGAATAGTCATCTTCTCTGCTGCTGCTAATTTAAATTCCATGATTAGAGGATCATGATCGCTTGCGCTATTAGGAAAACCAGCATTGAGATGAACAATATCTAGTTCTGCTTCTCCTTCAATTAAGGGATGCTGACTAACTAGAATATGGTCTAGCATCTGGAAATTACCTTCAAAAAGATAACTGTAGCGGTCATTTTTTGGCAAGAAATCCGCCAGATTTTGCAGTTGATTCCCAGCGAGAATGTCCAAGGTTTTTGAAAACTGGAAATCGTTGATCTCTCCCAAAACCACCGTGACAATTCCCGGTATTCCACCTACCTCATCCCCATTGTCTGGTGAGATATTACTTGTTCCCTGAATATTTCTAATACGTTGTTCTGAGGCTGCTTTAGCGTTAGCTGGTAACAAAATCAGTGTCGTTACCATCGCCAACACCAAAGTTTGCCTTACTCGTTCAACTAGCTTCATAAAGTTCTTATAGTTTAACTGCTGTACCTGTCGCCGTAATCAGCAAAAGTGTTCCAGTTTGATCAACATTAATAGTTCCAGTATCTATTTCCACAGCGATTACAGCATCTGCACCTAATCTTCTCGCCCTTTCTTCCAATTCCTCAATCGCTTCCTTGTGTCCCTTTTCAAATACTTGCTCATAACTTCCGGTGCGTCCACCAATAAAATCCCGAATCCCTGCAAAGAAGTCTCTTAGTGCATTAGTTCCATAAACGACTTCGGCGGTGACAATTCCTACATATTCAGTAATTTCAGCACCCTGGATACTATCAGTTGTAACCACAATCATCAGCTTTTACCTCGCTTTTTTATGTGTGAGCATCAGTAATGGTAGCGTATTCGGGTTACAGGGAGGTAAATAGAGATTAAAACTTCTTAAAAGATGCCAATAATAGTCAATGCATATTGGTTAATATGGTGAGACTAATTAACCAATAAAATCATAATTTCTTCAAGATGAATAATCATTGCTTTGAACTTGTTGATTTGAGTGTCTTGAAAATTGTCAAATTTCCTATGCCTCAAATGTTAGGTTTAGCAGAACACTATTATTTAAGTGATAGCCTCAGTCTTAATAATTCTGTTGGTTGGGGTCCCAAAGGGTTAGAGTTACAAGGCAAAGTTAGAGTAACTGAACAACAGCTTGAAAGAATAGAGCAATTTACTTCCGCTTCTGAGTACCACATTGCCAATCATAACTGTGAGCATTTCGTAAACTATGTTCTTTACGGAATCAATTTTTCCTCTCAACAGCATACAAGTTTGAAGCATTTAGGCTCAAAGGTGATACAAAAGCTGCAACCTGTACAAAGTGTAGGTGAAAAACACAATAGTTTTATGACTGATCAAATTGCACGGGTGTTAAACGAGAACCTCAGGCAAGCTAAAATTGAGCGTGCAAGACAAAAACGTATTGAATTTTGGAAGTCTAGGGGTATTGATGTAACTTAATGCTCTTGTGTCTGCTTTTTTTTAAGTGATCAATTACAATTTAGAGAAAAAAATTAGCACAAATATAAGTAGTGCAACCAAGATTTTTTTCAAAAGTTATTGTATTGCTCATTAATCTAAACTAATTAAATTGGTAAATTCTATATTAGAGAAATTGCAATATGTTTGAGCATGTGGAAAAATCCATTTTCATGAACCAAAATTACCCATTGTAAATTTCTAAGTCATAGGAGAATTTTCGGAAAGCAATGCTGAATCGAGTATGACATTGAGAATTTTATTTGTTTGCAGCAAAAATAAGTTGAGAAGTCCTACTGCAGCTGATGTCTTCGCTGAATATGACGAGATTGAGACAATGAGCGCTGGAACAAATAAAGATGCGCTAACACCTATTTCTGGCGATTTAATTGAATGGGCAGATTTAATTTTGGTGATGGAAAAATGCCATAAATATAAAATCTTTCAAAAGTTTAAAGAAGTTCTCCGCAACAAGAAAATAGGTGTTCTCGATATTCGAGATAACTACGACTATATGCAACCAGAGCTGGTATTGTTACTCAAAAACAGAGTTGGGCGACATGTAAACACAGCAGATATCCGCCAGAAAGAGGAAAAGTAAAGGTGGTATTGTTATTAGCGTCTTTATACTAAAAATCGGCTTAAAGGAAAGATTGGTGATGGAACTAATTCAAATGTTAACCAGTCAGCTGGGAGTTACAGAAGAACAAGCGCAGGGAGGTTCTGGGTTACTATTTAAAATGGCGCAGGAGAAATTAGGAGCTGAAGACTTTAGCCAGATTGCTAGTGTTGTTCCAGGTATCGAAAATCTAATATCTGCTGCACCCGCACCACAAACTGGCGGAATCGCAGGAGCATTGGGAGGTTTAGGTGGTTCTCTGGGCGGAGGTTTGGGTAAATTAGGCGCTCTTGCTAGTCTTACAGGTAGTTTCCAAAAGCTTGGTCTAGACCCTACAATGGTAAGCCAATTTCTTCCTATCGTTATGTCTTTTGTGGAATCAAAAGGTGGCGATTCTGTGGTTAAAATAATTCAAAAAGTACTCGAAAAATAAGATAAAATTGCCACTGTAAAATTTGCTGTAGTTAACTGGTGATGCAGCTTTACCTATCAATCTTCATTGGGGTAAGGCTGCTTAATCTCTTTTACCTTTTTCTTCCCACAATAGACGATAATTCCTTCTCTGGTTCATCTACCTCAGAGCGACGCAGACGCAATTGAATATCTTCTAATATTTTACGATTGACGGCGATTAAATCAGCGGCTAAACCGAACATCCAAAGCTGAAAACCAATTAAAATAAGAATCGCTGCGAGGACTAAACTGG
>CAZWGS010000100.1:0-19636 GCA_964633315.1 uncultured bacterium | reverse complement strand
AAGTCTATTAATGATGCAGGTTGGTATCAATTTAGAAAATGGCTGGAGTATTTCGGAACAAAGTTTGGCAAGGTGACTGTTGCAGTTAACCCTGCCTACACTTCCCAGAATTGCTCTAGTTGTGGTGAAGTGGTCAAGAAATCACTATCTACAAGAACTCATGTATGTTCCTGTGGATGCGAGTTAGACCGTGACCACAACGCAGCTATCAATATTCTAGAGAGAGCCTTGGGTACCGTAGGGCATACGGGAACCTGGGTCATAGACCCGAACGCTTCAGGAGACTTGACCGCTACTGTTGTTGGGGTAACCCAGGTTCAGCAAGTTGGGTCGTAGAGTGAAGAATCCCCTCGCCTTTAGGCAGGGGAGTGTCAAATAATTTTGTCTGTTAGAAAGAAAAATAGGACAAATTTAGTCCTAGTTGTTCTATTGCCAGGGCTGGCGATGTCCTAACATGAAGTTTGTCCAAGCGATTCAGCCACAAATCAAGATCTTCGCGCCAAGTCAAAATATATACAAGGCATCGAACAGGATCTATCTTATGAAGCTGTGTTTCTGCTGCTTGAAGTGAAGCTAACACGCAATTGGCGTTGTTTGGACGTTCCATTATGATTTTCTGGCGAATATTTCTAATTGATTCATTCCGCAGTGCAAACAAATTTTTCCAGTCTGATTTTGTCGCTTCTGTACAGGCAATTCCGCACTTCATAAGGTGTATAATTCCTTCTGCCAGGAAATCTCCAAACTCTTCTGAAGCAGCTCGCTGGGGGCTTGAAAAAGGATTGTATGGCTCTTGTAGTGCGGGTGCAATTACCTCAACGCTACAACTTCGTTTGCTATCATACGGAAAAAGCCAATCAGCATTATAGACTGCAGGCCAAAAACCTGTCGCTTTTGTAAGGTTAACCATCATGGCGCTTGCCGACAAAGCTACACCGGGTTCAGCGCCTCCTAAACGTTCAGCATGACGAACAACTGAATTGTCTGGAAAGTTTGTTGAGGGAAAACCAGCTATTGCCTTCTCGCCCAGTTTTGATGCAGCGAGTTCCATTTTTGATTTAGTGATGCCTGTAATGTCATCATCAAGAAAAAAGATTTTTTTCCACCCTGCCAAATGAGCAATGAGCAAACCGAGATTACGTTTAATATAGAGGTCATTGGTTTGCCGGCCGTACAAAGCTTCAGGAAAAAAGTTAGTTTTAAAGGTCAACAATTTGTGCTGGTACTTTGGTGGAATATTTATAGCCATACCACGAACATTAGTCTTGTTTGTTCGATTAGCTATTTCCCTAGCTGAAGCCTTACCACTACACATGACGATGAGATAACTGCCAGTTTGACAAGCAAGATCGATAGCCCAGTCAGCGTAGTGGCTTGAGCGTGACGTAGGGACAATAATAGCGTCTGTTTGCGCAGAGCTACCATTGAGATCCTTGCTTTCACGATTCAGCGTTGTGAGGGTTTGTTCAGATCTGGTAATAGATTGTTTCATTCTGATTTTTTTATATTCAACGCTCAAGTCAATAGAGATAGCGCTACGGGGTTAAGTTAAGACATTTACCTGTTCCCAGAGTACTTTTTTGCTTGTTCACTTTTAACCGAAAAAATACATAGCAACAAAAAAAATTCCCATGTCAAAAACATGGGAACATTAACAAGGTGTTTGATACACATCTGTCGTTATTGCAAGATACAGCCTCTTCTGCACGCCGTTTACAAGCAACCGATATATCTCTTCTATCCTCTAGCAAATGAGGATAGTGAATTCTATTTTTTTAGCCAACTCACTGCAGTGAAAATTATGCTCTTTTCCCTGATATTTGCTGCAGGTTGAGCCGTAAATATCTGACTGGAGCTAAAGTCTATATCCCTGACCTAGCTTATTATCCAGTATGGTGCGAGACGTTGAATGTTACTGGTGAACAAAATGGCTGTTGGCGAGCCACAAAAATATGTAGTCACCAACAGCAAAGGGCATTTTAGAACTTGAATGTAGTACGAATTGTACCTACATAAATAGTGTCGTTGTCGTTGTTGTGCTCAGGATTGAAAATAACGTAAACACCAGGAGTAACCTGGATGTTGCTGCTTAATTTCCACTTGTACTGAGCTTCTACCAAGATGGAGGTGTCATCATCTTCCTCAGCATTGTCAACCTCAGTGGCTCTAGGAGGCATACCGACAATGAAGCCTAACACATTACCTTCGGCTAAGAAATCAGGGAAAGCGATGTGTGCAGCCCAGTTCCAGATGTCTGCATTGCTACCATCATCAAGATCGCCATCGCCGTCAATGTCTACATCGTCTAGTAATTCTGCATTGACATAGCCAACCCAACCACCGACATTAAGCCAAGGAGCGACTCTCCAGGTAGTTTGAGCACCGAGACGTATAGCACCAGTAGCAACGTCTCCAAAAGGATCTTGTGCGATTGCACTACCTGCACTACCAGCTAAGCTAACGCGATCGCCAGGGAAGTAGGAATAGCCACCAGCTAAACCGAGTCCAAAACCGCCAGCTTCAATGTTAAGCTGACCAACGGCTGTATACTCTCCATTGAAGAGTCCAGCACCATCTTCTGGGCTTTCTGTGTTGTCGCTGACATAAGCCACATCAAGGCTAACGTTATCGCTGAATTCAATATTCAAACCTGCACCAGCATCACCACTGTTACGGAAAATAGCTGGGTTGCGACGAACAAAACGGCTCAAACCACCGGTACCACTGCTACCAAAGAAGGGATTGTAGACATTAGCAACGTCATTAAAGTCAAATCCCTCAGTAGCAAGGTGTCCTCGAATGTTACTACCAATGGGGAAGCGATAGTGCAGGGTTTCAAGAATAATGTTGTTACCGCTATTAGCTTCAAAGCCCACACGCGCCATATCTGTGCCTGTAGCATCGTCTAACTCAGGGGTATTACCAGCTTGTAACCTAGCTCTCAAGCGGTCTTTTCCTGTAAAACTGGTATCAAATGCCAAGCGTGTTCGGTTAGAAAATGTTACTTGGTTATCAATCTCATCACCACTACCATCAGCTCTATCATCACCAAAAGCGCTGTTGAGACTGAAGATAACTTCACCCTTTAACTTAGTAGTAGTAGAGAATTGATGATCTTCGAGGAAAGCAACTCTTCCCTCTAGGTTATCTACGCGAGTACCCAGGGTAGCTAATTCTGCTTCGAATTCTCCTAGTAAGCGTTGCAATACCACCAAGTCATCTCTGGTGACGAAATCGGCTGTGGAAGCGGCGATTAAACGCTCAATTTGCTGCAAACAAGCATTTAAACCAGCCGCAAACTCGTAGCGAGTCATGGCGCGATTACCTCGGTATGTGCCATCGGGATAACCAGCGATACAACCATAGGTTTCTACCAAGTTACGCAGGGCTTCGTATGCCCAATCTCCTGGGGAAACGTCCCGCAGTTGGTTAACGTTGGTTACTTGGTTAAAAGAACCAGCATCATTGTTGTAGCGATTGATTTGCTGCATCAAATCTGTTGCTGAAGGCTCAGGTAGAGCTTGAGCTAGGGTACTAGCGTCAAAGTCTAATGCTGAGTTGGTTTCAGCTTCTAGAGCAACATTAGCTCCAGCACCGGGAGCAATTAGTAAGCTGGTTCCCAAAGCTAGGGGAGCTGTTCGTAAAAGTTTCCAAAGTACAGTTGACATAGACCCTCACACCATTTGCGATTAACAGTTTTTTCTTGCGAAAGACTTTGAACTAGAAAATTAGCATTTCAGTTCTTCTGACATTTCAGCAATCGCTTTTTTTCTAGACCTAAGCTACTATACCATTAGTAGTTAGCGGTAAAAATAATTAGTTTATATTCTCAATAAGATCAATCCCTTGACAAAAACACTAACTAAATATTTCTTGCTTGCTTAAGCGATTGCACCACCATCTACACGTCGAATTGCCACGACAGCCGGACGAGGAGATTCGTTAGGCTTATTTCCAGGCCAGTTTGAACCAATAGGTACTTGGCGAGTTTGCATAAACTCCTGACCATCGGTGGTTTGCATAGCAAATGTACGACTTTCGATGGCATTGTTTTGACGTATCCCGTTCACTTCTCCCGGATGTTGCACTGCCAAAAACAGTGTTTTTTGATCCCTACTAAAAAAGGGACCAGTGGTTTCACATTCCATGGGACCAAGGGCAAATAGGTAAGCATTGCCAGCATCGGTTCCGGAGGTAGGCAGATACCAGAGGGAATTATTGCCGAAAATCCCTTGTATTTTCGCTAGTCCCAAAGGCACACCTGCTTCATCCGTACGGCTGGAGACAGCTTGATTTTGCTTAGAGGTGGACATATCTGTAACCATCCACAAACCACCTTTGCCATCGAATTCCAGGTTGTCAGGATTAGAGAAACCTGCACCACCTGTAGCTGGTTCGCCACCGAGGGCAAAGATTTCCCATTTAAAGGTCATAGCAGCGGGATTATTGCCCGTTTCCGTGACGTGCATAATCCAGCCGTATTCCCAAGGGGTTTCTCCCTTTGGACCTTGGAAAATCTGCTTATCGGGACCACCCTCACGACCATAACTACCGGAAGTAAAGGCGATATAAAGGCTACCGTCGGGTGCAAGATCAACGTCTTCGGGACGGGCTGTGCAGGTTACACCCGCCGCATTGGCGGCATGATGGGCATCGATGAGAATCGCACCCTGTTTTTCTGTCGCACTCCCTTCGTAGAGATCTCCAAGGGTAGGAAAAGTTTGTTGGAAGGTCAGGACATCAGCATCACTGATTGCCTTGACAATACCACCAGCCGAGCGATCTGGGTTGGGTAGGGTAACCACACCTTTCCCTCCTCTACCCTCCACCTGACTGGGAAGAACGGGATTAACGGGTGTTTCAGGATTAATAGCGATCCAACTTCCTGTACCATCAGGATTGAATTTCGCTCCATACAGCATTCCCTTCTCAAGAAGCCGGGAGTTACCCTTATCTTTGGGATCGCTTATGGTATCCTGGGAGACAAATTTGTAGACATGACCACCATGGCGATCGCATCCTGAGTAGATGGCTAAATTTTTCCCTGATTCTGCTCTAATTGCCACTGCTTCGTGGCGAAAACGACCTAGCCAAGTGTGTTTACTGCCGTAGTCCTGGGGGTTGGCAGGGTCTATTTCTACAATCCAGCCGTATTTATTCCCTGCAAGACCAAAAACATTGGCTTGACCTGCTATAATCCCCTCATTAATAAAAAAGGGCATGTTACCAGGGTCAAAGGAGGAACCATCTGCCATTACTGGTTCTGGCACTTGAGCTTGGAAGTTTTCCTCGGCACTGAATACAGTTCCCCAGGGAGTAGTACCTCCAGAACAATTGTGAAAAGAACCGATGATCCTCTCGCCTAAATCATCCTCGTAACCTTTCTTATTTGCTTTGGTAAATACTGCCACTGCTGGTCCCGTAGCTTTTAGGTAACGACCGTCTTCTAAACCGGAAATCCCGGTAATACGGCGTTCTGCGGGTGAGGAAGTGCGCTTCCAACTGCCATCAGAGTGACGGCGCAGGGAGATTACGCCCAAACCCAGATCGATTAAACCCTCTTTAGCAATAATTTTGATTTGCTCTTTGAGGGCATCACCATCGGGTAGCGCAAAGGCATTGATTACGCCTTTTGTCTCTGCTAAAGTTTGTTTAACTTCGGTAAAAGGCAGGGATTTACCTATCACTAGAGGATAGGTTGCCGTCCAAGTGTCACCGCTAACATATTCAAAGTTAACGGTGAGTAAGCCTTCATCAGGTGCAGTTTCTACAAACGAGAGGTAGTCGTTATTGTAGCCAAAGCGGGAATCGCCTACAGAATCCCCCCAAGCAGCAATGACATCATAGGTAAACCTTTCTGGCAAAACTAAGTCATCTACTACCGTGTAGTCGCTATAGTCTACAATCTGTTTGGCTACCTCTAGATTGTCTGTGGCTAAGGGCATGGGTCCTTGAATTGGTTTAAACCCAAGACCCGTAGTGGTCTCGGACTGATTGACTTTTGCGTTTACACCCAGTGATTTGCCGCATGAAGAATTCAGGGAACCAATAGCTACAGTACCTGCACTCGAACCTAGAAATGCTAAAAAATCCCGGCGTTTGAGCATCATAATAATTATGTTTATGGATTTTCCCTCAGGACTTAATCTGATTTATAGATGCTAAATCTAGAGGGATTTTAATGCTAATAGTTTAATAACAGGTAAAGCTTTAATGATTTCCTCAAGTATTTTGGTGAGAAAATAACCTGGAATCTATTGCCACTGAATCGCAATTCAAAAAAAGTTAAATTATGGTTAACTTAGGATTAACAAAATCCTCAATCACAACTGAAGAACAAAATCCCAATTATCTAGCAATTCAATTTGCACCTTTGTCTCTAGAACAGGTATATCAACTAGCAGATGAAGCAGCAAATGGTGCAGTAGTATTAATGAGCGGTATGGTGCGCAATCAAACCGATGGTAAGTCAGTTGTCTATTTGGAATATCAGGCTTACGAACCTATGGCATTGGAAATATTTAAACAAATTACAGCAGATATTCATCAACGTTGGCAAGATGTTAATCGCGTGGTGATTCACCACCGTATCGGCAAATTGCAGATTGGAGAAATTAGCGTTTTAGTGGCGGTTGGCTGTCCCCATCGTTCAGAAGCTTTTGCCGCTTGTCGTTATGCAATTGATACCCTCAAACATAATGCCCCCATTTGGAAAAAAGAGCATTGGGCAGATGGTTCCAGTAATTGGGTAAGTATTGGTGCTTGCGAGGAAGCAGACTAAAATTGCTGTTAAACTCGGAAATCTTTAACCAAAAATTTTTTAAACTTTTAGCATAAGGAGGTTTCTTTGACCGCAACCCCACAAATAAATATTACCCAACTTAGGCGCAATTGGTTCTCCAATACCTCCCGCGATTTGTTAGCAGGTAGTGTCGTCGCCTTAGCCCTGATTCCAGAAGCGATTGCCTTCTCCATTATTGCCGGAGTGGATCCCAAAGTAGGGTTGTATGCCTCCTTTATTATTGCAGTGACAACTGCTTTCGTGGGAGGACGACCAGGATTAATTTCTGCCGCCACTGGTGCCATGGCATTGCTAATGGTATATCTGGTTAAAGATTACGGTCTCCAGTATCTTTTTGCCGCCACAATTTTAACTGGAATTTTGCAAATCATTTTTGGCTTACTCAAACTAGGTAAGCAGATGAAATTTGTACCACGGGCGGTTATGGTAGGTTTTGTAAATGCCCTGGCGATTTTAATTTTTATGGCGCAGTTGCCACAATTAAGTGGTGGCTCTTGGATTGTATATCTAATGGTGGCAATTGGTTTGGGGATTATCTATCTCTTACCTCGTCTAACCCAGTTAGTACCTTCACCCCTAGTGGCAATTGTACTACTGACAATCGCCTCCATGACCCTAGGTCTTGATGTGCCAACGGTGGGAGACATGGGAGAATTACCCACAACTCCACCCATTTTCATGTTGCCTCAAGTACCCCTAAACTGGGAAACACTGCAAATTATCTTGCCAGTATCAGCAACTTTAGCGATTGTGGGCTTGCTGGAATCTCTACTGACATCATCCTTATTAGATGAGTTGACCGATACTCCCAGTGATAAAAATAGAGAAGCCACAGGTCAAGGTATAGCTAACATTATCACTGGTTTTTTTGGTGGCATGGCAGGTTGTGCCATGATTGGTCAGTCCGTAATTAATATTCAATCGGGTGGTAGAAAGCGATTATCCACCCTAGCGGCGGGAGTCCTACTACTATTTTTTATTTTGGTTTTGGGGCGTTGGGTGAGTCAAATTCCCATGGCGGCGTTAGTTGCAGTGATGATCATGGTTTCCATTGGTACCTTCAACTGGTCATCAATTAAGAACATAAATCGCATTCCTCGCAGCGAAACAGCGGTAATGGTGACAACGGTTTTAATTACAGTACTAAGCCATAATTTAGCGATTGGAGTCATCGTCGGAATCGCCCTCAGCACCATCTTTTTCTCTCGCGAAATTGCCCAGGTAGTTTTTGTAGATACAGTACTCAATGCAGAGGGAACTGAACGCATATATAAGGTAGCAGGACAGCTGTTCTTTGTCTCGATAGACGAATTTATCAACTACTTCAATTTTGAGGAAGAATTAGACCGAGTGACGGTGGATTTGACCCACGCCCATATTTGGGATCAAGCAGCCGTCAACGCCATTGATAAAGTTGTCCTCAAATTCCGTCGTCATGGCGCAGAGGTGGAGTTGTTGGGTGTCAACGAAGCTAGTCAATCCCTGCTTAATCGACTGGCGATTCACAACGAACCCGATGCTTTAGAAAAACTCGCCAAACATTGATGTAGGGACGTAACATGTTACGTCTGTATATAGGTATGTTATGTCCTTAACTTGAGTAATAAGTGGCACAATCAAGGACAAAAAATGTTTTGGTAAGACTCTTCAGTCCATGATACTAAATCCGGTTCTGTGAGTAATATTATTGGCAAAACATATAAGTCTTACCTTAATTTCCCAATTCCCTGTTAGCAATAAAAGCTATTTTGATAACTGGATTTAGTATGAAACATATTCTTCTTTGCAGCGACGGTTCCAATTTTTCCAAAACCAGCTATAGCTACGCCGGATGGTTAGCCCCACGCCTCAATGCTGAAGTCGATGTCCTGTTTGTTTCCGATATCCGCAGCCAAAAAGTAGCTTCCACAGGTAATTATAGTGGTGCAATTGGTTTGGATGCTTCCCGTGAATTACTCAACAAGCTGGTGGAATTAGAGCATCAAAAGGCTAAAATCAACCATGAAAAGGCTCAACTAGTATTGCAAGATGCTAAACAGCAGTTGCAGGAAGCTGGGGTGAGTGCGATCAAAGTAATTCACGAAACAGGTTTTTTGGTGGACATTTTCCACCGTTTTGAAGTTGAATCAGACCTCATTATTTTGGGTAAACGGGGAGAAGCAGCAGATTTTGCTTCAGACCATTTGGGTTCTAATATGGAGCGTATTGCTAGAGCTAGCCATAAACCTTGTCTGATTACTCCTCGCGATTATAAACCTATTCAACGCCTATTACTTGCCTATGATGGTAGTAATAGTTGTCAAAAAATGCTGGATTTTTTGGTAAGATCACAAGCTTTTAAAGGGTTAGAACTCCACATTATTAGTGTGGCTAAAAATACGGATGATGAGACAGCTATGGCTAACTTAAAGGTTGCCCAGATGCAGGCGCAATCGGTGGGTTTTCAGCCTAAATGTGAGTTGATTTCGGGTATTCCAGAAAAGGCTATTGCCCAATATATTGAAGCTCATGATATCAGTTTGCTACTAATGGGAGCATATGGTCATAGTCGCATTCGACATCTTGTGATTGGTAGTACAACTATGCAACTGCTGCGCAGTAGTTCTATTCCGGTACTATTATTCCGTTAGTTTTATTCCAAATCTATTTTTTTGGTCAACAAAAATTGGGGAGACATAATAGACATCTGGGAAATTAAAAGATATAAATTTTTAACCCTTGTGGGGACGTAAGATTTTACGTCCCTACATTTTTTCACGCAGATTTCAAATAGATTACATCCCAACATCTCCCACTACTGCTTCGCCAGTTTATCAATGGTTTCGCCCAGAAGACTAGTAAGACTTTTACGAGTTTTGGAATGTTCTGTTTGTTCATTTTGCAAAGCAGCCAAAGCTTGATCGCGTTCTTGAATTACGGCGATTAATCTTTCTTGTAATTCTTCTTTGGTTTGTAGCTGTTCAATTTCGGCTGCTATTGCTGCTTTTGCTTCAGGATTAGAGGCTTTGCTAGCTAAACCACCACTTTTGAGTTGTTGCATTTCTGCCTGGAGTTGTTCTATCTTCTCCTGGTAAGATGTTGCTTCATCGCGCCTTTGTTGCGCCTCATTAGTGTAGAGATTGCGCCAATTTGCAGCACTATTGCTGGCTTGATCGCGATCACTTTGTGCTTGGGCTAGCTGTTGTTTGAGGTTGCGAATTTCCGCAATCCACTTTACTACCTCTTCACTCATAAAATTGTTGCTGGCTAAGTATCACTATAAAATACTAACCAACCTTAACCAATACTGCGCCGCCTTCTTCTTTAACTTCATAGGTTCCTAGGGGCTGAGTTGCGGGACCATTTACTACAGCACCATCTACGGCAAATTTTGAGCTGTGACAGGGACAAACAAACTCTTTAGCATCAGCCTTCCAGTCGACACTGCAACCTTGGTGAGTGCACACTGGATTAACAGCAACAATCGCGTTATTTGCGGGATTGCGTATGATGAGTAAGTCGGCGATAGAGTTCTTAATTTTACCCTTCTCGTCTAATTCTTGGACTGTAGCAAATTCCTTAAAACCATCGGTGCGAGGTTCACTTACCGCAGGAGTTTCTGCTGTTCCTTCTGGAGTAGTGGTTTGAGCCGTTTCTTCTGTTTGATTGCAAGCAGCTAGTACCATTGGTAGAGAACTAGCTAAAGCACCAACACTGACCCAACTTAAAAATTGACGACGTTCCATATCTATTACTTATTTTGAATCACTTCAAGATTGTTAAGCATCTGGGAGGTGGTTTCTGGGGATGCTACGGTTTCCTGGTGTTTTGAATTAAACCAACCTTGATGGCGGATTGTCGCAGCTAGAACAAACAGTAAGTCAAATCCTACCAAACTAGCAATAATTAACTCAGAACCTCCAGTACCAAAGCCGTAGCTATGTAAACCAGTACCAAGGACAAAGTTTACTCCATACCAGGCCATTAGAACTGCATTAAAACAAACAACACTGGCGACTCCCATACCAAAGTCACCCAACCAACCTAGTAAGCGACCATGTAGGGGTATAACATAGGACATGAGAGCGATTAAAGCCCAGGTTTCTTTGGGATCCCAACCCCAAAAACGACCCCAGGAAAAATGTGCCCAAATACCACCGAGAATGATACCAGTGGTTAGTAGTAGTACGCCAACTTGCAAGACACCATAATTCCACTTGGCTAGATTACGAATTCTGGATTTTGCTTGGGGTGCTAATAAATAATGTCCCAAAATAATATGACCTAATCCCATGGCTAGGGCAAAGCTGGCATAGCTTAAAGTAATTGTGGGAACGTGAATACTAAGCCAAAAATTGTCTCGTAATACGGGAACTAGAGGTTTAATACTAGGATCTAATACCGCCGGAAGACTATCAGCTAATACTAAACAGATTACCGATAGTGGTGCGGCGGCTAACAGGTAATATTTGGCGCGATAGATTAACTCGAAAAAGAGGGCAATAGCTGCGACACCAAATCCCACCCAAATTACTGATTCGTACATATTTGTCACAGGTGGACGACCAGCAATTTGCATTCTTTCGATGAAACCATAGGCGTGAATTAGTAAACCACCAAGGAAGATTCCTAAAGCACTCCAGTAGAAGTCAAAGCGGGGAAAAGCTAGTACCAAAGCCATAAGTAAAAAGGCGCATAGATATAATTTCCAAGCTTTGGCAAAGGGATGGAGAGAATTGAATCTAACTTCTCGTTTTAGGGTTACTGCATCAGGATAAATGCTAGGGCTAAGAGTTACTAGTTGTAGATGTAGTTTGCTAGCAATATCACCAATAACTGAAGAGTTTAGATCCAGTTGGCTGTGAGTTTGCAGATAATTTTTGATAGTGGCGTAGTTTGCTACTAGAGATTCTTGTTGGGTTTGGGAGTAGTATTGCTGTGTGTTTTCGATACCAACCCAAGTACCTTTGGGGTCATTGGGATGGGGTACTATCGGTAGGTTACTATTTCCCACTGTACGTAAAAGCAAAGCAAGGCGATCTTCAATAGTTAAAGCTTCTCGCTCATCGCGATTGAGGTCAATATTTTCAGCTTGTTTTTGTCTTACCTCCATCAAGAGGGAACCCAGTTGAGAACCCATTAATTCCGGGAAGGTAAAATATTTACGTTCTGGATCTAAACCAAGTTTTTCTTTTAGAGGACGATAGTTAAATAAAATTAGGGGTTCTTGATTCCAATCGCGATCATTAAACCAGAGAGAAAGATAGGTTTGTAGATAGTTTAAAGTTGTACCATCTTCTTGACGATAACTGCTGCGACCATGAATTTGGGTAATGGTTTCCCTAGCTACAGTATCCAAAGGCTTTTTGCGTCCGTCAAGTTGCACCGCCAGAGTTTGTAGCGATTCCCAGGAAGAAGTTTGCCATTGATTGAGGGGAAATAACAGAATCAATAGTACTAGGCAAAGTCCAATAATAAATTTGAGGAGTTTCATTATTTTGTTATTGGTTGTTGGTTATTAGTTGTTTGCATCAATGGATAAGTTGTTGAAGTAATTGGTTCGATGGTTAAATTTTCCCCAACTTCCAAATTTCCCAAATCCTTATCTTTGTCTCGATTCTGCTTTCTTGGTGCTAATTTCTTCAAAATCATTGGTGCATAGAACATAATACCAATACCTAAAACTACCAAAGCAGAACCACCCCAAGTTAAAGCTGTAACCCAAGCTGGTTCTCGCTTCACTTGTAGAGTAGATTGACTTAAATCCCCTGGATTCCAGGAAGCTTGGGCAATTTTCCAGCCTTGATACCAGGTGGGATGATTCATCCAGACTTTACGCGTTGCAACCATACCAGTTTCAGGTTGTTCAAGGCTAATTGCGCTTGTCCACATTGCCACTGATTCGCTACCCTCGTTGCGTTCAACAATAAAATCTTCCAGTTTAATCCCAAAGGGTAGTTGCAATAATTTGGGACTAAAAGCAGCAAAAATTTCCCCTTCTGCTTCCCTAATCGCAGTGGGTTCCCCCCAACTCAACCAAGTTTGTTCTCCGCTTTCTGTGGCGACTAATAAGGCGGGAACACCTGCAAAACTAGATTTAGATACGGGAACTATATCTCGTTGCAATTGCCCATCGGCAATAAATTCCTCTAAAGTAATCTCAAAGTCCGCCCAACCAGGATTTACCACTTGACCCATTGCTAAAGTACCAGACTGGAAACCTTGGGATGATTTAGCAGCGTAATATAATTGGTTGTCAGAGTTCACGATAACGCGAAAGTAGTCCTCTGCTTCCTGTGGTGTTACTTGGTAGCTAATCTCAATCCCACTCAAAGATTCCCCTTCAATTAAGCTGCGAATTGGCGGGAAATTCCCCTTCGCAAAAACAAACCAGCGTTCCTTTCCTTGAGATGTCGCCACTTCTAGTTGCAACGCTGGATTATTCAATTGCGTGGAAGCATTAGCTATTTTCCCATCTCCATTGAGGCGAAAATCAGACCAAAAATTTACCAACTTGACTTGAAAATCACCCGCAGATATTTTTTCACCAAGATTAGACTCTACATCCATCTCTTGGTTGTTAATCTGGAGTATTCCCCAACGACTTTGCGATTCTGGCTTTGTCAGTAAAGACTGGAGTTGTCTGTTATCTGTAGCTGCAACAATCTCCAACTGCGCAGGTCCTATAGGTACTTTACTATAGGAAACTGGTGCTATAGCCAGCCAGCGTTCTAAATTTTGTCCCATGCGATCGCTATGCAAACTCAAACGCAGCGCCGGATTAGCTACATTCGCACCTTCTGTAAAGCGAACAGTCTTAATCGTATTTTCGCTATAACCAAGCAAAGATAAACCAGCAACAGCATGGGGACTTACGGAACCATCAGACTTTACAAATACTTCGTGACGCTGCAATTCGCCTTTCTGGTTAACAACCTCAACCAATTCCCCTTCAATGCGAATCTGATTATTTGTTACGCCATCGGTATGTAACAAAATCATTCCTTCCAAACCTAGGTGAATTACCGCCGCGCTACCAGCAATAATCACAATTAAACCCAAATGGGTAAGGGCAAAACCCACTTTGCGCGCCCCTTTCCAAGGATAGCGATTGAGTGCAGAAACCCCTAAATTAACAGCTAAGAGAAACATCAAAGCACCAAACCAAGGGCTTTGGTAAATTTGGTGTTGTACGGTGGTTGAACCAACCTCCGATTCATAGAAAGTCGCACCAATGAGGATGACACCAATGATGCTGAGTAGGGGAACAGCTAGCTTAATTGAACCCAGGAACTTGAAAATGCGATCGTACATACAAGGATTTTATCGGCAGAATTACTGACCAGGATATCCTTACTAAGCTAGGTTGTTTAGAGCTGTTTTTTGTAGTCAGATTTACAAGATTTTGAATTTAATGCGAAAAAAGCATTTTAACCATGCACGAAACAACATATCATCTCTGGAAATGTACTCTGGCATTCAAACCAGCATTAAGTAAATAGTTTTGCCAACTATTCGCCAAATCCCCATTAGCAAAAGGTCCCACCGCAACATGAGGTCCCAGAGGTCTTTCTTTTTCTCTAATTGACTCCCTGGGGACACCAAGATTTACTACTTGAGTTGCGATCGCAGGTAAGTTTTCCCGACTACCAGGAATCACAATAAAATAACCCCTGTCGGTAATAGGGAAATTATTACTGGAATTTCTGGGTTGTTGAGTAACAACGCCATTGTTATTGTCAGGGAAAGGAAGTGTTTGCAAAGATGGATTATTGTTAGGAAAAGATGGATTATTGTTAGGCAAGGAATTTGCTACAACTTGACCAGTGCCATGGTTAATTATCCTTGCCTGAATACCCCTATTTCTGAGTTGTTGCACCCGTCTTTGGGCGTTAGGCTGTCCTCGAAATACTCCTGCTTGAATCACCCCATCCCGTCTACGAATAAAAGCACTCGGTTCAATTGATCTAACCCGTCGTAGTAATTCAGAATCACTGCCAATTACTTCCACTCTATAAGATACATTAGTTCGAATTGGCAATGGGGATGGTGTTAGTCGAGAATTAGAAGGGGATGCGCTGGGAGTATCGGGAAAAATAGCAGGTCGTGGCACACTATCAATAATAGGAACACTCTCTCGAGTTTGTCCCAGGACTAAATTTGCAGGTATTAGTAACAAAAAGCTACTCAGGAAGATAGGGACTGGTAAATTAGTTTTCATAGTAGTAACGAGCGAATCGTGACTTAGCCTAAGCATTGTAGCGACAAAATGATATGGGTCAATTTACCACACCAGCAATATCATAGACATCACTGTAGAGAATTGTGCTGCCGTGTATGCTTTAAACAGATACCTGATAAACTTCCATCGGTTGAGAAATACCTTTGAGACTTCTTTGACCTAAAGATTGACAATTTTCAACACATTCACTAACTAACTTATGGGTTGTTGGACACAATACAACTGAGTTAGAAGTGGCTAAACTTTGCAGCCTAGCAGCAATATTGGGAATTAATCCAATCGCCAGCCACTCTGACTTATTACCAACACCAACTTGTCCCATTAAAACTTCTCCGGTAGCAATTCCTACCCTCGCTGCTAGTTGAAGTTGCAGTTTTTCTCTCAAGATAAGATTGAGTTGTTGCATCGCTATCAACACTCCCAAACCAGCTTTCACACACCTTGTTGCATCATCTGGTTGAACATGGGGATAACCAAAATATACTAGCAATCCATCACCTAGAGGTTGAGCAATATAACCTTGAAAATTTCGAATCACAAGAGTGCAAAGCTCTTGATAAGATCTAATTACTGTCAAATACTCACAAGGTGCTAGTTGCTCTGAAAGAGCAGTTGAGCCAACTAAATCGCAGAACATAACAGTCAGCTTAGAGGTATAAGCTTCGAGGTTAGATCGTTGGAAAAGATGAGAAGGATGCGCCTTGGGTTTGAGGTTTATTGTGTCTAAGTTTTTCTGAGTGAAATCAAAAGTAACATCTTGATCAAGCTTCTGGACATTGCTAAAGGCTCCATTTACTTTACCGACAATAGAGCCCAGTCTTCCCAATTTGCTTGTTACTTTGCTCCGAAACGCCATAACCATTTCTCCCAATAGCTATTAGTTTTTTTTGGTTTTGTAGAGCAAAGTTTTGATAAATGAAACAAAACTTTAAAGTTAAAAACTGGCGATTGCTCAAGAACAAACAACAAACAAGCGGTGGGTAGCTATTCTTTGTATTTCTTCTCGAAATGAGTTTCCCGCCGCTTTTGGTAAAGTAAAGCTTCTCAACAAGCTTATAGTCAGTGAAAGTTGTTTCAAGTAATGCGATGTCCAATATCTCGACGATAGTACATCCCTTCAAACTCAATTACTTTTACAGCTTGGTAAGTTTTTTTGATCGCATCTTTTAAGTTTTCTCCCACTGCTGTAATACCGAGAACTCTTCCTCCATCAGTAACTAAATTTTGCTGTTGCATTTTGGTTCCAGCGTGAAAAACAGTTGCACCTAAAGCCTGTGCTTCCTCAATACCCTTAATTTCCAAACCTTTTTGATAACTACCAGGGTAACCCTCAGAAGCTGCCACCACGCAAACCGCACTACCGGGATACCATTGAATTGGTGGTAGTTGCGCTAGTCTTTGTTCCACACAAGCTAGCATTAAATCTTCTAAAGGTGTCTCCAATAAAGGCAAAATAGCTTGGGTTTCAGGATCTCCAAAACGGCAGTTAAATTCCAAAACCATCGGTTCACCTTCTGGAGTAATCATCAAGCCTGCATAAATCACACCTCGATAGTCAATGCCTCGATTTTGCAACACTTTTAAGGTTGGTTGCAAAACTTCCTCTTCAATACGTTGCATTAATTCTGGTGTGGCTACAGGAGTGGGTGCATAGGCTCCCATACCGCCTGTATTTGCCCCTGTATCCCCTTCTCCCACCTGTTTGTGGTCTTGGGCAGGAAGCAAGGGACGAATCGTTATACCATCTGTAAGAGCCAGCACAGAGATTTCCTGTCCTCTGAGGTATTCCTCAACCACGACAGTACGGAAATTATTGTTAAATAGTGCCTTAATCGCCCCTTGCGCTTCCTCCACTGTCTGCGCCACTGTTACCCCTTTACCAGCAGCTAAACCATCAGCTTTAATCACAATTGGTGCACCTTGCTGGGCAACATAATCCTGGGCTGCTTTGGCTTCTGTAAAAGTCTGTGAATTGGCGGTGGGAACGCCTGCTTCCAACATTAACTGCTTCGCCCAGGATTTACTCGACTCGATTTGTGCACCTTCTTTGGTGGGACCAAAAACTTTGAGTTCTTGACTCATCAGATAGTCTGTAATTCCCATCGACAAAGGCAATTCAGGACCAACAACAATCAAAGAAATTCCTTGTACTAAGGCAAAACGGGCAATAGCTTCAAAATCTTGCATCCGAAAAAAAAGATTTTGACAACCCTTGATGGTTGCGCTACCTCCATTACCAGGAATACAGACTACCTGCCTTACTTTCTCAGATTCAAGTAACTTCCAGGCTAGGGCGTGTTCTCTACCACCATTCCCAATCACCAAAACCTTCATTTAGTTGTCTTCTCCCAAAAATTCCGCTGTTTAATAGTTCTTTGAGGCATATATCGGCCGAATACTCCCTTCAATTCCCTTTTTGCTCCTGATAGCGCTTTTTAAACTCTTTTTGTTGTAGTTTGTGATCAACAATAGGTGAGGGATAACCACAGCTATCCCTTTCGTCTTCGGGAATTCTAGCAGTAACAAGATATTCTGTCTCCAAAGAACTTACCTCCGGTAACCACTGGCGAATATACTCTGCTTCAGGGTCAAACTTTTGGGCTTGACTAGCGGGGTTAAAGATACGTAGAGGTTTGGGATCCATTCCGCTAGAAGCACTCCACTGCCAACCTCCATTATTAGCAGCTAAGTCACCGTCAAAAAGTTTTTGCATGAAGTATGTTTCTCCCCATTGCCAGTTAATGATCAGGTCTTTGGTGAGGAAGCTAGCAACTATCATACGACAACGATTGTGCATCCAGCCAGTTTCGTTTAATTGTCTCATGGCAGCATCGACTATGGGATAACCTGTTCTACCTTCACACCAAGCTTGGAAGTGGGCTTGGTTATTTTCCCAGGGAAAATTCTGCATCTGTTGACGGTAAGCCCCTTCAGCCAGTTGGGGGAAAAAATAGAGTACATGTTGGTAAAATTCTCGCCATGCTAATTCCTGTTGCCAGGTTCGAATGCTATCTTTTTCTTCATCACTACGAGTGCATTCGTAAGCAGCAGATGTAGCTTCCCAAACTTGGCGCATGCCCAAAACACCAAATTTGAAGGCTGCACTCAATCGTGAAGTACCATCAATAGCAGGGAAATTACGCTGCTGGGCGTATTCACTCAAGGAATTATTAATAAACTCCTCCAGGCGATTTTTGGCTGCTGTTTCCCCTGGTTGTAAGATTAGAGGCTGATTCCAAATGTAGCCCAAATCTTTGGCGCTGGGTAAATTTATCGCCCCTGTTTCCTTGGCCATAACTTGTTCTTGGGGAGTTAAACCCTCAGCTATGTCTAGATTTGCTACTGGTTGCGCCTTCGGTTGCCCAATCCAGTTTTTCCAGAAGGGAGTATAAACAGTGTAGGGTTTAGCTGATGATTTGGTGATAATTTCTCCTGGCGCATGAAGTAGTTGATCCCAGCTATTTTTGACTGCGATTCCCTGCTGTTGCAAGGCTGTCGCCACTTCTGTATCTCGCTGACGGGAATAGGTTTCCACGTCTAAATTCCAAGATACAGCTTTGGCATTGAGGCTAGCTGCTAACTTGGGAATCGCGACTTGGGGCTGGTTGTGGAGGATTAATAACTGGCTTCCTGCTTTTTGGTAGCCCTGCTGTAATTCCTCCAAACAGCCAATCAAATAAACTATTCTGGCGGGAGCTACATCATCTCGTTGTAAAATTTGGGGGTCAAGACAAAAAATCCCCACTACTTTGGGACTTAGCTGACGTGCGCTGGCAAGACCTACATTATCAGAGAGTCGCAAATCGCGGCGATGCCAAAATAAGATGAGGTCAGACATAGCATTTATTCACTCCATTTTTTAATACATTAGTATTAAGAATACAGGAGTAGACCTGCTGGCAATTTTTTGATTCTATTTCTATCTTTAACTCTCCTAGGATGGTGTCAAGAAAGGACGAGCCAGGAAAAAACTGCAAATCGACTTCGCATCAATCGCTTCACCAGCGAAAATCGATTTTTCTAACTCCTCAGGAGTCATTAATACCACCTCTATATCCTCATCTTCATCTTGTTGTGGAGGCTGCTCTAATTTTTCCAAATCTTGAGCTAAAAAGGGGAAGATATATTCATCAGAGTAACCGGGAGCGAGGGCGAATGGATTTAATTTCCTCCAGCTTTTGGCACTATATCCCGTTTCTTCTTCAATTTCACGTTTAATAGTTTCTAGCGGTTCTTCATGCTTCTCTACAGTACCAGCTGGAAATTCTAAAATTCTTCCTTGTAGCGCAAAACGGTATTGACGGACCAAGACTAATTCACCTTCAGGGGTAACGGGTATAGCTAAAGCGCCTCCTGGGTGACGAATACATTCCCAGTCACCTTCTACCCCATTGGGTAAGCGCAGACGATTGACATCGAAGCTAAAACGACGACCTAAATAGAATAGGCGTTGCTGTAGAATTTGAGGCGGTTCTTGACCTGGTGGTGTCATGAAAATTGTAGTTTTAAATCTCAGATTCTAATTTTACCGAAAATGTTGGGTTTAAAGCCTCGCCGAATTAGGACGACTTTTCTTGATTGATTAACTCATCAACAAAATCTCTAAGCCGTTC
>CAZWGS010000099.1:0-20138 GCA_964633315.1 uncultured bacterium | reverse complement strand
GAGACAGAGTAAGACTACCTCGGTAGCATCAGTCGGTGAAGCGTCAAGAATCACCCCTCCTTCAGGACGGTGAGTATGTCAACATCTTCAGTCCCCTAGGGATGTGGAGGAATTCTACCAAGTAGTGAGCCAGAAAAGATGACTTGGGAACTAGCTCATTTCTTTTTGCTTAACTCAAAGGTAAAGGTGTCTCTTCCTCAAAATCTTCCTCTGGGGTTCGCAAATTTTCCTTGATTTCAATTTGCTGTTCTTCCTCATCAACACTAGATGTATCAAGGGGTTGAACCACTCCATTAATGACAACTCCCAATAAAGGTGAGATATCTTCCTCCTCCACTTCAGTCATTTCATCCAGCACAAGTTCGAGCAAACTCTTTTGACTAAAACCAGGTCGAGCAACGATAATCAAACCGTCAGTTAAGGGTTCTAGCAGGAAGGCATCATTACATTTGGTAATCGAAGGTGTATCAATAACCACCATATCAAAACGCCGTCGGGCATCCTCTAGCAATCGTCGCAATTCACTAGATTCAATAATCGCTGCTGCTTGACGCTGTGGTCCCGGACTGGGTACAACATACAGGTTTTCAATTTCTGGTACCAGACGAACAGAATCGCTACGGGAATTATAGTATCGTAGCGGTTCTATGGCTGCATGGGGGTCTGGGGGGACACCCAAAGAGTCTGCTACTGAAGAGGAACGTAAATCTAATTCCAGGAGCAGAGTTCTTTTACCAGAATGGGCTGAAGCAATGGCTAAATTATAGGCTGTTGTGGTTTTTCCTTCATCTCTACCAACACTAGTAATCAGAATCACCTTGGGTTGGTCACTCAGGCGGCGAAGATTGCTGCGGAAACGGTCATAAATGGGCAGGTAGGCCAAATTACTACCAAGCAAAATTGGTGGCTTCTCTGAGCCATTTTCAGGCTCTGGCAATAGGGGTAATTCTCCCAGAAGAGTAACATCTCTCTCGGGCAACAGGGACTTGATTTCTTGAGCACCGTAGAGTTTGTTGTCCAGAGTTGACAAGACAAAAATTATCCCCGCAGCTGCGATAAAACCAACACCTACACCTGCACCCATAACAATAATGGGGTTCAGCGCTTCTTGAACTTGTGCCCTCACTGCGGCTGCTTGGGCTATGTCTAAACTACCTACTGTCTCTACTTCTGCGGCTTTAGCATCTTCTAAGGCAGATTGCATTCGTGTAAATAAATCCCGTTTCAAGGCAACTTGCTCTGCCAGGCGGTCTTGCCTAAACTGCTTATTAGGGAATGCTGCGTACTCCTGACGTAATTTTTCCTCTGTTATTTTGAGGGTATCCAGGCGGCGCAGGAGGGTTTCTTGTTCAATTTCTAGCGCCACCAAGCTATTGGCTAGCTGTTGTGTGGCGGGATTGAGGGTGCTATCAGCTCGAATCTGGGGAATTGAGGTGAATTGACTATCGCTGCGTAAAACTTCTGCTGCTCGCTCTTGCAATAGCTTTTCGTTAGATGCTAGCTGTTGGCTCAACTCTATCATCCTAGGATGTCCAGGTTTATAGTCCCTCGCCAAGTTACCTATATCTGTCTCTAGTTGGAAAATTTGTGCCCGCAGTTGAGCAATAATGGGGTCAGCACTGAGAGCTGAGGAAGTATAGGCCTCATCTGGAGTTAAGCTCAAGCGATTCTGTAAACTGTTAATTTGAGTTGCTAATTCCTGTAGTCTTAACTCAACTGCTTCTTGCTCCTGTTGGGAAGTCGTAATACGTTGAATAAGAGTACCATTTTGCACTGCTAGTAAGGCTGCTCCCTCATTACGAATATAGCGGTCTAAAGCCTCTTCTGCTGTTTGCAGCTCTTTTTCCACCCCAGGTAAACGTTTGCCAATTTCCTCAATTTGATTGCGTAAACGAAAGGTATTAACCCAACGACTATGTTCTACCATAGCTTCCATCAATGTTTGTAGAATTAGCCCTGCTTGGTCACCTTGATCATCTGTGTAAGATATAGTGATAACCTGGGGACCACCACCTTCAGCTTGAGGAAATCTAATGCGAATACTTTGTACAATTTCCCTAGCTGGTACCTGTGTCTTCTTGAAAACTTGCTCCAAAACTCGGTTAGCCAGCAACATTTCCTCATTTACCTTTCTACCCTGTTGCTGAATTTGTCCTCCTGCTTGAGTGAATACAGGGGGAGTAGGACTAAAACTGAGTGCTCCTGTAGCTTGGTAGGTGGGAGGATCTGGTTTTTGAATCGCAACCACTCCTGCAACGCCAACAACTACCAGAAAGGTAAACACCCCCAGTAACTTATTGTGTTGCAGGGAAATGAGGAAACGCTTGACAATGGGTGGAGTCATGACTCTTAAAGCAAGATTATTTAATGTTGGTGGTGGAGTTTATGAATAAAAAAATTAAAAAGTACAGTTTTTTTATCTTTGGTTAAACTGGAACAAACCTGTAGAACTTTGGGCTAATTGATCGAAAAATAGAAGAAATCCTAGCAAATCCCGAAAGGGTTGGGTAAAGCGATTGAGGGCAAAGGAAAATCTGGCAATGAGATTACGTCCCACAATTATCACATCATTGTCCTGAAGTGGTACATTTTGAATAACGTCACCTTTGAGTACGTCTTTACCATCAAGGGTTTGGGTTATAGCTTTACCCTGTTCAGGATCAAAACGCACTAGGGCAATATCATTGAGATTGGCATTATCTAAATCTGGAGAAATGGCAGTGAGGGCATCGAGAAAAGTACTACCATTGGGCAAAGGTACAGTACCAACTCCACCACCTGCATAGCTCAAAACCCGTACCCGAATTTGTTGCTGTGCCAAGGTTGAGCGAGAAGCTAAAATGCGATCGTAATCCTGATCGCCTCCCACTTCCAATCGAGATACAATCACAGCATCTCCATCTTGTAATCGCAAATTAGGCAATTCAGTGCCATTTTGTAGCGGTTCTAGTAAGTTTACCTGTTGCTCAATTACCGTACCATCAATCAGGGAGCGACGCACGATGATAGATCGCAAATCAGCGTAGGTGGTACCTCCACCAGCCGAAAGTAAAGCTGCAGCAAGGGTTGAACCTGGAGGTAGGGGATAGAAACCTGGTCTAAATACTTCTCCTGCTACGGTAACCTGAGTTGCACGTAGGGCTGCTAGTTGAACGCTAACTTCTGGTACAGAAGTGAGAAAACGGCGGTTGAGTTCAAAGCTAATTTTTGTTTCTAATTCTTCCAGGGTAAGTCCAATCACAGAGACTCTACCCAAAAGGGGTAGAAAAATATTACCTTCGGTATCAATAACACTTTGAGCATTAAATTCGGGAAATCTCTGCACTATCACCGTTACCCCATCACCAATGCCGAGACGGTAAAGGTTAAACTGAGTAGTTGGGAAACGCTCAAACTCAGGAGGACTATAGCCTTCAGGGATAAAAAGTGGCTCAGGTTCTGGCTCTATTTCCAATTCTTCTGGTGTTTCGCTAGGGGAAGTCTCTTCCAAATTTGGCGCGTCTATGGGAAGAGTGGGGATGCTTCTTTGGGTGATGGGAGAATTTGATGCAGGCAGATTTTTGTTTACTTTTTGACTACTCGAAATTGCTCCCCAGCTAAAATCTGTGAGTAAAAAACAGCTTTGAAGCCACAGCAGGAGGGAACTTGAACACAGAGAAATGAATCTATGCCAGTGAACTTGTTTAATTTTAAATGGCTTATCCTTCGTCATTGAGCCTGGTGATGGGTGAGTTTTTGGCTTGTCGCTTACGACCAAGTTTAGGGTGAATTGTTCCTGAATTCACATAGTTATCAGCGATTATTAATTGGTATTCCTGTTCAATTATTCAAAGAAAACCTTACTCATCAGGCTAGTTTGCACTTGTTGGGCTAAGGATACTGCCAAATCTTGATTATCTTCAAAGTTACTGAGGGGTTTAATGGGGATTTGCAGGCTCACTGCAACCCAAGGTAATCTATTACCCTGTAATTGGGCCAGTTGATCTGCCCAAAACCATTTTGCGGGGCTAGGATTGCCTCCTTTTGGTGTGGAGTACCATTGCACAATGGCTAAAGTTTGCCGTTGGTTACGGGCGCGAAAAAAGCGAGCTGTTACTTTTTGACCCTGCTCGGTGCTAAATTTAATTTGGCGCACAGAATCCATATTCCAACGTCCAGCCCCCTTAATATCTAACCAATCTACCTCTGGCTTATCGCGATCGCTTCTTTGAGGACGTAGAAACAAATATAAAGGTTTTTGTGATTCTGGTTCAATAATTTGTGCTGACCATTTATGACTGCCAATTCTAACTTCTGTTTGCTCGATAGTTTCCCAATTACTAACCGCTAAACCTGTTTTCAATAAATCTCGATTCGGTTTCAAATTCGTCACCGATGTTGGCTGTTTCCAACTCCAATCACCACTCAAGTAGCTAGGAATAGCAGCCACGGCGATTAACATCATCAGGAAAAATATTAGTAGTAGGCGATTCAGGGATGGTTTTGGCACCAAATTGGTAATATTCATAGCTAGTTTTTTCTTGTTTCGACTAACTGCTTTTCCTTAATTTTCTCGACTATTTTGATGTGGAAGACGACAACTAAACCCAGCAAACAAGCGGAATAGACATCACCACCCCAGCTATCGTGTAACCAAATAAAGGCTTCTTCGTTACCTGTACCATGAAAATAGGTAAGCAAAGTATTACGGATAATATTACCAGCAACACTAATAAAAATTGCCCCAGAAAGTAGCGAAATGGTCTTGCGACGTGAGTTAATGGTGTCTGTCCAATGGAGAACCATGAGCGCCACATAGAGAGTGGTAAAGAGCATTTTCAGCCCTGCACAATAGGGAGCAACTTCCACCAATCTGCCACCAACAGCTAGGTAAATTTCCTCAACGGTGACATTAATTCCCAATTGAACCAAAATGAAACCCGCAGTGGAGGCAATTAATTTTTGTAGTGGTAGAGTATAGGGTGCAATGAGATAAGGTACGGCATTGGGCGCTGATAGCAACACCAACAGCAAAGCAAAGCCATGTAAACGCAAGCCAGGAATTCCTTTGAGCCACAAACACAAACCCGCTAACATCAAGGGTAAGGACAGGTTCACTAAATCCCACATTCCCGTCACGTAACACAGCGCCGCTGCTACAAATAGCAGCAAAGCCAGGGGATGGGAGATATTTTCTAGATTCTGCCATTTCTGGCGATTGAGCCAAGTAATATAAGCTGCATAGGGCAAACCAATAATCCCGTGACTAAAATACTCGTGTTCAATATCAATACTTTTATTGAGCCAACCATCACACCAATGGAGGATGAGTGGGGTATAAAGAACCATTAATAGAGCAAGAATTATCAAATTAAATAGTTGTTTTTCCCACAATACAGGTAATTTACGCTGAATTTCCATGATGGCTTGAAGGTGATGATTGGCAGTAAAGAAAAAAGTTAGATGCTCGCCACAATTTAGCGTACAAATAAGTTTTTGAGACTAGCAACTACATGTTGTACTTGCAGTTTACTCAAACCTGGATACATTGGTAGAGATAAAATTTCCTGGGCTAGTTTTTCTGCTCCAGGAAAGTCACCTGTTTGATAACCTAGATGTCCATAGGCAGGTTGTAGATGACAGGGAATAGGATAGTGAATACCTGTTTGAATACCGTAGTAATTTAATTTATCTTGAATAATTTCCCGCGTTAAGGGACAAGATTTCTCAATGCGGATCACGTAGAGATGGTAAATATGTCCGTCACCACAGTTATTTTTGAGGGGAGTAATACCCCAAGATTTTAACTGTTGAAGTTCGCGATCATAAACTTGAGCCGCTTGATTACGGGCTTGGTTCCAACCTTCCAGGTGGGGTAATTTAATATTAAGTACTGCTGCTTGCAAGGTATCTAGGCGGCTATTTCTACCGAGTTCAGCGTGTATATACTTATGATAGGCTCCGTAGTTGCGTAGCGCCCGCGCTTTTTTGGCTATGGCTTCATCCTTGGTAATTAAAATTCCTCCATCGCCAAAAGCACCCAGATTTTTACTAGGATAGAGGCTAAAAGCGGCGGCTATACCAATTGAACCAGCCCGATAACCTTCTCTTTCTGCTAAATGTGCTTGGGCTGCATCTTCAAAGATTAGCAGATTGTACTCCAGAGCCAGAGCCAGTAATTTGCTAGGAGAAACCATTTGTCCGTAAAGATGCACTGGTATAATCGCTTTGGTGCGGGGAGTAATTGCTTTGGCTGCTGCATCCAAGTCAATCAGGGCAGTTTCAAGATCGCAATCTACTAGTATGGGAGTTGCACCTGCAGCTAAAACACCGATAGCAGTGGCAATAAAAGTGTTAGCAGGTAAAATAACCTCATCGCCTTTACCGATACCACAAGCTTGTAAACCCAAGGCAATTGCATCTGTTCCCGAAGCCACACCAATGCCATAATTGGAACTGCTAGCAGTGGCAAAAGCTTGCTCAAATTCGGTCACAGCTTGACCTAAAACAAAATCTCCTCGCTCAACCACAGCTTTAATTGCTGCTTCTAATTGTGCCTGAATTGGTTGGTGTTGGAAACTGAAATCAACAAAGGGAACTCTCAAATCATTAACTATCATGGGCGCTAATTAATTAACTATCAATAGAAACAATAGACTTAAATCTATTTCTAGTAATCCCAACATAAAGTTAATTTGAACGTTTCTCCAAACTGCCTGCGATTAACTCCAATCCTTACCCACATTAAATAATAAACCTTTAACTCATCCCCCGGCTCAAGCATTAGGGTAAGAAGTGTTGTTAGTTATTAGTTGTTGGTTGTTTGTCAAACACTAAATAAAAATAACCAATAACAAAGGATTGGGCGGCTATCGGTCTCATCTTTGAAACAATATGCTTTCCAAACCTTTCGGTGACAATTTTATACCAAATCCGCTTTATAGAGTGCCCTTTTTACAGAGACAAAAATGCGACAAAATACATATACAGAGGTGGCTTGAGCATTTGAGAATAAAGTATCCAAAAGAGCCGGATTTAGTATTAGTCATGCTTCCTGAAATTTAGGAGCATTAAAAAAGGTAGAGAAAAGTTACTTTCCCTACCTTTCATTATTCATGAGTAACCTGGAACTTTACTCAGACTTTTGCAAGAGTAACTCGCGCTTCTCACCTAAGCGCACTTTTACCTTACCTTCCTCATCAATGTCAGCAATAGCAATATCTCCTGGTCCCACACGACCTGAAAGAATTTCTTCTGCTAAAACATCTTCTAGGAGGCGCATAATCGCTCTACGTAGAGGTCTTGCACCATAGGAAGGATTATAACCCTCTTCTACCAAGCGTTCTTTGAACTTATTGGTTACCTCTAAGGTAATTTCCTGTTCCGAAAGTCTACCAAAGACTTCCTTGAGGAGAATTTCGGCGATTTCCTTAACCTCTTCCTTATTCAACTGACGGAAGACGATAATCTCGTCAAGACGGTTGAGGAATTCGGGACGGAAGTACTGCTTAAGTTCTTCGTTAACCAAGGAACGAATGCGATTGTATTGGGATTCGGTCTCGTCTTCGCTAAACTCAAATCCTAAACCACCACCACCTTTTTCAATCACCTTGGAACCGATGTTGGAGGTCATAATCAGCAATGTGTTCTTAAAGTCCACAGTACGACCTTTCGCATCAGTCAAACGACCATCTTCCAGGATTTGCAGCAACATATTAAACACATCGGGGTGCGCTTTTTCGATTTCATCGAATAGCACCACTGTGTAGGGACGACGACGTACAGCTTCTGTGAGTTGACCGCCTTCGTTGTAGCCCACGTATCCTGGAGGAGAACCAATCAGCTTAGAAACTGTGTGACGCTCCATATACTCCGACATATCCAGCCGGATCATAGCGTCCTCTGAGCCGAAGAAATATGCCGCTAGAGCCTTGGTTAATTCAGTTTTACCAACCCCGGTAGGTCCAGAGAAAACAAAGCTAGCAATGGGACGATTGGGGTTTTTCAAACCAACTCGCGCACGACGAATCGCACGGGAAACTGCTTTAACCGCATCGTCTTGACCAATGAGACGCTGATGTAGAGTATCCTCCATGTGCAGCAATTTCTCAGATTCAGATTCAGTGAGTTTATTCACCGGAACCCCAGTCCAAGAAGCAACAATATGGGCGATTTCTTCTGCATCCACAAAGGGACCTATATCCTCGCCGTCAGTTTCCACTGTCTTCGATGAGGAAATGGCGCGAATTTCCGCCTTAATTTCCATTTCACGGTCACGCAATTCCCCTGCTTGGTCGAAATCTTGGGAACGCACTGCGTTGTCCTTATCCTTAAGCACCTGACGCAGTTCCTTATCCAACTCCTTCGCTGCTGGTGGTAGCTGGGAGTTAATGAGGCGTACTCGTGAACCCGCTTCATCAATTAAGTCAATCGCTTTATCTGGTAAATAGCGGTCAGAAATATAGCGATCTGAGAGTTTAGCGGCGGCTTCTAAAGCTTCATCTAAGATTTTCAGCTTGTGATGTTGCTCGTAGCGTTCCCGCAAACCGTAGAGAATTTCTATGGTATCTTCAACGCTAGGTTCACCAACCATCACTGGTTGGCAACGACGCTCTAGTGCTGCATCTCGCTCAATATGCTTGCGATACTCATCCAGAGTTGTTGCACCAATACACTGCAATTCGCCCCTGGCTAAAGCTGGCTTGAGAATATTAGCAGCGTCAATGGCTCCTTCAGCAGCACCAGCACCAATCAAGGTATGTACCTCGTCAATCACCAGGATCACATTCCCAGCTTGACGAATTTCATCCATGATTTTCTTGAGGCGTTCCTCAAACTCGCCTCGATACTTAGTTCCTGCTACCAGCAAACCAATATCGAGGGTAACTACTCGTTTTTCTTCTAAAATATCAGGGATATCTTTGTTGGCAATGCGCTGAGCTAAACCTTCTGCAATCGCCGTTTTACCAACTCCCGGTTCCCCAATGAGAACAGGATTATTCTTAGTGCGTCGACCCAAAATCTGGATCACACGCTCAATTTCCTTTTGTCTACCTACTACTGGGTCTAATTTTCCTTCCGCTGCTAGGTTGGTCAGGTTCGAACCAAACTCATCCAGGGTGGGAGTTTTAGTACGACCTTGTCCTCCGCCAGCCGATACTTCTGCTGTTTCTCCTAGCATCCGGATCACCTGAGTGCGGACTTTTGAGAGGTCTACTCCCAAATTCTCCAGCACTCTCGCTGCTACACCTTCTCCTTCACGGATTAGACCCAGTAACAAGTGTTCGGTGCCAATATAGTTGTGACCAAGCTGGCGAGCCTCTTCCAAAGACAACTCCAAGACTCTCTTGGCTCTTGGGGTAAAGGGAATCTCTACCGCCACAAAGCCAGAACCACGACCGATGATTTTTTCCACCTCGATCCGAGCGTCCTTGAGGTTAACTCCCATTGACTTCAGTACTTTGGCTGCAACGCCTGTGCCTTCGCCGATGAGACCAAGTAAAATTTGCTCTGTACCGACAAAATTGTGCCCCAAGCGACGTGCTTCTTCCTGAGCCAACATGATCACCTTAATGGCTTTTTCTGTAAAGCGTTCAAACATGACCTTTTCTCATCACCTGCTGCGTGCCCTTGTTAGCTGATTCTAGCATAGGGATATTTTTCTGCTCTTGTCCAAAAAACAGCAGTGATGTTTAACCTGGGATCGCTATGTTTAAATAGAGAGCAAATAGCAGGCAGTTTTACCTGCCAAATCACCTGATATGACCGCGGTTAAATAGACTCTAGAGTTAAGCTAAACACTGTCTAATACGATTGATTAGTTTTTTGCTAACTTGAGCTACTTCCGTGAGCCAATTGCCAATTTTGCTGGTACAGGCGTTGCTTTAATTGTTGCTCTCTCCAGTTTAACCGATGGAGGAAATCACTTTCTTGTAAACCTGAGAGCCAGAAAATCAGAGCATCTTCCTGATTTTGAGGATAATAGCCCTTTCTCCTTCCCGCTAGTTGAAAACCAAATTTTTGATAGATGGCTAATGCTACCTGATTAGACTCTCGCACCTCCAAAGTTGCCCGCTCTAACTTGCGTTGCTGGGCACTGCGCAGTAAATGACACAGGATGAGCTGACCCAAACCTTGACCTTGATAATCGGGATGTACTGCTAACAGGGTAATATGTGCCTCCTCTAAAATAGCCCAAAAACAGCCTATACCAGCTATGAATCCTCTTTGCTGAGGTAAATCTATTAACAGTGTAATTAAATCGCTATTAGGGCTTGCTAACTCCCTCTGATAGCCTTCCAGAGTCCATAAACCACCCAAACAAATTTGGTCTAGCTCAACCACTGCCGCTAGTTGTTCAGTGCGTAGGGGTTGGATCACAAGTTCCAATAAAGTCACAGCCTCCGATTGTACACTTAGTTAAGTTATCAGTGATTGCTTAGTTCATTCAATCACTTTTGACGGCAAAAAATTCATATCTCCAAGTACCCAAGATTACAGTTATGGTCTCTACTCAACCAAGAGTTCCCAACTCTGGACACCAGTATTTTTCTCAACCCACCGATGCTAGTGCAACTCGTTCTCCCAATCAAGAATTACTACCCCTAACTGCCAAGGTTAACAACCGTGATCATTTAGAAATTGGAGGTTGCGATCTTACTGACTTGGTGCAGCAATGGGGATCTCCTTTGTATGTACTCGATGAATTTACCCTCAGGGAAGCTTGTCGTCAATATCGAGAGAGTTTCCAGCAGCACTATCCCGGTTCTTCTTTAGCAATTTATGCTTCTAAAGCTTGGAATTGTCTAGCTGTATGTGGTGTAGTTGCTAGCGAAGGATTGGGCATTGATGTAGTTTCTGGTGGTGAACTGTATACTGCTCTTCAAGCAGGGATCCAATCTGAAAAAATCTACTTCCACGGTAATAACAAATCCTCTGAGGAACTGCAATTAGCGATTGAAAACAACTGCAAAATTGTAGTCGATAACTGGTTAGAACTGCAGCTACTAGAATCCTTGGCTCAACCAGCTCAAATCATGCTGCGTCTTACACCAGGGATTGAATGTCACACCCATGAGTATATTCGCACTGGTCATCTAGACAGTAAGTTTGGTTTCGATCCCAATCAAGTGGAGGAAGTTTTCGCTTGGCTCAAGGAGCGCCCAATACTAGAGTGCATTGGTATACACGCTCACATTGGTTCACAAATTTTTGAGCGCCAACCCCACCAAGATTTAGCAGTGGTATTGGTGGACTGGTTTGAGAAGGCGAAAGAATTTGGTTTACCCGTGAGTGAAGTCAATATTGGTGGTGGTTTAGGGATTTGCTACACCGAAGATGATGATCCTCCCAGTATTGATGAATGGGTTGGCGCGGCTTGTCGAGCTTTGGTAGAAGCTTGCGAGCAAAAGCAGCTACCCTTACCAAAATTAATTGCAGAACCGGGAAGGTCACTTATCGGTTCTTCTTGTGTGACAGCTTATACAGTGGGTAGTCGTAAAGAAATTCCTGGTATCCGCAACTACATTTCCATTGATGGTGGAATGTCTGATAATCCTCGCCCCATTACCTATCAGTCACTCTATCGCACGATTCTTGGCAATCGCGTTTCCGCAACCGTAGAGGAAACTGTCACCATTGCTGGCAAACATTGTGAATCTGGGGATATTTTAGTTAAAGATGCTCAACTACCCACAACTCAACCAGGAGATCTTCTCGTGGTTATGGGTACAGGAGCCTACAATTACAGCATGGCATCCAACTACAATCGCGTACCTCGACCTGCAGCTGTCCTTGTTAATGAAGGACAAGCAGACTTGATTATCAAGCGAGAAACTTACGCTGATTTAGTGCGCCAAGACTGTTTGCCCGAAAGACTGGTGTCTCAAGCAGATGGCAACGGCTAAAATAAATGCCGAAGGTTACCTGATTTGTGGACTTAAGAATAGGGAATAGCCCAATTCATCAGAGATCATTCTTCACTGAAAATTGTTTCTATTCCTGATTTCTCAAACCTAACTCCTAATTATTATCTAGCTAGCTAATTGCACTGAATTCTAATGTTGTTGTCGGGTTTTTTTCCTGACCCAAGCTGGCTTAAACCCAGCTTAGTTAATATTATTGACATCGGATTGGTTCTAGCCCTAACCTATGTGATGCTCCTGATTATTGGTGAGCGTCGCACACTATGGATGGTTCGCGGGCTGATCATTCTCATGCTGGCGGCGGTAGTCAGCTATCGTTTAGGGCTAGAACTTTTGAGTTTAGTGCTAGAAAAGCTAGTGATTGGTTCTGCTGTGGCTATGGCTGTTATTTTCCAATCCGAGTTTCGCCACTTTTTAGAACAACTGGGACAGGGCAAGGTCACCCATCTGTTTCAATCTTCTCGTCGTCTTCTACCTCAACCAGATAGCGTGATTGATGAGATTGTCGATGCGGTCAAAGAATTGTCCCAAAATCGAACCGGGGCTCTGATTGTTCTGGAAACTAGCGATCCCATTGACGAGCGAGATTTTTCTGTACCAGGAGTATTTCTCAATGCTCAAGTGTCCAAGGAATTGCTGCAAACTATTTTTCAAACCACGACCTTACTCCATGACGGTGCTGTGTTAATTCGTAGCTCCCGCATTGTTGCTGCAGGTGTTATCTTGCCTCTTTCTGAGCGCACCGCATCGCGGCAGTTGGGAACACGTCACCGTGCAGCAATGGGAATTGCAGAACGAGTCGAAAATTGTCTGTGTATCGTTGTCTCAGAAGAAACTGGTTCTATTTCTCTAGCGGAGAGGAGAACTCTAAATCGACCTTTAACCAGTACTAAACTCAAGGAACTATTAGATGAGAGATTTTCACCTGCGGTGGAACGTGAAGCTGTTGGTCCTGGATTGGGGCGTTTGAGTCGGCAAATTGGTTCCCAAGGCAAAATTCTCTGGGAACAAGTTTCTCGTCTATCCTCGTCCACTTCTGAGAAAAAGAAATGAAATTTTCCTGTGGGATTGAGTTGATTCGAGTATAACCAGGAAAAATAGCGAGGGAAATTGCGGCTCTCAATCAGCTCTTATTTGCCAAGATAACTAGTTTACTTCTTAGGAATCATCATATCTTTAACCTTAAAAAATTTATAAGCCCATGACTGCAAAGCCAATTGTTTTACAAGAGTTACCTCCTGATCTTGATCAAAATCGTCTCCCTCGCCATGTGGCAATAATTATGGATGGCAATGGGCGCTGGGCCAAACGCCAAGGGCTACCAAGGATTATGGGTCATCGTAAGGGAGTAGATTCTCTCAAAAATTTACTGCGTTGCTGTAAAGATTGGGGTATTCCTTCACTGACAGCCTATGCTTTTTCCACAGAAAATTGGGGTCGTCCCCGCACTGAGGTAGAATTTTTGATGACTCTTTTTGAGCGGGTATTGCGGCGAGAAATGGCGGAGATGATGGAAGAAAATGTACGCATCCGCTTTGTGGGCGATTTAGAACAATTACCCCTGTCCCTACAAGAAGAAATTACCCGCTCGATGAGAGAGACCAAGGATAATTTCGGAATTCAGTTTACAGTAGCAACTAACTATGGGGGAAGACAGGAAATTCTGCAGGCTTGTCGCGCCATTGCTTCCCAGGTAGAAAAGGGTTTATTAAACGTCAATGAAATCGATGAGCAGATTTTTGAGCATCACCTTTATACCCAAGGGTTATCTCATCCAGATTTGTTAATTCGTACTAGTGGAGAGATGCGCATCAGCAATTTCTTGCTCTGGCAAATGGCATATGCGGAAATTTATGTTACTTCTACTCTTTGGCCGGATTTTGATCGCCAGGAGTTTTACCAAGCTTTGTCTAACTATCAACAGCGTCATCGCCGTTTTGGTAAGTTGTAGGATATAGTGACTAAGGTCCAGAAAAAATTGCAGCTTCCACATCCTTACGGCTTAGAGAGTATCTAAAGGAGCGATTAATATCTGCTCCATCCTCACTAGCACGGAGATAGCAGACACTAATTTCTTCAATTTCAAGGCAAATATCAGCCTTCCAGCTAGAGCGTTCAACATACCAGCAATGGGGTTGTTCCCCATCTTTGGCACAGCCCAAATCTATTAACCATTGCTCAATTTCTGGTAGGGGATGGTTGTATAAAGGTGTAGTAGCTTCAGGAAGGGGCATAAATAAAATGACTATCAGATAATGGATCTAGAGAGAAAAAACTTGGCAGTTAGCTAATAAAACTGCTTGTTGTTGTGTGATTTGGGACACTTGCTGGTAATGGTTGCTGCTCGTTTGAGATACTTGCACGGTGGTATCTCCCCTAGTTAAACCAATTACTAGAGCTAGAAGCAAGCAACCTAAAAAGGTGACACCCAAAATAAACAAGGCAAAAACTTCTCCTGCAGATAGGGGGCGATCTTGGGGATCAAGGTAAGCTGAATTTGACCAGTGCACTGTATCTGTTTTGGCTGCTGTTTTTATAGAAGCAGAGGCTTGAATTACATTCACACGAGAATAGCCAATTTTATAGTCGTAGAGTAAACGTCTCTCTGGATTGCTTAAAGTTGCATAGGCTTCGTTGAGGGCTTGAAATTTTTCTTTGGCAAGTTCCTGAGATAGTTGAGTGGTGTCGGGATGGTATCGCTTGCTTAACTCTCGATATACTCTTCTAATTTCTATGGCTGATGCGGAGGGATGCAAGCCCAAAAGACCATAGTAACTGCTTGCTAGCCTCGTATTATAGTCAAGGTTTCGACTGGTAGATTTTGCTGTTGTCCTGTTTTCGGTCACAAGATTTACCGTGCTACTCCCTATATTTTACAGAAACTGGGAACCTCAATCACTAACCTAGTTCTTAGTTTTTGCAGCAGTTGTGACACCGCAAATTGCTGAGAGCACAATCCAAGTTAAAGTATTAACCCGAAAATCGTGCAAAGTTACATCAAATAGGTTAAATACGACCATACTGCCGAAAGTAACAAGATAGGTATAAAAAATCAAGGGCTGGGATTCCACAGTTCCTAGTGAAGGGTTTTGGCTTGACCAACTGTGAAGTTGTAAAACTGCTTGGGCAAGTTTCCAACCTATTAGACCACATAGCAACACGATACCAGGAATTCCAGTTTCAGCCATTAGCATTAGATAGAAGTTGTGAGGATGCCCTAGCCAAACTCCCATTTTTGCTTCGTAGAGGGGAGTAAAATTACGTAGTCCCGAGCCCATGAACGAATGTTCTTGAGTCATGTTGAGAGTAAATTTCCATTGAGTAATGCGCAATGTAGCCAGAGGGCGATCTGGGTACAAGTCATCGTTGAGTCGTCCCCAAATAGATTTTGGAATCAGTTGACGCAACCAGCCACGTATTGGCTCACTGCCAAAAGATGCCCACAAAATACTGGCTCCTGTGGCACCAATCAGGTAGAGAAGCCAACGCCAACCACAGTACACAGCAAAGGCAATTAGGGCAAACAGAGCAATTCCCCAAGCATTACGGGAACTAGTAAGCAATAGAGCACAACCATTGCTAAGAAGGACTATAGTTAGTAATGGCAAGCACCATTTAGAAACAGATTGTTTTTTTTGTTGCCATCTTTGATAGGTATCGAGCCACAATCCTAGTACCAGAGTAAATGTGATCAGTAGATAGGCTGCAAGAATATTGGCGTAGATAAAAACAGCAGCCATTCTCCCTGGTGGGTTTCCCCCTGCTTCTAACACCCAACCCAATAATACCTGCAGTTGCACAGGAGTTGTCCAGCCAGCAAATATTTGTCCCCAACCCAAACAGATGACAATAGGAGAAGGAAGCACAAGCAGCCAAGCTAAGCGGCGTAATCGCACTTGGGTGGTAATAATCAGACTAAAAGCAATCCAAACCGCGAAAAAAGGTAAAAAATTAGCTAAACCAAGAAAAGCTTCTTGAGGATAGGTAGCAAAGCAACAGGTAATTATTAACCAGAGACTTAGAAGTGCTAGCCCCCAATTGAAAGAATTTTGGATGATACTTCGGTAGTTTCTTCGCCAAGTTGTCGCTGCAGCCAAAACTATCAATATAGCTCCCCAAGTGGGTAGCAGAGGTAATAATAGAGTTCCACCTTGCAGCAACTGCCAAGAGTAATCCCTACTAGATTGATTTTCTTTTGCCAGAGGTTTCAATTCTTTTTACACTGCTTCCCAACATTCACAGCGGGTAAGACGAATCTGAGCTACAGTAAAAATAGTGGGAATAATACGACCATAATTAATTGAAATTGCTCTCCAACCCAAATCAGCGAAAAAACAGCCCCAGAGCAAAGGTCCCATGATCGCAAATACACTTCTAACTGCTGTATGACGAGCTGCTGTTATCGCCATACCTCTTTTAGCCGTTTGCAATGCCATCTGATTTTGCCACTGTGTGGCGGCAGTAATACTACCTTTGACAATTGCCCCCTTTGCTACCTGATAGCTAGCAAAATGAATGGCAAACTGACGAGCGAGATGTTGCAATAGTAAAGGCTTGAGAACAGAGCTAAATGCTACAGCACTACCACCTCTAAGTAACAAATTAATGGGATCATGCTGGAGTGAAACTGGTAGAGGTTCTGAGAAATTAGACTGAGCTAAGGAATTTTGAACTTTTATGGTCAAAGATTGTCTTTCTGTAGAAGATAAACGCTTCCAAGTTCTATCTACAAGATTTAAAAAAACTTCTGCTTCAATTTCAACCGTAGTCATCTGGCTTGAGTAAGGAATTTTCAGATAGCAGCAAACTTGAATTAATGTTTGTCTATAGGTGACTTCCTGAGTTTTTCTCTTCAATACTGTTAAACCATTCGCAGCCAAAAAACGAAAACGCTTCTCTAGTTCATCAAGCCAAATTTCTCGTTCTTGACTTTGAATTTCTATTGGCTCAGGAGTTTGCCAATAGTCAAGGGGATTGAATCGGCGACAAAACATGATCTGTGTCAATTGTTTCAATTCCTCATCTGTGGCTAATTCTAGCCCTGACCTCAATTCACTCAATTTTTTATCCTTCACAAGCCTAAATCTATGCAACTGCAATCTTCTATTTATTTTATCTAATGCTACAACTGTCCACCTTCAGAGAATCATGACTTTAACCTTGAATCGCTTTTTTAGCAATTAAAAATTCCTTAACGAGCTGTATCTATCAAGCAGGTATTGCAATTTGTGCATTGCATTAAGCAATTAAAACAAAATCCCATGTTACATATGAGTAAATAACTACTAAAATTAAAGTATCTTAGATATGGAACCAAGGATTTTACATACTACCGATACCATCAGGCAGCTTCTACCATAGAGAGATAATCCTTTGGTAAGCTTACGGGATGCAGGAAGATAGAGATGCGATTGTCACTCAGAAGCTTAAATTGGTCTACCTTAGGGTTGCTAGTGGTTTTACTTAGTCAGCCTCACACAGCTCTGGGGCAGATAGATCCTGCCAATGATGGCACAATGACGGTTGTTACCCAAGATGGGAGAGAGTTTATTATAGATGGTGGCACACTCTCTGGTGATGGAGCTAATTTGTTCCACAGCTTTATTGAGTTTGGCTTAGAAGCTGATCAAATCGCCACATTCTTATCGAACCCCACGATCAATAATATCCTCACCCGTGTTGTCGGTGGTAACCCATCAGTTATTGATGGCTTGATTCAAGTTACAGGGGGCAACTCTAACCTGTTTATTATGAATCCTGCGGGGATTGTTTTTGGTAGTAATGCTAGCTTAAATGTACCCGGTGACTTCACGGCAACTACTGCAACAGGAATTGGCTTTCCAGATGGTGGCTTTTTTAATGCTTTTGGCAGCAATGACTATGCATCGTTAGTAGGAAATCCCGATAGTTTTGCATTTGATAACTCAAATCCCGGCTCTGTGGTTAATGCTGGAGACTTAAGTGTTAACCCGGGCAATAATATAATTTTATTGGGCGGCACGGTAGTAAATACTGGCACACTGAGTGCTTCTGGAGGTCAAGTTTTACTGACATCTGTTCCTGGAGAAAGCGTAGTACGCTTGTCGATTCCAGGAAACATTTTGAGTTTAGAAATAGAAGCTCAGCGACTTGCAGAAATTAGCGAACAAGGAAGTCCTAATATTCCCATTCTTGCACTACCAGAGCTACTAACCGGAACTGATGTGGCAACTGGTTTAGATGTAGATGGAGCTAATCAAGTAACCGTTAGTTCTTCTGGAACACAGATACCCTCAGAAGCAGGAACAACAATTGTTTCTGGCACTATCGACACATCATCAAATCAGAACGGTGGTCAGGTGCAAATCCTGGGTGATACAGTTGGTTTAATTGATGCTACAGTCGATGCTTCTGGCAATCAAGGTGGTGGCAATGTTATAGTTGGTGGCGATCTTCAAGGTACAGGTGTACTCCCTACAGCAGATGTTACCTTCATTGATCAAAATTCAACTGTTAGTGCTGATGCTTTAATTGACGGCAATGGTGGCTCTGTTATAGTTGGATCAGAGCAAACTACCCGCAGCTACGGGAATATTAGCGCTCGTGGTGGTGTCAATTCCGGTGATGGCGGTTTTGTAGAAACCAGCAGCAATGGCTTTCTAGATCTAACCACACCTGCTGATGTTAGCGCTTTAGCTGGTCTTGGTGGTACTTGGCTAATTGATCCCCAAAATATTGAGATTGTCGAAGGTAACGGTTCAACTGCCACTACAACCCTAGACCCCTTTATTGCTACAGACAATGATACTCAATTAGGAATTGATATTATCAGATCTGCCCTTGCTAATGGTTCAGAAGTAGAAATTGTTACCAGAACCACACAAGAGCAACAGGGGGATATTACCTTAAGTACAGACCTAGATTTCAATGAGACAGGTAATAGCTCTCTGACTTTAGATGCTGCTGGAAATATCATTATTAACGGTCAGATTTTTGACAGTTCTATTGGTGATGATTCTCTGAACTTAACTTTAAATGCCAATAGTGATGATGTGAATGGGGGTAGAGTTGAAGTCAACCAGCCTATATTCACCGGTGGCGGCGACATTTTCTTTTCTGGAACTGCAACTAACTCAGGTTCGAGTAGTGCAGGAGGTAGGGGAATTAGCATTAACAGCAATGTTAACTCTGGTGGTGGTCTAATCGAGCTGATTGGTGAAGCTCCTGGTAATGCAAGAGGTGTTTGGATTGATTCTACTGGTTCTGTTAACTCTGAAGGAGGAAATATTAGTATTACCGGCGAAAGTGATTTCCAAACAGGAATCAATATTCGCGGTCCAATTAACTCTGGTGGCGGTGAAATAACACTGAACGGAGAAAGCGAAAATGGTGAGGGAATAGTCATTTATGACGGAACTGTAGATGATATTGTTGATCCCCTGGTTATCTCCCAAGGAGGCGATATTATCATCATGGGAGAGAGTGATAACAACTTTGCGATCAAAGTTCACAACCCCGTCAATTCCAATGGTGGGGAAATTATCTTAAATGGTGATGATAGTATTTTCCTAGAACTAGTAAGTACTGATGGTGTTAGTGGTATTAACTTACTTGATTCGAGCAGTGGTATTTTGCAATTTTCCGGTACTGTTGAGACTAAAGGTGATGTAAATCTCAACGGCAATAACATAACCTTTAATGATGATATTTTTGGCTTGGGAGATGGCGCTATTAATATCCAAGCTAATCAGGATATTGAGACTCGAGATATTACTAACCCAGGTAATCTTATAAATATCCTCAGTGCAGAAGGTTCTGTTTTTACTGAAGAGTTAAATACTTCTGGAAGCAGTGGTGGTGATGTTGTAGTTCAAGCAGGACAGACTATCGTAACAGGAGATATTGATACAAGTGCCAGTGAAGGCGATGGTGGAGATGTTGCACTAATAGCTCCTGAGATTCAGCAACCAGAAATTATTAATACTCAAGGTGGTAGTAATGGTGTTGACGGTGAGGTTACTATTAATGGTGATTTAGTGGAAGAGCCACCTACTGAAGAGCCCACTGAAGAGCCCACTGAAGAGCCCACTGAAGAGCCAGCCACTGAAGAGCCAGCCACTGAAGAGCCTGATGGAGAGCAACCTACTGAAGAGCCAGCCACTGAAGAGCCAGCCACTGAAGAGCCCACTGAAGAGCCAGCCACTGAAGAGCCAGCCACTGAAGAGCCTGATGGAGAGCAACCTACTGAAGAGCCAG
>CAZWGS010000098.1:0-20259 GCA_964633315.1 uncultured bacterium | reverse complement strand
AAAACTACTTGAGCCAAAATGAGGGATAAAATGCTACCACCAATAGAAAAAGCGAAGCGAAAACTATTGAGATTGGTGCGCTCGTTGTAATCTTGAGTTAATTCGGGAGTAAGGGCTGTATAAGGTAAATTTACTATGGTGTAGGCAATGTTGAAAAGAATGCCAATCGCCACATAGTAAGTGAATAATAGCCACTGATTTACTGGGGGAACAAGCCACTGCAAAAAGAATAACACCCCAAAAGGTATCGCTCCCGCCAACATCCAAGGTAAACGTCTTCCCCAGACAGTGTTTGTGCGATCACTCATTACCCCAACAACGGGATCGTTAATCGCATCGCCAATTTTACCAATCATGAGAATGCTACCAGCTAAGCCCGCAGGTAAACCAGCGACATTGGTGAAAAAGTACAGCAAAAAGAAAACTAAAACATTTGCTGTAATCGCTGGTCCCATATCGCCAGCACCGTAGGCTAGTTTTGTACTAAAATTAAGCTTCTCGTTTGCTGGTTCTCCAACAATAGCTTGATTGGTAGATTCAATATTACTCATAATAGTAGATTAAATTAGGCAGCTTTAGAGCCAAAATTTTTATGGTAAAGCTAATACAGATTTTGGCAATAACAATTGCCATACTTTAGCCAGTTGTAACACTCTCTTGTTTTTTTATTGCCATTTTTTATGCCAGACCTTTACGTGTCCTGGTCAGAGTACCATCAAAAAATAGAACAACTAGCCCTACAAATCTATCAATCTAGTTGGGATTTTAGCCACATTGTCTGTCTTGCTAGGGGAGGTTTACGAGTTGGCGATATTCTCTCTCGCCTTTACAGAAAACCTCTAGCGATTCTTTCAGCAACTTCTTACACAGGGAAAAATAGAGGTGCAATCAAATTTTCTCAGCACCTATCTATGACTTCCAATCAGTTAGGAAGTCGGGTGCTTTTAGCTGATGATTTAGCCGATTCTGGAATTAGCCTACGAGAAGCGGTAAATTGGTTAAAAGAGCATAACGGTGGGGAAATTGAGCAAATTCGCACTGCTGTAATCTGGTGCAAAGCGAGTTCTGTAGTTGTTCCCGATTATTATGTAGACTACTTAAGCGATAATCCCTGGATTCATCAACCTTTTGAGTGCTACGAAAAAATTACAGTTGAAGAATTGGCAAAGAATAATGTTACCAAATCTCGATAGAATTTGAGGCGCAATAGACATCATCGAAAAAAATGTAGGGATGTGAAATTTCATGTCCCTACAAGGGTTCCAAATTTAAATATTTTAATTTCCAGATCGCTCTGATAGAATCCTTGGTATTAATGCTCCATACTCACCAAATTTTCGCCATTGGTAAACTAAAACCTGGTAACTCTGGATCGCCACTTACTCGATTTGGATTTTCCAGGATTTGAGGTTCTTGATCTGGACGATAGATATGGACAGTGCGATTTTTGCGATCAATTAGCCAAGCTAAAGATACACCATTTTCGATATACTCGCGCATTTTAGCTTGCAAACCGCGTAAGGTATCACTAGCAGAGCGTAACTCAATTACAAAATCAGGGCAAATAGGCGCAAAGGAAGCTTTTTCCTCCTCTGTGAGAGTATTCCACTTTTCTAACTTCATCCAAGAAGCATCAGGGGAGAGAGTTGCGCCATTGGGAAGCGTAAATCCCGCGCTAGAATCAAAACCAATTCCTGTACCATCTTCCTCTGTCCAAATACCAAGTTGCGCAGTAAGATTAAAGCTGCGGTTCCCTGTATCTGAAAAGGCGGGTGGCATAATTATAACTTCCCCAGTCGCAGTTCTTTCTATACGCAGTTCTGGATTGGCTTTGCAGAATGCATAGAATTCATCGCGAGTCATTGGTTGACTAGTTGGTAGTGAAACCTTCACAGGAACTGCTTCTGTTTGTATAACTAGGGTTGTAGTCATCCATTTTCTCCACCTGTAGCTAGCTTCAATATTAATTGATTACTCAAAGAACATCTTGCCATGAAGAAACGAGCCAGGGTTAAATCTGGCTCACAAATTACTGAAAAAACTCAATAAATTGGGATCTTGAGCTTTGAATTTCTATCGTATGCGCTTGTCTTTTGCTTGACGGCGGCGATCGCGCCACTCTACTGCACTAAGATAGAGAATTCCACCACTAATAGTTACTAATAGCGCCACTGCTATCAGAAACAGGAGATTAATAACAGAAATTTGTTCCACAATTCTAGAAACCGTTGCGTCCCCAAACTACCATTGTGATTGACCAGGTGAATAAAGCTAATACCATAACCCAACCGAGTGACAGAATATCCATATTTTTTAGTAAAATTCAGTGATTAAAGAACAACTCCAGAGTCTATGATACCAAGTGGTGAGGTTTTGGTTTTAACTTGGCTCAATCTGAATTAGACAGACGAGAATCGCTTAAGGCTGCTGTTATTGCTGGATTGTCTTTCCTTCTGGCTGATACAGTGGCTCAACTAATTAATTTCTGGTTGCTAACAAGGGCATTTGACCAACTTGCAACCCTCGCCATCACCAACCCAGGACAAGTATTAGTAAAAGCTATAACTTCACTCTTAACTGGTTGTCTATTTGGCATTACCTATCGCTACATCATTCGCCGCGACTCCAATCCCCACCTCAAAGATGGTGCAGTATTAGCATTCGGCTTAGTCAGAGGCTTAGTTCCTCTAGAAATTCAAAGCAATTTAGCTGAAAGTATCTGGCTTTTTGCCGTTTTTGGTGGCGAAAGTTTGTTTTGCTTCCTATTTGCCCGCTTTAGTCTAGATTTTGCCCTACAACGCCTTTGGTTGCAGCCATTCTAAATATACTGATGAACTACTCTAACCTTCGCTTTGCTGTGGATAGGGACTGCGCAGCTTAGAGTTCAATTGCTACTTTAGTTTTCCTAGGTAGAAAATTCTTGGTATTTTTTTTCATTAATTTCTGTACTTAAGTCCTAAGATTTACTAAAAAAACTTATTAAAGAGCAACTTTGAAGAATACCTAAAGTAATACCGTAGTCACTTGAATTAATGGCTAGAGTATTAGGTACGAACCGATAGCCAGCTCTGCCCTAATTTAAATTAGTCGAGTTAGCTCTCCCACTCTATGGGTGAGTAAACACTTACTTTCGGTTGACTTTCAACAAGGTAATTTAGTTTTATGGCAGAATCAGTCCTTCGTCGGCAGATCGCTACTCCCAAACAACAAAACCAACCACAGGATCGCATCCGTCGCCTGGTGTGGAAAATTGCCTTTGCTACTCTCCTACTCATGGCAGTTGGCAGCGCGACACGAGTGATGAATGCTGGTCTTGCTTGCCCTGATTGGCCTTTATGCTACGGGCAACTAGTACCCACTAACCAGATGAACTTGCAGGTGTTTTTAGAGTGGTTTCACCGCCTGGATGCTTCGTTGATTGGACTATTCACCCTCGCCTTTGTCGCATTATCCTGGTGGTATCGCCAGGAATTACCACGCTGGGTACCTTGGTCAGCATTATTTTCCCTGTTTCTGATTTTGTTTCAAGGTATTTTAGGGGGACTGACGGTTACACAGCTGCTCAGATTTGATATTGTTACTGCTCACTTAGGAACAGCATTACTCTTCTTTAGCACCCTAATTACTATTGGCGTAATGTTATTGCCCTACCAAGGTACAGCAGCAGTCGGTAAATTACCTTGGTATGGTTTGAGTGCAACATTGCTAGTTTACCTCCAAAGCTTACTGGGAGGACTAGTGGCTTCTCGTTGGTCATTACACCAATGTTTTGGTAATTCTCAACTGTGTGCGATTATGAATAGCCACATTGTTGGTGTGGTTCCCGCAACGTTAGCAACCTTAACTTTAACAGTAATCGCCTGGCGTACTCCTGCACTCCATTCCTGGTTACGTCAACTAGCTAAATTTGCCACTGGGTTAGTGATAATCCAAATTCTCTTGGGTATAGCCACCTTTAAACTCCACCTCCAGGTTGAGCCCCTGACAGTAACTCACCAAGCAGTGGGAGCAACCCTACTAGGTGTGTTAGTAGCATTCACTGTTTTAGCGATGCGAGATCGAGCTATTGCTCCTGGCAAAAGCGAATCGCAATCTACTCTTCCCACAATCTAGAAAAAATGAATTTGGTGCTTTAGATAATGATTGGCACAACAACAGTTTCCCGGCGCAACGAAAACTTTCTCCAAGTTATTAAGAGCTACTATCAGCTAACTAAACCTCGGATTATTCCTCTACTTTTGATTACAACAGCCGCAGCAATGTGGATTGCATCGGAAGGAGTAGTGGATCCCATCCTACTTTTTATTACTTTACTGGGAGGAACTTTAGCTGCAGCTAGCGCCCAAACCCTAAACTGCATTTACGACCAAGATATTGACTACGATATGCAGCGCACTCGCAAGCGTCCCATACCTTCTGGTCGCGTGCAACCTCGCCATGCTTTAATTTTTGCTATTATTCTGGCGCTGCTATCTTTCACTTTGCTAACGGTGTTGGTCAATTTGCTCAGTGCCCTGTTAGCCATGTCTGGAATCGCCTTCTATATGCTGGTGTATACTCACTGGTTGAAGCGTAGTAGCACCCAGAACATCGTTATTGGCGGTGCTGCTGGTTCCATTCCACCACTAGTCGGTTGGGCGGCGGTAACGGGAAATTTGGGATGGACACCTTGGCTGCTGTTTGCGATTATTTTCCTCTGGACTCCTCCCCATTTCTGGGCATTAGCACTAATGATCCGGGATGATTATGCCCAGGTGGGAGTACCAATGCTACCTGCTGTTGAAGGTGAGGAAACAACAGTGAAACAAATTTGGGTTTACACCCTTGTGGTTGTACCCACTACCTTGCTTTTGGTGTCTCCTTTGGGGACATTAGGAGTAGTTTATGGTGCAATTGCCCTTGTGCTAGGATTTATTTTCTTGCGTAAAGCTTGGCTACTCAAACAAGCTCCCCAAGATAAGCAACTAGCGCGCTCGATGTTTAAGTACTCAATTCTTTACATGATGCTTTTATGTACTGGAATGGTAGTTGACAGTTTACCCTTAACCCACCATACTAGTGGCGCACTCCTAGAGTATTTGCAAATAGCAATTAATACAATTGCTGTGGGTTAAAATAATGACCTCTGAGTCAAATTTTGCAAATATAGTCCGCCTAGGAGCGGACTACCCTCTTAGTTCCTTTGAGCTTTTGAGTTAAAAATGAGGCGATTAGCAGACAAAATCAAATTGTAGAAGAGTATAGTTAGAATATTGGGCAAAGGGTGGCAAAGAATCGAAGCACGAAGGAGAATTCACAACCAATTTCGAGCAAATCCTTTCTCTAACCCCTCACGTCCTTGGCTAATGTTGTGTTAGGTTCATTGTTGGAAATTAATTTTGAGGCAAATCTACCTGAGCGTGGAGCAGACTTTTCAAATCCTATTCAATAAATTCCGGCAGTCCACCAGGGCATCAGAAGATAGTTGTTCTAAAGTAGCAACACGTCTTACTGATGAAGTGATTAGAATTTGTCAGCAAAGCGATCGCATTCAAGCTTCAGGAGATGTGGCAAGTTGGGAAAGAAACCTAGCTAACCACCGTCTCAATCAGTGCTTACGTTACTACGAACTGGGTTCTAATCAAGGAAGAATCGAACTCCAAAGCACTCTAAGTGCCATCATCTACCGCTACATTTCACCACCAGGAACCAGTACCAGTTATCGTGCTAGATTAACTCTGATTGAAGACTTTCTCCAAGGATTTTATGCCGAAGCTTTGAATGCATTTCGCCGCGAAAATGTATTAGATGCTGCTTATACCCCCCATACTCTGCTGGAATTATCCGAATACATGGCTTTTTGTGAGCGCTATGCCAAGAGGCGCATCCCACTACCGGGGAGGCGATCACAACAGCTAATTATTTTACGTGCCCAGACCTTCTCTCAACAACAACCAAATGAGTCCGCAGTAGATATGACGGTGGTGGCTGAAGGAGGTTCCGCTGATAATGATGGTGAAGTGCAAGATTCTGCTGTGCAGCAGCTACGTTCAATTTTGGCTGACCAAAAACCCACTCATCCAGATCACAGTTTGCGTGAAACAATTATTAAAGAATTAATTGGCTATCTGGAAGAGCGGCAACAAAGCGAATGTATTGATTACTTTGTACTGCGTCTTAAAGACTGTAGCGCCAACGAAATCGAGCATATTTTGGGTTTAACAGCCAGACAGCGAGATTATTTGCAACAGCGCTTTAAATATCACCTGATTCGTTTTGCTCTCGCCCACCGTTGGGAACTGGTTCATCAATGGTTAGATGCGGATTTAGAGCGCGATTTGGGACTGACACCTCACAAATGGCAGCTCTTTAAAGATAAGCTCAATTCCAATCAACTCAAGCTTTTGCAGCTGAAGCAAGAGGGAGCAGCAAAGGCTACAATTGCAAAAACTCTTGCTTGTACACCTACCCAAGTGGATAAACAATGGTTCAAGCTTTTAGAATTAGCTTGGGATCTCCGTAATCGTTCAGTATCCGGATCTGGTTTATCTAAAGATGAATAGTGACTTGTATCAAGACCCAGATTTTTTAGGCGATCAATTCCTTGATTGGCTCCTCGAAAAATCTGCTCCTAGCTCATTCCCGACTCCAGAAGGAGGGCAAAATCAAGAGATGTCGGCTCAAGATGCAGACTATTTGCTATCTAATGCTAATGCTAATGCTAGTGTTTTATCTGATGATACGGCTTTTGCAGTGGACCCTCTTGATTGGGAGGAATTGGAGATGAATCTCTCCAATCCTGATGACGCTATACAAAACTTTCAGTCATTAGATATGGGAGACATTCCGCAAGTGCAAACTCGTTTTCAAACGCTTTTAAAGCGTAAGCTTCAAAGGGAAATAGAGCTTCGTCCACCTTTATTCCCTTGGGAAACAGAACTTTCTGATTATGAACCAGAATACAGAGACGCTCTCGAGCGCAAATTGGTTCCCCTGAATCAAGGTTCCTGGTTACCCCAATTGGCAAATCTCCAGTTGTTAGTACCGATGCCAGAACAGGTATTATCTCAATTGTTGGAGGCTTGTTCCGAGGCGATGCAGTTGGCGAAACCCCAGCCATCACAACTGGTTAATGCTTTGAGTAATCTGTTCCCTAATCAGCAGCAGTCACTCAATAATATTGCTGTGGTGGGTATGACATATGGAGAGGATCGTTATGGTGACGACGCAAATAAAGAGAATTCTTTACTCGCCAAAGAAATTGCTAACATCAACTACGAAACCGCCAGCGCCAGACAGCAAATGGTACTTTCTTACCTAGCTGCGCGAGAGATTATGGATAATCTCACCCTTACTCTCTCACCAAAACAAAGTACCAGAGAGCAAGAGTGGCAAACTAGTGCAGGCGTAGTGACAATCCAAGCGGCATATGAGCCTTATACTCTAGAGGGTAGCTCTTTGAAGGTAAGAGTTAAACTTCCTAGAGGTGGCAGTGTCAGCTTGGGCACTCCCGAAGCTTCTACTAAGGCGCAGCGAACCTATCCTGGTTACGTCAGCGTGGAATTATGTGATTGGCAATCAGGGATCAACTACCCCTTGGAAATTTGCTTACCCCAAGGAGAACAAAAACCTTTAACCTTCACCATTAAAATTCAAGAATAATTAAAATCAAGATAATAAAAGCGATGCGCATATTAAGCATAGAGCGCTAATTTCATGCAAATCCGGCATCTACCACTTTTAGCTAATATCCAGCACAATCTGGAGAATTTAGCTACAGAGGAAACTGAAGAATCGCTACTGTTGCGATTGCTGGTACAAGCTCTCGTGGTGGTAGGTATTATTGCTACAGATGTAGCTGCAGCAACACAAATGAGTATTTGGGCAGTACCTTTGAGTGTTGTAGCTGCGCTTTGGAGTTGGCAGAATCGTCGGCGGCACAATATAGTAGCAAAATTTCTCATTGCCATTGGTATGTTAATCGCCATGGCTGCTTTCTTAAGAAATATTGTTGCCAATCTAAATGACACACGCCTAGTATTGGCAGAACTATTAGTGCAACTGCAAGTGCTGCATAGTTTTGACCTTCCGCGTCGCAAGGATCTTGGCTACTCAATGGTGATTGGGTTAATTTTACTAGGGGTAGCTGCCACATTGTCGCAAACCCTGGCTTTTGCCCCTTGGCTAGTTCTCTTTTTAGCCCTGGCTTTACCGATTCTGGTTCTAGACTATCGCTCTCGTCTCGGTTTGCCAGTGATTAAACCCTTAAATGGTAGGGTTGCAAACTCAAATCTGCCCACTTCTAACCTCTCTTTAAAACGCCTGGGCTCATTATTATTGGTAATTGTGTTGCTAGGACTAGGTATTTTTGCCTTATTGCCCCGCTTTCCCAGTTCCCAACAATTAAGTTTCCCCGTTAGTAGCCCAGTGGATGTGGACAATGAGCGTTTTGGCAGTGCCAATCGTGGTATTTTTGATGCCGGATCTGGTGCTGAAGAGGGTAGTGAAGGTAGTGGAGGTGAGGGTTCAGGTGATGAATTGGGTACAGAAGCAGGAGGTGAGGCGGTTTACTATGGTTTCCAAAGCCAAATCGACCAAACCACAGGTAATACCAGTACCCTGGAACCCAAATTAGTGATGCGGGTGCGTTCCCAAGCACCAGGTTTTTGGCGTGTTTTGGCATTTGATCGCTACACAGGAAAGGGTTGGGAAATTTCTCGCGATGAGGACTTAAAAATTCGCCAGCGCAGCAATTTTTCCTATCGTTTTTTCTTGGGAATAAATCACTATGGTATTCGTAGCAGAAGGGTAGTGCAAACCTACACTATTGTGGCTGATTTACCCAATTTGGTTCCTGCTTTAACCTATCCGGTGGAACTGTATTTTCCCACTTCGGAGGTAGCAATTGATCCAGAAAACGGCATTCGTGCGCCCTTAGCTTTAGCCGATGGCTTAACCTATTCTGTAATCTCGCGTGTACCCTACCGAAATCGCACCAGGATTCGTGAAGCATCGCAAAATTATCCTTCTAGCATTACGGAACATTACTTGCAGGTTCCAGAAGCAATTAAAGAGCAAGTGCAGCAACGTGCCAAGGAGCTTTTGGCTAATTCTACCAAACCGATTACTTCTCCCTATGAACAGGCTCTATTCCTCGCCCAAGCTTTAAAACAGCGCTATTCTCTGCTGGAAGCCTCACCTGCTTTAAATCCAGACCAAGATCTCGTTAGTGCTTTTCTCTTTGACTACAGAGGAGGATTTCAGGATCAGTTTTCTACGGTACTAACGATTATGCTGCGATCGCTTGGTATTCCGGCACGATTAACCGTAGGTTATGACACAGGACAGTTTAATCCTTTTACTGGTTTCTATCTTGTCCGTAATACCGATGCTTACGCTTTAACAGAGGTATTTTTCCCTGGCTATGGTTGGTTTACTTTTGACCCAATTCCAGGACATGAACTAATTCCTCAATCTGTGGAAGATTCACAGACTTTTAGTGTACTTAAACAATTTTGGAGTTGGGTGGCTGGTTGGTTACCTTCCCCGGTAACGGCTGTTTTTTCCGGCTTGTGGTCAGGATTAATAGGTATCTTCAGCCGCACTTTAGTCTGGCTCTGGCGGCTGATTTCCAGTGGCTTGGTTGGTTTCTTTGTCGGTTCAATTTTATTGGTATTCCTGGGATTTTTGGGCTGGCTAGGCTGGAAACAAATAGCTCGCTGGCGCTATCGGTTATGGTTGACGAAGTTAGCCCCGATGGCAAGAATTTACCAGCAAATGTTGCAAGTTTTAGCAACCCAAGGCTACCCAAAACAAGCAGCCCAAACCCCTTTAGAGTATGCTGCTAGCACTTACACTAAGTTACCCAGTAAGATGGCTGCGATTGTGTCAGAGATTACCCATGCTTACGTTGATTGGCGCTACGGTGGACAAAGGCAAGATTTGGCTTATTTGCAGCAACAGTTGCGCTTGCTAAGACGTTTTGGGAGCAAAAAAACTTCTGTGCCAGTTTGAGTGCTGTCTTTGTCAAACAACAAACAACACGAAATACCCCAGCTAAAGTACGAGGGATAAGTGAAACCAAATCTAATATATTTGGTAGAAAATTGAAAATTTAGCGATAATAGTAGTGTAGTGAGCAAGCAAACTTTTGTCTGTACTTAGATCGAGAATACTTAAATCTCTTCTGTCACTCTGGGAGGAGTAAAATAAAGAGTATATCGCTCAAATCCTTATGTAGAGTATGGATTTAAACAAGGTAAAAATGAATTAGGTTGGGCAGATTTTCGTATCATCCATTATCCTCAAATTAAACAATGGTGGTAATTAGTAATGTCCGCTTATTTGATGGTATCTGTTAATAGTAAAACCCCTAATCCCTTTCTAGTACCTGTAGAAGGTAAGTTTACTGAACATGATTGGTGGCATCAATCAACTGGCTGGAAAAACTTACTTAATAATCTGCGTTTAATCCTACAGCCGTCCTATTAGTTTCAATTTAATGAAACGATGGCTTAAAGTTTTTCCCCTCCCTCAACTTTCCTGGGGATTTCTGATGCTTATCTGTTTGATGAATAGGTTTAAGTTTTGACGTTACTTAGTCTACTTCTGGGATAATTCCTTTTATTCCTCTGCCTAAAGTTACAGAAGAGAGATACTTTATTTAATTCACTACACATATTTAGTAACCGAGAGTAACCAAATGTTTGAACAACTTTTTATTGACCATCCTGAAGCAGTACCAACTGCAACCCTAAGTCCTCGTAAGGGAGTAATTATTGGAGTAGGACAAGTAGGATTAGCTTGTGCCTATTCACTATTGATTCAAGATTGTTTTGATGAATTAATTCTCCAAGATGTCGCCCAAGAAAAAGTTGAAGGAGAAGTGATGGATTTGCTTCATGGAATGCCTTTTCTTTCTCCTACCGATCTCAAAGCAGGAACAGTAGCCGATGTGGGGCAAAATGCCGATATTGTGATCATAACGGCGGGAACTGCTCAGAAACCAGGAGAAAGTCGCCTCAATTTACTCGAACGTAACATTGCTATCTTCAAAAGTATTCTCAGCGACGTAGTTAAATATTGTCCTGATGCGATCCTGTTAATCGTAACTAATCCTGTTGACATCATGACCTATGCTACGCTCAAAATTTCTGGATTTCCCAGTTCTAGAGTAATTGGTTCGGGAACAGTTCTCGATACAGCACGTTTTCGTGCTTCATTGGCTCAAAAAATGAATATCGATGCCCGTAGTGTTCATGCTTATATTATTGGCGAACATGGAGACAGTGAAGTTCCCGTTTGGAGTACAGCAAATGTGGCGGGTGTGAAGTTGATTCCTGATGGTTGGGAAAATCTTTCTGTTTCTCAACAGAAAGATTTAGAAGCTATTTTTGAAGGGGTTAAAAATGCAGCTTACGAAATTATCAAACGTAAAGGTTGTACATCCTATGGAATTGGGTTAGCTGTTACTGATATTGTCAAAGCAATTCTACGTAGCCAAGAACGTGTTCTAACAGTTAGTAGCTTGGTTGATGGTCTTTACGATATCCATGATGTTTGTCTTGGTCTACCTACTGTTGTCAATGAAAAAGGCATACTTAAAACCGTTAATTTAGCTCTTAGCAAAGTAGAAATAGACCAATTTCATAATTCAGCTCGTATTTTACGAGAAGTTTTTACCCAATTAAAACTTTAATTATCAAAAAAAATTCGATACGGCTTTTCACTCCAGGATTCCCAAAGTAGCGAAGGTTTATCCTTTACCTTATGATACTAAATCCTGTTCTTAGAGTAACCATTAACGCAAAACCTCAAAAACTCCCCTAACTCCCTATCTTCCTACAAGGGAAAAAGCTACCATCACAACCGGACTTCGTGTGAGACAGTGCCTACAATATCCGCGAAGCTGTGCAGCTTATTGCAGACACTACTTTAGCTAATATTACTGCTTTTATTGAGGGTCAATCCCAACAACTATTTGTGGTTAGTTGAGGTTAAATTAAAAGCATTATCCTAGCGATCAATTGCCCTTTGAAATGCCGATAGTTCTCTGGTAATAGATAGATGACGAGCAAGAGTACGATAATCTTCTGCACTAGCATCGCCTAACATCCTCAAAGTTGAGGCTCTAGTCTCTAGTCTAATTGCAATCGCATTGATTAATTCTGACCAATGGGGATCTTCCACATCCATAATGCGATCTAGCAATTCATCGAACTCAATACTCGTCATCATCATTTGCTATTTGGTTGTTGATTGTTAGTTGTTGATCTTTGGTGAATTTTTGATTTCTAATCGCGACTCTTTATGTTCTATTCTCCTCACCTGCATTAATTTTGCTCTCAATACCTATGTCATAATTCCCTGTTATTGATTGTTAATCCGGAGGGTAAGAGTTGCGATTGATTGAGGCAGAACAATTCTTTACGCTATAGAAGTCATGGCGCTATACACAGGGTAGGAAACAGAGGTGTGCGGTCAAAATTTATGAGTGCTTTAACTGTTACTAAACTTAATGCGTAGCGCTCTACAAAGCTAAAGGTATCATAATTGTTTTGGCAATAGGTGTACTAAGTTTTACATAGATACAGAAACCTGCAACAGCATCTGGTTGGTTTCAATGTTAATTACGGGTTGAGAGAAAATCTAGTATCAACCAGTCATGAAATCTACAGCACAATTGTCCAATATCAGAATGTTTTGATTCACATTTATAATAAAGTAGATCAATAATAAATTTCTTAGACAGTTAATAAATAGACCTTGATCGCAGCTACTATAGAGCTACGGGACAACATTAAGACATTTATTTGTCACCTATTTTCTGGTTATTGTTCACTTTTAACCAATCTATACTGTCCTAAGCTATATACGTAGAGCTATAGAAGAAAAATACGGATTTTTTTTAATTGGCGAACAAATCTGGTGAACTGTTTCGCTTATTGCAAATTCCTCAGTTCCTAAGTTTTACTTCGGTAATAGATTAATAATTACACATGGTATAAGCATATATTCAAGGTGTGAATAATTAATTCCAGTAAATAAAAAGGAACGGTATATGCTCCTAGTTTAGGAAGATTAGCACTAATTTTTGTTTACCATGGGTTACCGTAAAATTGCAGATCTATACTGTTAACATCACACAGCTAAATTCATATATTTTTATTGAAAAAATAAATAATTATATTAGTAATCATTAGCCTCAATCACACCCTCTGCTTGATGCACTAATCTTCTTAACTCTTCCAAAGTTTCTGGGCTTGCAGATTGCCACAAACCCCTTTGTTTTGCTTCTAGCAATCTTTCTGCCATATCTCGCAATGCCCAAGGGTTTTTTTCCTCAATAAATGCTTGCACTTTGGGGTCAAAAATATAAGCTTCAGCAACACCTTGGTACATATGATCAGCGACGCACCTGGCGGTAGCATCATAGGCAAACAAATAATCCACTGTTGCAGCCATCTCAAACGCCCCCTTATAGCCGTGACGCATCACTCCTGCAATCCATTTGGGATTAACAACGCGGGAACGATAAACTCGAGCAATTTCTTCTTCTAGCTGTCGCACTCTTGGATGAGAAGGGATAGAATTGTCGCCAAAGTAAGTTTGGGGATTTTTGCCTGTAATCGCCCGCACTGCTGCGGTTAAGCCGCCCTGAAACTGGTAGTAGTCGTCGGAGTCGAGGAGGTCGTGTTCTCGGTTATCTTGATTGTGGAGAACTACTTGAAGTTGTTGCAAGCGTTGGGAAAAGGCTTCGGGTGCTGCATGACCAACGCCCGAATCTGTGTAGGCATAGCTACTCCAGTTAATGTAGGCGCGGGCTAAATCCTGGTCATCTGTCCAGTTTTGCGCTTCAATCAAGCCCTGTAAACCTGCTCCATAGGCACCGGGTTTGGAGCCAAAAATGCGATAGCAAGCTCGTTCTTTCGCTTGCTGGGGAGTTAAGCCTTGCTGCTGCCACAACTCTTGCTCTGCTTGCACTTGGGCGGCGAGGGGATTGTCGTATTCTGGTTCTTCTAGCCTTGCCACAGAGCTGATCGCCTGGTACAATAATTTTGTTATGTTGGGAAAGCTGTCGCGAAAAAAGCCCGATATCCTCACGGTCACATCGACACGTGGTCGCCCTAACCCAGACACAGGAAGAATTTCAAAATCTACAACTCGACGTGAGACTCCATCCCAAACTGGTTGCACTCCCAGTAATGCCAGTACCTGCGCCACATCATCTCCACCTGTGCGCATGGTGGAGGTTCCCCAGATAGAAATAGCGAGGGTTTTGGGGTATTCACCGTTTTCTTGGGTATAGCGTTCAATCACCGCTTCAGCAGCTTTGCGTCCTACATCCCAGGCGGTTTCGGTGGGAATAGCGCGGATGTCAACGGAGTAGAAGTTACGTCCAGTGGGCAGCACATCTGGTCGTCCTCTGGTGGGTGCGCCGGATGCACCACTGGGAATATATTTGCCATCTAATCCTTGGAGTAAGTTGCTGATTTCTTGGGGTGTTTTTTGTAGGGAAGGGAGGAGGAAATTAACAATCCAATTTAGTTCTTTTGTTAATTGTGGATGGTTGATTGTTGATGGTTGATTGTGGATTGCTGATTGCTGATTTGTGATTAATTCTTCGACTACTTGAGCTGCTTTTTCCTCTACTAATTCTAGGGCATCACCAAGAGTTAATTCAGAGGTTAGTTTTGCTGCTAAATCTTCTGTGATTGCTGCTATTGGGTCAAAATCTAAACCTAAATCTTGAGCGATAGCACGAGTTAAACCAAGGCGATTATTGCTAGGGTGACGTGCAATGGCAATTATTAAATCTCGCAACTGTTTTCCTGAAGGACATTGACCTAAAATATGTAAGCCATCTCGAATTTGTGCTTCTTTGAGTTGACAGAGGTAACTATCAGCAATTGTTAGTAGTTGTGTGAGAGAGTTATTGTCTATTTTCTCTATACCTAAATCTTGATTTAAGTTCTCTTGTGCTACTAAATCAAGAATGCGATCGCCGATTAATTTTAAGCGAGTTGGATCTAGAGTTTGTGCTTCGTAATATTCATCAATTAAAGCCTCCAGTTTTTGTAGCGATCCATATAATTCTGCTCGTGTCATTGGCGGTGTCAGATGGTCAATGATGACCGCTTGAGAACGACGCTTGGCTTGGGAACCTTCACCTGGATCGTTGACAATAAAGGGATAAAAATGAGGTATGGCTCCTAAAGTTATTTCTGGATAGCAATTTGTTGAGAGAGCAATACTTTTCCCCGGAAGCCACTCTAAGTTACCATGCTTACCAACATGGATAATTGCTAAGGTACCAAACTGCTGCTGCAACCAATAGTAGAAAGCTAAATATGTAGGAGTTGGCTCTAAATCTGGCGCGTGATAATTTAAAGTGGGGTCAATATCGTAACCACGTGATGGTTGAATTCCTAGAAAAATATTGCCTAATTGAATACCAGGAATAGGAAAGGAATCGAAATTATAGTTTCCCCAGCGATCAATTATTTGCTGTTGAATTTCTTGTGGTAGAGTGGCGAAATATTGCTCATAATCTTCTCTGGATAATTCTTGCTGACAAGGACGCAAATGCTTGCTTTCTGGATCGTTGGTAATACCTTGAGTTAAACGATTAATTAGTTCCTCTCCTGTCACCGGAATATCCGCAAGCTGATAACCAGCTTCTTGCATAGCTTGGAGTATTTCCACACAACTAGCGGGAGTATCTAAACCAACTCCATTAGCAATTCTGCCATCGCGATTGGGATAGTTAGCTAAGACTAAGGCAATTTTTCTTTCCTGAATTGGTGTTTGTTTTAAATTGACCCAATTGGCAGCTAAATCAGCCACAAAATTAACTCGATTAGCCAGAGGTTGATAGACAATCACATCTGTCTCTAAATCTTGATTCCAAGTTTGAACAGATTTAAAGGAAATAGCACGAGTAATAATTCTGCCATCCACTTCTGGAAGAGCAACATTCATTGCCACATCTCTAGGATTCAAACCTTGCCAACTAGATTGCCATTGCTCTACTGTGCTACTACTAAAAATGGCTTGCAGGATAGGTATATTTAATTGTGACCATAAGTCAGGAGTTTCTGCTTGACCAATTTTACCTATAGCAAAACTAGTGGTGTTAATTATTAATTGAACTCCTTCTGAATCTAGAGATTGTAGATAAGCGAGTAACTCACCTTGAACTTCTACATCGCGCAAGGAAGAAACAAAAATTGGCACTGGATTTAAATTCCTCTCCCATAAAGCTTGGCAAAGTGAATCTATGGGCAAAGTATTACCTGCTAAATAGTGGGCGCGGTAAAAAATAATGCCAACTTTGTGATTAGTTGTTGGTTGTTGGTTATTCGTTTTTGGTAGATACAAACCAACGCGAGGTACACTTTCTGCTTGAGGTGGAAAATAGCGAGTTCCCAGACAAATATCAGCTACAAATTTTAGAGCATTAGTTAAATTTTCAATTCCACCTTCAATAAAGTAGTGCCACAACTGATTTACTGAAGCTAAAGTCACAGTAGAATGGCTAATTAAATCTGGATCCGGGCGATCATCTCCAGGTAAGATTAACAAAGCCCCGCCTGTGGCAGCTACAGTTTCTTTAACTACCTCCAAACCATAGGACCAATAGGCACGACCACCCAAAAGCCTTAAAATAATTACTTGAGCTTGAGATAAAACTGTTTCGGCATAAGTATCAATGCTTAACTGTTGCTGCAACTGTAATAAATTTACTACTCGCACAGCAGGGAAATCTTCTGGTAAATTAGGTATACTAGCAGCTATAGTTTGAATATCTGTATCTGCAGCTGTTATTATCACCAGCGGTGCAGGCGTTTGCTCAATAAAAATTACTCCTTCAGCATTAGGATTCCAACCTCCAGGTGTAGCAGCAAGACGATGCATAAAAATCTTCCGTAATGACTCAAAAAGTAAAAACCGAGATGGCTCAACCAACTCGGCAATTTATTATTGTAATAACTTTTGTTGAATCCTGTTGTCGAGAAAAGTCAGGGAGGAGAAAGTGAGTGACTTTCCTAGAAGCCAAAAGAGGCTCCTCCCTAACTATGTTAGATGCGCCCTGACGCTAATCCCTTACAATTCCAATATCTGCTAGTAAACTAATAAAATGGCTGGTGACAAATACGGATTTTTTTTTGACCTTGTTTATTGTTTGAGGATTTTTACTGAAGCCTTGAAGTGTAATGTTCGTAGGAGATTTATAACCTGAAATTTTCAACTTCCAAGTTTAAGGAATTAATTTTTGTTTGAGGCTATCTGCCAAATAAGAGCAAAATGCTTAATCTTCCCAATGATAATTTGAACTACACTGTGCCTAAGTTAGTTTTTAGTCAACTTTGTCATCTATGGGAAGAGATGGCGCAAATTATCGGGGAAGATTCAACTCTCATTACAGAGGCAATTTCTCAGGAAGCAGTCAATAGTTTTGATTATTTGCGTCTTCTGCTTTCACCAGTATTTAACGTCTTACTCACAGGAGAAGTAGAAGCCCAGGGAATTAAAATTAGCTTGACCTTTGCACCAGAAGCAATTACTTCTACTCTTGAAAAATTAGCACCTCATCACGCAGCTAGCCTTAATCTGCAAGCCAATGATGCTCAACTTCAAAGTCAGTTTACATTAAAAATGATCGCGATTTTGAGTACTAATAGCTCAAATCAAGAAGACACTTGGCAAACTTCTGTGTGTCAACCCTTGGTTAATGAAGCACTACAAAAGCAAGTCAAACAGGAACGTTTGCTTAACCAAGTTATCACCCAAATTCGCCACACTCTAGATTTACCAGAAATTTTAACTACAGCAGTAAAAGAAGCTCGAAAATTTCTTGAAGTTGACCGCCTCCTCATATACCAATTTGTCAAAAACTCTGCTGTAAATTCAGATACAAATGAAGGTTCGGGACATATTATATATGAAGCGAAAAGAACCAATGAAATTCCCTCTGTTTTGAATGTCAAGGAAGATGAAGCTTGTTTAATTCACATTCCCCAATGTCGAGAAAAATATCGACGTGGAATGACATTTGCTGTGGAAGATATAGAAACAGCTTACTCCTCCTCCCATTGCTTGTACGATTTACTCAAAACAAATCATGTCCGTGCTAAACTAGTTTCTCCGATTCTGGTAAAAGGAGAGCTATGGGGATTACTAATTGCTCATCAATGCTTCACTCCACGTCAATGGGAAGATCGCGAACGTAAATTTTTAGCAGAAATTGGTGAACATTTAGCAGTTGCAATTTACCAAGCACAACTTTTTGCTCAAGTTCAACAACAAAAAAATACCCTAGAACAGCGAGTTATTGAACGTACCCAAGAACTCCAGGATGCCATGCTTGCTGCCCAAGCTGCTAGTCAATCCAAAAGTGAATTTTTAGCAGCCATGAGTCACGAATTACGCACTCCCCTCACCTGTGTCATTGGACTCTCTAGTACTCTTCTACAATGGTCTTTTACCCACACCAAAGATTATATCTCCATCGAAAAACAGCGACGCTATTTAAAAACAATTCAAGAAAGCGGTAGACACCTACTGGAGTTAATTAACGACATCTTGGATATGTCTCAGGTAGAAGCAGGTAAATTCTTGTTGAATATCAGCGAATTTCCTCTGAATCGCTTGTGTTATAGTGTCGTCAACTCTCTTCAGGAACAAGCGCGCACCCATCAAGTTAATTTAAGCTTAGATTGTCGCATTCCCTCTGAGAAAAATCTTTTTCGTGCCGATCCTCGCCGGGTGAAACAAATTTTGTATAATCTTCTTGGTAATGCGATTAAGTTTACTCCCGCCCAAGGTAAGGTAACATTGAGCGTATGGCGAGAGAACAAACAAGTAATCTTCCAAATTGAAGATACCGGAATTGGCATTCCTCAACATCAATTACCCCTACTCTTTGAAAAATTCCAGCAGCTAGAAAGGACCCGTCAACGGACTTACCAAGGTACAGGTTTGGGTTTAGCTTTAACCAAGCAGTTAGTGGAACTTCACGGTGGTTCGATTAGTGTTGATTCTATTGTAGACAAAGGTTCAACCTTCACTGTTCATCTTACCAGTGCCTCACAAATATACTCGAAAAGTCACAATAACAAGGAACTTACAGAGATTAATAGCCTACCAGTTACCCTGGCAACAGTTGTACTGGTGGGCAATGATGATGAAGTAGCGATGGTAATTTGTGAACTTCTTACCGCCGCCGATTATCAGGTAGTTTGGTTAATGGATTTATCTACGGCACTCAATCGCATTACTATGCTACAGCCAGAATTAGTCATCTTAGCTCAAGAATTACTAGAAGCAGAAATTAATCAGATGGCTCAACTGCTAAAAAAATCCCCCAATACAAGTAGAGCAGGGATTTTAGCCCTTACCAAGGAAGCCAACATAACCAAAAAAACTAGCAACTACGCTAGTGGTGTTGATGATTATCTTCTCAGGCCTATTGTACCAGAGCAATTATTGCAGAAAATTGAAGCTATGGTGAATTACCATAGAGCTTAAGAACTAACCATCTTGTTCACGACGCTGTGGCAGTTGGAGTGCTACATCAAGCTTGGTATCCATCTTCACAAGAGTTAAATCAACCCTATCAAAGCGATTATCTTGCTCATCTTTTCTATTAGCGAGAGACCCACACTATAATCTTTAATTTAGTGTGGGAGGGATAGCGGGTTAGTGAACAAAACACAAATATTTGTACTTAGAATCAAGTAGATAATACTTCAGGGTAACACTTTTTTGATGCTAGAATAATAATAAGGTCTAAACCTAAAATCCAACCATGATTTACGTTTACCAATACAAAATTTACCCAACAATTAATCAAACTCTCGAATTAAATTACTGGCTAAGAGTGGGTCAGTATTGGTATAACCGTCAATTAGGTGAACGTTTCGACTGGTGGGACATGAATCGATGTTATATTGATAGATGTCCTCTTATTACTTCCATAGCATCAGTAAAAGAAAAGCCATCTCGCTATAGTCAATCGGCTCAATTACCATCATTAAAAAAATCTTATCAATTTGTCAAAAGTACAAAAGAATTATTAGATTTTTCTCGCGTACCTGCTAATACTTTGCAAGCTATTTGTAAGCAAGTAGAAGATTCTTTTAGTAGGTTTATCAAAGGTGATAAGAACGGTAAAAAGTCAGGAAGACCTAGATTTAAAAGTAAAAATAGATTTAAAACACTGTATTTTACTGGCGCACAGAAAGGTAAGTTTGTTTCTACAGGTTATTTTGGTCAATA
>CAZWGS010000097.1:0-20410 GCA_964633315.1 uncultured bacterium | reverse complement strand
TGTTGGCTTTTAGTTCTGGTGTCATAGCTAGTTTTTGAAATATAGTGTTGAGTGGGCAATAATTAAATCAAAGCGCTTGACTAGTAGCTTTCCAAGCTTCGGGAGTGTAGGTTTTTAATGCTAAGGCATGAATCGCTTCGGAATCCATGTCTTCTTTGAGTGCAGAGTAAACAAGCTGATGTTGTTTAACTTTAGTTTTGCCTGCAAATTCAGAGGATACCACAATTGCTTGAAGATGATCGCCACCACCAGTTAAATCTTGAACTTTTACCTGAGCATCAGGTAGTTTGGCTTTAATCATCATTTCAACTCGGTTTAGACTAACCATTTAAACTCCCAATTTTCAAGTTAACTGCGCAATCTCGCTTCGCTATTTGCTTCTATTAGCTTATCTTTAAATGCAAAAAGAAGACCTTCAGCTACGCTCATGGGATAAATTATTGCCAAAATCTCAACCTATTTTAGCTTCCTATCGAGTCTTAAGTTTGGCGGAAACAACCTGAGAACACCTAGTGAAATTTAAGACTTATTTAACATAAAGTTGCGATCTATCTTGTTTTGTCAAGCTTTCGTAATGGCAATTTTATATTCTCTTATGGGAATGATACAATTTTTCACCATAGCTAGGGGTGCCTAAACTGCTCAGGCTGAGATAGTCCCTTAGAACCTGAGACTGGTTAGTACCAGCGGAGGGAAGCTTTTAATAGAGGAACCAAACATGAGATCACAATGGGTTGCAAAGCGCAGTGGGCAAAGTAATGTATCACAAATGCACTACGCTCGTCAGGGTATTCTAACTGAAGAGATGCACTATGTTGCTAGGCGAGAAAATTTGCCCGTGGGCTTGATTCAAGAAGAGGTGGCGCGGGGTAGGATGATTATTCCTGCCAATATCAATCACACTAACCTAGAACCGATGTGTATTGGTATTGCTTCTAAGTGTAAGGTGAATGCCAATATTGGCGCTTCTCCCAACTCCTCGGATTTGCAAGAAGAGGTGGATAAGCTAAAACTGGCGGTGAAGTATGGCGCTGATACGGTGATGGATTTGTCCACTGGTGGTGGTAATTTAGATCAGATTCGCACCGCTATTATTCAAGCATCTTCTGTTCCCATCGGCACTGTACCAGTTTACCAAGCTCTTGAGAGTGTGCATGGTAGAGTTGAGGATTTGACGGCTGAAAGTTTCCTGGATGTAATTGAAAAACACGCCCAACAGGGTGTAGATTACATGACTATCCATGCTGGCATTTTAATGGAGCATTTGCCTTTGGTGAGAAATCGCCTCACAGGAATTGTCTCCCGTGGTGGCGGTATTTTGGCTAAGTGGATGTTGCATCACCACAAGCAAAATCCCCTGTATACCCACTTCGATGACATTATCGAGATTTTCAAGAAGTATGATGTTTCTTTCAGTTTAGGCGATTCCTTGCGTCCTGGTTGCGCCCACGATGCTTCCGATGAGGCGCAATTAGCAGAATTGAAAACCTTGGGACAACTGACACGCCGCGCTTGGGAAGATGATGTACAAGTAATGGTAGAAGGTCCTGGACACGTGCCGATGGATCAGATAGAGTTTAATGTGAAAAAGCAGATGGAGGAGTGTAGTGAAGCACCCTTCTATGTTTTAGGTCCTTTGGTAACTGATATTGCTCCTGGTTACGACCATATTACCTCGGCGATTGGAGCTGCAATGGCAGGATGGTATGGTACTGCAATGTTGTGCTATGTAACACCTAAGGAACATCTGGGATTGCCCAATGCAGAGGATGTGCGCAATGGTTTAATTGCTTATAAAATCGCCGCCCACGCCGCTGATATCGCCCGCCATCGCCCTGGTGCGAGGGATAGGGATGATGAGTTGTCTCGTGCCCGGTATAATTTTGACTGGAATCGCCAGTTTGAGTTATCTTTAGACCCAGATAGGGCAAGGGAATATCACGACGAAACTTTGCCCGCAGATATTTACAAAACGGCGGAATTCTGCTCTATGTGTGGTCCTAAATTCTGTCCGATGCAGACGAAAGTGGATGCGGATGCGTTGACGGAGTTGGAGAAGTTTTTAGCTAGGGAACCTGTGGAACAAAGGTAGGTTTTTTTATCGGCGATGGGTTAGTTAAAACCTCTCCCCAACCCCTCTCCTGCGAGGAGAGGGGCTTTTGCTTTTGAATTATTTCTTGCTTTCCTTGAATACCAAATCGCATAATACAACTACAATTTAAAGTTGCTTGGCTAACCACTCTCGCAGATTTTTTTCTGCTGCAATCTCATCTTCTGTTGCTTGCTTGAGAAATTCGTACAATTTGGCTTTGGTAACAATAGGAAATGTGGGAGTTACTTCAACTTCTTGGTATGAATTTCCTTCTAGTTGATAAATGCGCCAGATTCGTCCATTGTAGCGCCAAAATTCTGGAACTCCGATACTCGCATAGAGTGTTAATTTATCAATATCTGTGTGAGTAATATCGACTTCTACAACTAAATCAGGCGGTGGATCTTGCTCTAAATTAACCTTTTTTCCTGCAACTTTAGGTTGGTTTTGGATATAATAAGCGCGATCTGGTTCTACACTGCGATCTAAATCTTTCCGACTCAGAGTTGTGGAACCCATAGTCTTAATCTTACGACCCATTTCTGCCACGAGGAAGTAGATGAAACGTCCAATCAGTTCACTGTAAAATTCATGTTCTTCCAAGGGTATGGTAATCTCTAGTGTGCCGCGAACATAGGTGAGATGGGCAGAACTATTTTCTCCTAAAGCGTGCAGAATTTGTTGGTAAGCTTGCCAATTTAGGTGATGGAAAAAAACTCGTTGTTCGCCCACTTGAGGAGGAGGATTAGAGGGAAGGGGAGCGAGAATCATAGCGTTTTAGGCAACAATGTTCGTTTTTTAGGGTAACAATTATGCTGTGAAGATAGCCATAAAGCTGGATGGGAGTTTGGCTATTATCACGATTAATGATTAGGCTCTGTAAATGAGGTGAGAAAACTATAAAATTACCAAGTACGCAAACGGTGAATTTAAAGTTCGATCCTCAAACTAATCCCTAATTATTTGTTAGATTAATAACAGTAATTTTAAAAATACGTCTAATGTTAATTAGGTTATGAAACCCTTGTAATTACGCATGCCGTCTCAACAATTATGATTTGATAACAAGCCAAAAACCTTCATACTACAATGCTTATCTGTAAATAAAATCAGGCGTAAAATATAATTATGCATTATATTAACCCCTCTCAAATCCAGCAACTCCAGCAAGCTTTAGATCTAGCTGAAGGGCGTCTGTATCAGAATTTAGCACTACAAAACTATCTTCATTCTTTGACCTGCAAAAATTTAAAGCAATCCGGCTGGAGGAATATTCCTATAGGAAACCCATACTATACTTCAAAGCATGATCGCGATTCAGATGGTTTGGCTTGTAAATCTTAAAATTGACATACTCACCAATGATGTAGGGACGTAAAATTTTACGTCCCCACAAAGGTTATAAATTCAGATATTTTATTTCCCCAGATGTCTAATTTATTCCGGTTTAGACATCAAAACCACTGTAAAACCAAGGCTAAATGACATCTAAGCTACATTTGAGAGATGAGTTTAGCTTAAAATCAATAAATATTCAGAGGTGAGGAGATAAAAAATGTCAATACCCCTACAACAGGCTCTTGCAGTGGGAAAATATCTGGTGACTCAGCGCTTAATGGGGCGTAAGCGTTTTCCCCTCGTTTTAATGCTAGAACCACTATTTCGCTGCAATCTCGCTTGTTCTGGCTGTGGTAAAATTCAGCATCCAACAGATATTCTCAAGCAAAATCTTACACCTGAACAATGTTTTACGGCTGTTGAGGAGTGTGGCGCGCCTGTGGTTTCGATTCCCGGTGGCGAACCTTTATTGCATCCACAAATAGACGAAATTGTCAAGGGTTTGATTGATCGCAAAAAGTTTATCTATCTTTGCACCAACGGTTTACTGTTGGAGAAAAGCCTGGATAAGTTTGAACCTTCCCCTTACTTTACATTTATGGTTCACCTGGATGGTTTGCGGGAACATCACGATCAATGTGTAGATCGCAAGGGTGTTTTTGATAAGGCGATTAAGGCGATTAAGGCTGCTAAGGAAAAGGGATTTAGAGTTACAACAAATACTACAGTCTTTGAAGGCGCGAATCCCCAGGAAATGCACCAATTCTTTGATTTTCTCACCGAATTGGGTATTGATGGGATGACTATTTCTCCTGGTTATAGCTATGAATGGGCACCAGATCAAGATCATTTTCTCCAACGCGAACAAACTAAGGCGTTATTCCGAGAAATTCTTGCACCTTTCAAAGCAGGAGAAAAGAACTGGCAATTTAATCATAATCCCTTGTTTTTGGATTTTCTTTTGGGAGAAAAGGACTACGAATGCACTCCTTGGGGTAGCCCTAGCTACAGTGTTCTCGGTTGGCAAAAACCTTGCTATCTTTTAAATGAAGGCTATTATTCTAGCTTCCAAGAATTGCTTGACAACACTGATTGGGAAAACTATGGTAGCAAGAGTGGTAATCCCAAGTGTGCTGATTGTATGGTGCACTGTGGTTATGAGCCGACTGCAGCGGTGGATGCAATGCAACCGAGTAACATTGGTCGTTCTGTGGGCACTTTACTAGGTGTGGGTAGATAGATTCTATTGTCATCAAAAGCGACGGGAAACCCATTCTTATAGAGTTTAGAAGCAAAACCCACGTACTTTAGTCGTGGGACGAGTGCGTAAGCTCCGAGGCGCTTTCCACTGCGGAAATAGTTCCGCGTGGGTCGCCTCGTTTGATGCGCCGTGACAAGTAAGCAATTGGTACATCTAGTTGTTAGTTTTATGTTAAAGCTGCTAACATAACAACATTAAAGGCAGAGGTCGAGCCAGTGATAATTCTTGAGTTCAAAGCGAAAGGAAAACAACACCAATATCAGGCAATAGATGAAGCACTCCGTACTACTCAGTTCATCAGAAATAAATGTGTTCGATTTTGGATGGACAACAAAAAAGTAGGAAGATATGACCTCAACAAATATTGCAAAGTATTGGCGCAACAATTTCCATTTGCTGACAAACTCAATTCAATGGCAAGACAGTCTGCTGCGGAACGTGCTTGGAGTTCAATCAGTCGGTTTTACGATAACTGCAAGAGAAAAATACCTGGTAAGAAGGGTTTTCCGCAGTTCAAAAAACATTCCCGTTCCGTTGAATACAAAACGTCTGGATGGAAACTTTCACGCTTATCCAAAAAGATTAAATTCACTGACAAAAATGGTATTGGAACTCTCAAACTTAAAGGTACTTGGGACTTGTGGCAATATGACGTAAAACTAATCAAACGAGTTAGGTTAGTCCGTAGAGCTGATGGTTACTATGTTCAATTGTGTGTTAGAGCACAGAACAAAGAATCTATGCAACCTACTGGTAAAACCATTGGTCTGGATGTGGGACTCAAAGAATTCTACACAGATAGTAATGGACTTGCCGAAGTTAACCCAAGATTTTATCAGCAAGGCGAGAAGCGACTTAAGTTCCATCAGCGTCGTGTTTCTCGTAAGAAAAAAGGCTCATCCAACCGCAAAAAAGCCATTAATAGACTAGGTAGGGTACATCTCAAAATAAGTAGGCAACGTGAAGAACACGCCAAGAGACTGGCACGTTGCGTAATCCAATCTAACGATTTGGTCGCTTACGAAGATTTGAGAGTCAAGAACTTAGTTAAAAATCATTGTCTAGCCAAGTCTATTAATGATGCAGGTTGGTATCAATTTAGGAAATGGCTGGAGTATTTTGGTGAAAAGTTTGGCAAGGTAACTGTTGCAGTTAATCCCGCCTACACTTCCCAAAATTGTTCTAGTTGTGGCGAAATAGTCAAGAAATCACTGTCTGCTAGAACTCATGTGTGTTCTTGTGGATGTGAACTAGACCGTGACCATAACGCAGCCATAAACATTCTAGAGAAAGCCTTGGGTACTGTGGGTCACACAGGAACCTGGATTAATGATCCGAACGCTTTGGGAGATCTCGCCACTACTGTTTTAGGTGAAAACCTGATTCAGCAAGCTGGGTCGTAGAGCAAAGAATCCCAGCGTCTTTAGACCTGGGAGTGTCAAAGAATCTGGAATCAATAGCTACCCAACCCTTGGTTATTGATGATTTGTTTTTCAATCAAACAACCAACAACTAACAACAAACAACACGAAATCCCCCATGCTTTAGCCGAAGGATGAGTTAAAGGATTTGTGTCTGGGAACCAGGGGGAGTAATGGGTACTCTCCCTGTGTTAATACAATCCCAAATATGATTAAAAACAATACCCGGATTACCTTGGGGATCTTTTCTAAAATAGGAATGACCAACTGGTTGATCGTAGGAATTATTAAAGTCGCCACAGTCGAAAGCGTAGACATTTTTGGCAACTCGCTTGATATTTTCTGGTCCAGTGTGCCCTAAACGCCGGGAAGTATCACGGGCATTGGCTACCTTGCTGGCACGTAGGGCTAAGTCATCGGCTGCATAGTATACTACCACGTTGCGAGAAGAGGGAGGAATATAGGAACCACTTTCCCCAGGTTCAAAGGTTTCGTTAATAATATCCGGTGCGATCATAAAGGTGTTACGGAAAATTAAGGGCATACCCTGGGTTTGTTCATACTTTACGGCACAGGCAAGAGTTGACCTGAGGACGCGATTACCCATAGAGTGGGCTAGGATGTTGATCCGTTTGATACAGGGATTTTCGAGAGTACTATGTCGGTTGCGCCAAGCGAGAAATTTTTCTAGAAAACGCAAGAAAGCATAGCCACTGGCATCAGCTGAGATTTGATCATCATAGTAATCTTGTACAACACCAAAATCGCTATCACAAGGCCAGATTAGGGGCACAACGATAATATATCCTGGGGATTTTTGGTCGAAGAGGGCTTGTATTTCCTCTGCTGCGGGAAAAATATCGGGTTCTGGGAAGCTATTAAAGCCGTGTAGGTAAAGTACAATCTGTTTGAAATCAGAATTTCTGAGCTCACGAAAGAAAGTCTGACTACCAATCTCTGTATAATTGTTGGCAGCAGTGCGATAACAGAAAGATACTGATTGTCCTGCTTGGTTATCTTCGAGGTTGAAACTAACGCTGCGAGGTAAGATGTAGGAACGTTCAGAGTTAAGGCGAGTTGGTCCTTGATTGAGGACGCGATTAGTGACGAATAACATAGACTAATAGGTATCAATAATAAAGAGAAACAAAAAGAAAGCGGGGAGTATTCTGTCTCGTTGGGTGAAGAAAAACCGCCTCTTTAAACATTGATACTTGATTATTTACCTTTAAGCCTAGATTATTTACACTTTTTAGTTATTTTTGGGCTACTTTAGTTCTATTCAATATTTCTTGGAACCAGATGACAAAGCGATTACCCAAGGCTTCTAGGGAATATTCCGCTTCCGCCTGTTGACGACAGTAATAGCGATCAATTTTTTTGATTCGTCCCATGGCTTCAACTAGCCCCGTGACGCTATCTGGTGTCACTAAGAAACCATTTTTACCATCAAGGACGATTTCGGCTGGACCACCACGATTATAGGCGATTACAGGGACACCACAGGCAAGGGCTTCAATGGCAACGTTACCAAAGGCTTCCACCCAGCGGGGTGTCATGAGTAAAGCCTGACATTGACCTAATTCTTGTTGCAATTTGGTAGTGGGGAGGAAACCGACGTATTCTAGAGGTGCATCGGGATAATCCTGGAGAATTTGTTGCCAATATTCTTGATCCTGCATTTTGCCGAAAATCCTCAGGGTTTTTCCTGTAATCTGGGCGGCTGCAGCTGCGTCTTCTAAAGCTTTCTCCGGCGCAATTCTACCCAACCAAGCAAATTTTTCTCCTGAGTGTTGTTGAAATTCGTAGAGAGATAAGTCTATGCCACTACCCAAACAGCGGCAAGCTGAGGCAAAGGGAAAAGTAGCAGCTTGGGATTGGGTGTAGACTCCAATTGTACCAGGAAAGCGTTCTGCTACCTGTACCATCATGCGATCTAAGGCCTCACTAAGAGAACCCATGCTAATAAAGTGGGCAATGGGAGTTGTGAAAAAGGGTGTAAGGTAGAAAGGTAACCAGTCGAAGGCGAAGTTAACTAACAAATCATAATCGCCTTGAATGGTACGGGCATAGTCCCACATATTCGCCAGAACAGAATTATTTGGTAGAAATATGGGTGTACTACGTTCCTGAGTTTGAGCCGCAATTTGGCTATTTCCGGCAATAGTAATTATTGGTGTTTGGTTTAAACTTGAACCTACAGGTGCCACTACCTGTACATCATGTCCTCGCCTAATCATTTCTTGGGCAAGATTTTTTATTGTTAACTCTACACCACCTCCAAGTCCAGAACCAAGGGCACCTACAGGGGTTGATAAAAATAAAAGTTTCACTATTAAAAAATTAAAATCTAAATTGTAGTTATTTTGACAGTTTTACTTGATGATTTATTCTTTAGCATCAAAATTACGAGAACTCTATATTTGGTAGTATCATGGCTTATACGTCAATTTGACACGCTACTAGTAGTGTTTAACCAGATATGCCAAACACCCTCTCAGCAACACCATCTGCTGTTCATCAAGATAAGATTCAGGTTATCAGAAGAGATGGCTCTCTCGCAGCTCTAAATATTGCTAAAATACGCTCTATGGTTGAGTGGGCTTGCGCTGGCTTAGATGCTAACCCCATAACCCTAGAAGCTGGTTTAACCACCAGATTACGTGACGGCGTTACCACCAGAGAAATTCAAGATAATCTGGTTAGCTGCGCCCTGGAAATGTGTAGCCCTCAAGAACCAGATTGGCGCTACGTTGCGGGAAGGCTGCATATTTGGAGTTTGTGGAAAGATGTCGAGATTAATCGCGGATTCTCATATGGAAGCTATGAGCGTACTGTAGAATTAATGGTTTCGGCTGGACGCTATGATACCAATATCCTTAATTACACTAGGCTAGAACTAGCAGAAGCTGGCTCTTGGATTAACAAAGATTGGGATACAGATTATGATTATGCAGGGGCAGTTCTTCTTACCAATCGCTACTTGATTACCGATGAATTACCCCAAGAAGCTTTTTTAACCTGCGCCTTGCTGCTGGCAATTCACGAATCTCAGGAGTCGAGATTGGAGAAGGCGAAGGAAATGTACCAAGCCATCGCCCAACGTAAAATCTCTTTGGCGACACCGATTTTGGCGAATTTGAGAGTACCGAATGGTTCCTTAAGTAGTTGCTTTATTATCGCCATTGATGATAGCTTAGAGAGCATTTTTGAAGAGATTACTAACACCGCGAGAATTTCCAAAAATGGTGGTGGTGTTGGTGTCAATGTTAGCCGTATCCGCGCCACAGGTAGCTGGGTAATGGGTAAAGGTAATGCTTCAGGAGGAGTTATTCCCTGGATTAAATTACTTAACGACACTGCCATTGCTGTGAATCAGGGTGGCAGACGCGCTGGTGCAGTAACTGTTAGCCTAGATGTATGGCATCTCGATGTACCAGAATTTTTGGAGATGCAAACTGAAAATGGCGATCAAAGAAGAAAAGCTTATGATATTTTTCCTCAGTTGGTGATTCCCGATGAATTTATGCGGCGGGTAGTTAACAATGAGTCCTGGACATTGTTTGAACCCTACGAAGTACGCACTAAATTAGGTATAGAGTTAGCTGAACTTTGGGGAGAAAAATTTGAGCAAGTTTACGCAGACTTGGAAGCTAGGGTAGAAGAAAATAGCGATCAGCAAGTACCTATTAAACTCTATAAACGTGTTAATGCCCGCGAACTTTTTAAAACTATTATGAGATCGCAGGTAGAAACAGGAATGCCCTATCTAGCGTTTAAAGATACTATTAATCGTGCTAATCCAAATCAGCATGAAGGTTATATTCCTGGAGTGAATTTATGCTGCGAATCGTTCTCCAATGTAGTACCAGGAATAGAAGCCCATACTTGCAATCTTGTTTCCCTCAACCTTGCCAATATTGAAATAGAAGAATTACCGCAATTATCTAAGATAGCAGTGCGACTTCTCGATAATGCAATAGACATTACAACTCCACCCTTTGATGCTAGCAAGAACCATAACAATAAATATCGCACTATTGGTATTGGTTGTATGGGTTTAGCTGACTGGTTAGCTAAACGTTGCCTAGGTTACACGAATCTCTCGGAAATTAGTTATCTTTTTGAAGAGATTGGTTACCATTGCACCTATGCATCTATGGAACTGGCGAAAGAAAGGGGTGCTTATCCTGCTTTTAATGGGAGTGAGTGGAGTAAGGGCAAATTACTTGGTGCTAGACCTGTAGAATGGTTTCTAGAAAACGCTCAAGAGCAAGAAAGATGGGTTAAACTGTCTGAGCAAATCCAAGAATTTGGCATTCGTAATTCTCATATTACCGCCATCGCACCCAATACCTCTTCTTCTCTAGTTCAAGGTTGCAGCGCCAGCGTTTTACCTGTATACAGCAAATTCTTCTACGATAAATGGGCTAAAGGAACTGTTCCTGTTGCTCCACCTTTTATTAAAGAATACTTTTGGTTCTACCACGAAAACAAGAACCTAGATCAACAAAAAGTTGTCCGCGCCGTCGCCGCCATGCAAAAGTGGATTGATACGGGAATTTCTATGGAATTACTCTTTAATCTTAACCAAGGTGTTTACTTTCCTGAAGAACCAGAACGAACCCTCAAAGCTAAAGATATTTTTGATACTTTAGTGCTGTCATGGGAGTTAGGATGTAAGGCTGTTTACTATATCAGAACTGTACAGAAAGACGATTTTAAAGAGTCAACAGAAGTTTGTTCTAGCTGTGCTAACTAACTGATATAAATTAAAGCTATGCAGCAAGATTACCTCCAAGCTAGTAAAGTTATAAATTGGCAGCATCCAGACATATTAAACCTAGCTCAACAACTATCATTAGAAACTAGCTCAGTTTATGAAATTGCTAAGTCTTGTTTTGAATGGGTGCGGGATGAAATCTATCACAGTTGTGACTATCAAATGAATCCTGTCACCTGTATTGCTTCCGATGTACTTAAATACAAGACAGGATATTGTTACGCCAAAAGCCATTTACTAGCAGCTTTACTTAGAGCCAACAAAATTCCCAGTGGTTTTTGTTATCAACGTCTAAGTATTAACGATGATGGAGAACCTTATTCTTTGCATGGCTTTAATGCAGTTTATCTGCCACAACTTGGTTGGTATCGCCTCGATTCTAGAGGGAATAAATCAGGAGTAAATGCTCAATTTACACCACCAAAAGAACAGTTAGCATATCAAGCAGATTTACCAGGAGAAAAAGATTTTACTCAGATATTAGCAGAACCTTTAACAATTGTAGTCAATGCTTTACAGAGCTACAAAACTTGGGATGAACTACTACAAAATTTACCTGACACTTCTGCCTCTGAAATCGCTATAATCTAAACTCCATTACTTTGCAATTGAGATGACTTACTGTCAACCACCAGCAGAAAATACAATGCTAGTAAACCCCATCTTTAATCCTGATGGGGACGATAGAACAGAAAACCGTTCCATTTGGTTTGGTAGAACCACAAACCTGATGCAACTCAATGATGTGCGCTATTCCTGGGCTGTTAATTTGTACCAGCAAATGCGTGAGAATTTCTGGATTAACTAGGTAGTCCAGTATAAATCCCCTGAAAACGGTGAAACTCTGTAGTCTGTTGTGCAAGAAAATTTGTGATTTTCAGTGATGCCTATTGCATTAAATAACAACAGAAATTAGACAAATATGTTCTCTTGTGTTCTAATTGCCACAGGATTTTATATTACAGACAATACCGTGCCAAGCTGCAAGAAAAAGCAGAAGGTGTAGAGACTATCTAAAAGCAGATTAAATCAATCTGACTGAGTAGAGTAGGCAGTAAGCGATTGACTGTCGAAGCGGGGGACTCCTGGGTATGAAAATATTCTATAGCGGTTCTCATTTGGCTGAGATACAGGCAAAATCCAGATTTTTGTTGACTGTTGATGGTTAATAGTTGATTGGGATGTAGCTCACTAATTCAAGAAACGCTATATGTATACACAGGATGATGATATAGTCCGATCCATCTGGTGACAGATGGCAGCTTGAATAAAGCGGGTTAGATATAGCGAATCTAACTGAACACAAATGACCTCAGAAACTAGACGTAACTCAAGACGTAGTTGATTACTGGAATTTGACTCAAGAAGAGCGTCGTGCCTACGATGGTATTCTCTCCTATCTAACATTCCTTGATTCTGTCCAAACCTGCAATATTCCTCATATTAAAAGCTGTGTTACTGCACCGGAAATTTCTCTATGTATGGCAGAACAAATTTCTCAAGAAGGAATGCATAATCAATCCTATCAATACATAATTGAAACGGTAATTCCTTCCGAGCGTCGTAGTGCCGTATACGAGTTTTGGCGTACTGACAAAGTACTACGAGGTCGCTGTGAGTTTGTAGCAGGAATTTACCAAAAATATGTCGACAATCCCACGCCAGAAAACTACTTTATTTCCCTGTTAGCAGACTTTTTACTCGAAGGTATTTATTTCTACAATGGGTAAGAGATTTGCCCCCTAGCATCATGAGGTGTTAGTGAAAATCCGCCAAATTGCTGGGACACCCCAAAGCCTTTACGCCAAAGCGGAACTGGAAACGGTAAACGTCATGGAGCGAGAGCAGAAAAAAAGTAAGGGATTTATTGAAAGCCGTAAGGCAGTCAATAACATTAACGGGTAATCAGCAGCGAAGCCCCGTCTAGGGGAACGTTCAACGATCAGAGGGTGGATATCTTTTCGGATTATCTTAATCACTTCTATTTGTTTTCTATAATGGATAGAAGTAGAGAAAAAGATATGCCTAACACAGGAGTTATTTATCAAATAACCAATCACCAAAACGGCAAAGTTTCTATAGGTTGTACAAGCGATTTTGCAAGCCGAATAAAGTCTCATATTAATGCAGCAATCCAAGGTAAAACTGAAACAAAATTATATCGGGATATGCGAAAAGATATTACAAATTTTTCTTTTCGTATACTTGAAGCTGGAGTCAGTATATCTATGCTAAGACAAAAGGAATCTGAGTGGATTGTTAACAAGAAATCAGTTCAAAATGGATATAATGTTGTCCGCGTTAGTGGAAAGGAAAAATTAACTGAAGAACTCTTGCATGAAATTAGAGAAGCTATTCAGTCAACTAAATTTAAATTTTGCGAACTTGCCAAGTTATATGATGTGCAGCCAGCTACTATTGCTGATATAAATTTGGGCCGTGCTTGGTTGGATGATAAATATGAATATCCTTTGCGAAAAAATACTGTCAAACGCAAGAAATTAACTGAAGCGGATGTTAAAGAGATTTACATTCTCTTAAAAAATAACAATCTGTCATTCCAAGAAATTGCTAGTCAGTATGGTTGGAAAAGTGAAGCGGTACTGAGAAAAATAAACAATGGTACATATTCAATTAGTCCATTGCCAAAAGACGCTTATCCTATCCGTCCCGTTGATTCTCGTAAAGGAATCCGAAAAAGATAATGGTATGATCTAGCCCCTGCTGAAAGGTAGGGTAGTCGCGTCATCTTCTTCTACAATTTAGCTTCAAGGATGTTAATGCCTGGAAGTGCCGATATTCTCAAAATGATTAACCGTTAAATTCATAGCGGCTTTTCACGGCAACGTGAATCGAAAACCCCTCTAATTCAGGGAAACTCTCGACAGAGACAATCCTGAGCCAAGGAGATGATGAACTTCACCATGTTACAATTCATCTATAACTAAATAGATGCTAGATCATGGATGCTAAGCACCCTCGCTTGCCTTATACAGTTTCCGAAGATGGTTCTATGCTCAAAGTAAGAGGCACAGGAATTAAAAAAACAGCCCGGAGTACTGCCGGATATCGTCAGATTAGTTGCTATGGAAAGACATTTCTTGTTCATAGAGTTGTCTGGGAAGCATTTAATGGGGAAATACCTGAGGGATTGCAAATCAATCACATTGATGGCAACAAAGCTAATAACAATCTGTCTAATCTTGAGTTAGTAACACCTGCTGAAAATATGCGTCATGCAGTTAAAACAGGATTGAAACCAGGAAAATTAGCAGAAGCTAACTCTATGGCTAAACTCACTAATGAACAATATTTGGAAATAATTCATGAGCTTGTCAATGGTGCAACAAATCAAGAAATTGCTGACAAGTATGGGTTACATTCCCGGTATGTTTCACTGATTCGTCATAAAAAACGTCTTCAGTCTGTTTGGCAAAAATATGAGAATGAAAATGGAGTTTTTCAAGTAAAAAAGAGTTCAGGCTTAAACAGTAAAATTCCTATTTCGCAGCGAATTGAAGCTATCAAGCGACTTCCGACTTGCTCAAATAAGGAATTAGCTCAATGGCTCAATGTGGACTCTTCTGTTATTAGTAATGTTCGTTATCGAAAAACGTGGATTGATGCTTGGGAAGTTATAGATTCTACAGGTGCAACGACTAGCGATCAAGCGTAGGTTCAAGTGAACCGAAACGGGGGGCTTCCTACTGGGAAGATGATATAGTCTATTCTGACAGGTGACTGTCAGCAGTTTCTGAAAAGAACGGGCAAGAATTAACGACTCTTGTTGAATATCAAGGATGAACTATCTCATGTGCGATTATTCCAAAAACTAATTCCTGAAGCCATGCAGTTATTTCCTCACTCTGTGGAGCAAATTTATGAAATGTTTGCTGCTGCAGTAGAACATGAATGTCGCTGGACAAATCATATTGTCGGTAATGATATTCTTGGTATTACTGAAACTAGCACCGAACATTACACCAAATACCTTGCGAATATGCGCTTGCGATCCATTGGTTTAGAGCCTTTGTATCCAGAACCAAAGTATAGAAAAAGCCCCTATGCTCATCTCGAAAGATTTTCGGATACGAAAAAAGAAGCCCATACCAAAGCCAATTTCTTTGAAGCGCAAGTTACTAGTTATGTGATGAGTTCTGGTGTTACTGGTTGGGATGAATTTTAGAGTTTATTGCTAAGTGAAATTGCTTAACTTTATCATCAATGCCAGTAATTGCACCGCCAACAACAATAGCATAAGCTCCTTCTTCTAATGCCTGCCTGCCCATTTGTGGTGAAGCAATACCTCCCTCACAAATAGCAGGCGTAGGAAGATTGTTGACTATGTAACGCAGCAGATCCCAGCCAGGAGGAATCTGATTTTGGGTAGAGTGGGTGTAGCTAAATAGAGTAGTACCAATTAAGTCTGCACCCGCCTCTGCTGCTGCTAGGGCGCTTTCAGGAGTATCCACATCCGCCATTACCATCTTGCCTAACTCCTGCTGAATTTTAGGAATTAGACTAGCTACCGTCTCTCCCTGAGGACGAGATCTGAGGGTAGCATCAATGGCAATAATATCAGCACCAGCTTCTGCTATGGCAACTGCATCGCTGAAACGAGGTGTAATGTAAACTTCATAACCTTCCAGTTGCTGCTTCCACAAACCAATAATCGGAACCTTACCTATCTGCCTTCGCACTGCTTGCACATGAGCTGGTGTATCAATCCTAACAGCCGCCGCACCTCGATTAACAGCTACCTGTGCCATCGCAGCAATGATTAGTGGATCGTGTAGAGGTGAATCTTGTGGGGCTTGACAGGAGACAACTAAGCAATGTTTTAGGAGTTTTAGTAATTCTTGACGCTGCATTATTTGTCCTTAACTATACTCAAAAAGATTAATATATCAAGAATATTTGAAGTTTTTGTAAAGACTTGATAATTTAACCGGAATTCTCCGATAAGTAATTGAGGTACTAAACACCTGAAAAATAGCTGAGTTTAGATTATTTTACTAAATTGGCTTAGCTGTTATTCAGACTTGAATTCATAGGGAGTATAGACCAAAATGCAAATACCGAAGACTGGTCGGTTTACACTGACACTAACTACTTTTGCCACTATAGGTGTAACTTCAGTAGTTCCCGCAATAGCACAGGAATTTCGCTCTATTAATGGCTTAGGTAATAACATTGAAAACCCTGAACTTGGTGAAGCAGAAACCGAATTAATACGTATTTTACCCACTGATTATGAAGACGGTTTCAATGCACCACGAGAAACAGGTTCTACTGGTAATTCTTTACCCAATGTCCGCAGTGTCAGTAATGCTGTTTCAACACAAACCGAATCAGTACTAAATTTCCTTAATGCCAGTGATTGGATCTGGCAATGGGGACAATTTATTGACCACGATATCGATCTCAATGAAGGTTCACCAACCTCAAGCCCGCCAGAAGATTCTGCTTCCATTACCTTTCCCGATGATGATCCATTCTCTCCAGGGCGAACACTTCCTTTTATTAGAGTTCCTGCTGCTGAAGGTACAGGCACTGATCCTTCCAACCCACGCCAGCAGATCAATGAACTAACCTCCTTTATTGATGCTTCGCAGGTGTATGGTTCAGAAGAGGGACGAGTGACGGCGCTTCGCACCTGTCTTGACCAATGCTTTTTAGGTAATCCTGGAGATGGAAGACTGATTAGTTCTTTCGATTCCTTTGGTACTGATGGAGTACATTTTGAGGGCGGTAGCGATCCTCTAATCTCTACTAATGAAGAATTACTACCCTTGAACCGTGCTGGTTCTCCCAATGGTAACCCCACAGGACTACCAACAGAAGAATTGTTGATCGCTGGTGATATTCGCTCTAATGAACAAATCGGTTTGACTGCTGTACACACACTCTTTTTGCGTGAACATAATCGTCTCGCAATAGAGATTGCTGAGCAAAATCCAGAACTCAATGGTGATGAGATTTTTGATCGCGCCCGTGAATTGGTTGCAGTTCAAATGCAAGTCATTACTTACAATGAATTCCTACCCATACTTCTTGGTACCACTCTTTTAGAGGACTACGATGGTTATGATCCTACAGTGGATCCAGGTGTGAGCAACGAATTTGCTAATGGTGCTTTCCGTGTCGGTCATACCCTACTCTCTCCTGAGTTGCAGTTAGCTGACCCTGAAACTGGTGAAAATATCGGTAGTGTTGCTCTCCAAGATGCCTTCTTTAATCCAGCATTTGTGGCTGAAAATGGTGTTGATTCGATACTATTAGGCTTGACAACACAGGTTGCTCAAGAAGTAGACACTCAGGTTGTTGATGACGTGCGCAACTTCCTCTTTGAAGCGCCAACAGGTGGAGTTGACTTAGTTTCCACTAATCTCAAGCGGGGACGAGAAGTAGGTATACCTGGCTATAATGACGCCCGTAGAGAACTTGGTTTAGATCCTGTTACTTCCTTTTTAACCACCGATACTGAGTTGGGTATTACCTCAGATGCTGAAACAGCAGCACGTTTCGCCTCTGTTTATGAGTCTGTAGAAGATGTGGACTTGTGGATTGGTGGTATCGGTGAGGATGCTTTTAATGGTGGCTTAGTTGGTGAATTATTCCATACTATTATTGCTGACCAGTTTCTCCGCTCACGTGATGGTGACCGTTTCTTCTACCTCAACGATGATTCTGGTCTGTTTATCAATAGCCCTGATATTGACATCGATGGACTATTTCCAGAAACAGGTCTTTTTGACACCAGACTTTCGGATGTGATTATCCGTAACTCAAGCATTAATGCAGATTTGGTTCCTGACAATGTGTTCATAGTCTCTCAAACCCCAGTAGAGCAAGTACCAGAACCAACAGGAATTCTCTCACTGCTAGCGATGGCTGGTTTGGGTAGTGGTTCACATCTGTGGCGTAAGCGTCAAAATGGAGGTAAGCAAGCCTAATTACAACTGTTTCTAAAGCAACTTGATGATGGGGATGAGGCATGAGGAAAGATTATTTTTCTTACCTTGTCCCCATAATTTTATTTATGACAATTTAGCTAAATAGTTTCTGCACAAATCCTCATCAAGCTCAAGAATATTACCAAACAGATTTATGGTGATATCCATTAGAGTTAAGAAATTGAAAGGGGCTGAAAACCTTTGAGAGTAAAACTTTTCATTTTTCTATCTGACCTATTGCTTTGGCATACTACAATAACAAACAATGAAACTTAATCAAGAAGGGATGAAGTTGAGATAAAAACTTGATGAAGAATTTTTGATTGCCAGAGAAAAATACCAGTATTTATTTATGCTGAAATTTGGCTAGCTAAGTAAATGTTCTCGACTTTACCTAGCTTTAAAAAATCAATAATTCACATTTAACCTCGAAAGTCTGAGGAGAGGGGATCCACCAAGATGCAAACTTCCAAAACTAGTCAGGTTGCCCTGACACTAACTACCTTTGCCACTATAGGTGTAACTTCGGTAGCTCCTGCAATTGCTCAAGAATTTCGCTCCATTAATGGTTTGGGCAACAATATCGATAACCCAGAATTCGGTGAAGCGGAAACCGAATTAATACGTATTTTACCCACTGACTACGAAGATGGTTTTAATAGCATAAGAGAAACAGGTTCCACTGGTAATCCTCTTCCTAACGTCCGCAGTATCAGTAATAGTGTTTCAGATCAAACTGAATTTGTACCCAACTTCCTCAACGCTAGTGATTGGATTTGGCAGTGGGGACAATTCATTGACCACGACTTGGATATCAATGAAGGTTCACCAATTCTAAGCCCAGCAGAAGACATCTTACTTCCAGATATCGACCCCATTACCTTTCCTGACGATGATCCATCTGATCCAGGAAGAGTACTTCCTTTTATCAGAGTTCCTGCTGCTGAAGGTACAGGAACTGATCCTTCCAACCCACGCCAGCAGATTAACGAAATTACTTCCTTTATCGATGCCTCACAGGTGTATGGTTCAGAAGATGAACGAGTTTCATTAAAGCGTACTTGTCTTGACGAATGCTTTTTGGGTAATCCTGGAGATGGAAGACTGATTAGTTCTTTCGATCCCTTTGGTACTGATGGAGCCTTTTTTGACGGTGGTAGCGATCCTCTAATCTCTACTAATGAAGAATTACTACCCTTGAACCGTTCTGATTCTCCCAATGCTAACGCTGTGGGACTACCAACAGAAGAATTGTTTATCGCTGGTGATATCCGCCCCAACGAACAAATCGGTTTGACTGCTGTACACACACTCTTTTTGCGTGAACATAATCGTCTCGCAATAGAGATTGCTGAGCAAAATCCAGAACTCAATGGTGATGAGATTTTTGATCGCGCCCGTGAATTGGTTGCAGTTCAAATGCAAGTCATTACTTACAATGAATTCCTACCCATACTTCTTGGTACCACTCTTTTAGAGGACTACGATGGTTATGATCCTACAGTGGATCCAGGTGTGAGCAACGAATTTGCTAATGGTGCTTTCCGTGTCGGTCATACCCTACTCTCTCCTGAGTTGCAGTTAGCTGACCCTGAAACTGGTGAAAATATCGGTAGTGTTGCTCTCCAAGATGCCTTCTTTAATCCAGCATTTGTGGCTGAAAATGGTGTTGATTCGATACTATTAGGCTTGACAACACAGGTTGCTCAAGAAGTAGACACTCAGGTTGTTGATGACGTGCGCAACTTCCTCTTTGAAGCGCCAACAGGTGGAGTTGACTTAGTTTCCACTAATCTCAAGCGGGGACGAGAAGTAGGTATACCTGGCTATAATGACGCCCGTAGAGAACTTGGTTTAGATCCTGTTACTTCCTTTTTAACCACCGATACTGAGTTGGGTATTACCTCAGATGCTGAAACAGCAGCACGTTTCGCCTCTGTTTATGAGTCTGTAGAAGATGTGGACTTGTGGATTGGTGGTATCGGTGAGGATGCTTTTAATGGTGGCTTAGTTGGTGAATTATTCCATACTATTATTGCTGACCAGTTTCTCCGCTCACGTGATGGTGACCGTTTCTTCTACCTCAACGATGATTCTGGTCTGTTTATCAATAGCCCTGATATTGACATCGATGGACTATTTCCAGAAACAGGTCTTTTTGACACCAGACTTTCGGATGTGATTATCCGTAACTCAAGCATTAATGCAGATTTGGTTCCTGACAATGTGTTCATAGTCTCTCAAACCCCAGTAGAGCAAGTACCAGAACCAACAGGAATTCTCTCACTGCTAGCGATGGCTGGTTTGGGTAGTGGTTCACATCTGTGGCGTAAGCGTCAAAATGGAGGTAAGCAAGCCTAATTACAACTGTTTCTAAAGCAACTTGATGATGGGGATGAGGCATGAGGAAAGATTATTTTTCTTACCTTGTCCCCATAATTTTATTTATGACAATTTAGCTAAATAGGAGTTTCGCATTGACACTAGCAGAGAAATTTATCAACAAATCATGGGTTTAAAACCCCGCCGTTTACGGCGCAACGATAAAAAATTAACACT
>CAZWGS010000096.1:0-20732 GCA_964633315.1 uncultured bacterium | reverse complement strand
GAAGCGGCTAACTTAAAACCAGAGCAAGTGCAAACACTTATTGGTGAACAGGGAGCTAACCTTGATGCGATGCAATATTTAGCTAATACCTTGCTCAACCTCGGCATAGAGACTGACTTGCAAAGAGCATTAACAATTGAATTAGACAATTATCGGGTGCATCGTCAAGCAGAATTAGTTGCTCAAATTGAAAGTGTAGTGCAACAGGTGCGTGACACTGGAGAAGAGTATGAAATGATTGCTCTCTCTTCCGCTGAGCGTCGTCAAGTCCATAAAATGTTGCAGGAGTCAGAAGATTTGGAAACTGAAAGCCGAGGACAGGAACCGAATCGTCGACTGATTGTACGGCTGCGTTAGGAGAAAAGAGCAGTTTCTATTTAGTTTTACCATCCCCTAGCAGGTTAAATAACATGCAACCTATCTATATTCCTCAACTGCTCAAAGCACCAGAGAAAACACAGAAAATCCAAGTGGAAGATTTTCTGTGTGATTTAGAAACCCTGACGCCAGTTCGGGGGTGGTTAAATATAAGCCACGGCGGTAATTACCTTGAGTTGACAACTAAGGTAGAAACGATTGTTACTATCAGTTGTGATCGCTGTTTGCAGCAATACAATCATCGTCTGTCTGTGGACACAACAGAATTGATTTGGCTTGATGAAGAGCAGCCTATGGAACCTTTAAAAGAGCAAGAAATTAAATTTGATGATTTATCGGAAACTCTTCATCCTCGCAGCTATTTTCAGCCTGAGGTGTGGCTTTACGAACAGATATGTTTAGCTCTACCAATGCGTCAATTATGCGATCAAAATTGTGAGGGAGTTTTAACTAAAAATTTGTCTACTACTCCCCAAATTGATAGCCGTTGGTCAAGTTTAGAGTCTCTTAAAAATCAATTGCAAAATTAAATATTAATCTGCACTAATATATACATCTGTGTGAAAGTAGGGACGTAAAACTTTGCATCCCTACAAGGGTTAAAATTTTAGATATTTTAGCTTACCCAGGTGTCTAATCTTATTACGTCCCTTTTTATTTAATTGTGGCTTAGCCAAGCAGAAAGATCTAATTCCAGTAATTCCTGTAGCTGGAGTATATCTTCACGGTAAATTTGGACTAATTGACTTCTATCTTCACTAGAAAGTTTAGGCTTGTAAGAGTTTTGCTTGATTAGTTTATTGGTTATTGAATTAGGTATGAAATGTGTGAGAGCTTTGGTTAGTAAATTTTGCTTATTTAATAAGTGATTTAAAGCAGCATTTTTTGGTAAGCTACTATCCCTTCCTCGCTTACTCATATCAGGTATAAATTTGTCATCGACTTCGATATAACTAAACAAATCTTGCATAAAACTGAGGGGATTTTTGCATAGGTCTTCGTACAGTAGAATTTTGATTTGCTCGCGAGCAAAAATTTCAAAGAAAGGCTTTAATTCTGCATAATAAAAACCTTGGCGAATGTACTTACGCTGAGCCTTAATTGTTGTGGTAAAGTCTCTTTTTTCTCTCCCTTTTCGGAAGTGCATTTGGTAATCGGAAAAAGCTCTTTGAGCAGGGTCTCGTAAAATAGCGATTATTTTAGTTTGGGGAATGTATTGATGAATTAGAGAAGCAGATTTTTTATGGGAATAGTAAACAGTGGAAATTTCACCAATGACGCTATTTTCTGCAGCCTGAGCAAATAATTTGGAATACTCTTCAATGCTGGTAATAGCTCCCCATTGTTTATTTTGCTCGCGCTTTTCCTCTGCCATAAAAAAGAAAGTTTCTTTTTGGGGACAAATATAAACCTGAGGGTGTTGGTCAAGGTAATTATGTAGGGAAGTTGTACCACATTTACCTGCTCCAATAATAATAAAATTAGGTAATCTTTGGTTCATAATTTTAATTATTTAAATTTCAAAAATAACTGGATTTTAAAAAATTTATTCAGCTTCACCAATCAGGGTAAAAGCCGCCCAGTTTCTCGGTTCTGGATACTTTTCAATAGTAGCTAGCATCGCTTGACGCAGAGCTTGGGCTTTGTTCTGATTGTTTGCTAACTGATGGTAGAATTCAGGCATCAGTAGTGCTGTAGGTGCATCGGGTACTTTCCACAAAGAAACAACTACACTCGCAGCGCCAGCGGTAATAAAAGAGCGAGATAAGCCAATTACGCCATCTCCAGTAATCTTTCCTCTACCGGTATCGCAAGCACTTAAAACTACTAACTCTGCATTGAGGCGCAAGTCAAAAATTTCATTGGAGGTGAGTAATCCACCAGTGAAAGCTAAAGCACCAGGTATACCCAAACCATCGATATCATCAAGTAAACCGTGGGTTGCGAGGTGAATCAGGCGTGACTTGGACATTTGCTCCACAATCATCTCTTTGGTAGCTTGTTTACCAAGGATAGGTGTCGTATCTAGTAAAGGTGCGATAGCTTGTGCTTCTTGTTCCGCACCAGGTAAGGGTTCGAGGCGTTCACTACTATTGGGAAGAGTTGGCATAATAGGATTACCAACAACAACGGAGTTACGAGGTAAACCGACAACGAGAGAATCTTGCTCTCCTAATTGTTCAATCTGTAAGCGTTTTTGGCGCGTTAAATCCAAAAGTTGTATTGAGGGGGAAGTGAGAATGGTATGTTTTTGTATTAGGTACTCCCCGGATGCATCACGTAGCGCAGGAAAAGGCACAAAAAACAAATCTGCTTGAGGCATAAAAATAACCCTTGCCTCTGGATCGCTTGGTAGTAAGCTAGCAATGGGTTCAATTAGCAGTTGATGTAGTTTTCTGAGTTTTACCTCTGCACGTTTTGGGGAACGGGAAAAGATTGAATTACGAGTATCTCGGACAATTTTTGAGAGAGAATGATCTAAGATACTCAAGTCAATGGCTCGAAAATCAATTTCTCCTGTGGGTTGTATCACCCAGATATAGAGTTCGTTTTCTTGGACAATTGAATATTCTACAAGGGTGGCATTTTGCTGTTGGGCAATTTGTTGAATTTGCTCAATGGTAGGTGGTTCAACAGTTGCTTTCGTACCTGCATCCTCTGACAAACGTTCCTGCAGCAGTTCAATAAAAGCACGAGAACGTCCTCGTTCAGCAATTTCTAATGCAGCTTTCGTTTTTTCCTGTTGAACGAGGGTGAGTTGCAAATTTTGGTAGATACCAGTACTGATATTGCTGTCGGCGATTGATACCTTGAGGCTATCGTTACTGCCCAGTTTAGAGCGTACTGATTCCCTTAGCACCATTGCCTGACGATAGAATTTTTCTGATTTGCTAGGATTTCCAGAGCGATAATAGGCTGTACCGAGATTATGGAGAATATTTACTTCTAAATGGGTGTTACCTAGCTCTTGAGAAATTGTCAAACCTTCGTGCAGATAACTAATTAATTGTTTGTAGTCACCAAGAGACTCATAGGTAACAGCTAGACTACTAAGAGCAAATGCTTCTCGGATGGGATTGTTAATTTCCCTAGCAGTATCTAAACTTTGCTGTAAATACTCTGCTGCTTGCTCTAGGTTTTCTAAATAAAAATAGCTATTACCAATACTACCCAGAATTTCAGCTTCTTGGTTGCGATTGCCATTTTGACGTGCTAAAACCAAGGCTTGCTGAAAGTAGTCTATGGCAGTGGTGAGTTCTCTTTGAGCATAATAAGCACTGGCTAATTGCTGTAAACTTTGAACTTCTGCAAATAGATTGTTACTAATTCTGGCAAGTTCTAAACCTTCTTGCGAGTATATAATTGCTTGTTTATTATTCCCCAATTTATTGTAAGCACCAGCCAAGGAACTGAGGATGAAACTCTCTCCATAGGTATTTTTCAACTCTTTGGTAATTACCAAACTCTGCTGAAAATACTCAATTGCTCGGGCATAATCTTCTATACTTCTGTAAGCATTGCCTAAACCAACTAAAGATTCTCCCTGATACAAAAGATGTTGTTTCTTCTGATCAACATTGGAAGTTAGCTCGTAATCTTCCTGAGCAATAGTTAAAGCTAATTGATAATTACGAATCACTTCAGTATAGTTTCCTTGAGGACTGTAAGCATTTGCCAAACGCCTCAGAATCCAGCCTTCTCCAGCACGATTACCTAGTTGCCTTGCTAGTGGTAGACTTTTCTCAAAGTACTCAATAGCTTTGCTATAGTTGCCCAAGTTGCTATAACTCATGCCCAAGTTGCTCAAAGATGCAGCTTCTATCAGAGTATCTTCATTTTCCAGAGCAATATTTAAGCTTTGCAGATGATAGTCAATAGCTTGGGGAAAATCTCTGATGAGATCGTAAACTTGTCCTAATTGACTGAGAGTTTTTCCTTCTCCAGTAAGCGCAGCTTGGCGAATCTCATCTTCTGTTGAATCACCAAGTTCCCGGTAAATTTCTAGTGCTTGGTTAAAAGTTGCAAGCGCAGCTTCGTACTCTTGCTTTTGCTTCTTTTGCACACCTAAATTAAACAGGTTATCAGCTTCTACTTGGTGGGAGTTAGGGGCTTTTTCCTGTGCATAAATTGAAGGAATATCTATATTTATTGCAGTTGCACTCAGAACACCAACCAGGACTAAGAGAGCAAACTGGCGAGAATATTTAGACATGAATTTTAGATTTGGATTCTGGTTTTAGAGTTCCCCAGAATCTGTTTCTAATAACGTTATATATAGAAACAAGCGAGTATCTTCTAATTCCCAACTCCACTGATGCCAAATCTAGTTTGCGCTATACCACTTTAAATGCGAGATGAGGCAATATATAAGAGATTTTGAACCAACGGTATTTAAAATTTATTAAAGTATAAAAAAGCAAACATTTAAGTAATCGCCCCATTTTCAAATCCTGATACTCTCTGGCAAAGTAGGAAGACTGTTCCATAAACACTCAGAAAGCCTCTTACCTTGTCGATTATTATTATTTCCGCTCAACCAGGACTAAGTACAACCGAAAGAATTCTAGAGTTAGTCCAAAAGTATCCAGAGGGTATTACGATTCGGCAAATGCAACACCAGCTTAATCGCCCTGTATCAATGCTCAATATTTGCTTGAAGCCTCTATTAGCAGAGGGTAAGGTAAATGTCAAACTCAGTAAAAATGGAATGCAGAGAGTTTATTATCCAGCTTAGAAATTAACTAAAGTTGGCTCAATATTATAGGTTACTTTCCTTTATTCTCCTCTTCTCCAGTGCATCTTAGAGCTAGTAATTAATACCAATTTCAGAAAACAGACCTGCGGATATATTTAATTGTTACTGATTACTTAACTTATGTAATAAGTCTACTATAGTCTCTTTCTTTCTTTTCTAAGTAATGGTTTAACTCTTACTTGATGGAAGTTTTAAATATTGGTTGTTTATTGTTGGGCTATTTCAGGAAAATACCTTGTAGTTTGTCACATTAACTAGCTTTTTACCGACCTGTTTTTACAATCTCTTTATAAGATCGCATGATTTTTTAAGGTAATGGTTTCCTGTATAAATCATAAAAAAATAGTTGAGGTACTTTCTTCTTGCTTAGAGGGAAAACGGTTGTTTCAATAATTTGACGCTGCTTGGGACTGATTACTAATTCTGAAGAGCTAAATTGGCAATCTAGTTCAAAATTCACTGAGGAAAGATAAACTTGATTGTGTAGTTAAATTCAGTTGCAGCACATGGGTGAGGAGGCTTTTTTGAGTTTGGGTAATTTGGATATCATTGACAAGAATACGAGAAACTAATGCTGTCACTGCCTAAGGCACACCAAATTGAAACATAAATTTTTTAACACTATTAGATATTTTAGGCAATGAAACTTGCTGCCAGATTCAGCGATTGGCTAGAAACCAGATTTTGCACTCCCGCCTACGGCGCATGGATATTAATTGGTATCGCCCTCTCCTTCTTTGCTGCTGCTACCAATACCATGGCTGGCTGGCTGTATGTAATTAGTGGGTTAATTTTTGCCCTCCTTAGTTTAGGAGCAATTTTAGCCTTAAGATCTCTACGTGAGCTAAAAATACGTCGCCTTCCCATATCTCCTGTTTCCGTTGGTGAACAACTTACTCTAGAATTAGAAATTCACAACTCCACTGCGAAAGCCAAAAGCCTGATTCAAGTTTACGATTTACCCCGCGCACCTTTCACCCCACCTCAACCCAAAGCGATTGAATCTATCCCACCTGGAGAAACCCACCATTGGCTTTATTTTTTGCCTGCAAAGCGTCGCGGTGTCTATCGCTGGCATAAAGTACAAACCAGAAGTGGCGCGCCTCTGGGGCTATTTTGGTGCCGTCGTACTCACCAAGCGCCAGCTTTTGCTACAGTTTATCCTCAAGTATTATCCTTGGCTAGCTGTCCCCTAATTGATAATTTGGGACAAAAAAATCGCGAACAACTTGATAGTAATAGTTCCTATCAGTCAGCGACAGAAGGGATGACACGCTCACTTCGTCCCTATCGTCAAGGAGACCCCACACGCCTGATACACTGGCGTAGTAGCGCTCGTTATGGTGAATTGCGGGTGCGAGAATTGGAAATAGTTGCTGGTAGCCAGGAGGTAACAATAGCCTTGGATAATGCTACCAGTTGGGATGGAGAAAATTTTGAAGCGGCGGTGGTTGCGGCTGCTTCCTTGTATTGTTACGCTAGTCGCCACCAATTTCACGTCAGTCTCTGGACAGCCGATGCTGGCTTGCAACAAGGAAATCGGGCGATTCTGGAAGTTTTGGCGAGGGTAGATTTTGGAGTTGAAAATACCGCATCACCGCCACCTTCTGGAGCGATCATTTGGCTGACAGCAACCCCCTCTAACCTCGAATCCTTACCTTTAGGGAGTCGTTGGCTTTTGTTTGCTCCATTAGATAAGTTAATGCCCACTCATTCAGAGGGCTTGGTAATTGATTATGAGCAATCTCTATCCAGTCAGCTACAGCAGGTGGTTAAGTAGTGGCTGTACAATTCCAGTACAGCCTGATTTATTCTCTAGCTAGCTAGCCTGAGTTCTACATCTTCGGTGATTACTGTTGGATACTTGGTGGGATCTCCAGTCTCGGGAGTTTCTTGCCAGTACCACTCAATAGTACCGTCAAGGTTAGGGCTGCGAGTAACAAGATACCAACTTCCTTGCCAAGTGCTATCACCGTGGTCAAAATTAACGATTTGAGTATCTCTACTACCCTCACCACTGGGATCGTAGTGTAGAACAATTCTGGCTCGTTTCGCTCCTTGGGCTTTAATTTGCGAACCATCCAATTTAACTTCCACTAAGCCCAAATGCTCTGGTTGCAAAACCAATTCCGAGTCCAGGTTAGCAGGTATTTCTATCGTAAAGCTTCTACCGGGCTTAGTGTAGCAGGTGGTGATAATTATAGTATCTCCACTTCCAGCTAAACTAGCTGTGGAAAATTTGGGGCGACGTAGGTTAACGGTAGCACCACCCCAACTCACCTTAATTTTAGACAGGTGAGCATCTTCGGGATCAAAGCCTAAACTTACAGTTTTGGTAATTTCTGATTTTGCTTCTTCTTCCTCCAATTCTATGGGTTCATCAATAGTTAAGGGGGAAACTTGGATATAGTCTGTCGCTAAATTATCTGAGAAGTAGGTACCCAGATCAACACTGCGTTCGATATTATAGTTTAGGGTTTCCTGTTCCTGGGCTTTAGCTTGCAGTAGCGATTCCTGGGCTATAGGCGTTTGGGTAAGACGCAAAAGTTGCCTTGCTGCATTGAGTTTAGCTGACTGTGTTACCTGAATTTTCAGGTCATCTGAAGGTTGATTGGTAATTGTTTGAGTAAGTTTGAGTCTACCAGCCGCTAAAGCTTCTTCAACCTGCGCAAAGCTTGCTTCTAGGGTAGTTTTTAATTCCGTTTCCGGTTTTTGCGTCAGCAAGCCATTCCAGAAGGATTTGTCTTCCTTTTCTGGCTCAGTCAGTTGCTGCAAATCTTGGGTAACATCCCCTGAAATCACAATTTGCACTGACGAGATAAGGGTAAGAGAAGATTGATATTGTAATTTTAGGTAGTTGGCAGTGCCATTTAAAGCAGAAATTACCCTTTCTTTATCAGCACTACTTAGCTTGGTATTAAACACTGTGTTAAAAGGTGCAATCCCAAAGGATTTGCTTTGGGATAATTTGCGCCATCTCCCTTGTCCATCGCCCACAGCTAGGCTCGCCTGGGGATTACTAACGTTGGCAAATTGGAGAGAAATAGCACTAGGTTTTAATTCCCGATGACGTTGGGCTATTTCCTGAGTTATAGCAACACGCAATTGTTCAGTTAACGCCCATTGAGCTTGCAGCTGCAAAATTGCGCCCACATCACTTACCAGCAAATTGACAATAGGTTTACCATTCCCATCTACACTTAACTGGGGTTTACCTGGAACATAGCTAAAAATGCCCAGGGAATCAGGGTTTTCGTAATAGCAGACATCTTGGTGACAAGACACGACTTGGGATAAGTTAGTCATGGTTAGGAAAAAAATTTTTAAAGGAACAAAAGGAGATTGATAGTCTGACCAAGTAGATGCACCATGACGACGATAACGATAATGATATTGAAACAATGATTGTGTGCGCCAACTCCACTGTTGATGCAAGCCATTGGAGAGATAACAACAGAAGTTGTAGATTAGTTTCTGTTTATACTTCCGGTGAAAATTAAAAAATTACATAATTTACGTCCTCTGCAAAAATATACTTTACCATTAGCCTCACTTTGCCAAACTCTTCAAAAGAATAGTTAACGATTTGTCAAGCTTAGGTGGGTATTTTCTACTGTTACCTATTGCCTCTGGGGTATATTGAGGGTTATTTCCGGCTGTTGCTGATACCCTTTTTGGAGTAATCGCAGCCAGGCTACTTTCAGGAAATCTCTGTTCAACTGAATTTTTGGTAGTAATACCATCATTTGGAAAAGGAAGTGGTAGAGTTAACTCGAAAGTAAATACTCCTCTTTGTTTACCTTCATCAGACAATCTTTGAAAAGGATAAAAATTGTAGATAAATACTGGAATAGACAACCATGAATTTCTAATTTAATATATTTATTTAAAAGCTTCTATAGTAAGTCACTTTCATCTATTTACAGTATAAATGCTCTCAAAAATTCCTCAGAAAGCATCAACTTAAGATGGGTAAATATGCTAACGCGAAGCGCTATTTTTTTTAAAATATTGATGAGGTTATAATTCGATTGAGGAAAATAATTTATCTTTCACTCAAGAGCTTGTGAGTTATTTAGGCAAGTAGAAAAAATTATCTTCTTCCAAAAGAAGACCCTCATGTCCCGTGAGGGATGAATTTACAGGCAGGGCGAGTGCGCTTCAGTGGAACCATCTGTAGTAAAATACTAGACAGCGGTAATGCGTAATTAACAATTACAGGGATTAGCCTCCCCTCTCTTGGTGCGCGTTCCCTTGCGCCTTTTGGCGACGCGGGGTCGCACCGCAACTTTAGATCGTCGGCACAAATATCGCCCTAGAAATTGTAATGGTGACGCGACTAGTAAGTTCAAGCTTGAAAGCATAGCTAAAAAAATAAATAGAATTGAGATCCGTTTGCGGTCGGTGCGCCCGTGAACGTTAAACAAACAGCCCAGTAACGGCGTTCTGTCGGGGACATTTGGATGTCTAGATAAGAGTCTATATGGGAATCCCTAGTCTCCGACGACGGGAGCTTCAATTGACTACTCCCTCTGATACCCCTACTTCTCTACACTCTTTTTACCATCTCCCCTTTCCCCATCAGCTATCTGTAGCTAGAGATGAACACGGTATAAACCCATGAGGGAAACCCCCCTACCTAGTTACGGGTTATACCAATGCTTAAGTTAGTCAGATAAAGATAGAGTTAAACGAGAAAGTAACGAAAAGTTAAGTCCCTAATCTGTATTACTCTCTTGTTGGACTATGTTTGAAAACTTCACTAACAAAGCAATTAAAGCAGTGATGCTCTCTCAAGAAGAGGCGCGTCGCTCTAGAGTTAACCTTGTAGGTACAGAGCAGCTTCTTTTGGGTTTAATCGCTGAAGGTACAGATATTGCGGCGAATGTACTCCGTAATTTTGGCGTTACTCTGCAAAATGCGCGTCAAGCAGTAGATACTCTCATTACTGAAGGCTCTGGCTATTCTCCCACCAACATTCCCTTCACGCCCAAAAGCCAACGAATTTTTGAATATGCGGTGCAAGAAGCGCGCCAACTAGGACATAATTACGTTGGTACAGAGCACTTGTTGCTGGCTTTAACCCGAGAGCAAGATAATACGGCGGTGAAAGTGCTGGCGCACCTTGGTGTTGATGCTGATGCTGTGCGTAAACAATTATTTAAGAGTCTAGGAGACACTAACACCTCTGCTAGTATCGGTTCCAGAGGTGAAAAGGGCAATTCTTTCTTCGGTGGTGCACCCACTAGAAAGCCAACCTTAGCAGAATTTAGCACCAACCTAACTGAATTGGCCGAGCAGGGTAAATTAGATCCGGTGGTGGGTAGAGAAGCTGAAATTGAGCGAGTGGTGCAAATTTTGGGTCGTCGCACCAAAAATAATCCAGTTTTAGTAGGGGAACCAGGAGTGGGTAAAACTGCTATTGCTGAAGGATTAGCCCAAAGAATTCTCGCAGGAGAAATTCCCGAATTACTCAAAGAGAAACAGGTAGTTAGCCTAGATATGGGTTCACTAGTCTCTGGAACTCGTTTTCGGGGTGATTTTGAAGAGCGCTTGGAGGCTATTGTCAAAGAGGTACGTGAAGCTGGCAATATTATCCTGGTAATTGACGAAGTCCATACCCTTGTTGGTGCGGGAGGAATGCAGGGTGGAGTTGATGCAGCAAATCTACTCAAACCAGCCTTAGCGAGGGGAGAGTTGCAGTGTTTGGGTGCGACTACTCTCGATGAATATCGCCAGCATATAGAGCAAGATGCAGCCTTAGAGCGTCGTTTCCAAAAAGTGATGGTGGGTGAACCTTCGGTGGCGGAAACTATAGAAATTCTCCATGGCTTACGCTCTAGCTACGAGGAGTTCCATAAGGTTACCATCTCCGACGAGGCGATTGAAGCTGCGGCGAAACTTTCTGATCGCTATATAAATGATCGCTTCCTCCCTGATAAAGCGATAGATCTCATTGATGAAGCTGGTTCTCGCGTTCACTTGCGTGGTTCGATGCAACGCAAAGCGCAACAATTACAGCAAGAGGAAGTATCTTTAGAAAAGGACTTGTGGTCCGAAAATGCTGATTTAGCGCTGGTAGACGAAGAAGAAATTGCTCAAATCGTCTCCTCCTGGACAGGTGTACCAGTACAAAAACTTACCGCAGCTGAATCGGAAATGCTGCTGTATCTCGAAGCACATCTCCACGAACGCTTAATTGGTCAAGAGGAGGCTGTAACCGCTGTGGCGCGTGCTGTACGCCGTTCGCGAGTGGGCATGAAAGACCCCAAACGACCCATTGCTAGCTTTATTTTCTCAGGTCCTACAGGTGTAGGTAAGACTGAATTAGCCAAAGCTTTAGCTAGTTACCTCTTTGGCTCCGATGATGCCATGATTCGCTTGGATATGTCGGAATTTATGGAATCTCATACAGTTTCCAAACTTATTGGCTCGCCTCCAGGTTATGTTGGTTACGATGAAGGTGGTCAACTTACTGAAGCTGTACGCCGCAATCCCTACACTGTAGTTCTGTTTGACGAAATCGAAAAAGCCCATCCCGATGTCTTCAACATGATGTTGCAACTGTTGGATGATGGTCACCTCACCGATGCCCAAGGTCGTAAGGTAGACTTCAAGAATACCCTAATCATCATGACCTCTAATATTGGTTCTAAGGTGATTGAAAAAGGTGGTGGTGGAATTGGTTTTGAGTTCGCTGCTGATGTGGATGAGGCAAAATATGAACGTCTACGCACTCGCGTCAATGAGGAGTTAAAACAATACTTCCGCCCCGAATTCCTCAACCGTCTCGATGAAGTGATTGTCTTCCGTCAACTTCAGAAATCCGAGGTTAGCCAAATTGCTGATATTTTGATCCAAGAAGTTGCAGGGCGTTTGCAAACACAAAGGGCAATTACCCTCTCTGTCAGCGAAAGCTTCAAGGAAAAAGTGGTAGACGAAGGATTCGATCCTAAATATGGCGCTCGACCCCTACGCCGTGCGATTATGCGATTACTTGAAGATAGTCTAGCTGAGGCTATTTTGGCTGGTAATTTGTTAGATGGCGCAAGCGTGACTGTAGATGTGGATGATGACGGTATGGTCAAAGTTTTACCATCATCCCAAAAAGAGTTGCTTTTAGTTCGCTAAATTTCCATAGTCTTTAGAGTAATACAGCAGTCGGTGGGTATTTTGCCCACCTTTTTTGCATCAACTTCTTCCGACAGGAGTATCCGGTTATATTTATCTTCTGTCACTTTCACAGAAGGCGATATCTACAACCTTTACCCTAAATTGGACTCAGAGATTTGAGTATGTTTTTTATAGAATTTACAAAGAGCAATATTTTTCCCACAGTGAGAGAAAAGAGATAACCGCAGATTTAACGGTGGGAGGAATGTCGACTCAGGATATAGCGCAACCAACCAGTAGCTTAGTAGAGCGTTTAAATTTACTCAAATTGCTCCGTTTCCACTGACCAACGTTTTAGTGCATAATGATTTTCCCGATTCACCAGCAATGCTGCACTACCACCATCACCTAAATCAGCAATCGCAGTTAGGGAATCAAAAGCATTACGACTGTACTCACTATACAAAATCACTCCAGTAGCCGAGAAAATTAGCGTTCCCCCACGATATTTTCTCCCACTAGCAAGGGAACCCAACCAACTTTGCTGATTGAGTTGTTTTACTCCTTGAGCCTCAATGGTTAAAATTAATTCCGATTGCTGATCCCCAGTTAAATCAATAGGCTGAACTTGCCAATCGCCAATTTCTGCTAACACCTCTGACAACTCTGGAGGCTGAGGTTGGGATAGCTGATTATTTAACCGTAACTCTTGCCACAATTGCGGCACAATTAACTCAACTAAGTTCGGTTGTAGGGCGTGGAGATCGGAAAAACTCACTGAACCAGGTTGTAGCCACCGGAAAGCATCGTTGCTGTGTGCTAAAAGCTGCTGCGATTGGCTAACCTCCAAATTAGGTACCATCTCGCCCACCGCCAATAATTCCACCAAACCATTGCGAAGGCGTATGGCTTTTACTTTTGCCGTTGTCTGTGGTTGGTTTTCCTGGGCTGTGGGCAAGGTAATATTAATCTGGGTATCCTCTTGTAAGCCTAATTCTTGCCATACTTTCTCCCCAGAGGTACTAGATAAATTGTCCACGATTACAGGCTGCCAACCCTCACCTCGATCAAAAGCGTTAACTTGAACCAGATACCAAACTTGCTGCGATCCTGTAAAAGGTAGAGGTGCTGTTTGCTGGGGTTGAAGCCAATGGGCAAGATTAACTCGCTCTGGTAAAGTTGCTGTACCAACAATATTACTTCTACTATTAGTGGTTGGTTGGGAAGCCTCCTCTAGCTGCGCTAAAAGCTTCTCTAACTGTTGGCGATTCTTGAGTTTACGCTGGGGTAGTTGTTCCCACCAAGTTAGCGCCTGTTGCTTTCCCTGCTGCATCGCCAAAATTAAGGCTCCCCAGATTTGAGCATCTTCATCGTGGGGTTTGATCGCTAATGTGGCTTCAATGCGTTTCCCAAATCCCTCTGTATCGGCTTGAACTAGCTCAGTTACCTCTTTAATCAAAGAACCGCTTAACGAGCCTTGGAAAATGAGTAAGGCATCGCTGAGGCTACCATTAATCAGGCAATTGAGTACTTGTTGACTGGTATTTGTCCAGGACTGATAACATTGGGATTCAGTGGCTTGGGCGTGGAGGCGAATCAGATCTAATTGCGCCTGGGTTTGGGTATTCCAATCTGGAGATGTTAATTTTTGGCGTACACTGTGCAATTTTGATTTTGCTTCAGACCACAAGCCTTGACGAGATAAGCTCAATGCCTGAGTATATTCTGGATTATCACTCGCTAGTGCCGAGGCTGGCTCCTGTAGGGAAATTTCTTCTAATTCAAAGGGATTTTCCGGGTAAGGGCGCAAAACATGGGGTTCATATTCCTGATTTTGCAACTGATAGACCTGAAATTGGGGTTCTAAACCAATGGTTTGGTCAACCACCAATTCTGGCTGTCGATCGCCTGTAACCTCTTGCCATTTTGGTATTTCCCCGGCTGGACTTGTCCAGGACAACATAAAATTGAGATTGCTTTGGCTGGGTTCATAGAGAAATAATTGACCATAGGTAACGGTTTTACCTCCTCTGACCACATTATGATGCAAAGTCAGCCAAGTTCCTGGTTGCGCTCCTCCCTCCATCAATGTTAGTTGTCTGAGGGGCAAAACTTTTGAATTGTCTGGCTGGGGAATCGCTTTTTTAGTGATGGGGGCGCTGACAAAAGCATCTCGGATTGAAGGAATATCAACTTCTCTGAGCAATTGATAGTCAATTTCCTGACGATCTTCACTGTAGCGATGCTCATAGATTCTAATGGCGACAATACGTTCACAAACATATTTACAGTTGGGATCTGTCCACCACATGGGAATTAACAATTCTTCTCCAATAGCAACTGGTTCCCCTAAGCGAAAACCAAACTTTTTAACCTCCTCTTCAATTGCTGCGAAATTTTGTGGTGTATGGTAAACGGTGATGGGTACTTTAAACCACTGGGGTAGATAGCGATTGAGCCACAGAGCGCCGTCAGGATTGAGTATCATCAAGATACCCAACCAACCACCACCAACGGCTATAGCAGCAGAACCTGTGATGATCGAGAAGACACCACAGCGAATGAGCAAGCTTTGCAGCCAAGAGGGAAGGCGCTGCTTAGACTGGGACTGGTTTTGCATCGGAAGGAAGGCTTTCGACTTTGGTTCCGAATCAGTCTGGGAAGGGATTTGTGACTTGGCTTTTTTACTAATGACCACTGGTTACTAACCGCTTAAAACTTGTTCATAACGGGTTCCTGCACGCTCCCAAGTATATTCCTTCTCAATCATGGCGCGACCATTTTCAGAAAGTTTTTCCCTGAGCTTGGCTTCAGTGAACAGTCGACCAATAGCATAAACATATTCGTCAATACTGTTAGCACGCATTGCTCTTAATGGTACATCTGCGCCGTCCACAGTCAAACCTTCTAAGCCGCGATCACTGGCTACAACTGGTACTCCAGCAGCCATTGCTTCGAGAGTTTTATTTTTGATCCCCACTCCTAAACGTACAGGTACAATGCAAACTGTTGCCCAGTGTAAATATTCCACTAAAGAAGAAACTTGACTGATAACTTTAACTCCTGGTAACTCTCCCAAAGCTTGTACTTCAGTGGTGGGGCGTGAACCCACCATTTCAAGGGTGGTTTCTGGATAACGTATGCGCAGTTCTGGTAAAATCTCTTGGCACAGAAAATGTACTGCATCAATATCAGAATTGTTATCCATCGCTCCCACAAACAGTAATCGTTGTCCTCCTTGATTGGTAACGCGTTTGGGAAATTGCTTAAGGTTGACACCATTGGGAATTACGGTGATTGCAGCTTCGGAATCTAGGCTTTTGATCTGCTTTTTGTCTAAATCCGTTGTTACCACCACCGCCGTAAATTTATTGCAATACATTTGTTCGTAGCGCTTTACCAGGGGGAAATTAAATTGTTCTTTGAGTTTTTTTTCCCCATGTTGATCGCTAATATCGCTCTGAGAACTACGGGAGAGAGAGCTATGAATATTAACTACGGTGCGAATCTTATTGTGCCATTCTGGGCGCACGTAAATTTCGTTGTAACTGTGTTCACAAGTGAGAACCGCAAATTCACCCCGATTCACGGCTTCATCCACCCAGCTTTGCATTTCTGGCGAGTAGAGAGATAAAACCTGTGGTGGTGTTCCCTGCTGCAGAAAACTACCCAAACGTTTAGCTTTACTAAGCAATCCAGCTTCGTTAGCAGGTGGTGGTTTGGGGAAAACCACTAACTTGTCGACAAACTCCCGAAGTTGCTCTATTTGCTCATCGAGGACATTCTCTCCCACTTGGGTGAGTAGGGTTAGCTGATGCTGTTGACTCAGATGTTTGATGAGGTTAAATGTCCTCACCTGAGTACCACCTTTAGTGGGAGGATAGGGAAAGAAACAGGAGAGCATCAAGATCTTCATAGAACCTCTGGAGGTGAAGTTGAGCTGCGTGCTCTGTAGTTTACAGCACAAATGCTAGTTAGCGATCCGAGGTTAAGACCTCTTCATAACGACTACCAGCACTTTCCCAAGTATATTCTTGCTCGATTAGAGAACGACCGTTGTGTGAAAGTTGTTCGCGCAACTTGGGTTCTTTAAAAAGGCAATTAATCCCTGATATATACTCTTGTACCTGATTTGCTCGTAGGGCTCGCAGGGGAGTTTGAGGACTATCTACTACTAAACCTTCCAAACCGCGATCACTAGCCACTACGGGTACTCCAGCAGCCATGGCTTCAAGGGTTTTATTTTTGATTCCGTACCCTGTGCGTAAGGGTACAACACAAATGGTGGCTTGATGCAAACACTCTACCATTGACTCCACTGGTCCAGTGACAATCACACCGGGACGATTACCCAGTTCTAGCACTTCTGGAGTAGGATAAGCTCCAGCTATGGTAAATGTGGCTTCTGGGTGGCTCTGTTGCAACACTGGTAGTACTTCTAGAGCAAAGAAGCGAGCCGCATCAATGTTATGTTCCGCATTCATTGCACCCACAAAAATTAGTCCTTTACCATTTGGATCTTGTTTGCGGTAGGGAAATAAACCTAAATCCACACCATTAGCAATTACCTGTACCGGAGTCTGGGGGCTAAATTGGCGCATTTGCTGGGCATCATCTTCAGTTGTGACCACAATCTGGGAAAATTTGCGACAGTAGCGTTTTTCGTAGCGAGCTAGCAGTAGTTGTAGATAGAGGCGATCTCGTAATGGATTTGGTGATGCACCCATTTCTAGATGGCTATTTACCCAACCATAGAGGGAACTGTGAATATTGACAACTGTGCGCACTGATTGGCTAAATTCTGGTCTGATATAAATTTCATTGACACTATGTTCACAGGTAATCGCATCATATTTACCCTCGGCTACACGGGTGTCGAGCCACTGTTGAATTTCTGGTGCATAGCGATACAAAACATTGGGAGGTGTGGCTTTCACTATTGCTTCACTAAAACGCCCCAATTTATCTAACCAACCTTTGATACCAGAGTGTACTTTTGGTTGTGTTGGAAGAGGAAATATTGCTAATTCCTGGACGCAATTACGCAACTGCGCAACTTCTTGATCTGTAACTTTTGAATGGCGCTGGGTGACTAAAGTTACTTCATGATTTTGTTGCAAGTGTTTAAGTAAATTAAAAGTTCTCACCTCCGTACCACCACGACTAGGTGGATAGGGAAAGGTGGAGGAGAGCATTAAAATTTTCATTTTTATGGATTTAATTAACTATACAGTAGTGTAAAACCTAAGGTAAAACTGGATTGAGGTGAAGAAAACACCTAGACAATTAACTATTTGTTGTCAATATCAAGTCAAATTTAATCTGCTTCAAAATGAACTATCAACCTCTGCTATCAATTGTTACACCCACCTTGGGCAATTTTTCTGATTATTGGCTAGAGCAACTTTTAAAAATTACGGGAGATGTACAGTTTATTCTTGTTTATCCTCTACAAAGCAAAATTAAAAATATTAACGATCCGCGTCTGAAAACCGTAATCAGCCCCTATAAAGGTGAAATGATACAAAGATATATTGGTTTACTGAATGCGGAAGGAAAATATGTTTTAGCTCTAGATGATGATGATTTTGTTCATCCAGATATCTGTCAGTTAACTCATGATTATTTTCAGAGATTTCCTGAGTCTTGGGTTCTGCGATTGAATAAGCTAGTTATTAACAATAAAGATGAAGAAAAAATCAAGAGTGATTGGTCTTCTATTCCTGATCTTAATCAATTAGAAGTTTGTCGTCAGACACCAGAAAATCCCTATCCTTATCAAAGAGGTAATTACAAAGGTTTACTGGAAGTTCCCATTGCTCCTTTAGATAAAAAATTTAATTCACGTTATCTATTTTTACCTTCTACGGAAAGAACAGATAATGAAGGTTATCATTTTGAAAATTTTAATAATATAGTTTGGCAAAATGAATTAGTTCAAAAAGCACTTCCTAGTCTGGCACAGGCGACAAAAATTCTCGGTGCACTCACTTGGATTCCCTCCAGTGGTTTTGACAGATTATGTGGTTTATTTGTTCAAGCAAAATTCTTTGAAAAAGAGATCATGATTGGTCATTGGATGCCTAAACCAGAACAAATTAGATACATTGACAAAGATCCTGTACTCAAACCACCGCGTTTTCATGTTATTTCCGATGTTTTGCTAGTTAAAACTTTTCCTAAATATGGCTACTTCTGGAATTTGTTTTTCAGCAAGTTATATGGTGTACCGAGAACTGTGGGTAAATTTATGAAATGGAAGCTAAAGGATTAGTTTTGTTAAATCAATAGTAAATCAACTAGCCAAATCAGACTTCCTTGACAACAAGGATATTTCCTAAATAGCACTAAAAAAACTAGTGTTTTTACTATGTTAGTCTTGCTGATATTACTCCCATGTTTTTGAAATAATCAATAAAATCTGTTCACACGGTGTATTTAAACCTTTACTTGGATTTGAGCTATGAATAAAAGGGTTCTACTTTCAATTGTTACTCCCACCAGAGGAAATTTCTCTGATTATTGGCTAGAACAATTATTGAAGATACAGGGGGATATAGAATTTGTTTTAGTTTATCCCCCTGGAGTAGTAACTAAATCAATCTCTGATTACAGATTGAAAACTATAGTCAGTCCCTACAAAGGAGAAGTATGCCAAAGGTTTATGGGACTTTTGAATGCTTCTGGAGAGTACGTTATTGCTTTAGATGATGATGATTTCATTCACCCCAAAGTTGCCAATTTAGTTACAGATTATTTCCAATTATTTCCTGAGAGTTGGGTGCTCAGATTGCGCCAAGCTAGAATAGACTATCGAGATCAAGAACGCTTGCAACAAGATTGGGCAGAAATTCCTAATATCAACGAGTTAAAAGCTGTAAGCAGAAGGCAAAAAGAGGACAAGAAAAAGATTCTCCTCAAATTACCCATCGCTCCTCTAACTAATAAATTCGATCTGCGCTATCTCTTTACTCCCTATCTGCAACGAAAAGATATGCATGGAGCACATATTGAAAACTTCAATCTTAAGGTTTGGCGTAATGATCTTTTGCAACAAACTCTCAGTGAATTAGGCTTGGCAATGCATTTACTGGGAGAGTTTAATTGGATTCCCTTTTGGAGTCTAGATAGATTACTAGGATTATTTATTCAGGCTAAATTTTTCCAAGAGAATGCAATTATTGGTCACTGGATGCCAGGACCAGAACAAACAAGATATGTCGTTCAACCCCAAAGCATAAAACGTGAGTTCCGTCTGATATTTCTCGCAGATGCTTTACTCGCAAAACATTTTCCTAAATATGGTTATTTTTGGAATTTATTTGGTGAACAATTCTGGATCGCACTGCGGAAAATTGCTAGTAGTTTGATTTCTCTAATTGGCAATCGAAGGGCAAAAGCTAGTTAGGATTCAGATTTTTACTAATTGTTTTGAATTTTAATTTTTTTAATACTAATAGTTAAGGGTTGACATCATGACAACACCAAACTTTTTGATAATTGGCGTTCAAAAAGCAGGCACTACCTCAATTTATAACTATCTCAAGCAGCATCCTCAAATTTACATGAGTCCAGTGAAGGAAACTAATTTTCTGGAACAAGATTGGAATCAAGCTAGCTCAAAAACTAAAGCTAAAAATCGCTACCAAATTGATAATTGGGAAAAATATTGCCAGCTGTTTCAAGGTGTGAAAGATGAAATTGCTATTGGTGAAGCTTCTCCCAATTATCTTTTTCATTATCAGTCCTCCTCAGAGCGTATTGCACACTATCTACCAGAGGCAAAAATGATTGCTTTTTTACGCAATCCTATCGACAGAGCTTATTCTGACTATCTGATGCACATTCGAGATGAGCTAGATCAGCAACTAACAATTGCTGAAACCGTGCAACAAAGACCAAGGAGTTTTATGTTGCGAAAAGGACTATACTACACTCAAATTAAACACTTCATAGACACCTTTGGCAAAGAGAAAATTAAAGTTTATCTTTACGATGATTTTTGCCAAAAGCCTTTAGCTATAATGCAGGATTTTTATCGTTTTCTTGGTGTTGATGACAGCTTCTGTCCAGATATGTCATGCAAAGTACAAACAGCTCAAGTTCCTAAATCCAGATGGGTAAATAAACTACTGCGAAAACAAAATCCCTTGCGAAAATCTGCGGCTAATTTGCTAGGTTTGTTTTTACCAGAGAAGAGTCGGCAAAATCTACGCTCTTCCTTAATTAATTTGAATGCAGGTGATAAAAATAAGTTAGCCTTAACTGAGCAAGATCGTAAACATTTGCAGGAATATTACCGCGAAGATATTCTCAAATTACAGGACTTATTAGCAACAGATCTTAGCCTCTGGCTAGCCCATTAAGAAACATATTTCTGGCAACAAAATAAAAGAATTTTTTTTATATTGTTTACCTTGTTTACTGTTTTTTGTTCACTTTTAACTGATAAATGGTGTCCTAACGTATATCCGTAGCGCTATAC
>CAZWGS010000095.1:0-21265 GCA_964633315.1 uncultured bacterium | reverse complement strand
GTTTTGGCAAAAATCAAGTACTTGGAGAAATATTGATTAGCATCGTAAAATTTCATCTCCAAACCCTGTGCTAAGTCTGGATATTTCTCGTGTATTTTCTTAAGGGGATAGATATGCTTCTTCTGATATGCTTCGTCTTGGAATAAAGGCTGAAAGTCGAGTACAACCAGGTTTTTAACTTTGCCAAAGGAGAGAAAATCAATTCCTAGCAGTGGCAAATCATAATCATAACTAGGATAGATTACGCTGTTAAAGATTTGTGCGCTTTCACCTGCATCGATATAGGTATAGCGGATTTTACGCAATTGTTCGCATTCATAGCACCAACTACGGATCGTAGCTGGATTACGTCCGCGATCACTGATCTTCATCTCCAGTCCCGCAGGAATATCTCGCTTTTTTAAATTAAATTTATTGAATAAAGATTTTTCTAAATGTGCCAGAAACGGTTTGTACATGGCTGATGGACTCATATCAGAGATCCTTAAGAGGATACGGGATTACCTGAGCTTGAGTCCTCTTTTTGTCAGACAAAGAAACAAACCGTAATATTTACCATTGGTCTAATCCTAACTCTTCCCCTGCCCAGCAGTGCTGTTTAATTCCCACAAAGTTTTCCGAGATTGGGGGAATTAGAAAAAAGTTCCATATTATGAGGCTTTTGAGCATTGTCTAAAATTTAATCTTCCAGACGATGAACGTAATACCAATAGTTCTAGCGATCAATTCACATTAGACGTTACTTATTACTTATTACTTATTACTTCTCCAACTTCCCCAACTTCCTTTGCTTTCGGTAGAATCTCCTGGACTCAGCACCCCTCAGAGCATGAAATAGTACTATAATATCTTTACAAAAAGATACAAAAGTTAATCGCTGTCAAAGAATAAAGGCAGCAAGGATTAGTTTTACATTTCACCGATAATCTGCGATATTTCCATCCCTGACCTATGCGATATACCGCTAACCTTGAGCAACAAATTGACCCCGTAGCTAGCACAATATCTAAGCTATCTTACCAGTTATTTCAGCAGGGCAAGAGCTACTTTGGCTTAACCCACAAAACCTTGAGTACACGCTTAACCAACTTGTTTGTGAAACGTGGTAGGGGAGAAACTGAAGCTATATCTCCCCAATTATTGGCACACATCCAAAGCAAACTCAACCAGATGTTGGAAGTTGATTGGCAAGATGCTCAAGATGGAGTTTATCCTGTTGAGCTACTTTTTGATAATCCCTGGGAAGATTTCTGGCGTTACTATCCAGGAGTATGGCTGGATATGCCTTCTATTTGGCAGCGTCTTAACAATAAGCAATATCAGGAGTTTAGCCCGGAAATTGACCAGGAAGGCTATCCTGGTTATTACTTGCAAAACTTTCACCATCAAACTGATGGCTATCTGAGTGACCAATCTGCTAATCTATACGACTTGCAGGTGGAGATTCTCTTCAATGGTTCAGCAGATGCGATGCGTAGGCGCATCTTAGCACCTCTGAAAGCGGAACTTCAAGGTTTGGCTGCTGCTGGTGACAAGCAACTGAAAATTTTGGATGTAGCTTGCGGAACAGGTCGTACACTAAAGATGTTACGTGGCGCTTTTCCGGAAACTTCTCTCTTTGGTGTGGATTTATCTCCTGCTTACCTGCGCAAAGCAAACCAATTACTTGCGAAGAATCCTGGGGAATTACCTCAATTGGCGCAAGCAAATGCTGAAGAATTACCCTATCAGGATAATTATTTCCATGGTGTTACTAGTGTGTTTTTGTTCCACGAATTACCACCCGAAGCGCGCCAAAACGTAATTCAAGAGTGCTTTCGGGTAACTCAACCAGGGGGAACTTTTGTGATTTGCGATTCTGTTCAAGCAATTGATTCACCGGAATTTAAACCGATGATGGCGAATTTCCCTCTCACTTTCCACGAACCTTACTATCGTAGCTATATTAGCGATGATTTAGTGGAAAGATTAAAGCAGGTTGGCTTTGAGAAGATCGCGATTCAAAATCACTTTATGAGTAAGTATTGGATTGCCCATAAACCAGCTTAGAGTAGGAACATAAAATTGATATGTTCCTACATAAACCTCTTCTGTCAGTTTCGGGGATTGTGAAGTAATTACGTCATTACAGCCAACAATAACTAACTAGAGAATCAGGGCTTGACTCCCTTTTTTAGGAGTTTGACAGAAGAGGAATTAGTAAAGTGTTGCTTCTGCTTTTAAAACACCTTCTGATGGTTAGTTTATGGACTAACTTCTACAAGGGAAATTAGTTTTAAGCTACGTTTGTGAGAAGAGGGATTGTGCAGTGGAATTTCGTTTTCTGATTCTAGCCAAGGAGTGACTAAATCTTCTCTTAAAGCTGCTTGATAACTAATTTGGTATTGAAAGCGGGGTGAGAGAGAATCGCGAATCAGGAGATTCCAAGTTTGTTCCCGTTGCTGTTGATCGAGATAAAAAATCCATTCTCTATCGCAGTAACGGGTTTTGACTTGGACTGCATCATACCTATCCCCAAAAATAGAATTGGGAGCGATAATTGGTATGGTGGTGAGACGATATAGTTGGCGGGGAAATACCTCAAAAAAGTCAGATTTTGTAACTGTTTGGGGCGATTCAATATCTGCTTCCCCATTTTGGAAACTAACCTGATACTTGACTTTTACTTCTCGCATCCCTTCCCCATTCCAGGTTATTATTTCCCTGGCGCTGGAGTTATTTAGTATTACTGTCTCGATGCGATTACCGTATTCTAAAGTGACACTAATTTTGGCGATTCCATCTGTCTCAAAATCAGCGCGAGAAATCACCTCCAGACGACGTTGACGCAAGAGGAGATCATCTTCATCTAGAGTTGTTATTAAATTCTTGGGGTCAATGTCTGCAAGAATCAGATTACCCTGGGGATAAAGAGTTTTTCTTACCACCATCTTTTCATTAACACGAACATTGAGCCAGCGATTATCAATCTGATTGATGTCAATCTGGTGATAGCTAAAACCAGGGAGAAAAGAGATACTATTGCTCTTAGGCATCGCAATGGGTTGTAATCTGGGTGTAAAGAAGGTGTGTAAAACCATTGCTTGTATTTCATCGAGTAAGCTATCGCGATCTTCAATTCCTTTTGTGTTAAAGGTATCGAATTCAATTACAATCAAACCTTGTTTGATTAAATCTTCCACTACCCTTTCAATCTCAAGTTGCAGAAAAATAGCATCAGCGCTAAATTTTTCCTCCAATCGCTTTTGTATTTTCTCCCAATTGGCTTGGAGGTGAAAGGTGTAAGCTGGTCTCAGGCTAAGGTAATCAAGGGCGTAGATAATTCCTAGAGGTGTAACTTTTCCCTTTTGCAAAGATTGTTCGAGTAGCAAAGTTTCCCCAGGATCCAATTCCACTGTAAATATCGTTTGCTGATTTGCATATAAAGCTGGTTGACGCGGTGGTAATTCACGGTCGAAAAATAGTAAGCTAGCTTGAGCTGCAATGGAGGGAATAGGTTTTAACTTCACTTCACCTCCTAGGTTACGTTGTACCTCTTTGAGTTGTTTCTCTGGTAAGCTTAAACTCACTTCCAAGTTCAACAAACCACCACGATTGGTTTCTCCTGGATACTTAATCAACTGGAATTGCTCTAACTTTGGCATTACAGGCAGATAATAGTACAACAGAGGGTCTGCATCGTCTGGGAATATAGATATACCGTTGATGAATTGTGGTTTGAATTCCAGCATTTTAATTAAAATATGTGAGAAGTAAGAAGTAACCGGGGTTTCGGTATTGGAGATTGTTGTTTTTTGAATGTTTTCTGATCCAAAAATAGTCGCAGCGTGATTAGCTTGGACTAGATGATGGGATTGATCAATATCCTTATTTCTATTTACTTTGCGTCGCAAACAAATCAGAATCAAAGGGATAAATTATTAGCATCAATTCAACAAAGTCTCTATTTATGTTGGGTTTCATCCCTCTTTACTAACAAAGAAAATGTTGTTCGTCGTTGTAACTTTTGGTTGAGTTTCTAATGCTAACATTTTGATTACTTCACTGTGATATCACGTTAGCAATTTGATTTTAGAGGTTATATTCAAGCTAAATAAAAACTAGCTACTTGCCATTACCCTTAAGGGTACTTTTTGGTTTAAAATTTTTCATCTAAAATAGGTTAGGGCATTAAACAGTGATCTAGCTCACTTTTACTTCAATAAATACTTTTATAGCGATTCCCATTTAACTGCAAGACAAGCAAAATTCTGATTTTTGTTGATGGGCGAGGGAACCCGGCGAACTTTGCGAGGGAACGCGCGAGCTGTTGATAGTTAATCGTTGATTGAGATGTAGCTCACTAAGAAAGATAATCCCTATATTTTCTACAAAATTGATTATTAAAAAGAGTTGGTAGTTTTCCAATTATTAACTGATACATAGCAGAAAATTAGTTGTATAGCTCTACGGATATACGTTAGGACACCATTTATCGGTTAAAAGTAAACAAAAAACAGTAAACGAGGAACAATTACATGTCTTAACTTAACCCCGTAGCGCTATACTTTCTTCCCAGTCGATGATTACCTAACTACAACAGTTATTTTTTGATTTACCGTTATTTTACTTCGGTAGTTTTACGGCGGGATGAGAGCATCATAGTGAAGCATTATTTATCAGCATTTTTGGTACTAAAACAGCCAGAGAAAAACAATACAATTATGACTAAATTATTTACTGTTGTTGTTGCAACTGTCCCAGAAGATTACGAATAGAAAAAAGAACATCCTGAACACAATCAAGAGCAAATTGCTTGGTTCCGCCAACAAGATGAACAAGGTATTCTACTTTGCTGTGGTTCTTTATTCCTTCATGAGGGTAAACGATTGTGGATTATATAGTCATTTTAAATAAGAATGAAACACTTTTCTGTCGAAAAACTTCTATCTGTAGCCCTTTACAGTAGAAACGTCTGTCTCAATCTAAACTGAAATAACTATATAGCGCTACGCGTAGGCAATAGGTAACAAGCAAAGGTTTTACTAGAAAATGTTTTTATCTCCTATCAATTTCCTAGCCTAGATGCGTATAGCAATTCTCATACTAGTGAGATACAAAGTTTTTTTTTGAGGCATATGGTAAGACAGACAGTTGTTAGATGTACTTCATGATTCTGAGAAACGCTATTTTGCTATAAAAGCAGAAAACTCACCATAAGCTCTCGAATTTGTTCATAGTAGTGCTTGTTTGTGCTCCAGTCTTTTAGAGGATTCAGCTGGAGTTATAGAATGGCAATTTCATATGGGTAAATAAAGGTTTACGGAGGCATAAATTATATCTAAATACAATTTCATAAAATAATGTTACAAATGAGTAGCTGTAAACCCTTGTCAGGTAAATATTTTTCCATAGCAGCAATTTATCAAAATGGTATGAATCCAATTTTTACAACTAAGTTCGAGAAATGATTTAGAACTAAATTTGTTTTAGCTGACTTAATAGAATCCTTGCCAATAAAACTATTCCCCATAACCAAATTTTTCCATTAACGGCGCAAAGGCGATTGCAGCTTTATACCTCTGCTGTGCAGACAATTTCCTTTTGCCTTCCCCGATTCGACCCTGATTAATAAATCGCAATCCAGCTTGATGTGCGTCTGCGTAGGATGAGTTATAAAACATTCCTGTTTCCTGGTTCGCGATTACTTTATCTTCCAGCTTTTTTAACTCCAAAAAAGAAGAATTGGCTATCGCTGTTTCCAATTCCCTCTCATTGGCATCTAAACCGAGAAAATCACAAATTTTTCGCACTTCAAAAGCCGTATTTTCAATTAAATCTTCGTAGCGAATGACAAGAGTAGGAAAATTATGTTGCTGCAAACACCAAGAATTTACGTTTTCTTCCCAACTCCCAAAACCAAATTTAGACCAGCTTTGGTCTCCTTTCTTGGCAATAAAATCATTTATATAATGATTAGAAAATGGTTCAATTTCCTGGCTGCTCAAATTACTATACCCTTGTAGTAAGCGATAGTTTAAGTTAGAAGCGATTACATCTAAAGGATTTCTCAACACGTAAATACAACCAGTAGTTGCTGCTCGAACTTTCTCTAATGCTTTAGCTTTAAAGACAGGAAATTGGAAGTGAGTTTTAACTACCAAATTATCCTGAGATAAAAGAGCATCTAGAGTAATACCATTCTTGTTGGCTAAACAGCAATGTAAGTCAGGAATCGCCTGTTCTACCTCTGCCGTTGTTTCTGGTTTTCCCCATAACAAGTTAGCTAAAATAAAGCGCACCCAAGTATTTCCTGATTTAGGGTAGGATGCGAGCCAAATAATATTACTCGAAATCTGCGAACTCATAAATTTTTATTTTACTTTACTGCCACAACATTCAGGCTGATTAACTTACCGAAAAGACGCAAGTTACTACAATCACTAAATAAATTAAATTCTTCCACCTGCTGATATTGCTTAAATCCCGATTGATTTAAATAGAGCTGAATAATATCAAAATCCAACCCTGCCCTATGCACATCATACTCATTAGTCTGCCCACCAAAAATAATCCGCATCAGATGATATTTTTCCTGAACAGATAATTCAGCTTGACTATATAGCTGACATAAAATCTGTAGGTTAGGTACACTAATCATTAACTTTCCTCCTGGTTGCAGCACGCGATACCACTCCTTTAATACCAGAATTAACTCATTACCTAACCCATAATAAAAATGCTCTAAGACATGGCTCGCATAAATTTCCTGAATGGAATTATCAGTAAACTGACTTAAATCAGCCGCATTACCAACAAAATCTACTTCAGGACGAGATTCTATATCAAATATTTTCCATTCCGGATGAGCTTCTTTGCCTCCAATATGTAATTTTATTCCTGGTGCACCAGCAGATATTTCTTGCTGACCTCCCCTGGATTTATGCCACATTTGTACATAAGCTTGCTCCATTTGTTGAGTAAAACTCTTCGTATTCCACAAAGGAGCATTTTGCTTCCCTTGTCTCATTTTCCAGGATACTTCTTGACGTAATTTTGCCTCACCTCCGAAGCGAATTCCCCATTCCACATACTCTTGTTCCGTCCAAGCAATACCTTCACTAATTCCTGCATTTAACATCATGGTATAGCTATTGCGAGCAGCAAATTGTTCCCCCACTTGTGTTACCAAAGGAATCGCCATCCACAAAGTTTCTAGGGTAGTTGTTGCACCATTGTAGGGATAGGTATCTAGTACCACATCTGCCAAACTCAGGTTAGCACGATGCAGCATTTCCGAAGCATCTCGCCCCAAAAAACGCAGGCGATTTGTCGCCACACCTTCCTCCTTCGCTATCTGAGTAAAAAAGTTCCTAATCGCTTCCTCCTCTGCCCAACCTTTGATGCAAAAATAACTATTAGGTACTGCTTTGAGAATACGCATTTGCAATCTTGCAGTATCAGGATTGCGCTTATAAGCTGATTGTGCGCTGAGATACACCACAGCATCATCAGGTATGTTTAAATGCTCTCGGCGTAGGGTAGGAACCCCCGTTTCGAATCCAGTCACCGCAATATAACTTTGGGGTAAGCGCCAAATTTTTGCTGCATAATAATCCTTAGCGGATGACGGTAAAACCTGAGGATCGGCAATAAAATAGTCGATAGCAGGAATTCCAGAAGCATCAGAACCCAACCAGGTTACCTGAATGGGCGCTGGTTGCAAAGCCATGACACCACAAATTCTACTATCGGTGACACTATCGAGATCTACAAGGATATCAATTTCATCTTCGGCGATGCATTCGGCGATAGCTGCAAAATGAGATGTTAGGGAAAGATCGCGCCATTGGGATACACTTTGAGCAATACCCTGCTGTACATCATCTTTAATTTTAGTTAGAGAATAGGCGTAAATTTGGAAGTTATTTTTGTCATGCTGCTGTAGCAGCCAGCGCACCAGCCAACCTACAGAATGGCGATAAAAACAGTTAGAAATATAGCCAATACGTAGAGGAGGCTGTAAATTATCCCTCTCTCTGTTTGCGTGGGCTGTTTTAAATTTATTAACTTGCTTCTGGTATTTTTGTTGCAATCTTGCCTGACAAAAACTGCCTATTTGACTACGGAACTCATGACTGTTTTTTGGTGTATCAGCTAAGTAATTAGAAAAAGGCACAGTAATCATTAAATTCAGCAAATGATTCTCGGGAACATCATCACCTTTTTCAATCAAAAGCTCCATTTTTTGCTGCATTTGCTGATAATTTTCCTGCGCTTCTTGCCAATGTCCACCAGCTTTCATGAAGCCTCGAACCAGGAGATAGTAAGCAGCAATCTGGTCTACCAAACTCTGGGCATATTTTAATTGCTCCTGAGCATATTTAATGCTTTCTAGATACCGCCCTGAATTTTGGTATAAATTGGTAGCATTTGCCAACAAAGCAATATTTTGTGGCTGAATCTTGAGACACAACTCAACAAACTTAACTGCAACTAGAGGATTTAAACTCTGGACTAAAAAATCAATCCTTTGAAATAAAACCTTAGTTAAAGCTTGGGCATAATCTGAAGAAATATCCACCAAGTCAACACAAGTTGTAGCCAATGCCAACGTTTGCGATTTCCCTGGCTGCTCTTCCAGCAGTTGCTGAAGCACCTGTAGTAATAAATTGGTATCAAAATTACCTTTGGACTCAGATAAAATTGCCGTAATTTGAGACCAAATTGGTTCAATTTCTGCCATTAATTGAAGCTTGACAGAAAGCTGAACCAACTCCAACAAATTATTGACATTCTCGAGGTCAATTTCTTTGAGATTTTGCCTCAGAACCCAAGCCATCTGTTCATTACCCAAACTCGCTTGTCTTGAAGCCTCTTTCCCTATAATTTGCACCAAAAGCTCGATATCATTAGCCTCACTTTCTGTCATTGCGATCACCCAAGTTGCTTGGGCTTCACCCTCTTCTCCCTGTAGCAATAGCAGTAAACCTAAATTCCAATAATAAGAAATAATTTTCGGTTCTTTAGCAATTGCCTGTTCGTAAAGTTCAGCCGCTCGTCCGTATTTTCCCTGTTGCCAAAAATTCTGTGCTTGCTTTTTCCAGTTAGATTCTTGAGCAGAAAAGCCTTTGCCAGCCATATAAAAAATCGCGTGAGAATGCAATTTTAATATACTCTAAATAAGGAGAAAGCAACCAGAAAAAGGCGATAAGAATCGCTTCCTACCGCCCTTAATTCGAGTTAGGACTCAGAGGGAATTAACCAGCCGCAACGTACTCTTGAACTTGAGCACGACGTTTACGCAATTGAGCCAAAGCTTGATGTTCTAGTTGACGCACTCTTTCACGGCTAAGGTTCAACTTTTTACCCACTTTTGCCAGAGAAAGTTCCTTACCATCTTGCAAACCAAAACGCAAAGAAAGTACCTCTTGCTGCTGAGGCGTTAACTGCGCCATCAAATTAGATAAATCTTGTCGCAAAGACTCTTGGGTAATATAAATATCAGGAGAAATTCCCTGATCCTCCAACAAATCTGATAACTCCGTATCGTTGTTATCACCCACACGCACATCCAAAGAAATAGGCTTACGAGAAACACTCAAATAGTCCCGAATTTGAGCAGCTTCTAAACCCAACTCCTTGGCGATTTCACTGCTGCTGGGGCTATGTCCCAATCTTTGGGATAATTCCCTTTGCACTCGCTTAATTTTATTGAGTTTTTCGGTGATGTGAATAGGGAGACGAATTGCCCGCGCCTGCTGTGCAATTGCACGAGTAATCGCTTGGCGAATCCACCAATAAGCATAGGTAGAAAACTTAAAACCTTTGGTGGGGTCAAACTTTTCCACACCTCTTTCTAAACCCAAACTTCCTTCCTGAATTAAGTCCAGAAATTCCATATTGCGCTTCTGATATTTCTTCGCAATCGACACCACCAAACGCAAGTTTGCTTCCACCATTTTTCGCTTCGCCCGGTTTCCCTTAACCAGTGTGGCGTTGAGTTCACTTTCACTCATTTGGAGAGAATTTGCCCATTCTGTCACAGTTGGTTCGCGATCCAATTCTTTGGCTAATTTGACCTTTTGCGCGCGCAGTGCCATCATTTTTTGTACCTGCTTTCCATAAACAATCTCTTGTTCGTGAGTTAATAGAGGTACTTGACCAATCTCATGAAGGTAGGTGCGCACCATATCTGCTGACAAGGTGGCTTTTTCTTTTTTTGAGTTGATTTTAACAGTGGGCATCAGTACAATCTTGACTCCGTAGTTGATTAAGTATTTCTGTCGCCGGATCGAAGGGAAATAAAGGCACAGGAAAGATTAATTGGACTTTTTACCTTCGTTTAGTTGGTAGGAAAATCTGTGTTGCGGTGGAATACTTGATGACATGATGTTTTTAACCTCAAGCCAAAGACGTAGATGATCTTGGCTATGTTTGATAAGTGGACAAGGCAACCTGGAATTATTCGCCCTCTTGCTTGAGCACTGAAGGGTTTACTCTAAATCTGTTGCTAATATTTGAGTGACAAGCATATAAAACAAACTCATAACGACTTCACTTTGTTCCATGATATTACATTTTTAGACGTTCGTAAAGCTAAAAAAGTTCACATTTTTTACTTTCTTGATTATTCCCGTAATCCAACTTGTACCAAGCTTTTGTGACCCTATTACTAACATGATGACGGTAAAAAATCCTGATTCCAAGGCGGATCACCGAACCAAATAATGACTATAATGGTGGGTTAAACGCAATTCAGCAAATTCTCATTTGATTGTGTTACCCGAAAGAGAACTAAATTTACTACCTTTAGATAGTTGCAAAGTAAATTTATATATGCATAAGGCGAGGAATCTGAGTCTGTTGCACAGACAAAATCTCTGGGTAAATTAAAATATCTTGATTTTTAACTATAATTTTTTATCGTGAGAAAATCGCCCGTTTTCCCTTCCTCACAAGTTCCTCAAATTGTTGGTCTATAAAAAAAGTAAGACAAGTTAAAAGTGCACTCTTGGCTATCTAGCTTTAGTTAACTCAACATCATTACCAGGAGTCTGAGTTTATGAAACAAGCAACAATAGAACAAGTAAGCCTATCTCCAGCAGCCAAAAAACAGGCTTTAATTCTTTGGTTTGAAGAAGTTGGTATTCATGACATTCCCCTCGTCGGAGGTAAAAATGCTTCCTTGGGTGAGATGATTGGGAAGTTAATTCCCCAGGGAGTGAATGTACCTACAGGATTCGCCACTACCGCCTACGCCTATCGCTATTTTGTAGAAAAAGCAGGCTTAGAAAGCAAGCTGAGAGAGATTTTTGCAGATCTAGATGTGGAAAATGTTAGCAACTTGCGATCGCGTGGTAAGCAAGCTAGAGCCTTAATTTTGAATACTTCTTTTCCTCTAGAATTAGAAGTAGCGATTAAAAATGCTTACATAAGATTATGCCAGCGCTATGACGCTAATGCATCTTTATGTGAATCATCAGCAGCAAATGATACAGTTAAATACTGCACCGATGTAGCTGTGCGCTCAAGTGCTACTGCAGAAGACTTACCAGACGCTAGTTTCGCTGGACAACAGGAAACCTATCTTAATGTTCACGGTGTCAAAGCTGTTCTAGAAGCCTGTCATAAGTGTTTTGCTTCTCTATTTACAGATCGTGCCATCTCCTACCGTACCATCAAAGGGTTTGATCACTTCAATGTTGCCCTTTCTGTAGGTGTCCAGAAAATGGTACGCTCAGACCTAGCTACTTCTGGCGTCATGTTCTCCATCGACACAGAAACAGGCTTTAAGAATGCAGCTCTAATTACCGCAGCCTATGGTTTAGGGGAAAACGTAGTGCAAGGCGCAGTTAACCCCGACGAGTATTTTGTCTTCAAACCCACATTGCAACAAGGCTATCGCCCCATCCTCGAAAAACGCCTCGGTAGCAAAGAGATAAAAATGGTCTACGATGTGGGCGGTAGTAAACTAACTAAGAATGTACCTGTTCCCCTAGCCCAACGTCATCAGTTTGCGATTAGCGACGAAGAAATCCTCATTTTGGGTAAATGGGCGTGTTTAATTGAAAAACACTATTCCCAAGTCCGTGGTGTTTATACGCCAATGGATATTGAATGGGCAAAAGATGGTATTAGTGGAGAATTATTTATTGTTCAAGCTCGTCCAGAAACCGTTCAATCCCAGAAAGCAAATAACATCATTACCACTTACCAACTGCAAGGTAGTGCACCTATTTTAACCACAGGTCGTGCAGTAGGAGAAATGATTGGACAAGGGAAAGCCAGAGTAATTGAAGATGTTTACAAAATTACTCAGTTTCAACCTGGTGAAGTTTTAGTTACCAATAAAACGGATCCTGATTGGGAACCAATTATGAAAAAAGCAAGTGCTATCGTTACCAATCAAGGAGGACGTACTTGCCATGCTGCAATTATAGCCCGTGAAATGGGAATTCCTGCCCTCGTAGGTTGTGGTAGCGCCACCAAGGATTTGTATACTGGACAATCAGTAACTGTTTCCTGCGCAGAGGGAGAAGAGGGAAAAGTTTATGCTGGTTTAGTACCCTTTGCAGTGCAAGAAACCCAATTAGATAACCTACCATCCACGCGCACCAAAATTTTGATGAATGTGGGTAATCCAGAAGAAGCCTTCAGTTTAGCAGCTATGCCCTGTGATGGTGTCGGTTTAGCACGATTAGAGTTTATCATTGCCAATCAGATTAAAACCCATCCTCTTGCCCTAATTCACTACGACGAATTGCAAGATGGGGCTGTGAAGGCTAGGATTGCTCAAATAACGGCTTTATATGAACATAAACCTGATTTCTTTGTCGATAAGCTAGCGCAGGGAATAGGAATGATTGCGGCTGCTTTTTATCCCAAACCTGTAGTGGTAAGGATGTCGGATTTTAAGAGTAATGAATACGCCAATCTCCTTGGTGGTAAACAGTTTGAACCCAAGGAAGAAAACCCGATGTTGGGTTGGCGGGGTGCTTCTCGTTATTATGATCCTCAATACAGTGTAGCCTTTGGCTTGGAATGTAAGGCTCTTAAGCGAGTAAGAGAGGAAATGGGTTTAATTAATGTTATCCCCATGATTCCCTTCTGTCGCACACCCAATGAAGGGCGTAAAGTGTTAGCCCAAATGGAGAAATATGGACTCAAGCGCGGTGAAAATGGCTTGCAAGTATACGTAATGTGCGAGATTCCCAGCAATGTGATTTTAGCTGATGTCTATAGCCAAGTGTTTGATGGTTTTTCTATTGGTTCGAATGATTTAACTCAATTGACTTTGGGATTAGACCGCGATTCTGCTTTAGTTGCTGGTATTTTCGATGAACGCAACGAAGCTGTCAAGGAAATGATACGGATGGTGATTGAGAAAGCAAAAGCTAATCATCGGAAAATTGGTATTTGTGGTCAAGCACCTAGCGATTATCCAGATTTTGCTCAGTTTTTGGTTGAATTAGGGATTGATTCTATTAGTCTTAACCCCGATTCTGTTCTCAAAACTAGGCTCAAAGTAGCAGATGCGGAGAGTAAGTAATAAGTAATAAATAATAAGTAATAAGTGAGGAGTAACGTCTGATGTGAATTAAAAACAAGCCTCGTAGCGTGATAATTTTGAGTCTGCTATTTAATCATATTTAAAGGGACTATAGCAATTCTCTTTCTTAGTGAGCGACATCTCAATCAACGATTAACTATCAGCCATCAACAATAATCAGGATTTTGCTTGTATCTCATCCAAATGAGAATCGCTATACATAGGCAATTACAAGGATTTGTGAACTTAATTCACATTAGACGTAAGTAATAAGTGAGGAGAAGGTTTACTAAGCACGAATAATAGGAGGTAATGAAGATGTTAGAAAAAATTCTGGTTGCTATTGATCGCTCCGAAATGCGTCGAGATGTATTTGCCAAAGCTTTAGTTTTAGCACAGGCAACTAATGTTAATTTAATGTTGCTGCACGTACTTTCTGACCAAGAAGAAGGTAGCCCTATGTTCCCTGTGTACTATTCTTTTTTAGAACAACCAGTGAATGAAATGGCTCGCAGACAGTATCAAGAACAATGGGAAGCTTTTTCAAAACAAGGTTTGGATATATTGCGATTGCTTACTGATGAAGCTACTGCTGCTGGAGTGGAAACAGAGTTTAGTCAACTTTCTGGAGATCCGGGTAAAACTATTTGTGATTTGGCTAGTAATTGGGAAGCAGATCTAATTATTATGGGACGGCGGGGTTATTCTGGTATTAAGGAAATTTTCCTTGGTAGCGTCAGTAGTTATGTGACTCACCACGCTCCTTGTTCTGTAATGATTGTACAAGGTACAAAACCAGCAAAAGAGCAAGCATTATCCCAAGAAGAAGCGGAGTTAAGTTCTTCTTTAAAATAATTGCGGTTGAGGAGTTTAACTCAAATGCTACTGAACACAATTCCTGCTTTAATTAGGCAGATGATGGAGCCAGATTTCTATCCTCACTTGGTTAAAGAGAGGATTGAGCTGGTTCAAACTCATATTTCCTATGTTTTACTCACAGGGAATTATGCTTACAAGGTCAAGAAATCTGTTAATTTTGGGTTTCTAGATTTCTCCCCTCTGCCAGCTCGTCAATATTTCTGTCAAGAAGAATTACGACTCAATCAAGTTAATGCACCAGAAATTTATCTGGAAGTATTGCCGATTACTAAAACTGGTGACAAGTTTACTTTAAATGGTGCTGGAGAAATAGTGGAATATGCTTTGAAAATGAAGCAATTTTCCCAAGCAGGATTACTAGGTAATCTCCTTCAACAAGGAAAGTTAACTGGCGCACAGCTGGAAGAATTAGGCAGGGTTGTGGCTCAATTTCATGCTCAAGCCCACAGGAGTAATTACATCAATACTTTTGGCAGTGTCTCTCAAATCAGGAAGGCATTTGATGAAAATTATCAACAAACCAAAAAGTATCTTGGCAGTGTACAAACTCCACTGCAATATGAGGAAACTAAGCAATTTACCGACGATTTCTTTACCCAAGAAAAAGAATTATTAGTCGCGCGCCAAAACCAGGGCTGGATTCGTGAGTGTCACGGAGATTTGCACCTTGATAATATCTGTTTGTGGCAAAATAAAATACTCCTATTTGATCGCATTGAGTTTAATGAGTCTTTCCGTTTTGTCGATGTCATGTACGATATCGCTTTTACGGTAATGGATCTCCAGGCGCAAGGACACCAAGATTTAAGCTATATTTTTTTAAATAGCTATATCGAGCAAACAGGCGATTGGCAAGGATTAGAAATACTACCTTTATATCTGAGTCGTCAAGCCTATGTGAGGGCTAAGGTAAATTCTTTCCTACTCAATGAGTCCGATGTTACTCCAGAGGCGAAGGCAAAAGCAAGGCGCAATGCAGCCCATTATTACAATTTAGCTTGGCAATATACTCGCTCCCATGATGGTAAATTAATTTTAATGTCTGGTTTATCTGGATCTGGAAAAACTACCGTAGCGAGATATTTAGCACAAAAACTAGGTGCGATCCAGATTCGATCCGATGCACTACGCAAACATCTAGCTGGTATACCTTTAGCACAATCAGGAAACCAGGAAATTTATACACCCCAAATGAGCGAAAAAACCTACAGATGCTTGCTGGAATTGGGGATAAAGTTAGCGAGGCGAGGATTTAAAGTAATTCTAGATGCTAAATATGACCAACAACAATTGAGAGCAGCAGCGATTTCTCAAGCCCAATTTTACAACATTCCCCTGGAAATTATCCATTGCAGCGCTCCAGAATCTATCTTACGCGATCGCTTGCTCACTCGCACAGGAGATATTTCCGATGCTACATTGGATTTACTCAAAAAACAACAAGCTACTGCAGAAGCTTTTACTGAGTTAGAATCCAACCTAGTTACTACTGTAGATACGAGTCAAAATTGGCAAAAGCAATTGTTAATTTAGAATGAAGCTATCAGAAACCCTTGATATTTATTTGAACAATAGCTTATGCTTGATTTAATAAAATCGCAGTCTAAATTCTCCAATTATTTACTGATTAATGAATACTTTGGCTCAAGATAATCAAATCAAAAACAAAGACTCTCAGCTCGAATCATCCTCTTCATTCAGTACAAGTATGCTGTCTTTATTGAAGGTAGCGGAGTATTTATTTTTAGCAACTTGTATTGGTTGTGGTATCGTTTATCTCGTGATTCAAGGCGATCAAAGATTTGCCCTGATTGCTGCTATTTCCCTAGCGCTCTTTGTTTTTCTGTTCCTAATTAATCAACAATGGTTTCAGAATTCTCATCAAGAAAAATATAAACTGGACCTCAATAAAAAAGCCAAAATCTATCTCATGAGTAGTGAGGATAACTTAACCCATAATCCAATAGTAACAGCGAGAGAAAAGGCTTTAGAGTATAGTCAAGAGTTGATTAATGACTACAAGAAAACTCGACAAAAATCGAGAATTCTTTACTATGGTTTGCAACTAGGAACAATTATCTTTTCTGGGGTAACACCAATTTTAGTTTTGCTAGATAAATTGGAAACAGGTCAAGGTTGGTTAAAATGGCTTCCTGTAATTTTTCCTGCTATTGCTTCCATCGTTGCTAGTGTTGTCACCTCCTTTCCTTTTCAGGAAAATTTTATTTCTGCGAATAAAACCGTTGAATTATTAGAAGCAGAACAAGAGAAATTTGTCTTAGGAATCACTCAATTGTATCGTTGTGATAGCTCACTTGACGGCAGCCAACAAAAACAAATGGCACAGCGATCCATTGAAAACTTTATTATTCAAGTGAATAATGTTCACCTCAAACAACTGGAAAAAACTAGTGAGGCTAAGAATAATGATAATGAGACAACACAAAAAACAGCAGGAACATCTACTCCACTAATGGGCTAGCAGAGTTAACTAATTGCTAATTGTTCGGAAGCAGACTTCTGATATCGCAGCAGTAAATCACCTTTGTATAGCGCTACGCGCGAGGGAATAGGCAACAGGAAACAGGCAATAGCAGATTGTTCAGGGTTTCAAAACTTTAAAATGTCCTAACCTAAATGCATAGCGCTATATCAGTAAATATATACCTAAATAAACGGGTGTATATGTAGAGGTTAAAAAGTATAACTCTACACTAAAGAGCAGGTATGATTTGTTTAATTAATATCAATCTACCTGCTCCTTATTTTGCGATATTTTGCGATCTAAAACTGACGTAACTTAAATATCCAAATCCGTCAGATTCAATTTTGGACCATAGGTTTCAATGAATTCTCGCCTTGGTGCAACACGATCACCCATTAATACAGTAAAGATGCGATCTGCTTCTGCTGCATCCTCAATTTCTACTCGTTTCAAGGTGCGAGTTTCCGGATTCATTGTCGTTTCCCACAGTTGTGTTGGCATCATTTCACCCAATCCTTTAAAACGTTGGATTGTATAGTTGGCATTAGCAGGAAACTGGGAAATTTGTTGTTGCAATTCCCTATCACTGTAGCAATAGTAATGGCTACGTCCTCGCTCTAACTTGTATAGTGGAGGGCAAGCGATGTAAATGTAACCTTGGTCTACTAAGGCGCGTTGATAGCGGTAGAAGAAGGTGAGTAAAAGGGTTCTAATGTGCGCACCATCTACATCTGCGTCAGTCATAATGATGATGCGATGGTAACGCAACTGGTTAGCATCAAACTCTTCACCCTTAATCCCCAATCCCAAAGCGGTAATTAAAGACTGAATTTCATTATTTTTATAGATTTTGGCATCATCGGTTTTCTCAATATTGAGAATCTTACCCCGCAAAGGCAAAATCGCCTGAAAACGTCTGTCTCTACCTTGTTTAGCTGATCCTCCTGCGGAATCGCCTTCCACAAGGTAAATTTCCGACTCACTAGGATCTCTGGTACTACAATCAGCCAGCTTACCAGGTAAAGGTGAAGATTCTAGCACCGACTTACGACGTACCAATTCTCTCGCCCGACGCGCCGCTTCCGCAGCTTTAAACGCCTGGACAGCTTTTTCAATCACGGAGTCAGCTACTTGAGGATGGAATTCTAAATACTCATTGAGTACTTCTCCTACCAAAGAATCCACAATTCCCCGTACTTCAGTATTTCCCAGTTTCGTTTTGGTTTGTCCTTCAAATTCTGGTTCAGGAACCTTAACAGAAATAACCCCAGTCAAACCTTCCCTAACATTTTCACCACCAAGATTAGACTCATTCTCCTTAATTTTATTGCGCTTGCGAGCCACAATATTAATGGTGCGAGTCAACACCGTCTTTAAACCTTCCAGATGGGTACCACCGTCAATGGTGCGAATATTATTGGCAAAACCTAGAAGAGTATCACTGTAAGCATCAATACACCACTGCAAAGCTACCTCTACCTGAACACCATCGCGATCTTTATTGACATAAATAATATCCTGATGCAAAGGCTGCTTCTCACGAGTCATGTAAGCAACATATTCCTTAATCCCACCCTCATAGCAATAGGTTTCAACATGGGATTCTTCCTGGCGATGATCGCTGAAAGTAATTCTCACACCAGCATTGAGATAAGCCAACTCTTTCAAGCGACCAGCCAAAGTTGTATATTCAAACTCAATACCTGTGCTAAAAATTTGCGTATCTGGCAAAAACCTAACAGATGTACCCGTTTGTTTTTCTTTGTCGGGTTTTGACTCTAATTCAGTAACCGGAATACCCCTTTCGTAGCGTTGGGTATGGATTTTTTGCTCACGCCGAACAGTTACCACTACCCACTCGGATAAAGCGTTAACAACAGAAATACCAACGCCATGCAAACCACCGGAAACCTTATAACCACCACCACCAAACTTACCACCAGCGTGCAGCACCGTCATCACAGTTTCCAGAGCTGACTTGCCTGTGGTAGGGTGTATACCTGTGGGAATACCGCGTCCATCGTCGGTAACCTGAACAGAACCATCAGCGTTAATATCAATTTCGATGTGGGTACAATAGCCAGCTAGCGCCTCATCGATTGAATTATCCACCACCTCATAAACTAGATGGTGTAGTCCCCTTGGTCCTGTGGAACCAATATACATCCCCGGACGTTTCCGGACTGGTTCCAAACCTTCGAGAACTTGAATCTGTTCTGCGCTGTAGCTACTTGTCATGATTTTTTCCGATATAAAGGCTAGGAGCCAAGGTAAACTCCTAAATAGCAAAATCATTCAAAATTCTAACACAAAAGGGTTGTAGACGACTTTAGAGCAGTTTGGAGAGAAATTTATTTATGGGATGTATCTTAATTTGTTGTTTGTTATTTGTTGTTCGTTATTTGTTGATGGTTGATGGTTGATGGTTGATTGCTGATTGGATTAATAGATGGGTTATTTTTAGGTAATTAAGTTTATTTTGGCGATTAACTGTCAATCAAACTTATTACTTCTGAATTCTCCAACTTCCCCAGCTTCCCCAACTTCCCCTGCTCCCATTGCTCCCTAACTCCGCCGATAATAGTTATAGTGAGTATCTTGGACATTGAGATATGGAAAGAGGTTTATTGTGGTTACCATTGCTGGTAATATTTTTCTGGCTAGCTTGGAAAGGTTGGGATGAATTCCAAAAGATAGAAGCCTATCGTAGTTGGTCAGAAGCTTTTGAGCAATCAAAATATGATATTTATTCTGTATTGGGGAAACAAGGTAGCCAATTAACGTGGGGTCAACCGACACGTAAGGAACCAAAAGAATTGCAAAGTTTTGATTTAGCAAATGTGCAAGGGCTCAAATTATTGGTAGATAATCAACCGATAGATGCTGATAATTTGCCCAAAAAGGGTAAACCCTGTTTAGAATTTATTCTTAAAAGCTCAACAGAATCAATTAAAATTCCCTTTACTGAGATACCTTTAGCCGCAAAATGGCTCACCTATCTGGAAAAAGAGTTAGCAGCAAATATAGAACACTGACAGTACAAATAAACATCTGGGGAAATTAAAATATCTGAATTTTTACCCCTTGTAGGGACATAAAATTTCACGTCCCTACGTTTTTTGTCGCAGAGGTTTAATAGGTTTTCCTGGCAAAATAATTAACAGGGAACAGCAGGACAAATTACCTCTATGATGGGACAATCACTATTGATTCTTGCCGAAATTTTATGTCTGCGTTGACTACGTTTCCAGAACAATTAGCTAATTCTAGCCATCGCTTATTTGAATTGTTAGCATCTTTTGAGCAAACGCAAGTTTTAGTTATTGGTGATTTAACCTTAGATGAGTTTCTCACAGGTCAAGTAGAGCGAATTTCCAGAGAAGCACCTGTACTGATTATACGTCACGAACAGACGCGCCAAATTCCTGGCGGTGGAGCGAATGCAGTTTATAATTTAGCCAAGTTAGGAGCTAGGGTAAAGGTAGTAGGATTATTAGGCAAAGATTCCCAAGGAGAAGCGTTGCGGGATATTTTTGCAGCGGCGAGTATTGATACCCAGGGAATGATAGTGGATGCACAACGCACGACGGTTACCAAAACCAGGATAGCAGGTCATGCGCGTCAGTCTGTGACACAACAAATAGTGCGTGTAGACAGAAAATCGGATTCTCTACCGGATGTAGAAGTGCAGACGCAACTAGCTGACTATATTCGCACTCAAATTGCTACAGCACAAGCGGTAGTTTGTTCTGATTATGGTGAGGGAGTTTTTACTACGCCAGTGATTGAAACTGCTTTATCCCACAGATTGACTGTAGTAGATGCGCAAAAAGATTTACATCGCTACCGCGGCGCAACCATCTTCACTCCCAATCTACCAGAGGCGGAAAAGGCTGTGGGATATGGGATTCGCGATAGTGCTACTTTAGAGCAAGCAGGGGTAGATTTACTAGATTTAACTCAGGCGCAGTGCATCTTAATTACCCGTGGTGAGGAAGGAATGAGTTTGTTTCAACGCCAGGAAACAACAGTGCATAGTTCCCATATTCCTGCTTTCAATCACACTGATGTTTTTGATGTTACTGGTGCTGGAGATACGGTGGTAGCAGCGTTAACTTTAAGTTTGTGTGCTGGTGCTTCTTTTTGGGAAGCGGCTGTTTTAGGTAATCTGGCTGCTAGTATTGTAGTGCGTCAGTTTGGCACAGCAACAACGACAGTAGCGCAAATGCACGAGGCGTTGCAGAGTTTGTTAGCTGGTGATGGGGGTATTCTCTGATAGGTAGAAATCTTAGATTTTAAAGTCCCCGTAATCGCTTTTTTACCAAAGATCACAAAAACTGAAAGCCCCCGTGTTTTAACCGTGGGATGAA
>CAZWGS010000094.1:0-21368 GCA_964633315.1 uncultured bacterium | reverse complement strand
GCATCCAGAATCGGTTAAATTACTATTGTGTGTGAGGAAAACGTAAGGGAAGGCGCTTGAAGTCGAAACACGGCAAGACGTTCAAGCGCTTTTTCATGTTTAGGTGTATGGTGTCAAGCAAGTGTTTCTCATCCATTTGCAATGACCAATGATCAATTACTCTCCAGCTATAACTACGAATTACCAGAACAATTAATCGCCCAGAAACCCGTAGTTCCCAGAGATAGTTCCCGTCTACTGGTAGTAGACTCCCCTACAACTCATCAACACAGCATTTTTCGCGATTTAGGAACTTGGCTGCAACCAGGAGATTTATTAGTACTCAACAATACTCGCGTTATCCCTGCCAGACTGTATGGTTACAAGTCTACAGGTGCACAGGTAGAAGTATTATTGCTTGAAGAAAAGTCTGTTGGTTGTTGGTTAGCTTTGGTGAAACCGGGAAGAAAATTGCAACCAGGAACAGAAATTATTTTCCCTCCTGGCCAACTAAAAGCAAAAATAATAGCTAGAGATGAGGAAACGGCGGGGCGTATACTACAATTTACATTTCCACCAGATCAATCCTGGGAGCAAGTATTAGCTGCAACTGGTCATTTACCTTTGCCACCCTATATTACCTCCAGAGATTCTCTACCAGAGCAATATCAAACAGTTTATGCTCAAAAATCTGGGGCAGTAGCTGCACCAACAGCAGGCTTACATTTTACAGCACAATTGCTGCAAAAATTACAGCAAGCAGGTATCAAGCAAGCCTATATCACTCTCCACGTAGGAATAGGTACTTTTCGCCCTGTGGAAGTGGAAGATATTACCACTCACAAAATGCACGAGGAGTGGATTGAGGTCCCAGCAACCACAGTAGAGCAAATTAATCACACTAAAGCCTCTGGTGGCCGTATTATTGCTGTAGGAACTACGGTAGTAAGAGCCTTGGAAGGTGCAGCTATGCAAGGGCACTCATCCACTATTAAACCCTTTGTGGGTAAGACTGATATTTTTATTTATCCTGGTTATCACTGGCGAGTGGTTGAGGGCTTAATTACTAATTTTCATTTACCATGCTCTAGCTTGTTAATGCTGGTAGGTTCCCTCTTGGGGCGTGAGCGTCTTCTACAACTTTACCAAGATGCAATTGAGCAGCAATATCGATTTTACTCTTTTGGTGATGCCATGTTAATTTTACCTACAGCCACCGAAAATTTATCTACGAATATTTACTTAGACTAATTCCAATATCAATCTTAAATTTAAGTATAAATATTGAATTTAAGTTGAAAATTTAGTTTTGTCACCAACTGTTAACGACGAAGAATTATCATATGGTATCGGGTATTACTACTTGTAAGTGACTAATCAGCAGATAATTAGACATCGAATCAAGGAAGCTTATAAATTAAGGTTTGGCTCTATTAGGTTAAGGCTTTCTTGTTTCTCGCATTCTAATACTCAACAAGCTAGCCAGGGATATTGCCCAGATCAGCATCAATGATGCTGAATTAATCTGCGAGATTTCCTTGAACTAAATTCCTAAATTGAAACACCTGTTGTGTAGATAGAGAATACTCAATAGTATTTAACTATAACCTTTACTACAGGCTCAAAGTTAATAAGAATTGAGAAAAAAAATCAATTCTAACCGACATAATATATATATGTTCGTATCAGTGATTAAGCGATACAGGAGGTGAGTTCTTGTTAAATAAGAATTTTTACTTAGGTACTGAAGTAATAACACTACAATATTCAATCATTTTTTTGTAACTTACTAAGTATAAAAAATGAAGTTTTTGATAATTTTTGGTGCTTCCTAAAAAGACCATTATTTGTTGAATAGAATGGAAGGAATCAATGTTTTTTAAGCTAGGAGGTGCGTCTTGAAACAACACAACACAATGGAAAACAGAAGAAGGTTTGTTCGAAAAGCAACAACTCTTTCTTGTCAGATTGAATCTCACTTTCATTCTAGACAGGAAACCGTTGATATCAGTCGGGGTGGAATTAGAATCTATAGCGATCAGTATCTAGCGGTAGGTGAACATCTAAGCGTACAATTCTTTGTTCCTGGTAATGATACAGTCACCTCTACTGCGACAGTTGCTTGGGTACGAGAGATAGCTTCCAAGGAAGCAAGTCAGATCAAGTACGAGATTGGACTGAAATTCATTGCTATTTCAGCAGATAATCTTGAAATTTTGCTTAATTTAGATACAAAATCTGTTCCCAGTCTAGATCGCAGTAATAGATTTCACTGTCTGAGTATTAGTGAGCTTGTACAACAGGCTCTAACTACAGGATTCCTTACTATAGAAGCAGAAAATCACCTACGACAACTGTTAAGAACTAAGTATAACTCTGAAGACTTGTGTGCTTTTTTCACCTTACAGCAAGCAACTTTAGATGGTTATGTTTCTCAAGAATCTCGACAAAAAAAAAGTTCTAGTCACTGCACATTGTCGTAAGTGATTGGGATTTTTCTCAGCAATTCCAATAAATGAGTAAGAAAGATAAAAAAACTCCTCATTATGAGGAGAAAGTTTTGCTAATCGTAGCTAAGAAGTTATTACTTACTCTCCCAGTTCAAATTCAACCTTAACTTTTTGAACGCGATCTGAATCATTAGAGTTAAAAAATTGAACATTTTCGGGATCCAGCGTATCTCCGAAGACAACGCCAACTCCTTCATCAATCTCCAGACTAGGTGTAGATTGATTACTTGGTGTGGAAATTGAACCTGAGCCGTCAGTTAATCTAGCATTTCCGGGAAAAAATGTTCGATAATCCGTTGTCGCACTGCGACTGTCTAAATTACGCAGGGAATCGCCTGAAAGAGTAGCAGAACTATCAATTGGTTGAGATACACTTTCAGATTGCGCTTGAGTAATGGGAGTTAACCCTAGCAATAAAAAACCGATTCCAGAAACAAGAAGTATTTTATGCACCATTGGCTTTTCCTCTGGCGATAGATTGTTTTCGAGATGTATTAACTGAGCAGCAGATTCTGCTCCTATAGCAACAATTTTATCTCTCTTACGCCAGAAGCAGGCACTTTACCTCTCACCTCAGACTAACTCTCGCTACTCAATCTTGCAGTACAAGATTATCTCGATGCACAACCGTCTCTGTACCTGAATAGCCTAAGATTTGAGGAATCATCTCCGAGTGTTGTCCCTGAATTTGTCTAATTTCATCGCTACTGTAGTTGACAATTCCCCGAGCCATTTCATTACCTTGAAGATCGCACAATTCCACTGCTTCTAAAGCGTGAAAATCTCCACTAACAGAACTAATTCCCGCCGCTAAAAGTGACTTTCCTCCCTGGGAAATTGCAGCAACAGCCCCCGCATCCAGATATAATTTACCCATTGGGACTAAACCATAGGCGATCCAACGCTTGCGTGCGTTATCGATGCGAGATTGGGCTTCAAAGTGAGTACCAATCAGTTCCCCCTGTAGAATTTTCTCAAGATTACAGGGTTCCTTGCCTTGGGTAATTACAGTCCTTACCCCAGCGCTAGTAGCAATACGAGCAGCAGTTAATTTGGTACTCATACCTCCACTACCCCACTGAGAGCCCTTAGAGTCAGTCTCTACTTGTAATTGTGCTAAATTTTGACTCTCGACAAGTTGAATCGGTTGAGCATCGGGAACCAAACGCGGATCCGCAGAATACAGTTGATCTACGTCGGTAAGTAAAAATAGCCAGTCCGCTTCTACCAAACTAGCGACTAAAGCTGAGAGGGTGTCATTGTCCCCAAATTTAAGCTTCAGTTCATCCACAGCAACGGTATCATTTTCATTGACTATGGGAATTACCCCTAGAGCCAACAACTCTTGGAAAGTATTGTGGATGTTGACATAGCAACTGCGCTCGACTAAATCCCGGCGAGTTAGCAAAACTTGAGCTATGGGTTGTTGTAAGCTAGTAAAGAAATCATCGTAAATTCGCATCAGCCGACCTTGACCAACAGCAGCTACAGCTTGCTTAAGCGCCATACGCCGAGGGCGCTCTTTGAGGTTGAGTCGCCCGCAGCCAACACCCACAGCACCAGAAGAAACTAGAATCACCTGGTAGCCTTGAATGCGTAATTTAGTCAATGTTTCTACTAGAGTAGCGATGGTAGATAATGCAAGCCAACCTGTTTCTGGTTGAGTCAGGCTCGATGTGCCAATTTTGACCACTAAAGTTTGGGATTGATTGCGCTTCATGACGATGTCTAGTTGAGTGTAGAAATTTCTCGAGCAGTCTAGAATCACCATTATTGAATAGCATGAGAGCGCCAAGGAGTAAAATCATCTCTTGGCGCTCTCAACTGTGTTTTTTATATTTAGGATCTTTATATCGGCTGATCCCATTTGAACTATTAATATTATTCCCAAAATTTTGTTAGATCCACTACTTCGTAATCTTTTCTTTATATTTCATTGTTTAACGATTTATCTGTTTTGTTAAAGTTATGTTGCGTAGCTGCCAGAGAAACACCCAGGATTTGTGAGATCCAAACCTCTAGATTGCGCACAGGGTAAGCACTAGCAGCCACAGGATCCACCATAGGTTCTACCAAAATAGTGAACATACCCAGGCGATTACCAGCCAAGACATCGGTAAACAAGCGATCCCCCACCATGGCGACTGTCTCAATGGGTAAGCCCATATTTTCTGCAGCTTCTCTAAGTTTGCGACGAGAAGGTTTGCGTGCACCGAGCATATAGGGTAAACCTAGAGATTGAGCAATGTTACCAATACGAGTTTCACTGAGATTATTGCTTACCAACCAAAGTTCAGTAATTGGGCGAATTTGCTCAACCCAGGCGACAACATCTTCAGAAACTTGCTTTTCTCTCAGAGGAACTAGGGTTTCATCCACATCTAGGACCAAACCTTGAAGTTGGTATTCCTGGATGATTTCTGGGGTTAAATGCACAATTGTCCCACCCAAAATTAGATCGGGTTGTAGTATTTTTGTCCTAGACATAGTTGGTTATGGGTGATTTGTTATTATTTTTTGGCACTTATTACTTATTTACGGAAGTAAAATGTTACATCCGTAATTAATTGCTAGTTTTTCTACTGCCGAGAATTCCTTTGCTGACGAATCGCATTTTTGGCTGCTTCATGCTGGGCAAGGGTTTTACTAAAAACGTGAGTACCGTCGTAGCGAGCAACAAAAAATAGGTATTCCGTGGGTTCTGGATTCAAAGATGCTTGCAAACTAGCGATTCCAGGGGCTGCAATGGGAGTTGGTGGCAAACCAGGATTAAGATAAGTATTATAGGGAGATTGTGTTCTCACTTGAGCATAGGTTAGGGGCTGATCGGCAGTTTGTTGAATCCCTAATCCATACTCCACCGTAGGATCGGTTTCTAGTCTCATACCACGACGCAAACGTTCCGCAAATACCCCTGCAATGATTTGACGTTCTTGGGGTATGACAGACTCTTTTTCTACAATAGAGCCCAGAGTTGTCCACTCCAGGAGATTTAACTTTGTTTGGTCTTTTCCTTGCTGATAAACTGGCAATGCAATCTGGGCAAAGCGATCCAACATAATTCCCACCACTTGATTGGGTGTCAAGCTATCACTGGGTAATTTGTAGGTATCGGGAAATAAAAAGCCCTCCAGGTGGGGTAGGTTTTTAGGTAGCCAGGGATATTTTTCGTAGGGAATTACTTTAGTTGTAGCAATGAATTCATCGGCTTTGAAGTAGCCTTGAGATTCAAAGTATTTTGCCATCTGTTTAATCGACCAACCTTCCGGAATGGTGAAGCTAGATTGGGCAACTTCTCCACGCCAGATTTTGTCTGCAACTTCTGGTAGACTTTGGGTAGGCGAGAGTTCGTAAGTTCCTGCTTTAAAGCCACCTTCCTTATCTGCCGTAGTGAGCCATAAAGACCACAATTTCCAAGCTTGGGGAGAACGAATTACACCTGCGCTGTGGAGATCAAAACCAATTTGCCCTGCTGCTGTACCTGGAGGAATAAGCACTTGCAGCTTGGTGGGAGTGACTGCTTGATTGGATTTTACCGGAGGTGAAGTTAACCAACTCCACAGCAGCCAACTTTGCCAACCACAAACACCACAAACTAGGGGCAAAATGGCTAGGTAAAAAGTTATTCTGGAGAGGTTTTGGAGGACTCTCATGAAGTTACCTCAAAGCTTAAGAACATTCAAAGTTTAGTTTTTTTTGTTACTTAGTCAGTTTGCTCAAAGAGAAATTCCTCTAGTAAGGGCTGTAATTGTTGCAATTGTTCAGGAGATAGTAGCTCCAGTTTACCCGTTTTATTTTGCTTAGCGAATAGTAGCAGGGGAGTGATGGGAGTGTAAATTTCGTACTCTCGATGTTCGTTATAGACAGTAGCCAATAATTGAAATTCATCGGTGTCGAGATAACCATCAGCTTCTTCGATTTCGAGGGTAAGAATTTCTTCCTCATCCACTTCCGGAAGTTCCCCAGCAACGGTGAGGGTAAAAGCTGTATTTTTGAGGGTTAGATCAAATTCTGCTAAAACAGCTTTAGCATCGTCAAAAATCTGCTCAATTTCCGTCTCATCTTCCAGCCAAATCGCCGTTGCTTCTTCGCTGTCATCTTCATCTTCCCAAGCAATGATCGCAATTGGCGAATCCACGGGTCGTAGTAGACAATAGATAGATTCTGCTTGTTCAATGGCATTTTCGACCAAGCAATCTAGTGAACGCCCAGCGTCATCGGTCAAGGTAACATTAGCGGCATCAGATTGCCCATTTTGACCAGAAAATTGGGACACAGACATAGTTAAGGAGAAAAAGTGGTTAGATGGTAATTATATTGTGTCATCTTCTCATCTCCTAATCCTCTAGGATGTTAAGAGAGCATGGAAAAGCCCCTCTTCGCTTCAAAGTGGCGATTAGAGATAATCGCGCCAACCCCACTCCTGCATTTTTTGAAACCCATAGACATCAGTGAGGTTGTATTGCAAGGGGGTAATGGTAATGTAGTTTTCCTTAATCGCCTGAACATCGGTGGGAATCTCAACTGGAAGATGTAGGTGTTCCGGTTGTTCGATTTCTTCGACTACTTCTCCTGCTAGCCAGTAATAGGTTCTACCACGGGGATCTTCTCTACGTGTAAAGGTTTCGGTATAGTGACGCAATCCTTGACGAGTGATAATATTGCCAGCAATTGCTGTAGGTTTTACTGAAGGGACGTTAACGTTGAGTAGTATGGGTTGAGTGAGTGCTTGCTTCTCTAACTTATCCAGCAGAGTGAGAGCAAAATCCGCAGCTGTAGGAAATTCCCAAGGTTGCGCCCCATTAAGACTAAAAGCAATACTAGGAATACCTTCAATTAGCCCTTCCATCGCTGCAGAAACTGTGCCAGAGTAGAGAACATCAGTACCCAGATTGGGACCATGATTAATGCCTGCTAAAACAAAATCGGGACGAGATTGAACTATGGCACTGAGGGCTAATTTAACGCAATCAGCAGGTGTCCCCGAACATGACCAAGCAGTTACTCCTGTGGTAAATATGGAATCAATTACCTCGGCGCGAATGGGTTGGTGTAAGGTTAAACCGTGACCTGTAGCTGATCTTTCGCGATCTGGTGCAACCACCGTAACTTCATGACCAGCTTGGGCTAAAGTATTAGCTAGGGTACGTAAACCAAGAGCGAAAATACCATCATCATTGCTGATTAGCAGTTTCATGAATTCCTCTGTGATTGGTTAGAGATTATTTGCCAATCCTAATCTAAGTTCTCAATACTACTATCTCCAAAAGTGAGTTCGTGTCGGTAAACTTAAGATCAGACCCTGGCAATTCAATTTACTGTTACTGAGCATGACTACCCTTCTCAACGAGATTGAGACTCAACTCCAAGCCCTACAACAAGAAGCTAAAGACGCAATCGCAACTAGTGAAAGCTTAGAAAGCTTAGAGAAGCTAAGGGTTAATTATTTTGGCAAAAAAGGCAAGCTATCGCAAATTTTACGGGGTATGGGGAAGCTTAGCCCAGAGGATAGACCTCGTATTGGTGCTTTAGCGAATGAAGTTAAGGAAGAATTACAGGCAAAGTTAGAACAACAGCAGCAAAATCTTCAAACTGCTCAAATTCAGGCACAATTGGAAGCTGAGACTCTTGATGTTACCATGCCAGGAGTTGCTCGTCCTCTGGGTAAGCTGCATCCTTTAACCCAGATGATTGATCGCAGTTTAGATATTTTTGTCGGTTTAGGTTATACCGTGGCAACGGGACCAGAGATGGAAACCGACTATTATAATTTTGAGGCTCTTAATACTCCTGCGGATCACCCAGCAAGGGATATGCAGGATACGTTTTATCTACCCGATGGGAATTTGTTGCGTACCCACACCTCCTCGGTGCAAATTCGCTACATGGAAAACAATGAACCACCGATTCGAATTGTAGCGCCAGGTCGAGTTTATCGGAGAGACACGGTGGATGCAACCCATTCGGCTGTGTTTCACCAAATAGAAATTTTGGCTGTGGATAAGGGGTTAACTTTTACAGATCTTAAGGGAACGATTGCAGAATTTTTGCGACAAATGTTTGGCGAAGATCTCGAGGTACTATTTCGCGCTAGTTATTTCCCTTTCACTGAACCTTCCGCAGAGGTGGATATTAAGTGGCGCGGTAAATGGCTGGAGGTAATGGGTTGTGGTATGGTTGACCCCAATGTACTCAAAGCTGTAGGTTATGACCCAGAAGTTTATACAGGTTTTGCAGCAGGCTTTGGCGTGGAAAGATTTGTTCTAGTGCAGCATCAAATTGATGATATTCGGCGTGTTTATAATAGCGATTTGCGATTCCTACAACAGTTTTAAGTAAACTTGCTCGAAAGTATTTTTTGGCTCGCGTTTGTGTCAACTCTAGTAGGATACTTTTGAGCGAGAATTAGACTTTGGTCAGCGAGAATATAAAAACAAGCCTTTCTTCCCCCGCATCCCCAGTCTCCCTTGCTTCCCCTGCTTCCCCCGCTACCTCTGTTTCCCAACTCCCCTGCTTATTGCGGGGGTAACGATTAACTTAACCTTTCGGCTAACCAGTAAATGGGAATCGCAAAAATTAATCCTGGAAGGAAAGAAGCAACGCGAATTTTTGCTACCTTTAACAAATCTAGTCCAAGACCTAGAATCATTAAACCACCAACACCCGTGACTAAAAAAATGCGTGGGTCTGTGGCAGGATCAGGTAGGGTAGTAGCTAGCAAACCAGCAGCAACAGAAAGACTGCCTTGATAAAGCAAAATAGTTAAAGCAGAAAAGCCAACTCCCACACCATAGCTACTAGTAAACGCAATCGCCACAATCCCATCCATTGTCGCTTTGATAACCAGTAGGGTTTTGTCCCCCGTTAAACCATTATTGAGACTGCCAATCAGAGCCAGAGGTCCGACACAAAATAGTAAACTGGTAACTACGAAGCCTTCAGTAAAGCGTCCTCTACCTCGAAAACGACGCTTTAACCAGTTTCCTAGGGAAGTTAGGCGAGTTTCAATTTTCCACCACTCACCACAAATTCCTCCCAAAATTAGCGCCAGTAAACCCACAACAGCACCATCAATTTGTCCTGCTTGAGCTTTTGTCAAGCTAGCAGCCATAGTAAAACCTAACCAGAGAGTCAGCAAGCCAATTCCTTGGGTAATAATTTGCTGCATTTTCTGGGGTAGGCGATTATTCAAGAGTAAGCCAACACCAGTTCCACAGAGAACGGTAATTACATTAATCCAAGTACCACTGGTTTTCGCCCAAAAAGAAAGAGACATAATGCTGTGTAGAAAATAATAGGTAGGGACGTAACATGTTACATCCGTACACAAGTAATAAGTTGGATTCGCGTTGAATTATTCAAATTAGCTTGATTTTGGCTTTATTCCGCACTTAATACCCTCCCGCCATCAGAATACTGATTTAATCACATACAAAGATACAAAGAAGACAAAGAAATAGGATCACTGAGATAGGTAATCTTACCCTGGTTAGGGAAGATGACTTATTTTTTGACAAAAACTTCTCAAAAAAAACCCACACCCTACCCTATCGCTTACTCCAATCAACAATTAACAATTCACAATCAACAATCAACACATAAACAGCTATGATCAAATTCAGAATTCTGAAAGAGTGACTATGGGTGAAGCAAAACGCCGCAAAGAAGCACTGGGAGAAGGATACGGTAAAGAAAAATATATTTTACCTTGGCTGCCGATTACAAAAACTCAATCTGAGCAATTTATGGCGATTACCACCAGGGGTGCGTGGATTGGTATTGTTTTAATGATCGCATTTTGGCTCACAGTGCGTCTCATTGGACCTGCTTTTGGTTGGTGGGAGGTAAATTAGGATTTAGTATAGCGATCGCACCACTGAATCATTTCCCAGAGTACATGACCCACGGCTTCTCGACTACGATAACCATGATCTTCGTAGGGTAGCTTCACAAAGCGTACTGTACCCCCCAATCCTTTCATAGCTTCGTAAAGTCGTTCGCTTTGAATGGGATAGGTTCCTGCATTGCTATCATCTGCACCGTGAATCAGTAGCAGAGGTTCATTAATTTTAGCAGCATGGGTAAAGGGAGACATTTCCATATAGGTGTCTGTTGCTTCCCAAAAGGTACGCTGTTCTCCCTGGAAACCAAAGGGTGTTAAAGTGCGATTATAGGCACCACTAAAAGCCAAACCAGTACGAAATAAGTCACTATGGGCTAAAAGATTTGCAGTGGTAAAAGCGCCGTAGGAATGACCACCTATAATTAGCTTATCTGGATCAGCGATACCGCGATTCACTACCTCATCCACCGCCGCTTGCGCACCCATAATTAACTGTTCTATATAGGTATCATTGGGTTCTTGATCGCCTTCTGCAATAATTGGCATTGTCGGATTATTCAACACCGCATATCCCTGAAGCAACATAAATAAAACCGAAGTTCCAAAAGGACGGCTGAAAGTGTTTTCTGGTGTGGTAATCTGACCCGCAGTGGCTGCATCTTTGAATTCTTGGGGATATACCCAAAACACCATTGGTAATCTCCCATCCTTTTCCCTGTCATAATTAGGCGGTAGGTACAAAGTAGCCGAAAGCTGGACACCATCAGCACGTTGATACTGAATTAGCTGCTTTTGCACCTGGGAAAATTGGGGTGCTGGATCTTGATAATTGGTAATTTGAGTAATATTATCTTCTTTGAGATCGCGCACAAAATAGTTAGGCGGTTTTTCCTGGGATTGTCGCCGCGTCAGCAACTCCTTCCCCGCATCATCTAACAAATCGATTACCTGTTCATAATAAGGGTCTTGGGCTTGCCATAATCGCTCTACTTCTGGTTTATTTAAAGATCTGCGATCCAAAAAAGGATAAACTCCTGCTTCCGAAGCACCCTTACCCTCAAAGTAAATTGACTCACCATCAGCGCTAAAATGCAGCACGCTGGTATCGTAAATACTAGGTTCGGTCAACGGTGTACCAGGAGAACTATACTGGTCTTGATAGTTACGTTCCACCAATAGCTGTGGTTCTTGTTGGGGATTTTGGGGATTAATGCGCCACAGACGCTGTAAACGATTGTCGTACCACCACTCCCAAGCTAAAGCAACATCATCTCGTCCCCAGGTTAGTTTTTGAAAACGGTATTGGGAACGCCAAATTTCCGTCGGTGAATCGGTAAAAGGTGCAGCTAATTGCACTAAAGCATCCCTTTTCTCCACCTCAATCGCTGCATCTCCACCATCCAAAGCTTCCACCCAAGCTAGAGTAGCACCTTGATCGGAACGCCAGCTAATATTTCGTCTTCCCGGACGAGTAGAACCGAAAGTAATCGGGATATTATCAGCAAGGGGTAAATCTGCAACTTTGTAAATCTGCTTACCAGCGCGATTAATAACTTCAACTCGTTTAGGAAAGCGCGAAGCTGGTACTTGGTAAGAAAAAGGTTTATGTAAGGTTTTCAGCAGGATAAACTCACCATTGGGAGAAGGAATCGCCTCATCGATAATCGCAGCAGAAGCAATAGATTTACGTTCACCACTCCAAGCAACCTGCTCTAAAGTTGAAGTGAGATAATACTCAAATAGCGCTTCATCCTGGGGATTTTGCAATAGATTAGTATAGGTACGTGTCGGTGCTTTACGTCCCAAATTTTCCTCCACTGTGGGACCATCTGGAATAGGAGGTGCTGTTGGTGGTGTACCGCGATTCTCTGGTATAACTTTGCAAAGCAGACTCTCATCTCCCGGTAACCAGCGACAAGGATTCCCGTAAGTAGCATTAAGAATAGGTTCAGTAAGACGACGCACTTCCCCAGAAGGTAAATCCAAAACCCACAATTCCAAACCCATTTCTTGGGTTAAAGTAAAAGCAAGACGCTCTCCACTGCGTGACCAACGAAAGAAACCCAAACGTGCATTTTCTGGTAAATCTACCTTAGTTAAACTCCCTCCTTTCAACGGTTTATAACTAAGGTTACGAAACGTGTAATGGTTCGCTGGTGCATTAGTTTGAGGATTAATTTGTAATCCCGCCAAAGTTAACTTTGGTTCAGCCAATTGCGCCAGGGAAATTAAAGGTGGACGTTCAACTTCAACTAACCATTGATGATGGCGAGAAATGGTAATTGCTGGAGGTAAAGGAGCATCTAATATTTGATTAATAGGAGCAGGTGGCGATTGCCATTTTAATTGAGTTTTACCAGTTGAAGTCATAGCGACTGTTAATAGTGCAGTGAAGAACAGACAAAGCCAACGAAAACGCAAACCATTAGGCATGAGCAGCGTAGCTAAAGGAGTGTTTGGTAATTGTCTGTGGCGAGGGTGCTTGATGTCAATAGGATTGTTGGGGATATTATTTTTTGGGTGTGTCTAGAGAAGAATAGCAATCAGTAGCTAAGAGAGTACTTGTGACAATGTTTCTCTAAATAAATTAGAATCTGCAAAGTAGTTTGGGTAGCCCTTTTTTAACTCATTAATTGATTTTGTTGCTACTAAAACAGTGTCGCTTCCTTTTTTTTCTTTTTCTTTTTTTGCATAAAAATTTGTAGCTTTAAGTAATTCTTTCTTCTTAAATCCGAATCCCTGAAGTATTTTCTTGTTGACATCTAGACTTAATACAAAGTAACCGTCTTTGATTTTATTTTCTTCCACAGCCTCAACCATTAAAGAAAAAGATAACAAATTTTCAACACCTCTCAATTCTTGAGTCAGTTTTTTACCTAATTCTTTATGTTTTTCAATTTCAGCTATAGTAAATTCTTGTGTCTCATAGCTATATCCTTCTACATGTGCGAACAGGAAACTAATAATTTTGAAGTATTCTAACCATTTAGAATCACCTTTGCCAGATTTTAAATCTTGCTTAGTAAAAGTTCCTATTATCTCTACTGCCGTAGCCCAGGCATGTTGTATCTTAGTTCTAAGCTGTATTTCTATGCTTAAGTCGTGGTATTGTTGCATCTTACCTTTATATTTACGAATAAGATGTATTCCTCGATATCCTGTGTCTGACTTACATTCTTTTATGTAATCTTTTTTTTTCTCTGACATCGTCTAGTTGGTTTAATATAGAATCTTTTAGTTCGTAAACTTGTTTGATGCTAGAGACTATTCCTCTACATCCACCGATATCCTGCATTCTACTAAGTTTCATACTTGGAAACCTTTGCAGTTTGTTCTTTATTGAAGAGATTCTTTTTAGTCTTTGTGCAACTATTCCATCTGAATCAATGTATTGTAATCTGTATCTGAGTGATGACTGAGTACTGTTAAGTGGATATGCATGAGAAGCTCTCCAGTTACGAATGATAGACATTGATTCTTCGTCTATATCATCGGGGTTTCTCACAAGACACTCTCCTGCCCTTGCCACTGCTTTTTTTGTGTGTTTAGGTTCTACCCATTTCATATTGTAGGATTGAAAAAATAATCTTTGATTATAGTAACTCGACCTTCTCATCATTAAGGTCAAGGAGTCAGTAACGTTGCTGCTGAATTACTAACCAGTATTTTGGAGTAGGAAGCGCAAGACTCTGAGTCAAAAATTGAGGGTATTCAGCATAGACTAGATAATTTTGAAGCAGGTAAATTCCGTTCTTTTGATAACTTTGCCCAAAAACAACGTTTTAAGTACAACCTTCTCACTTATTAATTAAATATTGTATTGAGATTTCAAGTTTAGCTGAAGCTGAAGCAGATGCTGCATTTTTACCCATTGTAGGGACGTAATATTTTACATCCCTACATTCTTTATCGAATATATCTAATCATACTCCTTGCCCCTATGCTGACCTCGAGTTAAATTGCTGAAACAATAGATAGAGGGCAAATAATTAACCAATCAGCATGGAAAACCAAATTTTGGCATGGATGCGTCGAAACTATAACCAAAAACAACATCAGACTTGGTTAGAATCGCTTTGGATCTTAGGATTACTACTAGCAGCTCTAGTTTTACTACTCACCCAATTAGGAAATTTGCCCCTACGTGACTGGGATGAAGGTACAGTCGCTCAAGTAGCAAAGGAAATTTGGCAAGCTTCACCAGGTGAGCAACGTTGGTTATTTCCCACCCTATGGGAAGAACCCTATCTTAACAAACCACCCCTAGTACACGGGTTAATCGCTCTTACATATTCCCTAGGAGGCGTAAATGAGTGGACAACTCGTCTTCCAGGAGCAACACTAACAGCAATTTCTGTACCTCTACTTTACGCCCTAGGTCGAGAAATTTTTCCTTCCCGTGCTCCAGCAATTTTCTCTGCCCTAATCTATCTTACCTTCATCCCCGTAGTGCGTCATGGACGTTTAGCCATGCTCGATGGAGTGGTTTTGTGTTTCACAATCCTGATGATGTGGTGTGTTGTGCGCACTAGACGAGACTTACGTTGGGCTTTGGGAGTGGGCATTAGTTTTGGGCTCATTTGCCTGACTAAAGGTATTGTAGGCTTACTCATAGGTGCAATCGCACTCCTGTTTATCGCCTGGGATACCCCTCGCTTACTCACCTCTTTTTATCTCTGGTGCGGTATCTTATTTGGCTGCATTCCCGTTTTTGCCTGGTATACAGCCCAATGGCTACACTACCCTCAAGATTTTGTAGAAACAGGCATTTGGGAACAATCTCTACAACGCATTTTTGCACCAGTGGAAAATCATCAAGGAGAACCTTGGTATTATCTGCTCGAAATTTTAAAATACTCTAGCCCTTGGCTCATCTTTTTTATCCCTGGAATACGCCAAGCTTGGAATAATCGCAACTGGAGTTGGAGCAAGCTAATTTTAGTCTGGGCTGCAGTTTACTTGCTAGCAGTCTCCCTGATGGCAACAAAGCTACCCTGGTATATCCTACCCATCTATCCTGCCCTTGCCCTGGCTGGCGGTGCCCAAATTGCCCAAGTTTATGCTTTACCTGCTTCCAAACCCTATCCCCGCTTTTGGAGTGTTGCTTTGGCAATTCTCGGTGTCGCAACTGGTGGTGGCTGCATCTATTTTGCTTTTGCTAATAACGGTGATTCCTCTGTGAGTATTATTCTCGCCTCTGTTGCTCTAACAATGGGAGTCTCAGCAGTATTAATAGAAAGACGTGATGAGCAGTTTATTCTGATGCTTTTTTGGGGAATGTATGTGTCCCTATTACTATTTATTAGTTCTCCCCATTGGTTATGGGAATTAAATGAGGCTTATCCAGTTAAAGAGGTAGCAGCAATTATTCGTCTTTCTACTCCTGTTGAACAGAAAATTTATACCTCTTTTGATTACGAGCGTCCCTCACTAAATTTTTACAGCGAACGACAAATTTTACCTCCTCCTTTTGAAGTAATTCAGGAGATGAAAAATCAATCTCCTGATTCTACTTCGCAGCAGTTGAAATTGGAGTGGCTCAAAAATTACTGGCAACAAGAAAATCCAGCCTATCTGCTAATACAGAAGCAGGAACTTGATAATCTAAATCTTGAATCAGTCACAGTTATTGGTAATGCCCTTCACCATTGGGTACTGATTACTCAAAATAATGATTAATTATTTGTTGTTGCCACAACTTTAGCTAAATTGAGGAGGATAACTACTCTTCCTCATCAATTTGTTTCAAGTGAATATGTTTGCGTCCCAAAGTAATTTCAAATTCTTCTCCTGGCTCTAGACCCATCTTTTTAGTATAGGCAGAACCAATGAGAAGATTGCCATTCGATTGCACACTAATACGGTAGCTGGCAGACCTACCTCCTCGCCCATTTCCGTTGGCAGTACTGTCCAACTCTACACCTTCTGCCTCCAGTAGAGCGTTGAAGAATTTCATCATATTCACTCTAGGGACACCTTTTTTAGTCAGGGTTTCATAGCCACATTCCCTTGCTTTTTCCTCTTTACTGAGATTTCCCAATTCCTTAACTTTCTTGACTAAATCTTCTCCAGTTAAGGGTTCAAATTTTTTCTTCTTAGCCATTAACTTACACTTACCAATAACAACATAAGTTGTTGATCACTTTATTGTCTTACTAATTAAAGTAAGGACAATAAAATACTGATGACGCATCTCCATATAAAACTATATTACATACAGGCTGTTAATGGGTAATGTTTCACATAAATATCAGCATTGTTAGTACTAAGTGTGCTTCAGCCTTAGTAATTATTCTTGCCTACTCATAAACTAGGACTATATTCATTATGGAAGCTTTATCAGTAGCAACTTCATTATTGTGGATTTGAGAAAATTATCTGTGCTAAATGCCAAGTATTAGAGCGATCAAAAAAGGTCAAAAAATGAGTGTGTACTCCACCAATGCAAAAAATGCTAGATTTCAATAATTAAGACAATGAAACTAACAACTCGTGGACACTACAGTGTCAAGGCATTACTAGATTTGAGCCTGCAACCTGAATTTAGTCCTACTTCTGTTAAGGCAATTGCTCAAAGGCAAAGTTTACCTGCTCCCTATCTGGAAAAGTTACTGATTGAAATGCGTCGTGCAGGCTTAGTAACATCAGTAAGAGGGGCTCAAGGAGGCTATCAACTAGCCCGTCAGCCAGCTCAAATTTCCTTAGGGCAAATTTTGGAAGCTGTAGGGGAGACGATTAACCCTCTACCTCACCACACTCCAGATGCTGAGCAAGCAGAAGATTGGGTTACTTTCTGTCTTTGGCAACGATTGCACCAGAAACTTAAGGAAGCGCTCTATAGTATAACTTTGGCGGATTTATACTACGATGCCCGTAGTTGGCAAGCGTCTCAAGGAGCAGAGAGTATTTTTATGATTTAAATTATGGCAGTGGCAACAGTTTTTTTCTGCCAAACAAGGAAATTTTTTTATCCCTCATTACCCTGTGGCAATAGGTAACCAGACGATAAAAGTTGTACCTTGGGCTAATGCTTCATTTTGGCTATAATTAGGGCTAATTAGCTCAATTTCACCCTGCATTTGTTCAAGTATTTCTCTGACAATTGCTAACCCTAAGCCACTACCAGGAATTGTTCCTTTTGCTTGTATTCCTCGGTAATGCCTTTCAAAGATGTGTTCTTGATCTTCAAGGGGAATGCCAACACCACTATCGCTAATGACAATTCCTTGATATTTACACTCATTTTGATAACTAATAATTCCTGCGGTAAGGGAAACAATACCACCTGCTGGTGTGTACTTGAGGGCATTATTGAGTAAGTTGTTAAAAACTTCTCGTAATCCCTTGCCATTAGCTAGCACAGGGGTTAGGTTATCAGGAATGTCAGCTGTGAATTGAATCTTATTTTCTTGGGCAATCGCCTGAGTAGAAGCTATTAGTGGTGCTAGAATTTCTCTGATTGCCACTGGTTCTAATTCCAGATAATCCCCAGACACTAGCAAAGGAGATGTAGGTTTAGCTGTTGCCTGAGGTAATACTGCTGCGGTGGTATTCAAGGTTAAAGTGGGCGTTTGCAGTTCTTGATCATCAAGCCAGGTATCAAATTGTTGCAGTAATTCCTGGAGATGCTCACTTTCTCTGACAATACTCTCTGCTATCTTACGGTCGCGATCTGAACTCAAGAGGCGTTTGATCAAGAGCTTACCAAAAGTACGTAGAGCAGTCAAAGGGTTACGTAATTGGTGCAGCCAATCATCTAAGCGCTCATAAAGATTTAGCTGTTCTTGCAGCTTTTTCTGATACCAAATTTGCTTTTGATCCAAATGACAAGCAATTGCCAGAGTCTGGACAATTTTCTCAATTTGTGCTAACTCATTAGTACTCCAATCACGGTCTTCACGCCCTGTTACCAATAAACCCATTGCCACCTCTTCATAAATGATGGGAGATACAATCTGGTGGTTTCGTGCTATTCCTTTGCCTTCTTTTGGATTTAATTGCTGATGAGCAAAAGATTCCTTGATAGAGTGTGCTTGAGAGGTTGTGAGGGAAAGTGAGGGTAGTTGACGTACTCTTCCTTGTCCACGCAATGATTCTGATGTTAACCGGATATTAGCTTGAGTTTGCCATACTGAAGCTTTTTCTGGATAGGCTACCACAGGAATGAGTTGTGCCTGAGTTCCCTCTGTCAATTCTTGAGTTAGATAGACAACACTCCAAGCAGCACCTAATCCCTGAGTCAGCAGAGCAATCTGAGATTGACACAGGGCAATAAATTCTGAACTTGCAGGAATTAAACTTTGCTCGGAAGGGGACATAATTGCCAAAGTTACGAGATTGTAGCCAATATCACTAACTTTAAACCTTCTTTTAAGATTTTCTTTACGTTTTGTAAAAAAAAGTAGTAGATTTAAGAGAGTGATTTGGAACTTATTGTGCCACCAAGCTTATGTGTAATAGACTTTACCGCCATTTTTTGATTTTTAATGCCAGCAAGTAAACAAGTTGCTATTTCTGATTGAAGCAGATATACTAGCGACGGTTTTTGTATATATCATTACAACTATTATCAAGGATTAGGAGGTAGACAGTTTGGCTAGGAAACGCAAACGCAAAAGCCGTCGCCGCCAAGAAGGACGCAAAATTTTAGAACTTGTTCCCCAGTATAATTTAGAGAGCGGCGAAGATAAGCCAGTGACAGCTGCCAGGAAATACATAGCTTTACAAAGCATTACTCCTCCTGCTGTTTTAGTTGTTAAGAGGAACGAGCATACGACAGATCGCTACTTTTGGGCAGAAAAGGGGTTATTTGGTGCCCAGTACGTAGAAGAGAATCATTTTCTCTTCCCCAGTCTTAGGTTCATTGAACCTCAGCCCAAGAGTAGTTTAGCTGTAGTTGCCAGCCGATAAAAACCTAAATTTAAATAGTTTAGATTAAGAGGCAAGGTTAATTGTATCCCACTCAAGCTCAAGTTAATTTGAGTGGGAATATTCTTTTGTTTCTCTTTATAATTGCCTCAAACATAATTATCAGCTCACTAAAGTTACCCTTAGCCAAGGGTTTGCAAGGGAAGCGATTTTTTCAAGGCGATTATTTCATCACGGTGCGCCGTAATCGTCAGAAGTTTCGCATCTGGCTGAACCTGCTCTGATGATGGGAGAGGTTGCCAAGATAAAGAAACTTCTTCAATTCGCCGAGCTTTGCGCCAATAAAAGATGCCAGCAATAGGTGCTAGTAGAGTCAGCAAGAGCCAAAAATTAGCTCCAGGAGGATAGATATAAGCAAGCACCAGAGCTAAGCATAAACAGCCACAGGCGGCCAAAAATGTGAGGAAAATAGCTAGAAACCAACTAGGTTGTACAAAACCTTCGAAAGTAACTTGATTGCTATCGGTATCAACTGATTTTACTTGATAAGCTCTCTGGTCAAAGTATTTTCGCAGTTGAGCAAAAAGTAACTCTTCTGATTGTGTCGCAACCAACTTTACCTGTTGGATGCGTTCTTTGACAGAAGCGCGAATGAAGAAAAACAGACCAACAATCATTAAGAAGGTTAGAAAGAGAGTGGAAGTAAGAACCGGCGTATCTACAATCACTAGTTTAGTTTTAACTTTGGTCAGTGCGATCCAGAGCCAGAAAAACTCGTTTTCAGCTAAGGAATCGGTAGAACTACTATCTTTTACCCACAACTCTATCCTCTTGACTAACGTAGTTTCGCCAAAAACTAGCTAACTCTTTAGTTTGCTGATAGGCTTCTGGAGCAACTCGGTACATTCTACGGGGTCTTCCTCTGCCTTCAACCTTTTTCCAGTACCCTGTGATTGTTCCTGAATCTTCTAGGAACTTGAGAGCGCTATAAAGAACAGTATCAGAAAGTCGGTAATCTGGATAATCTTTTTCTAGCTTCTCAATAAGTTCTGTTCCATAGGATTCATCTTGCAACAGGACATAGAGAATGTAACAGACTGCAAGTTCTTTATTCAGGTACGTTGGAGGAGGATTACGAAAAAACTGATAGATATCTTCAAATTTCATCTGCATATTCTGTTCAAATTCCCAAAGAACTAAATTTTCAAAGTGTAATCACTTGTTTGAACCAATAAAGGCTCCTACTCCCTTTACCTACTAGAAAAGATAAAATCAGGATGCATATGAATTCTGGCAAGTACGTTGACTACACCTACACCTCTAAACCAAGCTATTCCGGTTGACTCCATTCGCTACAACGAACAAGGTTTGGTGCCAGCCATCATTCAAGATTATTTAGATGGCACAGTGCTAATGATGGCTTGGATGAATCGGGAGTCCCTGCAAAAAACAATTACCACTGGTGAAACTTGGTTTTGGAGTCGTTCCCGTCAGCAGTTGTGGCACAAAGGAGCCACTTCAGGTCATCTGCAAAAGGTACAATCCCTACGTTATGACTGTGATAGTGATGCTCTTTTAGTCACAGTAGAGCAGATTGGAGATATTGCCTGTCACACAGGAGAGCGTAGCTGTTTTCACCAAGTTGCAGGTTATAAGGCTGCACCTTCGGCAGATACGCTCTCGGAATTATTTCGGATTATTAAGCAACGTCAAGAAAATCCGAATGCTGATTCTTACACATGTAAGCTTCTTGCTGCAGGCGATAACAACATCCTGAAAAAGATTGGAGAAGAAGGAGCAGAAGTGGTTATGGCTTGTAAGGATGATGACCCAGAAGCCATTGCTGGTGAAGTAGCCGATTTGTTTTATCACACCCTGGTGGCTCTAGCTCATCATCAAGTTAGTTTAAGAGATGTTTACAAAAAACTCCAAGATCGCCGTCGCTAGAGAGTTTAGAGCTACATAAAGAAAAAAATATTCTTTTAGCTTTACAAAACTAAATTATTGCGTTAGTATTAACTCAGGTGAACAAAAACACCTAAACCAATTGCAAATAAAACAGCAATAATACCGAACCATGACAACTACATTACAAACCCGCGAAAGCGCAAGTTTGTGGGAAAACTTTTGTCAGTGGGTCACCAGCACCAACAACCGCATCTATGTAG
>CAZWGS010000093.1:0-20000 GCA_964633315.1 uncultured bacterium | reverse complement strand
TGCGAAGATACTAGTCGGGTCGCTGACTGGGACAATAGCTCGGTGCCAGGTTCCTCTTTTTCACCACTTCATTCCCAAACAAACTTCTTCCCTTTCGAAACCCATGACGCCATTCAGGGTTTGTCTTTGTCACAGCGATAGCGTACCCTCGCCACTTAATTATTGCTTGGGAGATGTTAAAACCAACCTGTCACCTCGCGTGGCTTTTGCCTATCTTCAGATTGGTCAGTCTCGAAGACTCAAGACACTCTCCTGTTGTGGGGTAACCCTGTAGATGTGGAAGCTCTTCGCCAAGAATATAATTATCTGGTGATAGTGGTTGCTCCTCCAAAAAGCCCTCCGAATCTACTTAATAACTATACTTATCGCTGGGGTACTGAAACCTTGTTTGGTACTTTTGAGAGTCGTGGTTTCAACCTAGAAGACACCTATTTACAAGAGCTTGATCATTTAAGCCACTTGTTGACTTTGCTTACTATTGCTTTGTGTTGGTCTTTTCGCACTGGTGAGTGGCTTTATCAATACCAACATATTGCCCTTAAAACTCATGGGCGTAAAGCTAAAAGTATTTTTAGCTCTGGCTTTGATTATCTGCGTCGTCTGGTCTTTAATTTATATCAAATCAGGTTAGCAAAGACACGAAACAATCTAGACACAAGGAAGCCAATGATAAGCAGTTAGATTATGAATCTGCTCATGCTTTTGAGCTAGAGTACAGCAACTTTTTGCTAGCACCTTCTCTAGTGCTTCCAAACTTTCAAAATGCTCATTGACTAATGATTCATCCACTAATTTCCAGAGTCTCTCGGCTGGTTGTAGCTCTGGAGAATAAGGGGGAATAGACTCTAATTCTACACCCAATGGTAATTCTACTTTTTCGCTTCGATGCCAACCAGCCCTCTCTAGTACTAATAAATATTTTTTCTTCTCTCCAATGCCTGCTTCAGTGGCAAAATTTGCCAGCACTACATTAAACCAGTCAATGTTAACTGTGGGAATTAAATACCAATGAGTCCCACCGCTGTTGGGATGAACAAAACTATAAACATAAAGCCACTCATAACGATGCTCTACTATTGCTGATGGTTTGGAACCTCTTAAACTCCAACTTCTACGGATGATCGGTTTTAACCCTACTCGATGTTCATTCATAAACCATAACTCTACAGCAGAATCTGGATGCTTGTGTGCAACACCAGCAATTTTTTCTGGCAATTGCTCTTTAAAGTTTTGTTGTTGATTTGCTTCACTTTTGCGGTGTTTCGGTCTGGGTATTTTCCAAGAGTAATTGCACTTTTTTAAATAATTCCACCCCCTCTGATGTCCTATAGTTTCCCTTTGTGTTTTTTGTTCTATCCAACGTGCGACTTTTGGTCTACTCCAGACTCCACCATCTGCTGGTCTGTGTGAAAGTGCGATTACTAGTTCTTCTAGTTGTTGTGCATCTAATAAAGGTGTTCTTCCCATTATTTTGACAGTTTTTTTTGTTGACGATACTGGCGATACCTTGTTGGTTGTATTGACTGACAATTCTTCTGGCATATTCATAACTGATGCCTACTGCATGAGCGCTGTTTTTTTGATAGTCAATCCCAAAGAGATTTTCTATAATAGATGCCACCTTCTAGTTTCTACCTGGTCTTGGCTATGGAAATATTTGGCTTTGAGTTGAGAACTGGTCAGGTGAGGGACTAGCTTAACTGTTTTTGGGACGATGTTTACCGAAATTACCTCTCTCGGATTTTATCCTGCTTTTGCTAACCGGATTTGATATTAACGCAATTTGACAGTGAGTTTCGCCACTCTCTTCAGTTTTTGTCCTGTAATTAGATTATTTTCAATTATTGAGTGTAAGTTAACTAACTCTAAGCTAGTTAGTGTCTAGCGTTCCACTTGTTTGTCTCCCTGTTAGGAAAAGAAGTCTTAGCTAAAATGTGAAATAACCAATTAAATTAGTAGTAAACAGTGACAATCAACCAATATTTCATACAGGTAAACAATGCTAGGTAATTTTCAACAAAGTGAGTTGCGTATTGAAGTCGAAGCTAGCGCTAAAGTGATTGGTGATAGTCTTTTGTGTCCAGCAAATTTAAAACAGTGGCTTTGGTTTGAACGTTTTGAGCCTGGGATGCCAGAGAAATTAGAATCAGGGTTAAAATTCACTAGCTGGGCTGGTTTTGTTGCGGTCACACATCAAGTGGAAGTTGTAAATACTAACTATTTACGTCTCATCTTGTCTCAAGGAATTGATGGCTATCATGAATGGTGTTGGGGAGATGGTTGGCTGCAATCTCGCTTGGAAGGTATTTCCCTTTTACCTTTAAATTTAGGTCAAACTATGAGTTTGCTGCGTTTGCGTCAGTTTGTAAAGGCAACAGAGCAAGCAGTGAAAGTATAAGATGTAAAAGAAATAGAAACTAGAGAAATACAATATGTGCAACTAGTCATCAACAATCAACAGTCCAAAATTCACACATAACCAAAAACTAATCATAGTGATTGCAATTTATCCTGGTAGCTTTGATCCCATCACCCTAGGACATCTCGATATTATTGAGCGAGGTGCGAGGCTATTTGATAAGGTGGTAGTGGCTGTTTTGTGTAATCCTAGTAAGCAGCCATGGTTCACTATTGACCAGCGAGTAGAACAAATTACTCACTCTACCAAGCATATTGGAAATGTAGAAGTTGATAGTTTTGTCGGTTTAACGGTGGAATATGCTCGAATGCGCCATGCTAATGTATTGCTGCGAGGATTGCGAGTGCTATCGGATTTTGAGAAGGAACTCCAGATGGCTCATACTAACAAGACGCTGTGGGCAAACATGGAAACGGTTTTTCTAGCTACTTCTAACGAATATAGTTTTCTTAGTAGTAGTGTCGTCAAAGAAGTTGCCAAGTTTGGTGGTAGTGTCGATCACTTAGTACCTCATAATGTTGCAGTAGATTTATACCAATGCTACGTCAAGAATCATCCAGAAGCGATGACGAATACGATGAACTCGTCCCATCCGATGAGCTTCCCCAAAACCAATCGCCAGGTTTCGACATCCAACGAGAACTCAACAGACTAGAAGAAATGATTCTTGATAGTCCACGGATTATGTTAACTAGACGTACTTTGGTTGATGAAGAGCAACTATTGGAACAGTTAGATTTGGTGCGTTTGAACTTACCAGATGCTTTTACCGAAGCTCTAGAAATTATACGCTATAAAGAAGATATTTTTTTACAAGCAGAGCAATATGCCCAGGACATTATTGAATCAGCAAAACAGCGTGCAGCGCAAATTTTAGATGAAACAGGAATTATTAGAAGAGCGGAAATTGAAGCTAGTCAAATTCGTCAACAAGTACAACAAGAGTGTGAGGAAATTAAGCATACAACTTTGAATCAAGTGGAACAATCGCGTCACCAAGCTTTGCGAGAATTGGAACAGTTGCGTCAATTAGCACTAGATGAGTCGGAGGAAATTCAAAAGGGTGCAGATGACTATGCTGATGCGGTTTTGATTCGACTAGAACAGCAGTTAAGAGATATGCTCAGAGTTGTTCGCAATGGACGAGAACAGTTATATGGCGGCTCTCAACCGCAATCTCAGCGTTCCCAAGATCCAGATTCTTGAGTTCTGGAATAATCACAGTAAGCAAAATCTGTCAATCACAGATAACTAAAAAGCAAGTGCTTAGGGGAATAATTAGGATCAAGTTAATATTTTCTTGTGTAGACGGAGCTGAGTAGAATTATGAGTTATGATTACGACTTATTCGTAATTGGTGGTGGTTCTGGTGGTGTGGCAACGGCAAGACGTGCTGCTGAATACGGCGCTAAGGTAGGGTTAGCAGAGTTTGATCGCTTGGGTGGAACTTGCGTTAATCGCGGCTGTATTCCTAAAAAATTAATGGTCTACACTTCCCATTTTCCTAGCTGGTTTCAAGATGCTCAAGGCTATGGCTGGAGTGAAGTTAATTCTACTCTTGACTGGAAAAAAATGGTGGGTGCGGTTAATCAGGAGTTGCAACGCCTCAATGGTGTTTACCAGAGAATGTTAGCTAAATCCACGGTAGAAGTTATTCGTGGCTATGCTAAGTTTCTAGATTCCCATACTATCGAAATTGGAGATCGCAAAGTAACTGCGGAAAAGATTTTAATTGCTGTGGGTGGCTATCCCACAAAGCCCAATATTACTGGTATTGAACACGCCATCACTTCTGATTCGATGTTCACTTTGGATGCACAACCGAAACGTGTTGCGATTATCGGTGGTGGTTACATTGGCGTGGAATTTGCTTGTATTTTGCATCATTTGGGTTCTGAGGTAATCCAGATTCTTCGTTCAGATAAAGTTTTGCGCGGCTTTGATGAGGATATTCGGGTTTCTCTCCACGAAGCAATGGAAGAGAAGGGAATTAAGATTTTAGCTAACTCTACAACTCAGGAGATTAGGAAGACACAGGAGGGTTTGCAACTTCTGGGATTACCTGAGGAGGTAACTGTTGATGTTGTCTTAACAGCTACAGGGAGAAAACCACGTCTGGAAAATCTGGGATTAGAGAATACAGGAGTGGAATTGAGTAATGGTGCGATTGCGGTGGATAAATATGACCGTACTACTGAAGAGCATATCTATGCTGTAGGTGATTGTATCACTCATGGAGAGTGGGATTTAACTCCTGTGGCGATTCGAGAAGGTCGTGCTTTTGCAGATACAGTATTTGGTGGTAAATCTAAAGAGGTAAGCTACGAAAATATTCCCACAGCGATATTTGCGACACCAGAAGTAGCCACTGTAGGTTTGAGTGAGGCGCAAGCGAAGGACAAATATGGTGAGGAGGGGGTAAAAACCTTCCGCGCCCGTTTTAAATCCACTTACTATAGTCTAGCGGGGCGCAATCAGAAGACAATGATGAAGTTAGTGGTAAACAGCCAAACGGATCAAGTGCTAGGGGCGCATATGGTGGGTGATCACGCGGCGGAAATTATCCAGGGTATAGCGATTGCGATTAAGATGGGTGCAACTAAAGCTGATTTTGATGCTACGGTTGCTCTCCATCCCTCTGTAGCTGAGGAATTTGTGACAATGCGCTAAATTGTAAAGTCCGTCAAGCTAGGACAAACAAATTCTGTATGTCCTAGTAAAATACAGCCACGAAGTATAGTAGAGTTCTGACAAAAGTATTTTTATCATCACAGCTATATATCAACAACTAAAATACCGTTATCCAAAACTACCTTTATTGGCTCAAGAATGGGAAAAAATTATGCAGCAGCAAATCCTTGTTGATTATTCAGGAAATGCTGCTACTACAAATCTTCAGCCAACCCGTTTTTGGGTAACCCACTTTCTTTTTTGAAATTATCGAAAGGCGTTTTGCTGGAAAGGGTTTTGGAGAAGGTAATTTTCGCGCCCTCTTCCAAGGGATGGAACAGGAACAGAGGAAGCGAGGGAGTTTAAACTAGACAGGGAAAATTGTTTCTATCATCAGAGTCAATAGAAAAGTAGCACCAACTCCACAGATTGTAAAACCAGCAAAACGGAAGGGTAAATTAGGTTGTTCGCTAGCTTGCTGCATTAGAGTTTTACCCACAAAGAAAGCTGCAGTGGCAATTAGTAGTTGTATTGCAGTAAAACCAGCTAAATAAGCCACTAAAGGCGTTATTTCTGCGCCAAAAATTGCTTCTCCGTAGGCGTAGCCATGAAATAAGCCCATAATCGCTGCTAATCCAGTTAAAATCAGGCTCTGGGGACGATTCTTCAACGCCAAAAAAATACCGAACAGAAGTACAGAGCCAGAAATAATCAATTCAGGGACTGGTAAATCAATCTCCATCAAATGTAAACCTGTTCCAGCCATCGCCGCAAAGGCAAAAGCCAGGGGAATTTTAATTCCTTGGTGAGTGATAGCGGCTAGTAGCCCCACTGAAATAACAAAAACTAGATGATCCACTCCAATAACAGGATGCCCAATTCCCGACAGAAATCCCTCCAAGAAGTTGGTAGGTGTTCCACCACCCAGGGGATGGTGAGCCTTTACTGGTAAAGGGATGAAGAGGAAACTGGTAATTGTTAGAAATGCTAGAAATCTTAATCGAAATAAGCGACCAAATTGGAGTAATTTGGTAGACGCAATAGATAGATTCATCCGTACCTCGCAGACGAATAAACAACAGGTTTTACTATCGGCGGGTATTCTGACTCAGACATAGCAAGTATATCTTTCACAGTTGCGGGACAGTGGCAGACTTTCACTGCACTTTCCCCGTCTCCTCTAGTAGCTGTTCCCCACTAGAACCGATGTTCAGAATCAAAGTTTACTACTTAGCGTCACTAGGAGCAAGAGAGTTTGGGTTTTGGGGTAAGGCTATTTAATTCTGACAAAGGTTTTTCCCTTTTGGAGACTTAGGGAGATAGGGAAATAGGGAAAAAAACCCTAGATTGAGAAATCACCGATAGTTGTCCAACCCTTGGTTATTTGACAAACAACCAACAACTAACAACAAACAACCAAGGGATAATTTAAGACTTCAAATCCGAAACACTCCTTCTGGATTAACCGAAAATAAAATTCTCCTCTGCAAACCCTCTTGCTGCAAAATCTCGTTAGCTGCTAGCAAACCACTACTAATCGCCCTTTCCATCAAACCGCAAGGAAAAGGCATTTTTACCCAATCCCCCGCCAAAAATAAATTAGTAACTGCGGTGGCTGTTTCTGGGCGCTGGGCGTAGCTACCGGGAGGATAACCGGAGAAATTCTTCTGATTCACCAATTCCCGATGCAACAGGTTTGCTTGGGCTAAAGTAGGGACAATTTCGTACAATTCCTGCTCAAAAGTTGCTAACAATGCTTCCTGAGTGGGAAACTCCTTTTCCTTGTAACAATAGGCGTGTAATTCCACCACACTACCTCCTGTTTGAGCTGCCCAGTCTATAAACTGGGACTGGATGCGATGATATAGGGTAATACTATCGGTGAGAGCATAGCCAGAGAGGGAAGTAAAGTAACTATGTTCCCACTCAAAATCTTGGTCAAACCAAAAACGCGCCACCGCAAAGGGATCCGCCACTGCTAATTGTGCCACTTGCTGACGCAACTGAGTATCTATTTCCCCTGAAACCAACTCAAATAAATTCTTTGTTCCTGGAACATCAGCGGCGATCACATAGTAATCTGCTTTTATTACCGTAGGTGGTTTCACTTCCGGATTCGCAGCAATTAACTGTACTTCTCCTGGGCGACGTTGCACAATTTCAAATGTTGCTAAATCCCTCTGTGCAGGTTCCCTCAATACCTTACCTTGGGAATCATACAAGGCTCCGTGACAAGGACAAAGAAACCTCCCATCCGCCTGAGGTTGGACTGTACAGCCTTGGTGAGTGCAAGTGAGGGAAATCGCTTTTTTATCCCCTATCGCCGCAAAAACGCGATCTCCAGCACCAAAATATTCCTGTTGCTGCGTACTCAATAAAGAGTTGTACTCTACCCAAAAAGGTACTGCTGTTTGCTCACTACCTTGCTGATAGGATACAGAAGTAATATTATCCCCTTGAGCATCAATTTGGCTCACACTCGCCGCAGTAACAATCTTACCTCCCCGTTGCTCAATCGCCTGGGTAATGGGCCGCACTAAACTAGTTCCCATGTCATCCCTGGTACCATTAAAAGCTAAGCCTTCAGGATTACCAAAAAAGTAAAAGTGGAAGAATTGTAGTAGTTCTCCAGTACTCAAAACATCAGGCGCATTGAGACTAGACTTGGCAAAAGGTAAGAAATACAAGTCATACAAGCCCTGGGGAAAATCTTTCGCTACCCAATCCGCAACAGCAAGGTGGTCAAAATTATCAAAGGTTTTGGGAATACGAAAACCAGTAATCGCCTGAAATACTTGCAGATGTTTAAATTTAACTAAATTAATCCCCCACTGGAAGCGATTGGGAGAAGAAATCGCCAAGTCAACGATATTCCAGGGAAAAGCAGAGTGAGAAGGGGAAAATACCTCCGGTTGATATTTCCCCTCCCGAAACACCAGAGAGTAAAACTCTAGGGAACGAAAATTATCTTGAATGTTGAGTTCCTCAACCATGCGATTGAGATTGTAATACTGGGGAAAGAAACCGTGGAAGCCATGTTCCATCTGGAATTTTTGCCCTTCAACATCCACTGTCCAACTGGCAATTTTTCCCCCCAACTGAGGTGATTTCTCTAGCAACACCACCTGAAAACCACGCTGACTCAATTCGTAAGCACAGGCTAAGCCCGCTAATCCAGCACCGATAACACACACCGTTTTTTGGCTGTTGAGGAGGCGAGGTAAATCAAGGGTATCTGCTTGCGCAACAGTTGGTTGGGGTTTTGTAAAGCGGGAATATCCTAAACCAGTAGTAATTGCCCCTACGCCCAATAATTTTAAAGCAGTTCGCCGGGAGATAGAAGCTTTCGCTGATTGACTCATGAATTAGCTTAAATGCTCGAAAGTAACTAATAAACCCTAATCAGTAATAAGTCATCAATCCCGGCATTGGTGTCTTCAGCATAAAAAATAAAGGATTTGACATTTTATTTATAAATTGTTACATTTAAGTTAGCAAACGTTACAAAGCGTAACAACAAAGATTCACAACCACCCCAAAGGAGGTAAATCCTATGACTATCGTTCTCATTAGCTTATTCGTCGCTGGCTGGGCTGCTGCTGCTTTAATCGGTACTCAGGCTTACTTCCGGGGCGAGCAAAGCAAGCCTATCCATGAGCGCAACTGGAATTCTGACTCTTTTGAGAAAATAGCCGAGTCTGTCACTGGTAGAGAAACAGACTACAGCGAGCGTATTCCAGCTTACGGTATGGATGCCTACGCTAGCAATAATTTGCCTGGATAACGATAATTTCTAGATGAGTTAAAAAGCCCTCAGAAGTGCACTGGGGGCTTTTTACCGTTCAATTTTCCTTACTACAATTTTCCAGAAAATAACCAAGCAAATAAAGGGAACCACATAAAATTACCTGTCTGTTGTGGTTAGATTGAAATGCTAACTCCAAAGCCTCAAATAACTCATCGCAAGCATCGCAAACCGCTAAATGGGGACAAACTTGCTGAGCCAGAATAGCCAAATCTGCTGGAACTGCGCTACTATGTTCAGGGACAGGAGCTAAATATAGTTGGTCATTGCTTCTGAGTAGAGCTTGAAAAACTTCTCGATGGTCTTTCGTACTCAACATTCCCATCACCCAAGTTACAGGTTGAGGTAGGGTATCTACATATTGTCGCAAAGCTTGAGCCGCAGCGGAATTATGTGCTCCATCAATAAGTAGTTGCTGATTACCCCAGGTAGTCCATTGTAATCTGCCTTGCCAACAACTCTTTGCCATTCCTTGTTGTATCGCTGATATAGAAATGTCCCAACCCTGTTGTTGCAGTATTTGCACAGCAGCAAGAGCCAGGGCAGAATTAAGGAGTTGTACCTCGCCAAGCATCGCCAAAGGATATTCAATTCCCTCATAGACAGCCCAGCGCTGCTCTTGATGTTTCAATTCCTGAGCTGGTTCCACCCAAACTGTGGGACAATTAAGCTCTGTAACTCTTGCTGCAACAACTTCTTGAGCTGCAGACGGCAATTGACCAATCACAGCCGGACAATTAGATTTAAGAATACCAGCCTTTTCCCTCGCAATATCAGCTAGAGTAGGTCCTAAACGCTGCCAGTGTTCCCTACTTAGGGAAGTTATAATACTTACTAAAGGGCGATCGCAAACATTGGTAGCATCTAACCTACCACCTAATCCCACTTCAATCACCGCAAGATCTACCTTTTCTTGGGCAAAATAGAGCCAAGCGGCTGCTGTTATCACCTCAAATTGCGTCACTGACTCTGTTTTAGCATCAATTGCGACTCCAATTTGCTCGAGCAATTGCTGCAACCTAGTAGCTTCAATCTGCTTTTCATTGAGACAAATACGCTCTGTCCAATCTAGCAAATGGGGAGAAGTGTAGCGCCCCACGCGATAACCAGCAGCGGTAAAAATCGACGAAAGATAAGCACAAACGGAACCTTTGCCATTACTACCCGCAACATGGATGATGGGAACTTGATGATGAGGATTGCCTAGGGCTGCGAGTAAATCTTGGATTCGTTCTAGTCCCAAATGAACGCCAAAGCGCTTATAGGGCTTGAGGAGAGCATCAATATCCAATGTATCACCAAAATAGAACAGCAACAGGTCTTCGAACCTCATCTATGACCTATGCTACGATATTTTTGCTCCTCTGGGATAATCCCCTAAGCTGTTTCCGTTTCTAGCCAATCAAAAATTTTGTCTAGCTGTTCTATAGTAACTAACCCATATTTCCAGAGAACCATGGGTAGTTGACTAGGCATTTCTTCGCGGTGACGTAGAGCAATCGCAATCGATTCTGATGGAATTGATAGCTCCTCTCTCAGATAATTTATTAGTCGGGTAGGTATGGAGGTATTCATCGACCTATTGTGTGAGATGCGTATAGTTATTATTCCGTTATTTCTTACCTTGTTGGGTGATTCATCCCCGGAATAAGCTGTGACACTCATCATTTATTTATTGTGATCTCAGTTACAAGTAGTAGAAGGGAAGTAAAGCCTTCCCTTCCAGTAAAAACACTACATAAAAGTCCTTCTTTCTAGGGCGTAAAGGGCTTGTTTACGGCGTATATTATCTCTGACTAAGTTGTCAATCTGAAGATTATTCAGAGCCTGTTTACCTAAAGGGGGCTGCAAATGAGCCGATTGTAATTCCTTCTCCTCCTTGAGGGGGGATAAACTGTTGGATTCAAAAGTGATTACCAATTTCATCACTTTTACCTCCTTATGTATAAGTATTTTGTAGTATTATACTACAAAAGAATTACAGAAAATTAAACTTCATGAGTTGAGAAAGTTTTGCTTTGCCATACAGCAAGGGAGAAGTTTGAAAAAATAAATAGGTATACTTGATGGCGAAAAGAAAGACTATGACTCTCTTGAGGAATCAAACAAAGAATCTAGGGTCAAAGCAAAGTAACCAAAGTAACCAATCAAAAAGAGTAGTTCTAGCATCACTATCATCTCCACTACGCAAATACATTGAGCGAGTGATCTAAAGTTATGCAATTAGCACTCACTTAGCGGTAATTTACTCAATTGAGCTTTACATCTGTATTATCGACTACCCGACTAATGGTGCACAGTACCTCTTTGGGTACTTGTATTTATTGCTTATCTTGTCAAGTTGACTTAAATTTTTGTTACACTTGATGCTATATTAGTTACATAAATTAACAAAAACCTATAATAAACCATGTACCAAACTCAGAGAAATAGTGCAAATGTCCATAACTGTGCTGTTGAGGCTCAAGTTATCTGTGCAACCAATTCCATACTCTACGAAAAGCAAATTAATCTAATTAAGGGAGCGATTGCTAGTTTACTAGTCGCAGTAACAATTGTTGCTACTTGCATGGTTAGCTAAATTATCTTTCTCGCTAGAACTAATCTTTCTAATTAATTTTTGCGCAGGCAGAATACTTACAAGAAAAGTAGTAAAAAGTGACTATATCTTACTCTTTCAGTTTATTAATTTATGATCCATTGCTTTGGGTAAAATGCTACATTTAAACCCGCACCAGCAAAGAATAGATGTTATCAGTGCAGCTCAACTGATCAAACTGTATAATTTGGGCAATCGATATTTTAGTAAGGTAAACCTCCCACAGGCTAATTTAAGTGAAACTGACTTAAGCGAAGCTAAGTTATGGCGAGCAAACTTAACTGAAATCAATTTTAGTTGTGCTATTTTGCGTCAAGCAAACTTAACTGAAAGCAACCTGACAGGAGGAAATTTGTGGCGCACCGATTTACAGCAAGGTTGTCTAATTAAAGTGCAACTTAGTCAGGGAGTATTAGTTCGTACTAATTTTGCTCAAGCAAGCTTGTGTGAGTGCGTTTTGAGAAATGCAGATTTACGTTTAGCAAATCTAGAACAAGCAGATTTGCGAGATGCTGATTTATCGGGAGCTAACTTGAGTTATGCTAACTTACGTCTAGCTAATTTGACAGGCGCTAATCTGAGTAATGCTATTCTTACCGGGGCTAGTTTATCTCAGGCTAACCTCAGCAATACTAACCTAGAAGGAGCAATTCTAGAAAGAGTAGACTTTAGTCAAGCCGTTTTACCTAATTTAGATGTTAGCCAGAAAATACAAATCAATGCTCAGGCAAACAAGTTGGGAGATTATCAATTTAGTTAGGAACAAGCTGAGTAAATTACTTTCTATTATTTTACCTTAATGGCATCTTAGAGAACTTTTTTACAAATCTAACTGAAGCAAATATTCTCTTACTACAGTGAGGGGTCATAATGAACCTGACTAATTCTCTGTTAGGGGTCTTAGTTGCAGATTATTCTATTCTTCGTACCCAAATATATTTCAAATCTTCTCTAGTTGCACTAGCGCGTGCAATGGAAGACTTGGTACTAGCTAGCGATGATACTCCTTTAGTGATAGCTAACTTCCAAGAGGAGCGTTTTTTCCGTTCACAAGAACGCCGTTTCTCTCAGATAGCTCAAAAAACAGATCAAGTTTATGTACTAGCAATACCAGATAATCAATCTGAGTTTGGGTTAACTAACTGTACCTATGAAACTATTCCCTTAACAGCTACAGATACCCTAGCTCAAGAAAAGTTTTTGGTAGTTTTGGGACAAAACTATAGTGCTTGTTTGGTAGGTCAAGAAAAGATTTTAACTAAAGATTTAGAAGGAACAAAAATTTCCGTAGAGCAAGAAAAAAGGTTTGAAGGTTTTTGGACTTTTGATTGGAATGTCACCAGAAGTGCCGCCAAGTGGCTACTCAAACATCTTGAAGCTCGTCACCCTCAATTAAATAAAAAGATAGAACAGGCAAGAGCAGATTATAATCTAGAGAGCAAAGCATCAAGTAACTTTTTATTACTAGCCAACCAACAGGTAGATATTGGCATATTTACTCAACGTTTAGTTACCTATCTACAAGCTGCAAAATATAGACTAATTAAAGCCTATAAAACAATTGCTGTTGCCGAACGTAAGGAACACTTAATTAATAGAATTACTCAAGCACAGCGTCAATCTCTTAACCCACAGACAGTACTGGAGATAACAGTAGGGGAATTAGGTGGTATTTTTCCTCAATGTCGTTGTATCTTATACCGTGTCAATGGTGAGGATAATGAGGTAGTCATAGAAAATGAATTTGTGCCACCACAAATGTCATCACTAATTAATAAAAAATGGTCAGTGGCAGATAATCCTGTTTTTATTGTTGCTCAAACCCAAGATTCGGCATTAGTTATCAATGATGTTGCTAACAATATATACCTACAAGGAAATTCAATTCTTCAAGGTAAAATTACACAAGCAGGAATTAACTCTTGGTTAATAGTTGCGATTCGCTACCAAAACACACTTTTGGGTGTTCTAGAATTACACTATGGTGGGACAGAAAAATCACCTTGGCATTCTCAAGATATTGCTTTAGTCGAAGCCGTAGCTAATAATGCGGGAGTAGCTTTAACTCAAGCTAGTGCCTATACCAATTCGGTAGAGTTAAATCAGCAATTAGAAGCAGTAGAGCGTATCCAGAACAATTTAATTGCAGTGGTAGGACATGAATTACGTACTCCTCTTACAACTATTCGCGTTTGCTTAGAAAGTTTAGCCAGTGAACCAGGGATGCCGAGTGAATTGCGTGAGATAATGTTAGACACAGCTCTTGCTGATAGTGAAAGATTAAATCAGTTAATTCAAGACTTTCTCACTCTATCTAAACTCGAAGCTAAAAAAGCATATTGTAATATAGAATCAGTTCAATTAAGATATGCTCTAGATTTGGCTCTTAGCCACCTCAAGAGAAAATTGCAGTTCAAAGAAGAACCAGAAATAAAAATAAAATTATCAGCTCAACTGCCTTCTGTATTAGCAGATATAGATGGACTGGTTGAGGTTTTTTTTAAACTGTTAGATAATGCTTGTAAATTTACTTCTAGCCAGGGAGAAGTTACTATTACAGCTCAAATCAGTACACAAACAATGTCTCCAACTATGTTAGAAGTACTAATTTCTGACACTGGAAGAGGAATAGAGAATAGTCAGCTGCAGATGATTTTTGACCGTTTTTCTCAATCGGAAAGTTATCTACGACGTACAACCAGTGGAATTGGCTTAGGACTGGTTATCTGTCGTCAGATTATTAACAATATGGGTGGACAAATTTGGGTTACTAGTGAGGGAAGAAATCGAGGAAGTCAGTTCTATTTCACACTTCCGGTTGATTCTTTGGCATGATATGGTATCTTGACAATGGTCTTGACTAATTAAACCATAAGTTATAAATTAACAGAGGATTGAAAATAATATTTTTTCAATAAATTTTTTATAACCTTGTCCGTAACTCTTAGAGATGAAGCTGGTGAATACATAAATAACATTAAAGTTTATCCTAGAAATTACTGAAAACAGGCTGTTTTTCTAGGTTACTTCACCAAATTAGGTAGTTACCCTATCGCAACTCAAAAAAGCTATCAATTAGGATCTTGGGTGATCAAAAATTAATATATAGCTACCCAGATAATGGTTACAAGTCAGCAGAATTTTAAATCTGCACTAGGATCACCTCAAAGTCTACGCCTACCACGCACAATGAGTGTTCCTGAAACTTGGGGATTTGGTTTTAGTGGTCATTTGACTTGGCTAAGTACAGCGCCAATTCTCCACGCAGCACTCGGTTGTCAGGCTATGTTGGTCTTAGTCCCTAGTGTAATTATAGGGATGATTTTGAACCTACAGGTTAAGCGTTTAGGTGAACATTGGCCACAGATGTCTGGCGGTAGAGCTAACTATACCACTCGTCTACTAAAAAGATATCCTAATTTGGGTCGCTATGCTGCTTTGGGATACTTTTTTAGCTGGTCAGGATTTATTCCGATTAATTCTTTTGTCCTTACAGATTTACTGAAAGTTCAGCTAGAACCTTTAGGTATTACCTGTCCAGAAACATTATTGCACATTGGCTTTACAGTGATTGCTTTTGTGCTGGCGTTTAGTGGAACTCGTGCTTTAAGCATTTTGCACTTATGCTTTATTATCCCAGTAATGGGTCTTCTGTTCGCCTTTTGTGTGGAAGGTTTTTTTTGGTTAACTTTTGCTGCTGATAGTCCAGGAATTTTCCCTTCTAGCTGGATGCTAGAAAATGGCTCATCTCTCAACATTATTGATTGGTTAAAATGGTTCTTTTTTTGTACCTATTCCCTTTATTCTTGTGAAACTGCTGCTTCTTTTGTGGCTGATAGTCGCAATCCTCAAAGTACGCTCAAATTTCTAGGTTTTGCTACTTGGATTATTCCAGTAGTTTATCTAGGCTGTTCTTGGATTTTAATGCGCTTAGCCACTGATTCAGGATTAGGAGAAAGTTCTTTTTTAAACCTACAAGCAGCAGCTTTTCCTTTCTGGGGTAATGCAACTTCTGTATTCATTACTTTTCTGCTAGTTTCCGCTTCTTTACTGGGTTCAGCTACCGCAGTAGCTAATTCCCCTCGCATTTTATATCAACTCAGTTTAGATGGATTCATTACACCCTTATTTGCAGTTGTATCTCGCCAGGGAGTATTAATTCCAGGACTAATTTTAACTTTATTTGTTAGCTTAGTTTGCTTAGTCTGGGGAGATGTACCTAGTATTGTTGTCGGTACTAACGCCAGTTGGCTTGCATCAGCAATGGCTACTCATTGGGGATTATGGTTACAACGAAAACGAAAATGGGTAAAGTGGTCCTACTTTTCACTTTTTTTCCTACTCTTAGAAATCTTTGTTTTAGGAGTTGGTGGTTGGGCTTGGGGTTGGCGAGATTTACTAACTGGTCTAATTTTTCCTATCCTAATTTTAGTAACGATTATAGCAGTACGCAATCTACCCTTTGCTGCTTTTAATCCTAATTGGTGGCGAAGAAGACAGAGACGTAACCCCATTAGTGAAGATTTTCTTGCTTTTCAAGTTTTCATTCTTATCTTCTTAGTTTGTGGTTCTGCGACAATTAGCTGGCTACTGAGAAATCATCTTGAAACACTTCCTCAACATGTTAGTCATGATTTGTTAGTAGTTCTATTACTAATAATCACTTTTGTGGGCATTGCCATTGCTTGTTGGACAAGTTTACCTCAAATTGCCGCAGTTGCTGAAGCTCGTGAACATGCAGAACATCTTTTTGTTACTGCTCTTGATACAGTTCCCGACACTATTTTAGTTATTGATGGGCAAGCGAGTATTTGTCAAGCGAATCCCGCTGCTGAACTACTCTTGGAAACAGAATCTAATAACTTAATAGGGCGTTGTTTTAGTGATTTTATTGTAGATTTAGCTCCTAATCCAATTCATTGGCTTAGTGTTAGTGAACAAAAATTATTCCACAGCAAAAGTGGTGAACGCACAATCGAAATTACAATTTCACCAAGATCTCATAGTCAGCTTCAAAATTACCAAGAATATATCGTGATCATGCGCGATATTACCCAGCGCAAGCAAGCAGAAATAGCCCTAAAAACACAAGCAACCCAACTACAACAAACCTTAAAAGATTTGAAAGCAACTCAATCCCAATTAGTTCAAACAGAAAAAATGTCTAGTTTGGGCCAGCTTGTGGCTGGAATTGCCCACGAAATCAATAATCCAGTTAATTTTATTTATGGCAATTTAACTCATGTCAAAGAATATGCTCATAATTTAATAGATTTACTGAATCTTTATCAAAAACACCAACCTCCTGTTCCTGAAGTACAAGAGGAAATGGAAGAAATTGATTTTGATTATATAATTGAAGACTTCCCTAAAACCTTATCTTCCATGAAAATTGGAGCTGATAGAATACGAGAAATTGTTCTTACTCTGCGTAACTTCTCGCGTCTAGATGAAGTAGGAATGAAAGCTGTTGATATTCATGAAGGTATAGATAGTACCTTGGTGATTTTACAAAATCGCCTTAGAGGTAATTCAGAATCTCCTCAAATTAAAATTATTAAAGAATATAGTTGTCTTCCCAAAGTTGAATGCTATGCTGGACAGTTAAATCAGGTTTTTCTAAATATTATTAGTAATGCCATTGATGCTCTACAAAGTTGCCAGTCACAAGAACAGTTAGAACATAACAGTAAGATTACCATTAAGACTCAAATTCTAGAGCCAAAAGCAATAAGAATTAGCATTAAAGATAACGGCAAAGGAATTAATCCTAGTATTAAAGAACGAATATTTGATCCTTTTTTCACTACCAAAGAAGTGGGGAAAGGTACAGGTTTAGGTTTATCTATTAGTTATCAAATTGTGGTTGATAAACACAAAGGAAAAATCAAGTGTATTTCCGAACCAGAGCAAGGAACAGAATTTCAAATTGAGATTCCAATCAAGCAAAAATATCACTTATAAAGAAGAGATGTTACCTAATATTCAGCTAGTTAGCTTAATTATGCAACATCTCTCAACTTCTCAATTTATTGTGCTGTTATAACTAGTTGTAGCTAGGCTGCATTGCACGATAGGCAATAGTATCTAAGATGTCGTTGCTATTTAATAAAAAGCCGACAAATCGCTCGAAACCAATGCCAAATCCACCGCGTAAAGTTGGTTCTTCTTGCTCGAAAAGATTAAAATACTCACGGAATGTTTCAAAAGGATCGCCATTACGTTCCTGAATATAGCTAGCGATTTGAGACTCCAAGAAATAGGCTTTAATTTTTTCAGGATTCTCTTCTCGCACTGCACCACCGCTAGTTTCTCCCAAGCGAGGTGTCAATAAATCTACACTGTAAACACGCTCATTATCATCCATTTTCTTCATGTTGAAGAATTTAATGGCTGCGGGATAGTGGGTAACAAAAGTTGGCATATTATTAAAATGTTCCAGAATGGCGCGCTCTTCCCGAACTTCTAAATCATCACCAAACTTATAATTACCACCTTTTTTGTTTAGTAGCTCTAAAGCTTCATCATAGGTCAAGCGATTGAAGGGTTGCTCCAATGTTGATTTGAGATAATCAACTTTACCATTTAGCAAACGTATATCTTGCTCATGGTTTTTGAGGACTTCATGAGTTGCACTTTTAATTAGTTGCTCCTCTGTGGCAATAATTTGATTGAGTGCTTCATCTGCACCTAATCCTTCATAGGGCATTTCTGGTTCAATTAATGTAAACTCAGAAAGCCTGCGTCCTTGAGCTTCAGGATCATCATAGTTTTCTTCGCGAAAACTATTATTAACTGTAAAAACTCCTCGTTTGAGGCGAATTACCAGTGCTTCTAGCTGCAGTTGCGCACTTTGAGACAAGTGAGCATCTCGACCATAATAATTGAGAGTGAACGAAGCATAGGGATTTTCGCAAGACCCTGCAATGTTGACTAGAGAAGAAGTGGAAACCTCTGTATAGCCTATTTTAAATAGGGTGTTTCTTAGTGCTGTTAATGCAGTTCCTCGCACATTTAATAGTGCATTGAACTTCGCCTTACTAAACTCCCCTAAGCCTGTGGCAATGACATTTTTGGCAGTCGCAACAGTCATGATTAAACATCCTTTAGATTGTAAACTTCCGTGCCATAGCCGTAGTTTGAATCAAGCGGCTTACGGCTACCGGATCGCTTTATTAAATTGTTTGAAAAGCTTGTCACAAGAATATCAATCTTTGGAGGTAAAAAAATCATCCTCAAGAGAGAGTGATTTCCTATTTTTGTGGCTAGCATTATCCGTTAATGCGTATATTTACTTAAGTACGTAAGTGACTAAAAATAGATATTTTTATCAAAGTATGCTCATTGTCTATACACATAAAAAAACAAGAAAATCAAAGCATTTAAGTGAAAAACATAGTTTAATGCTTGAAATTAGCCTTCCTTTTGATTTAACTTCTGCACTAAAAATTAGTTGTAGTCAAGAAAAAGCTTAAAATTGTTCTGCGTTGATTTCTGAGTATTTAACGCTATTTTTTACTATAAGCAAAAAAGTATTTGAGTTTTTTGGCATTAATTAATCAAGACTAAGCATTTTGGGGTAATTTCAACTTTCTAGGTGCTACTCTCTAATTAAATGTTCCTGTATCGCCCGAATTTGAGGTGTTACAACTGCTGGTTCGCACCAGTAAATATTAGACACTGTTTTGTAACCAGCCAGAGAAACAACTAAATCAGATGCTGTAATGTGGTTAATTAAATAATTATTAATTTCAGGTTAATAACCTATAGCTGTTGCTGTGCTATCTGCAATAATATTTCCTTATCTATTCCAGGCATTTCCGGACACAGATAACTAAAATTCTCTGTTGAAAGCTGCTGATTTTGAGCTAAATATGCGAGGTAGGTTATACCAATTTAAAAAAATGGTGCTACACATAGATTTCCACGTCAACTTCCGCATTAATCGTCTGTAGTCAACTGAAATAAGTAATAAGAAGTCAGAATCGACGGATTTGCTAAATTAAATATAAGAGCTTAACAAGCCTCTCTACTAGCAAAGTTAGGAAATGGTGCGTTATTGGATGCAGTGAGAATTACCTTACCATTAGCACTAATAATCCAACCTTGAGCTTCTACTATTGATATAGAATCGCGGGAGTTGGCGTTGAATTCTTCGGTTTCAGGATAGTTTTGTGCTTCTGGGCGTGTCTCGATGGTTAACCAACCATCTATAATTGAATTGCTGGTAAGAACTTCACTAGGATTAGACGGTAAACCACCACGTCCAGTAACGATAAATTGGCTGAAGTTTTCGCTATCTGCTCTACTTGTCGGACAACTGCGTACAATCATGTTGGTAGCGTCGACAACTTCTGTTCCTAAGTTAACCAACTCTTGTGCTGGATTAATATTGGGTTGCAAAATCTCCACAATTCCTGCAGCACCAGATTCGGAACTAGCGGTAATATCATTCAAGGAGGTGTTCAAAGGTTGGAATTCAATACCAAATAAACCCTCAGTAATAA
>CAZWGS010000092.1:0-21467 GCA_964633315.1 uncultured bacterium | reverse complement strand
AAGTAATAAGTAATAAGTAATAAGTAATAAGTAATAAGTAATAAGTAATAAGTTTGATCGATAGTTGATCACCAAAATGAACCTGATTACTTAGAAAAACTTAATCTATTAATCCGATCCACCATTCACAATCAACCATCAACCATTCACAATCCACAAATAACCAATTTTTATTACTCAATCGCGATTGACTGGGGGCGATTATTATCACTATTATCGGTGCTAGAACTAGTAGAGGAAACAACACCAGATTGCTTATCTAGCCAACTTTTCAGGGGATCCTCGTTTAGCTTCAGACGCAAAGCACCAGAGAACAATCCTCCCACAAAAGCCACTGGTTGTTGACCTAATTCTTTAACAATGGGTGTCAGCTCATCCAAAAACATGGGAAAATTCCTTACAATATCAACTCTTTTGGGATTGTAACGTTTTTATACCAATTTCAGAAAACGCACCCGCACAGATATTTCTATATTACCAATTATCCCTGCATCCCCTGCATCCCCAACTTCCCTAACTTCCCCCGCTTACCATAAGCTATCTGTAGTCAACTTAAATGAAAACGGTATTACTTAGCTATGGTACTAGCTCCTTGGCGATCGCCTCTAGGACATTCTCTCCATCAAAATCGTAGTCAACCTCAATCTCGCTATTTTCAGCTAGCTACTGTTACTGCTTCCGGGCTACCGACTAATCGCACCGTTGTTTTTCGTGGCTTTTTAGATTCTAGTAACCAACTTAAGATTATCACCGACTCCCGTAGCCGCAAAATCGACCAGATTAAACAGCAACCTTGGGGGGAAATTTGCTGGTATTTTGCCAAAAGTCGCGAGCAATTTCGTCTTGCTGGTAATTTAACTATTATAGATGCCTCTTACTCCGATTCCTTGCTAATTAAGGAGCGAAAATTTACATGGAATAATCTTTCCGATGCTGCTAGGTTACAATTTGCTTGGGCTACACCTGGTGAACCCAGAGTTAAAGATACAGCAGCTTTTGCGCCACCGCCACCCTCTCCAAAGGAACCCTTAGAAAACTTCTGTTTACTATTACTTAATCCGCAAAAGGTAGAATATCTACAGCTCAAAGGCGATCCACAAAATCGCTATCATTATTGGTTAGATGCCAACCAATCTTGGCAAGTTGAAGAAGTAAATCCTTAGTTAGGTATTAGATACTAGCGATTAGGTTCAGCAGTTAACCACCGGAAATCAGCAATTAACCATCAACAATTAACCATCAACAATTAACCATCAACAATTAACCATCAATAATGACCATCATCAGTAATATTATTGCCATCTTTCGCAAAGAATTTCAAAGTTACTTTGCTTCTCCCCTCGCTTACTTAGTAGCGAGTATTTTTTGGTTAATTTCAGGTTCCTTTTTCTTTGCTATTCTCTTAGCACCAGACGGCATTATAGCTCAAGTAAACGCCGCAGAGCAGTTAGGAATTCCGACTCCACCTGTTGACGTTGCTTATATTGTTCTGCGTTCTTTTTTAGGAGTAATAGGTTCTTTAATTCTCTTTATTTTACCTATTCTATCTATGGGACTATATACTGAAGAACGCAAGCGTGGCACCCTGGAATTATTAGCAACTTCACCGATTACCAATTGGGCGGTTGCTGTAGGTAAACTTTTGGGAGTTGTCACCTTTTTTACAGTAATGATTTTGCCACTTGTAATTTACCAAGCAATTGCTTTTAGCAGTGCACAACCTCCCGTTGACCTTACTGTACCTCTAGTTGGTCATATTGGCTTAATTCTCCTCGCCGCAGCGATTCTTTCTCTAGGAATGTTTGTTTCTTCTCTGACAGATAGTTCAATTTTGGCAGCAATTTTTAGTTTTGCGATGGTTTTATTTCTTTGGATTATAGATGCTTTAGCTGCTAACATTAAGGGCTCACTGGGAGAAGCTTTAGCACATCTTTCTTTACTCAAACACTACAATAACTTGATTGATGGTGTACTCGATACCAGTAGTTTAGTACTATTTGCCAGTTATATCTTTTTAGGTATTTTTCTCACCGCCCAGTCAATTGAAGCGCTGCGTTTTGCGAGAAGGTAGCTATTAAACTTCTTACTCCAAGTTAAGTAATAGCGCCCTCGAAACCGTGTCGCCTGAAGGTACAAGTAATGCTGACCTAGCAAGGAAACACTCAATAAGACATTAATAAGTAATAATTCACCAAGCAATAACTACAAGACATTGATGAAAAACTTATGAAAAATACTTTTGCAAGAAGGTGGCTATTTTCAAGAAGACAGAGGATAAGCGAAAAATAAGATAACAGATAAGTTATTTAATTTTTTCTCGTCACTAATAACCAACAACTAACAACCAACAACCAACAACCAAAAACTAATAAGACATGAAAACCGCTGCCAACTACCGCAAGTATTTTTTCTATATCCTACTGTTGGGTTTAGTCTGCTTAATTGCAGGTTTAGTAGCTGGAACAATTTCGGGAAGTTGGTTGATTGTACCTCTAGTTTTAACAGTTATTGGTGCTATTTTAATTTTGCTTTATCTAGTACTATGGATGAGCAATGCTGGAGGTTTTTGGGGTAAACGTTCCACAGAAATTGGTGCTAATGCTATCATCGCAACCGCTGCAATAATCGCGATTTTAGGCTTAGTTAATTTTGTCGCGCTGCGCTACTCTATACGTCTGGATTTAACGGAAAATCAGCTTTTTACTCTCTCACCCCAATCCCAGCAGTTAGTAGAAAATTTAGATCAGCCTTTGAAGGTATGGATTTTTGATCGCGCCCCAGATTTGAGTAATGAAGACCTACTGAATAATTATCGCCGCTACAGTGACAAATTTAGCTTCGAATTAGTCGATCCTCAACAGGAATTTGAACTAGCGCAGAAATTTGGAGTGGATTCCTTTGGTGAAGTTTACCTCGAATATGGAGATAAACGGCAACTACTACAAACAATTAACCCTGAACAAACATTATCGGAGGTTTCCCTAACTAACGCAATTGAAAAAATACAGCGTGATACTACTCCTGTAGTTTACCTGCTCCAGGGGCATGGTGAGCCGGTACTCGAAGCAACCGAAGGAGGAATGTCACAAGCTGTTGCTGCGATGGAGGATAAGGGTTTAGAGGTTAAAACATTGCTGTTTAGCGAACTTTCCCAAGTTCCCGAAGATGCGAATTTGGTTGTAGTAGCAGGTCCTGTGCGTAAACTATTTGAAGGAGAAGTGGTAGCTTTGCAAAACTATCTCAATCAGGGTGGTAGTTTACTGTTACTGCTAGATCCAGAGACAGATCCTGGTATGAAACCCATTTTAGAAGATTGGGGTGTGGAACTTGATGAAAAAGTAGTAATTGATGGTTCAGGAATTGGTAGCGTTTTCGGTTTAGGTGCTTTAACACCTGTTGTTAATAACTATACTGACCATCCTATAACCCAGGATTTTCGCAATGGCTTTTCCCTTTATCCTCTTGCGAGAACAGTTGATTTTGCAGAATTAGAAGGTATTGAGGCTTCTCCTTTACTAATTACTCATGAACAAAGTTGGGCGGAAAGTGAATTTAATTCACAAGGTGGAGAAGAGAATTTAGAGATAGAGTTTAACCTAGAAATTGACAGAAGTGGTCCTGTAAACTTAGGCTTTGCTTTATCGCGTCCAGTCTCAAAAAAGCAAGATGCTGAATCTGAGGAAAAATCGGCAACAGAATCGCCAGAAATAGAAGATAAAAAGGAAGCACAAGTAGAAGAAACTGATTCTGAGGCAAAAAAGGAAACAGAATCAGCAGAGGAAAAAGATTCAGAAACAAGTTCAGATGGGGCAAAAAACAAATCCAAGGAAACAAAATCGCGATTAGTAGTAATTGGAGATTCTACTTTTATGACGAATGGTTGGTTTGACCAACAACTAAATGGAGATGTGTTTATAAATTCGGTTAATTGGTTAGTTGCTGAAGATGAACAACAAACCTTTTCTATTCGCCCCAAAGAACAAAAGGATCGCCGCCTGAATTTAACTCCAGTACAAGCATCGGTTTTGGGTTGGACATCTTTGTTATTTGTGCCTTTGTTTGGTTTACTTAGTGCTGGATTTGTTTGGTTGCGACGTAGGTAAAATTTAGGAAAGTAGATTTAAACCAATAATAAATTGAGAAAATATAGCAGCTCCAATACTATAGCGGTTCTCATTTAACTGAGGTACAAGCAAAATCCTGATTCCTGTTGATGTGATGGTTGATGGTTAATTGTTAATGGTTGAGGAGGATGTATAGCACTACGCACACACGTTAGGAAAGAGTACATCGGTTAAAAGTGAACAATGAAAAGTAAATGGGGAACAATTACATGTCCTAACTTAACCTCGTAGCGCCATAGCTCACGAAGAAAGATAATTGCTATAGTGAGGTACAATTTTTTGTTTTGAGGTAGGCTGAATATTAACCTCGGTTTACTTTTAAAAATTTAACTCATCCCCCGGCTAAAGCACGGAGGATTTCGTGTTGTTTGTTGTTAGTTGTTGGTTGTTTGTCAAACCACAAACAACAAATAACAAATAACAAAGCGGCGGACGGCTATCGGTCCCATCTTTTAAAAAATGGGCTTCCCAACCCTTTCGGTGAGCTTAAAGATAAATTTTAAAATTATTTAAATAAACTTTTTAAAGCTTATTATTCAGCAATAAGTAGCCTTTATTTACAATAAAGAGCAAAAAATGGGTCAGGTTAAGCGCCGCAGTTCGACGGGGCTTGCCTGAGTGTTGTTTAATTACAAAACTTAATTTTGAAAAAGCTGACCACTAGAAACGCCACAGTAAAAGTTTCAGCTCCTAAAATCATTTTGCTTAACTATTTATCTATCAAAACACAAGCAATATAGTTCTAAAATAGAGAAAACGGTTGTAGAATTGATTGTAATTAGTGGTAATTCCTAAACTTAGGGATCGCTCACAAATTGCTATCTTATTAGGGTAAAAGCTCATGAGTACTAGATACCCACTACGATTACTCATTCTCATTAGCTTAGGATTAATTTATAATCCTACTCCACTCCTAGCTCAACTCATTCCTGACGATACCCTAGGAATAGAAAACTCGGTTGTCACACCCCAACAGTTACGTGACTTAATTGAAGGAGGGGCGATTCGTGGTGGAAATCTCTTCCACAGTTTTAGTGAATTTAATGTTAACGAAGGACAGCAGGTTTTTTTCGCTAATCCCGTTGGTATTTTAAACATTCTCACTCGTGTCACAGGCATTAATACCTCAGATATTTTTGGTACCTTAGGTGTAGAAGGTGCTGCGAATTTAATCTTAATTAATCCCAATGGTATTAACTTTGGTGCTAACGCCAGTTTAGATGTTTCTGGTTCCTTTTTCGCCACCACTGCTGATAGCATAATTTTTGATAATGGCTTTGAATTCAGCGCTCGTAACCCAGAAGCACCACCACCTTTATTAATTGTTAATCTACCCAGTTTTTTTAGTTTTCTGGAGAATCAAAATCCAGGAAAGATTACGGTTAATGGTAACTTAGAAATGAATGATGGACAAAATATTGCTCTACTAGGGGGTGATGTTATTGTTACAAATGCGGAAATTAATGCTAGAGGAGGAAATGTTTTCTTAGGAGGATTAACATCTGCTGGAAACATTCAAATTAGCTCCGATGGCAGCATTATTTTTCCCGAAGGCGTAGCGCGGGGAGATGTATCCTTAATCGAAGAATCAAAAGTGAATGTTGCTGCCCCAGAGGCAGGTAGCATTAGTATTAATGCAGCTAACTTGGTAATAAGTGAAGGTAGTGAGTTAACAGCTGGAATTAAGGTCAATCAAGGAGATGTTAGCACTCAAGCTGGGGATATAAATATTAATGCTACTGGAGATATTGCCGTATTAGGCACAATTAGTAATAATTCTCCCAAAGATGGTGACAATCCCTCAGGAAATGCGGGAAATATTACCATCTCTGGTAACAATATTGAGCTAGAAGGGGGAACAATTGAAAGTACTATCAAGGGAGCAGGTAATGGTGGAGATATTAATATTACTGCTAATGGTGCACTTAATTTAACTTCAATTTCAGAACCTACCAGAATTCAAGCCATTGTCGATAGCGAAGATGCGAAGGGAGATGGAGGTGATATTAATCTTAATGCAGCTTCTATTTCTTTAGATGAGCGTAGCCAAATTATTGCTCTTACTAGCAGTCAAGTTATGGATGTAGAAGCAGCGGGGGATGGTGGCGATATTAACATCACAACAGGCTCTTTTACTATTACCGAGGGAGGAGACTTAATTGCTCGAACCGAAGGAAATGGTAGAGGAGGTAATATTACCATTACAGCTACTGGTGCAGTGAGTTTAGTTAATGGTGGTAGTGGTATTAACGCAAATAATAACAATAACAAGAATCTAGAGAATGCTGGTGATTCTGGTGATATAACTATTACAGCCAATAGTCTCTTACTGCAATCGGAAATAGATGCAAAGGGTGGTAATCAACCTTTCATTAGAACAATAAATGCTGGCACAGGTCGTCCTGGTAAGATAACCATCAATACTGATACTATCACTCTCAATGGTGCTAACGATGGTGGTATTTTTGGTATTAATGCTCAAACTCGTAGCAGTGGTGATTCTGAGGGTATTGAAATCAACACTAGAATTCTCACCCTCAATAATCGAGGTAAAATCCAGGCAAATGTCAACAGAAGTGGAGCTACAGGTAACTCTGGAGATATTGTTATTAATGCTGAATCTATCTCCTTAATTAACAAAAGTCAAATTAGTTCTTCCACCGATAGTATAGAAGTTGATCCAACTCAAGGTAATGCAGGTGATATTATTATCACCACCAACTCCTTAGAAGTTATTGGTCAAAGTAGTTCCATTAATACCCAGGTAAATAGCCCGGAAGATAAAGAACCTTCTACAAGTCAAGGTGGCAATATAATTATTACAACTAATTCTCTCTCCTTAATTGACGGAGGAAACTTGGATTCTTCCACAGAAGGTATTGGCGATGCTGGTAATATCTCTGTTACAGTTACTGAATCAGTGATCATCTCAGGAATTGACGGTAATCGCCGCTCTAGTGGTATATTTTCCAGTACTCAGGAAAGTGCCACAGGTAAAGCTGGTAGTATTAATTTGCAAGTACCTGAAGGATTTCTTCGTATCTCTGATGGTGGAGTTATTGATGCCCAAACTAGGGGTAGTGGAAAGGAAGGAAGTATTATAATTAATGTTGAGACATTAGAGTTACTTACAGGTGGTCAAATTATCACTAGTAGCTTTAGTGATGAGAATGCAGGAGATATCACAATTACTGCATCAGAGGAAATTTTAATCTCTGGCTTTGACAGTGGTTTTAATGAGCGTCTTGAGTTTGCTGAAAACGTATTAGCTGCTGGGGTTACTGAAAGCATTAGTGACCTTATTACTAATGATTTTAATGATAGTATTGCACCTAGTGGAATTTTTGCCCGTACTCAGAGTAGTGGAAATGCAGGAAAGATAGAGATTACAACTCCTAATTTAACCATTGAAAATAGCGCCCAGATTACCGCAGCAACAGAGGGAGAAGGAAATAGCGGTGAAATCCAACTCAGTGTTGATGATACTCTTTTAATCGAAGGAATAGATAGCGGTATTTTCAGTACAGCAGAAATTAACTCTACAGGAAAAACAGGAAGCATTACTATAAACTCTCAACAGCTAACAATTCGAGATAATGGCGAAATCTCTGTTGACAGCGAAGGTAGTAATATTGGTGGCAATATCGAAATCAATGCTAATAATATCACCCTCGACGAAGGTAAAATTTCTTCCGAAACCCGTAATAGCGATGCTAGTAACATTACAGCAGAAAGTAACTCCACAGAAGAAACAGGAAGCATTACGATCAATTCTCAACAGTTAACCATCCTCTCCAATGGCGAAATCTCTGTTGACAGCGAAAGTAGTAATATTGGCGGTGATATCGAAATTAATGCTAATAATATCACCCTCGATGAAGGTAACATCTCTTCCGAAACCCTTAATAGCGATGGTGGTAATATTACCCTCAACATCGCCAACTTACTCTTACTACAAAATGACAGCAGCATCTCCACAAACGCAGGAACAGCTCAAGCTAGTGGTACAGGAGGTAATATAATTATAGATGCTCCCCTCATTGTTGCTGTTCCTGATGCCAACAGTGATATTTCTGCTAATGCCTTTACCGGAGATGGTGGTAGGGTAGAAATTACAGCTGACGGTATTTTTGGCATTGAATTTCGAGAACAATCTACTACCTTTAGTGATATTACCGCTAGCTCAGAACAAGGAAATGCAGGTATCGTTGAACTAAACACACCAGATACCAACCCTGCAGAAACTCTCACTGCATTACCAACTAATCTAGTAGATGCTTCCCGTCTCATTGTACGCAGTTGTGCCACAGATGAAGAAGAATTAGGCAGATTTGTTGTTACTGGAAGAGGTGGTTTACCAGCCAATCCTAGAGAAAAACTGAGCGATGAAATACTTATAGATGATTGGATTATCCTCTGGGAAAGTTCAGCCAACCAGGAAAATGTTAATGTAGCACCAGTAGCAACCAACCAACAAATTATTGAAGCTCGTGGTTGGAGTGTCGCTGCCAATGGCAAGATTATATTAACTGCTGAAGCTACACCAGAAACAGTAGGACAAAATCAGCTAGCAGCTTACCACTGCTAATAGTCAAGAAGGTTACGGTTACTCTAAAAACCAGAGCAATGAGCAGTTGTTAATCTAGAAATCTTCTCATTGCTAGAATCCACTTGAGCTGTTAACACGATATTCCCATTGTGACTCATCATCCAGCCTTGAGTTTCTACAATCGTTTCTCTATCTCCCCATCTCCATCTCTCCTTATCTGTTTCAGCAGGAGTTAATGGCTCTTTGCGCCATCCAGATACTGTATCTGTTCCCAAAATCACTAAATCTACCAAAATATTATTACTTCTGAGCAATTCTCCCGGATTTTCTGGTAAACCACCCCTTCCGGTAACCACAAATTGACCTAATTCATCTTCCCCTCCCTCGCAGCTACGCACCACCAAATTAGCAGCATCAATCAACTCGATAGGTAAAGCTGTCAAACTTTGTGCTGGGTCAACGTTAGGTTGTAGAATCTCTACAATACCTGCGACTCCAGCTTCTGAACTAGCGGTGATATCGTTGAAGGAGGTATTGAAAGGTTGAAAGGCGATACCAAATAAACCATCTGTGGTGATGGTAACCAAGCCACCATTACCAAGTTGAGCATTAGCAGAAATATCACTACCAAAAGAACCCTGAGGAGGAGGAGCTAGGATAAACTTAGCATCAATGGTGATATTTCCTCCATTGGCTGCATTCAGCGCATTGGCAAAAATCTCACTTTCGTTAACCAAAAAGAGTAAGTTGTCTACTTCCAGATTAATATTAGCTCCATCAGAGCCACCTCCAGTTACTGCGGTGAGACTACCATTATCGAGAGTGAGATTATCAGCACTAATGACCAGATTACCAGCTTGTCCCTGTAGACTACTAACACTAATTTGAGAGTCAGAAGTGACGTTTAATTCCCCTGTCGTAATCTCCAAACTACCAGCACTACCACCATCATTTGCAGCTGAGAGTAAATCACTATTTTCACTCAACAATATTGATTGAATCGCTTCAATAGTTAAACTTCCTCCCACTCCCTGTTGTGTGGAAGCAGAAATCTCTGAGTTACCTGTAACGGTTAAAGTGTCTAAGTTTTCTAGGGCTATACTACTACCGCCACCACTAACTGTTTCCGCACTAATACTAGCTTGGTTATCGAGGCTAACAGTTTGTGCAGCGATTTCTAGGTTTCCAGCACTACCATTTGCGGTATTACTAACGATGGCTTGGGAAGAATCTTGGAGGGTTAATTGATTAGCTTCCAGATTAATACTACCAGCATTGCCAGCTCCAGAACTCAATGCAGAGATAGATGCTTGGTTAGTTAAAGAAAGCACTGGTGAATTAACTTGAATACTACCACCATTACCATCTGCGGTTTGTGTGACAGCACTGGATAGGGAACTGTTATCGAGTAGGAATTGGTTGTCTGCGATAACAGAGACATTACCAGCATTACCCATTCCTTGGGAACTAGAGGAGATTTGAGCGTTATTAGTGAGGTTGAGGTTATTGGTATTAATATTAATTAAACTCACATCATTACCCAAACTGACTTGAGCATCTTCTTCCACTGCACTAGAAATTAAGGAGTTATCGAGGCTAACTGAATTTGTATTAATAAAAATATTTCCAGCACCACCACTACCTTCTGTGGAAGCAGAAATTTGTGTGCCGTTGTTGAGAATTAATTGGGGTGTGTCAATGGTGATATTTCCCCCAGCTTCAACACCTCTAGTTTGCACAGAAATACCACTGTTGGGGAAGAAATCATCTAGACGCGAAACATTTAGGGTGTAATTTTCAGCAGGAGGAGTGAAAGGATTTGTATTTTCAACTTCAAATTCAACTTTCACTTCAAGAAAATAGGTTCCAGGCTGGTTAAAAATGTAGCTGAGGAAAGGATCTTGAGAATTGCTACTACCACCAGCACCAAAAGTTGTGGGAGCATCCTCATTACTAGCTAATTCTTCACCTTGACTATTGAACAGACGTAATTGTAAGTCAAAGTTATCTTGAGTTTCTGCTTTGTCAATATCAAAAGTTACCTGAGTTCCTACCCTTTCTACTTCAAAAGAGTATCCGTCGTTAGTATCACTTGTATTTATTGTTCCCAAGACAGTGACAAAAGGAATTTGACTAGAAAATTCTAGATTCGGATTTTCATTTCCTGGAGCGTCGAGTGAGAAGAAATTTTCTATGCTTTGGGTTTGGTCAAATTCTAGTATAAGATCTGATCCCTCTTCAGGAAAAATAAAAACAGAAGTAATGTTATTAGGTTCAATTTCATTTAATACTAAATCACTATCAACTATCTCTGTTTCATTAACCAAAAATGTACCTGTGCCCAGTAGCTCTACTTGCTCGCCAGCTTGAAGAGTAATATCACCACCTTCTCCAGTGGAACCGAAAGCAACTGCGGTGCTAATGGCACTGCTTCCTGTGAGTGAGATTATACCACCGCTATTGAGGTTAATATTGCCTGCACTCCCTCCTCCTGCTGTAAGACTAAAAATGCTGCTATCAGCCAGAGAAATTGCTTCTGTGGCATTAAGACTAACATCACTAGCATCACCTGCTCCAAAGGTGGTGGTATTAATCAGGGAAAAGTTAGTTAGGTTAATGGAATTAGCACTCAGAGTGACATTGCTCCTTTCCCCTAAATTGTCAGCTTCCAAAACTAAGCTAGCATCAAGGCGAGAGTTTTCAATGTTAATCTCATCGAGTGCTGTAATTGTAATATTACCTACATTACCTTGACCAATAATTGTGGTGTCAATTTGTGTGTTGGTGAGGTTAACAGAGCTGGCACTAATCTGGATATTACCAGCATCACCATCACCGAAAGCAACATTAGTCATAAGAGAATTATTACTTAGAGAAAAATTCCCTGTTTCTGCGATAATCTCAATATTTCCTCCTTGTTCTAAAATTGCTATATTGCTAGCTTGACCTATATTGCCATTAATCACATCTCCTGCGATTTGGGTAAAAGCATCAACATTAAAATCAACACCAGCATCAATATTGCCACTCATCTCAGTATTAGTAGAGGAATTAATTGAGGAGGTGGAGATATTTCCTTGAGCCGTCAGATTAATTGCTCCTCCCTGTACTGTATTCTGTAAATTACTAACACTACCCCCATCTCCTGCAACTAAATCTCCTTCTATCTCGACAGAAGCATCAGCAAAAGTAGTAGCATTAGCAGAGGTATCAGCATTAGCATTAACATCAACATTAGCATCAGTATCAATCGAGGAGGTGGAGATGTTTCCTTGAGCAGTCAGATTAATTGCTCCTCCCTGTGCTGTATTCTGTAAATCACTAATACTACCTCCATCTCCTGCAATTATCTCTCCTGCGATCTGGGTATCATCAAAAGCGTTAACATTAGCAGAAGTAGAAGCACTAGCAAAAGTATCAGCAAAAGCATCAGTCTTAATCGAGGAGGTGAAGAGGTTTTCTTGAGCAGTCAGATTAATTGCTCCTCCCTGTGCTGCATTCTGTAAATCACTAATACTACCTCCATCCCCTGCAATTACATCTCCTGCTATCTGGGCAGAAGCATCATCAGAAGTATTAGCAGAAGTAGAAGCAAAGGCATTAGCAAAAGCTACAGCAAAAGCTAAAGCAGAGACATCAATCTCGGTGGTGGAGATATTTCCTTGAGAGGTAAGATTAATCTCTCCTCCCTGTGATGTTACCTGTAAATCACTAACACTACCTCCATTCCCAGCAATTACATTTCCTGCTATCTCGACAGAAGCATCAGTAAAAGCAGAAGTGGAAGCACTAGCACTAGCACTAGCACTAGCAAAAGTATCAGCAGAGGAATTAATTTCTGTGGTGGAGATATTCCCTTGAGCGCTAAGATTAATCTCTCCTCCCTGTGCTGTAAAGTGTAAATCACCAATAATACCTCCATCTCCTGCAATTACATCTCCTTCTATCTGTGCAGAAGCATCAGCAGAAGTGGAAGCACTAGCACTAGCAGAAGCAGAAGCAAAAGTATCAGCATCAGCTAAAGCATTAATCTCGGTAGTGGAGATACTTCCTTGAGAGGTAAGATTAATCTCTCCTCCGTGTGATGTTACCTGTAAATCACTAACACTACCTCCATTCCCAGCAATTACATCTCCTCCTCTCTCGAAAGAAGCACTAGCAGAAGCAGAAGCAAAAGTATCACCATCAGCTAAAGCATTAATCTCAGTGGTGGAGATATTTCCTTGAGAGCTAAGATTAATCTCTCCTCCATGTGCCTGTGAGTTTAAACTACCAATAATACCTCCATCTCCTGCAATTACATCTCCTTCTATCTGTGCATCAGCAAAAGCAAAAGAATAAGCACTAGTATTCGCATTAGCATTAGTATTCGCATTAGCAGAGGAATTAATCTCGGTAGTGGAGATATTTCCTTGAGAGGTAATAAGATTAATCTCTCCTCCCTGTGCTGCACTGTTTACATCACCAATACTACCTCCATCTCCAGTAACTAAATCTCCTTCTATTTGGGCATCAGCATCAGCATCAGCATCAGCAAAAGCAGAGGTATCAATCTCAGTAGTGGCGATATTTCCTTGGGCGCTAAGATTAATCTCTCCTCCGTGTGCCTCTGAGTTTAAATTACCAATAATACCTCCATCTCCTGCAATTACATCTCCTTCTATCTCAGCAGAAGCATTAGCAATAACATCAGCATCAGCAGAGGAATCTAAATTTCCTGTAGCAATATCTCCCTCAGCATTGAGGCTAATTTCTCCCCCTACCGCAGAGACAACTAAATCATCAATTACGAATCCACTCACACTTAAATCAGCATCAGCAGAAGAATTGATATCTGTGGTGGCGATGTCTCCTCCTGCATTTAAAGTAATCGCACCTCCATTAGCAATACTTTCGCCTCTAGAAGAAGCATCGATACTTGTCGCAACGATATTACCATCTGTATTCAGAGTAATAGCACCACCATCGCCAAAATCCCCAGCAGTGTTAATCGCACCGTTGATAGTAATATTTCCAATCGCATCAAGACTAACCGCGCCACCAGCACCCTCCAAACCACTTGCATTTAAACTAACTGCACTAATGTCACCATTAATTGCATTGAGACTAATCGCACCACCATCGCCAAAATCACCAGCAGTGTTAATCGCATCATTGATAGTAATATTTCCTGTCGCATCAAGACTAACCGCGCCACCGGAACTGTTATCACCACTTGCATTTAAACTGAAAGCACTAATGTCACCATTAATTGCATTGAGAGTAATCGCACCACTATCGCCAAAATCGCCAGAAGTATTAATCGCACCGTTGATGGTAATATTTCCAATCGCATCAACAGTTACCGCGCCACCAGCACCCTGCAAAGCGCTAGTATCTAAACTAGAACCACTAATACTGCCATTAGTTGCACTTAGACTAATTGCACCACCATCACCACCATTTCCTCCAGTAACAGTAACAGGAGAGTTAAACAACAATTGTGTTCCTATGGCTGTTCCCCAAGGTGCTGCATCACCAGAGCGAAATAACGTCCCATCATCTGCAAAGAGAAAAGTATCATTAACTGTTAAAGTCCAAACACCAGCACTATTCTCTCCATTAAATACTGCTAAACCACCTTCTTGTGTTGGGCTAAAACTACCATCAAAGGGTGCTTCACCATCCTCAAGACTATTTGCTGCAGTATCATCTAACAAAGTATCTTGAAAGTTATCACCACTGCCACCAATACGACTAAATAACTCAAAGACTGTTCCTGCTGGCGATTGCAAAGACACCTCTAAATCGCTATTAAAAGTATGAGCTGCGGAAAACCTCACATCCAGATTACTAATCTCTTCTCCTATATCTGGTGCAGTGAAGGTGAAAATAGAAATACCACTGGTTTCTGTTTCTGGAATCGCTCCCCCTGCATCCACATCCACCACTGCAATTAATTCACCAGCAATAATTGTGGGAGTTGTGGAAGTATCTATACTCCCTAAAATTAAACTCGCACCAGAAATCGCAATATCGCGTCCATTAGTGAAGATAGTATCATCCGCATCCTCCATGACGAAACTACCCATTCCATCACCATCCGCATCTGCACTCAACGCAATCAAACCACTCCCAGCAGCCAAACTTAAACTATCATCAGCTAAATCTTGCAACGTAATATCATTGGTTGCTTGCAAAATAATGTTGGTATCACCAGATAAGCCTTCTAACTCTGACTCATAAATGGTTACGGGTGCACTGTCATCGAAACTACTTAAAGGTGCGCTGAGTATTGAGCCAGCTGTTGCGCTATTATTACCTGCAAAGGTATCTGTACCATCTCCTGTCTCATCACCTGTACCATTGGCAATGGTGATATTAACTGGATCTAGTAGTAAAGTACCAGCTACACCATTAACAGCAGAAGTATCCACATCGCCTCGGAATATCAGATGTTGTTTCCCTGAGACTTCTACAAAACCACCATTACCAGAAATCGCACCACCACGAGAACTTATATTGCCATAAAAACCCGTCGTTTCTTCTGCCCAGACTATTACTGTACCCCCATTACCTGTAGTTAGAGCATCGGCATTGATATTGACTCCTGTATCTATATAAGTGCGCTGCGCTGTAGGAATTCTACCTTGTCCCTGGAAGTTTCCCCCAATCCTGACAATTCCACCTCCTGTGGGGGAAGATACATCTATCTGTGCGTTGCCTAGTAAACTAATTACATCTCCTAATACTTGCACTGTACCACCAGTAGCAGTTAGGTTCCCTTCACTGGTAACTTGGGTGCCGTGTAAGGTTAAATTTTGCCCTAAGCCCACACCTAAATCGCCTAAGTTAGTAATCTCTCCTTGGGGATTAGAACCTAGTTGGACCCCAGGAGTAAGATTGACTTGTAGTAGTGGTGGTGCTTGTGGGTTAGTGGCACTAAATTCAAAGCCATTGCTGAAAATTACGCTTTCTGCTGTGGTAGCGAAAAAGGAACCAGAAATGTCTAAGGTGGCGTTTTCTCCAAAGTGAATGCCGTTGGGGTTAATCAGGATTAAATTAGCTGCGCCATCTACTCCCAATGTACCGAAAATATCCGAAGGATTAGCACCAGTAATACGAGTGAAAATGTTGAGAATGCTTTGGGGATTGGCGAAGTAAACTTGTTGTCCTTGGTTGATGTTAAATTCACTGAAACTGTGAAAGAGATTGCTTCCGCGTGTTGCACCTCCTTCGATTAAGTCACGTAATTGTTGAGGTGTGACGATGGAGTTTTCTTGTCCTAGGGTGTTGTCGGGGATGAGTTGTGCTTGGACTTTGCTGGGATTATCAATTGAAGCTAGAGTGACGAAACAAAATAACAGGAGTGGATATTTTGAACTCATGGACTACTATTTTCATGTGATTGACATCTGTGGCACCCTGAAAGCCTAAGTTGCTCAATTATGCTGTGATTTTGCTAGATGCTTGACATTGCTCAAATCAGACCAACGAGATTGTACAACTTTTTTATTCGATTAGAGCCAATTTACCCCTGTAATTGTCCAAATTTTTGTTTCTTGTTAGATTTTGCTTTCTATGGTGGAATTTTATTTATTGACAACTACGCACTTTTGATACCAATACATTCCACCAAAGGTTGAAACAAACTTGCTAATTCCTCACTACTCGCTACCAAAGTAGGGAAAGAGCGACTACCATAATTTTGTCCTACTTGTAGCGGAAAAACTGGTTTTGGCTCCAAGGAAACAAAAGTACCACCAGCAGCTTGTACAATTGCCCATACTGCTGCAATATCCCAAATTTTAGGTGTTGCTTCCACACCACCCAAAGAAGCGCCACAGGCGACGAGAAGACAGTTATAGCTGGCGACACCAATCATACGCAGCTTACAAGGAAAGGGATTTTTGAGAATTTCTGTGCTGCGGGCGCACAAATTGAAGAGATGATTTTTACTGGGTTTATCTGCGCTAGTATGAATTGGTTCATGGTTTAAAAAGGCTCCTGTAGGCATCTCTAAACCCGAATTACCTGCATAGAAGCCGTGGAAAAATTGCTGGATTTGGGGAATATAAACTGCTCCAAATGCGGGAGTGCCGCGATAGAGTAGTCCTAGGGAAATACCCCAAATGGGGATACCGCGTGTAAAGTTGGTGGTACCGTCAATGGGGTCAATTACCCAACACCAGTCAGTAGCAGGGAAAATATGTTCTGTTTCTTCTGAGAGTAAACCATGTTCAGGAAATTGGGCGGAAATCGCATCTCGAAGTGCCTGATCTGACCAGCGATCTGCCCTTGTAACTAATGTACCATCATCTTTGTTCTGTGCCTGAATCTTACCAAAATCGGCAACTAATTCCTGACCAATTTTTTCAGTGGTAGTTTGAGTGAAGTCAACAACTTGTGTCCAAAAATCTGTCATCTTTGAGGTGATACTAAATCCGGTTTGCATAATACCACTTTAGATAATGTATGAGGCAGGAGGCAGGAGAATTTTAGCCTGGGGGAGTAGGGATAGATTATTAATAACTAGCTTTTGAAAAGTGGACTTGGTATAACTATCTTTTTTGGTTGGCGATTATTATCCAGAAGCTAGTCATAGTAATTATTTACCTATTTCAGGAGATGTCTATTGACCGCAAGCACAGTTGTCTCTCTTTTTCGTAACTTATCATCAAAAGTAATAACTTCACGCCACCCAGAATGATGAAATGCTTTAAAAGACGCTTTATTATTGGCGTGCAACATTACATAAATTGTTTGAGTTTCAGAGTTCTCCTGAAAAATATCATTTTTGGCAATTTTTGCTAAATGTTTGCCAATTCCTAGTCCCCTATATTCTCTATGGACAACAAATTCAATAATTTCAAATACCTGTTGAGGATGAGAATTAAGACGATATTGACCACCTGAAATTGCTGTAATAATTCCCACAAGTTCATTGGATGTTTCGTTAAATGCACCCCATCCATGTACTTTTCCAGTACTAATCTTTTCTAAATGTTCTTGCAGATAGGTTTTGCTCTCAATGTAGTTGTATTCTGTTAATCCATGACTTAAAAAAAAATCAATGAGAACTTGAATTGAACAAGTTTCTCCCAATTTTATAAATACAAATTCCATTTTATTTTGAGCTTAATCAGAAAGATAAAAAAAGGCTTTGGAGTTAATACCTTCGCCAAAATACTGAATGCTAATAGCTATTTAAAATAAGAAAGAAAATTTATTCTCAATATCATCCAAATTGTTTTTAACAGAAATAGGGGAATTAGCAACTGATTTCATCAGCATATTAATATCTTTTAGTCCATGTCCGGTTGCCATAACCACGACTCTATCGTGTATAGACATTTTTTCTTGTTTTACTAACTTTAATAATCCTGCCATAGCAGCAGCTGCTGATGGTTCAGCTAGAACACCAGTAGAAGTTGCTAATAAAGGAATGGCATCAAGAATCTCTCGATCACAAACACTTAACCACATACCTTTTGACTCCTTCACTGCTTTAAGTGCTTTCACTCCATCACGAGGAATTCCCACAGCAATACTATCAGCTATTGTTTCAGGTTTTATTGGTTCAAAAAGCATTTGATTTTTTTTAGCAGCTTCAACAAGAGGAGCAGCCCCTTCTGCTTGAACTCCAATCATTTGGGGAAGATTATCAATTAATCCTAAAGTATAAAATTCCTTAAAACCTTTCCACATTGCTTGGATAATATTTCCATCTCCAACCGAAACGATAATATGGGTAGGTATGTTCCACTCAAGCTGTTCGCAAATTTCCAATGCTGCTGTTTTTTTTCCTTCTGCAAGGTATGGGTTAATAGCAGTGCTGCGATTATACCAACCCCATTTTTGTGATGCTTGATAACAAAGATCGAAGGCAGCATCATAATTATCTTGGACAATAGCTACTTTCGCCCCATACACAAGTAATTGCGCAATTTTAGCTTTGGGAATATTCTCTGGTACAAAAATCACATTTTTCAAACCAGCTAGTGCAGCAAAAGCTGACCACGAAGAAGCAGCATTACCTGTGGAGGCGGCTGTAACTGTTGTTGCTCCTATTTCTTGGGCTTTGACGATAGCCACCGCACTGGCACGATCTTTGAATGAACCAGTGGGACTTTGCCCATCATTTTTAACCCAAACACTTTGTAAACTAAGCAATTCTTCTAGTTTTGGGGAACGATAAATAGGTGTCCATCCAACTTGCAGTGAAATAATTAAATCTGGTCGTTCAATGGGTAAAATGGGTAAGTAACGCCACAGATTAAAATTATAATTTTCCTTGAGCTTTTTTTTAGTTAGCAACTGGGATTGCTTAATTTTGTCAAGGTCATAATGAACCTCTAATGTTCCCTTTAAAAGTCCGCAATCAGGACAGGTATAAATCAATTGTTCTGGTAAATAATGTTTTCCACAACTTACACATTTCAAATACATTTAATAATCCTCTAAAGTTGTGCCAATTCTTTTTTCTTGGGCAAGTTTGTAGTAATTATTTGCTATAGACATATCAAAAATTGCCATCCCCATCGGATTAAACATTACTGCTTTTAGGAGATCCTCCAAAAATAACATAATCTTCAACATCAACAGCAATTACTTTTATTTGAGGAAAATTATCTTTTTATCTCTTAGAAATTGGAGTATTACCTAACATCTCCCCTATTTTGTCTATTTCAGCCAGCATATATTAAATGTTTAATCCTCATCAAATAATGCCGTTTTATCATATCGTGTTAAACTGACAAAAGTTAATCGTTAAGATTGTTTTTATAAACATAACAAAACTTATAAAACCTAACTTCGGGTTAACTGGAGTTAAGACTAAATAGGAGAGGAAGAAAGTAGTGGTCGCATACTATACACTAACTAAGCCTCAAAGACTATTTTTTGGATAGAGTGAAGCAATCTAAAATATTTGATATAAAAAATTGTTAAGAGATGAAGCACCTTCGAAATGGTATTGAAAAATTAACCAACCAGAATACTGACTTATTTGCAAAAGACTTTCTTCTCACCTGGGAAAAAAGTAAAAATGATTTAGAATTTATCCTTAATCTAGCCCAAATCCTTAAAGATTTTAGAGAAAGTAATATCTCAACTCGCTGTTTTGATTCAGGATTAGCTGTTTCTATTTTTCGGGATCAATCAACAAGAACTCGGTTTTCATTTGCTTTTGCAGCCAACTTACTTGGTCTGGAAGTCCAGGATATGGACGAGACAAAATCCCAAATATCTCATGGAGAAACCCTTCGTGAAACAGCAAATATGATTTCTTTTCTAACGGATATTATTGGTATTCGTGATGATATTTACCTGGGTAAAGGAAATAGATACATGCGTGAGGTTGGAGCTATCCTTAATGATGCTTTTCAACAAGATATTTTACCACAACGACCGGGAATTATAAATCTTCAGTGTGATTTGGATCATCCAACACAAAGCCTAGCTGATCTACTTCATTTAAAGAACTATTTTGGATCATTGGAAAATTTAAAAGGTAAAAAAATTGCCATGACCTGGGCTCATTCGCCCAGTTATGGTAAACCTTTATCTATCCCTCAGGGAATCATTTCTCTGATGACTCGTTTTGGATTGGATGTCACACTAGCATATCCCACAGGATACAATCTGATTCCTGAAATAGAAAAGCAGGCTGCAGACTTTGCCAATGCGAATAATTCTAAATTTGAAATTGTCCATTCTATGGAAAGAGCATTTAGGGATGCAGATATTGTTTATCCGAAAAGCTGGGCATCATATGCTGTGATGCAAAAGCGTACTGAACTGCTCAATGCAAACGATAATAAAGGATTAAAAGAGCTTGAAAAACAATGCCTTGATCAAAACGCTAAATTTATTGACTGGGAGTGTGATGCAGAAAAAATGAAACTCACCAAAAATGGAGAAGCACTGTATATGCATTGTTTGCCAGCTGATATTTCAGGTGTATCCTGTGATAGGGGAGAAGTCACTGAATCAGTATTTGAAAAGTATCGTATTGAAACTTACAAAGAAGCTGGTTATAAGCCTTACATTATAGCTGCTATGATGATGGCAAATAAATTTGAAGATCCCGGCTTCCTACTTAAGAATATGCTAAGAAGGGCAAGGAAAAGGGTTCTTTGGTAGAAGCAAAGCTCGTGATATATCCCTCTTTTGTCAGTCTGGGAAAAGACTTGTAATTTATAAGTTCCAGACCCCTTACATAGAAAGCAATTGCTACTTTATTTTCTAATAGAAAATCAAAATCATAACTAAATTTCTTAAACTCCTACCCTGTAAAAAGTGTAGGGATTACCTTGTCCGAAAGTGACAGAAGAGAGATATATGTACGCAAGTATTTGAGAGTAACAAGACCACAAGAACAAGAAAATAATCGAGAATTGGCATCAGAAAGAATCTTCGTGGAACATGTAATTAGATTAGTAAAAATTTTTAGAGTCGCTCAGGAAAGATTTAGATTCAATAGTGATAAATATAAATTAATAGTGATGACGGTTTGTGGATTAGTGAGATTAAGAATAGGGGCATTGATTCTCTAGTAAGAGAACAGTGCATAAATAGTCATAATATTGATTACATCAAGAGGAGATTTTTGTGTTTTTTTTACAGCAAGTACCTGTAATACCTATAAGATCGTCAAATTTGACTCTCTTTGTTACTAGCAATCTGCGAAAGTAGCCACTGTGCGATCGCTAGCTGAAATCCAGTTGTGGTAGGTTTTTCCTATTTTTGGATATGTCTATTGGTATTACCAACTATCGCTACTGCTACTCCAAATAAAAGTACCACTGCTCCTA
>CAZWGS010000091.1:0-21655 GCA_964633315.1 uncultured bacterium | reverse complement strand
GTCGCTGAACCAAGAATCCCCTGAATTTAGCGTAGCCGATTCGGGGGAGTGTCAAGTTTAGGTAGTCGTCAGCAACTAGACTTAAATATTCCTCTCCACGAACTATTGTATGAAGTATTTAGCTCAACCTTAGAACGTAAAGATTTGCCATGTCTGCAAAAACTTAAGGTTAAAATCCGTGACTTTCAACCCATTGAACCAAATTGCTTCACCATACAGCAGAAAAGAGCCTTGTGCCAATTTCTTGAAGAGGCTTTGTGTAATGTTGGTAAACACGCTGTTAATGTCACTCGTCTCAGCGCAGTGGGTAAACACCTGCAAGGTTACTATACTCTGAGTGTTAAAGACAACGGTGCTGGTATCACTAGTACACAGGAAAATCGCGGGACAAAGCAGTGTCGAGAAATCGCTAAGTTACTAGGAGGTGAATTTAAGCGAGAATCTCTAGAACCAAAGGGAACTTTGTGTGAATTAACTTGGCGCTTGAAAAGCCGTAAGCTGACATGCATTTAAATTAGCATTTTTTGATTTTAGTGTTAGCTTGCCGAAATCTGCCATCAAATTAGCAGGAATTGCACTTTTACCTGGAACTGATTTAGATTATGCTCAATTTTAGCTAAAAACCGCCCTAAAACATTAGGTAGTAGCTATCATGATGCAATTTCTCAATCAATACTCCAAATTCATAGCTAATTTTTTTCTTGGTCTATTACTAAGCATAGCTCCCACAGTATGGGCTGGCTATAATCCTCCCCAAGATCAAAAAACTGCTTCTACTTATACCAGAACCAATTCTGCAGGAACTAGAGGTAGTTGTAATCCAGGAAATGTAGAAGAAATTGCCCCTACCCTACTGGCTTCCGAGTACTATGTGGGAAAAACACTCTCAACTCACCCCACTTTTGCTTGGTTTATTGGCAATTCTCAACCTTTACCAGTACGATTTATACTCTATGGCTTTGATGCTGACGAGCAACTTGTGGAAGTAAAAAAAGTTGACCTCGAAAGTACTCAAGGTATTACGAAGTTTTCTCCTTTGAATAATCATAATTCAGGATTAGAAGTTGGGAAACAATATCTTTGGCAAATAGCTCTTTTTTGCCAACCTGGCTCTCTATCTAGCGCTATCTTTAAAAGAGCAAGTTTTGAAATTGTAGAAACTCCTGTGCAACTTTCAGAAAAACTGGCTTTAGCACAAGATAGTACAACAAAAAGTGAACTCTACGGTGCAGAGGGTTTATGGTACGATGCCCTGGCAGAAGCTTTGCAACTAGCTCCAGAGTCAAAATTGGGGGAATTAGGAGCAACTTTAGTGGAAGACTTGGCGGAATCTGAGTCAGAAGTGGAAGAGAGAGAAAGACTTGAGCAACTTAAGAAGATTGCCAGTGAATGGGAATTTTAGCTATATGACTGATCGCAAGATAGTTTTGCTCAAATGATATTTTATTATCTAGATAAATTGAGGAACTAAACAATAAGTCACTAATAAAATAACTTATGCTCAAACTCAATAATTAACTAAATAAATCACCGTTTTCATTGTCTAATCTCAGTTAGAAACTCAATAATCAACTAACGCAAGTTTGTGGTTTTATGGGTGTATCGAAGAATTAACAACAGATAAACAAAATGCAAAATACTAATACATCAGAAGCTTATTGCAGCCAACTAACAGTAATGTTTTGCGATTTAGTTGGTTCAACAGCCCTCTCAGAAAGACTTGCACCTTGTACCTATTTTAAAGTACTCAAAGCATATCAAAAACTTTGCACTCTAATAGTCCAAGATCACCAAGGTTATATCGCCCAACCATTGGGTGATGGATTACTGATTTATTTTGGTTATCCTTTTGTCAAACAAGATGATGCCACAAGAGCTGTAAAATCTGGTGTGGAAATTTTAATCGCGATGCAAGAACTGGAAAAAGAAATAAACCTCACACTAAAACTAAACCTCAAATTAGCAGTAAGGGTAGGAATCGCTACTGGTAACGTAGTAATGGGACAAGTTGGTACTGGTAATAAATCAGAATGGTTAGCGATTGGAGTTATTCCTAATATCGCCGCTAGATTGCAAAGTTTAGCTACCTCTAATTCAATTGTATTTGGTGGAACAACTTATCAATTGGTCAGTGAATACTTTGATTGTCTATCTTTAGGCAAAAAAAGCATCAAAGGTATTTCTAAAATGATGGAAGTATATCAACTATCCCAGCACGACAAACGAATGAGCAGGAATCTCCAAGAGCTACCCAAGCAAGAATATGTGTTGTCAGGAATCCACCATAAAGCCTGGAGTAGAAAAGAAGCAACAACCTTCAAAAATAGAACTTACTTTAATCATGCTTTAGCCCATTAAAGTATCACAGTGGGTCAATGATAAAGTACTACAGCATAGTCTGATTACCAGCAACATTTGTTACCTTTTTGAGAACAGAAGCATCTAACGCAGCTTTAATAACATATGAATTCTCTTGCAGAAATTGTATATAGCGCTATGCATTTAGGTTAGGACATTTTTAAATATTGAAACCCTGTCACAATCTGCTATTGCCTGTTGCCTGTTGCCTATTCCCTAGTGCGTAGCGGTATAAGCTTGGCAATATTTGATTAAAAGAAGCAAGTTCGCAATTACAGCAAGTAACTCTCGCCTAGTTACAGTACAAATGCTCTAAATACTTACTCATAAAGCATCAATTTAAGATGTGTAAATACGCCAGCACGAAGCGCTATATATAATCAAAAAACTTGTGAAAAAAAATCTATTATTAATGGCTGATAGGCGAAGGAAAAAGACGACTTTTCGCTTAGTAAACTAGCAAGCTGTTGATTAAAATTAAATACCAATTTCAGAAAATAATATTACAGACTAGTAGCTGGAAACCCTTGCCAGAGATAGATTTTTCCATGGCAGCTATTTGTCAAAATTGGATAAATCCTTAATTCAAGCAACTCCAAATCAAGTAATTGAATTAAGCTTATATTTTTTAATTGATTCGAGTGAGTAAAATAATTATTTTTAACTAAATTAAGTTTGCAGGGAGTTGAGGAACAGAAATAATTTTTCCTCCCTGCGCTAAAGACTGACTTGCACAACTGAGAATATGCACTAACTTTGTACCTACCCAACCAGAAGAAATGGGATCTGGTTTATTATGGCGAACACTAGTCAAAAAGCGATCGCACATACGCCTTAGAGGTTCACCCTTGCTAGTTGCAATTGTCTCATTACTCTGACCTAAGGGTATAAATTTGCCTTCCTGTGGCTCAAAATAGCCTTGCTGCACTGTCAAAGGTGATTCTTGATTCATTTCGTCAAAAATAAGCGTTCCTTGGCTTCCAACCACACAGAGGCGACGTTGCTTATCAGGATTGAGCCAAGATAAATGAATATATGCTTGAAAACCATTGGCGTAGGTTAAAGTTAACCAAACTAAATCTGCTAAACCTGGACCAATCTGAGGTTGTAACCATGTTTTTCCCGTCGCTTGTACCTCAACGGGAGTTTCCCCTAACCAGTGGTTAAAAATACAAAGATCGTGAATCGCTAAATCCCATAAGGCATCTACATCTTGACGTACTGGTGCTAAATGAGTGCGGGTAGCATAGCCATAACGCAACTCCCCTACTTTAGCGGAAGCGATGACCTCCTTACCAGCAATTACCGCAGGATGAAACAGATAGGTATGATCAACAAATAATTGTCGTTGCTTGGTTTGCGCTAAATGGTTTAATTCCAAGCATTCTGCAGGGTTGAGGGTGAGGGGTTTTTCCGCAAGTACATGATAACCCAGTTGCAAAGCATCGACGATGAGATGGTAATGGGTGGTAGCAGGGGTGACAATCGCCACTGCATCGATTTCTGGTAATTTACGTACCTCTTCCCATTTCGTTGCCAAAACTACGCTAGAGTCTAAATTAAGCTGTTTTTGGCACCCAGTTAAACGGTTGCGATTGGAATCAACAACTGCTACTAATTTAGCTTGGGGATGTTGTGCAAAGTTGCGAATTAAATGATTTCCCCAACGCCCTGCACCAATAACTGCTATTCTTATTTTTATATCTTGGCTCATGGCTGCTTTTTAATCGATAATTGCGAGAAAGCATCCTTAGCTGCTGCTTGTTCCGCTTCTTTTTTAGATCTTCCTGAGCCCTTGCCTAGTTGCCTGTCTTTAAGCCAAACTTGAGCTAGGAAACGATGGGCATGATTTTGACCAGCAGCCTCCTGAACACGGTATTTTGGTAGCAGTTTGTGGTTAGCCTGGGTCCATTCTTGTAAAGCATCTTTGTAGTTGTGGAGTGCTGGATCGCGACGAATTTCTACAGCTTTTTCCTCTAAAATAGGATTGAGCCAAGGACGAACCAGTGCTAAATCATTAGTACTGAGGTAAAATGCACCAAGAATCGCTTCAAAAGCATCAGCTAAACGCGAAGTTTTACCCGCCCTGTCACTAGCAGCGCTGGGAGAAACCAACAGATAGCGTTCAAGACCAAAACTGTCCGCAAATTCAGCCAAACAGCGATCACTGACTAAAATTGAGCGAATTGCAGCAAATTCCCCCACAGGAGACTTAGGATAAGCAGCCATCAACACTTCGGAAGCCACTAGACGAACCACCGCATCGCCGATAAACTCTAACTGTTGGTAATTATCTTGGTGGGAAAAACTGGGATGGGTTAGTGCTAGATGCAGCAAAGATAGATTGACAGATTTTGTTTCTGCTAGCCCTAATTTTTTAACTAACTGTTTGAGATTTTTGCTTCTCCTTAAGTCTGGAGTCGTCATTTGTAACTAGCGGTTGAGGATTAAAAATTGTAGCTTCAGAGCTGATTTGTGCCCAAAATCTAGAGCAGAATTAGGCACCATAATTGAATTTTATTTTAATCCATTAAGACAACTAATAATACAACGGAGAAGCTGTGTACTTTTCACCAATAACCAACAACCAATAACCAACAACCAATAACCAACAACTAATATTTATGGTTTCTCTGATTGAACAACTCCAAACTAAATTTAGCCAAGCTTTAGTCGCTGCTTTCGGCTCAGAATTGGCGACAACTGATCCTCTAGTTGTCCCTACCAACAATCCTAAATTCGGCGATTACCAGTCCAATATTGCCCTACCCCTAGCCAAAACTCTCAAGCAAAAGCCACGAGAAATTGCTCAAAAAATTGTAGATAATCTGGAAGTTGCTAATATCTGTGAAACCCCAGAAATTGCTGGTCCTGGATTCATTAATTTAACATTAAAAACAGATTATATTGCACAACAACTGAGCGCCATATCCTCCGATTCTCGTCTGGGTATTGAACCAGCAAAACAAACTCAAAGGGTACTGGTAGATTTTTCTAGCCCCAATATCGCCAAAGAAATGCACGTAGGACATTTGCGTTCTACTATTATTGGCGATAGCATTGCTCGTGTCCTCGAATTTCAAGGTCATGATGTCCTCAGAATTAACCATGTGGGAGACTGGGGAACTCAGTTTGGGATGTTAATCGCCTATTTGCGTGAAGCCTACCCAGAAGCCCTAACTACCGCCAATGCTTTAGATTTAGGAGATTTGGTTAGCCTCTATCGTCAGGCGAAAAAGCGTTTTGATGAGGATGAAGAATTTCGGGAAACCTCGCGCCAAGAAGTAGTTAACCTCCAAGCTGGCGCAGAAGATAGCCGCCACGCATGGCAACTATTATGCAATCAATCGCGCCGGGAATTCCAGGTAATTTACGACTTCCTGGATGTAAAACTCACCGAAAGGGGCGAATCATTTTACAATCGCTTGCTTCCCGATGTTGTTGCTGATTTAGAAAAACTGGGTTTACTCGAAGAAGATGCTGGTGCTAAATGCGTCTTTCTCGAAGGCTTTAGCAACAAACAAGGCGATCCTCTACCTCTAATCATTCAAAAGTCTGACGGCGGTTATAACTACGCTACCACCGACTTGGCAGCCCTGCGCTACCGTATCCAGAAAGATGGCGCACAGCGTATTATCTATGTCACCGATGCAGGTCAAGGAAACCATTTTACCCAATTTTTCCAAGTTGCAAGACGTGCTGGTTGGCTCACTGATGAGGTAGAAGTGGTACATGTCCCCTTTGGTTTAGTCCAAGGAGAAGATGGCAAAAAGCTGAAAACCCGCTCTGGGGATACAGTTCGCTTGCGCGATTTATTAGACGAAGCCATTAGTCGCGCCCGCAATGATTTAGAATCTAGATTAAACAAAGAAGAACGTCACGAAAGCCAAGACTTCACTACCCAAGTTTCGCAATTAGTTGGATTAAGCGCCGTCAAATACGCTGATTTGAGTCAAAATCGTATCAGTAACTACATTTTTAGTTATGACAAAATGCTATCACTTCAGGGCAATACTGCTCCCTATTTACTCTACGCCTATGCACGGGTAAAAAGTATCGGTCGTGAAGGTAAAATCGACTTTTCCCAGTTAGGAGAACAGGCACAAGTTGTACTGAACCAAGAAACAGAACTAGCACTAGCAAAGCACATTCTTCAGCTAGGCGAAATAATTAAAGAGGTGGAAAGGGAACTACTACCTAATCGCCTGTGTGAGTACCTCTATATACTTAGTCAAAAGTATAACAAGTTTTATGAACAATGTCCTGTTCTCAAATCAGACGAACCAATACGCACCTCTCGTTTAATTCTATGTGACTTAACAGCAAGAACTCTAGAATTAGGGCTATCACTGCTGGGAATTGCGGTACTGCAAAGGATGTAGAGCTTGAGTAATTTGTTGCTACCATGAGAGTTAACTCCCCCTAAGATTATTTTCTTATTAAAGTGAATTGAAATTTAGGTGCCAATGAAACTTTGCCGTTGGTATATTAGGGTGGAGTAGTTGACAAGAATTTGAAAGAAAGTATTTGCCGAGGAGAAGCCGCCTATGCTACACCGCAAGATTTATCAAATCTGTACAGATGCTCGTGAAGTCGGTGTTTTCTTGCGGGATCAGCAACGCTGGATTGACAACGCCCACATAGTCGACATCGAAGGAGATTTAGTCACGATTCGTTATGAAACAGAAGAAGATGACGAAGTGAGTTCTTGGGAAGAAATGGTTCGTCTAGAAAGCATTGGTGCTGTGACCCAAAAATTAGCCTCTGTACCTAGGGGAAATGTAGAACCTCTAGTTTCCGATGACTGTCCAGAAGCAGAGCAAATTCATCCCCACTCCCCCGACCCCAACCAAGATTAACAATCGCTAGTTTTGGACTAAAATCAAGCAAGAAACAAGAAAAACTCCTGGTTGCAAAATGACCAGGAGTTTTAATTACCAGGGTGTATCTGTTAACTTTGTTTCAGGGATTTAGTAATAGTTTCAGGAAAAAAAATTAATTTTGTCAAAATTAACCACTCAGAAGTGCTTCGACAAATTCATAGCTAGAAAAAGGACGCAAATCTTCAATTCCTTCACCAGCACCAATGAAACGGATTGGCAAATTTAACTGTTGCGCCACAGCTAGGGCAACTCCCCCTTTGGCGCTACCATCTAGCTTAGTCAAAACCACACCACTCAGCTTTGCTGCTTCTGAAAAAACCTCTGCCTGACGCAATCCATTTTGACCTAGAGTAGCATCTAAAACCAGCAGAGACTCCACTTGAGCTTGGGGTGCTTTTTTGTCGATGATACGGCGAATTTTTGCCAGTTCATCCATCAAGTTTTTCTTATTTTGTAAACGCCCTGCGGTATCCACCAAAAGTAATTTTGCTTGACGAGATTGTGCTGCTGTCAGCGCATCAAAAACCACCGCCGCAGGATCCGTATTTTTTCCTGGATTGGCGATAACTGGCGTATTACTGCGTTCGCCCCAAATGGTAACCTGTTCCACAGCAGCAGCACGGAAGGTATCAGCAGCGGCAATAATACACTCATAACCAGAGGTTTGAGCTAGGTAAGCCAGCTTACCAATAGTTGTAGTCTTACCTGCACCATTAACCCCCGTTAAGAGCCAAATATTAAGACTATCTTGGTCTGGTGCGAAGCCAGGATTTTTAACATTTTCCAGGGGTTTATCCAGTAAATCTTGGATGATAGTTTTTAAATAGGCGATGGCTTGTTCTGGAGGAAGCGCTTCCTCACGCAGTTTGTTTTGCAGAGTTTCAATAATGTAATCTGTCGCCTCCACTCCCACATCTGCTTGTAGCAAAAGCGCCTCAATCTCCATCACAGCATCTTCATTGAGGGGTCCTTGACCAACAATGGATTTAAGTTGGTTAATTAAGCTACGGCGAGTTTTTCCTAGTCCTTGACGTAGGCGTTTGAGCCAGCTAATTTCTTCTTCAGAAACGTCTTCTGGGTTTCTACCTTGAGCGGCTAATACTTTTGCTGACCAAATAAAGTCATCGTCGAAAGCTACACCAGCTGCAGGTTTCGCTTCCTCTGGTTCTTCAAGATCGATGGCGGTTTCTTTCAGGCGTTCCAAACCATCGGATTTACGCATCCAAAGAGGTACTGCAGTTTCGGGTTCCCCACTCTCTTCTACTGCTTCTGTTTCTATGGTTTCAGCAGTTGGTTCACTTGCTTCCTCGATTGTTTCTGTTTCTGCTGTTTCAGCAACAGATTCAGTTGCTTCGAGTTCTGTTTCTATGGTTTCAGCAGCAGGTTCAGTTACTTCCTCAACTGCTTCCGTTTCCGTAGTTGCAGCAGTTGTTTCAGTAGCTTCCTCCTCAGATTCTACCGTTTCCTCTGGTTGTGCTTCTTGCTCTTGTTGACGTTGCTGAATATTTTTGTAAGCAGCTTTAGCCCACTTCAGATAATCCTCATTAACACTTTCCGATGCTGGTTCGGCTGCTTCTTCAGTATCTGCTTCTGTTTCTGCTGGAGTTAGCTTAGATTCTGCTTCTGCTTCTTGTTCTGAAGCTTTATCTTCGAACTTGCGACGAAACCAATTAAACATAGCTTTCTCAACTAGTAATTAATAAACGATAGATAATAAACCAATTAAACCTGAGATTGTGCCTTAATTTGGTTAGTCACACGCCGCATAACGCCGTTGATAAATCGGTGTCCTTCTTCATCAGAATACTGCTTCGCCAATTCTACAGCTTCGTTAATAGCTACTCTATCGGGAATCTTGAGAAACATAATTTCTGCAACCGCAATCCGCAAAATATCGAGATCGATTTGAGGTAAACGATTTATTTGCCAATCTACCAATCCATTCTCAATTTGTTGGTCAATTTCAAGACGCCGCCGCTTGATTGTACCCAATATTTCCAGTGCATATTCTCGCACTTCGTATTGATTTGCCAACTGAATAAATTCAGGTAAATTGACTGCTGTCCCCAGGCGATTAATCGCATTTTGAGTTAGTTCAATGGCTTCTTCTACCATAGCTCTAGCACTTTGAACATTGCTAGCACGGGTTTCACTGCTCAAAATGCGCTCATTTCCACGTTGCACCTCCGCAGCAGCCATTTCTAGAACATCTTGGACTTCAGCGGTGAGAGTGCGAATTGCTGCAATAACAAGTTCATCTAACTTCTTTTGCGCTAAATTTTCTGGCTTAGAGCTAACTTGACTTAGACTCAAAAGAGTTAATTCGCGCGAAACACGGCGGGGTTGACGGCGGAGTGGTATTTTTTTCACTGCAGAGAATAGGGTAGAAAAGTTAGTGACTGGTTGTAAGTTAATTATTGTTGACATCCTCCCCAGCCTGAAGGCGTGGGGATTCCTAAAGCTCACGATTTAGGTTTCTGCTTCATAGCAGTTGCCTTCCGAGACTTACTCTCTTCAGGTCTGACACTCGCTCCACAGACTGACACGGCAAGCCCTGCCGCCAAAATGTTTCTACTAGCGTTAATATCTCGGTCATGGACAACCCCGCACTTAGGGCATTCCCACTCACGAGTACTTAACGGAAGTTTATCTACAACATACCCGCACTTTCCACAACGTTTACTACTGGGGAAATAACGGTCAATCCTAACTAGTTCTCGCCCGTACCATTGGCACTTATACTTTAATTGACGATTAAATTCACCCCAGCTAGCATCACTAATTGACCGAGCAAGCTTGTGATTGCGGGTCATATTTCTGATGGCTAAATCTTCAATAGCAATTAGGTCATTCTCTCTGACTAGTTTGGTTGTCAGCTTATGGAGAAAGTCACTACGAGAATCCTTGATTTGGGCGTGGACTTTAGCTACCTCTAATCTAGCTTGACGTTGATTGTTTGAGTCTTTGGCTTTCCGACTCAATGCCTTCTGCTTACTTCTTAACTTTTTGTACAGACGGTTAAAATGCTTGGGATTAACTACCTTCTCACCATCACTTGTAGTAACTAAGCTAGTCACTCCTACGTCAAGCCCAACTCTTTTACCTGTTTTTGGCAGGAGTTTAATTGTGGGGTCACTGGCCAGTAGCGAGACAAACCAACGACCTGATGGGTCAAGTTTTACCGTTACCGTTGAAGGACTGCAACCTTGAGGAAGGTATCTAGACCAAACAATATCTAGTGGCTCTTTGCACTTGGCTAGCCATAATTTGCCATCTTTCCATTTGAAAGCTGACTTGGTGAATTCTGCCGAACCACCATGACGCTTCTTTTTGAAGTTGGGATACTTAGCCCGCTTAGCCCAAAAGTTAGCAAAGGCTTTTTGCAGATGTCTTAGGCACTGCTGCAAAGGTACACAACTAACTTCATTAAGAAAACCCAAGTCTTCGTGTTTTTTCCAGGCAGTTAAGAAGCTTGAGGTTTGACTGTAGCTTATTCTTTTGTGTTCTTCATACCAACTTTGAGTGCGTGCCACTAGAGCCTTGTTGTACACCAAGCGGACACACCCAATTGTCCGCCGCAAGAGTTGTTCTTGCTCGGTAGTTGGGTAAAAGCGGAATTTGTAAGCACGTTCAGTCATATCTCACATTCTAACGCATATTGTGTGAGAAAGTTAGACTAAGATGGTAAAGCCGTTCTAAAAGAACGGGGTTTCAAACCCAATATCTTTCGATGATTAAATAACTACCAACAACCCATGACTAACTTTCCCCCTCCAATGGTAAGTGTTGTTTAGTGTCTGCTGATAGCTCACGGAGGGGAATTTCCATGGCTATTTCTTGGTGTGATTTGAGTTTATCTACAGCTAGGGGTACAGCTTGTTGATGTTCTGTTGATGTTTCGCCGATGGGAGTTTCCACGGCTACTTCTTGGTGTGATTTGAGTTTACCCACAGATGGGGGTGCGGAGTTATTGGGACTAACAATACCGCCGGAAATCAGCACTTTGAAAGCATCCTCAATGGAAATAGACAAATTAATCACATCATCTTCGGGCACCACCGCATACCAACCGGAAGTAGGATTGGGAGTTGTGGGAATAAAAAGACTCAGCATCGGTTTAGCAGGTAAGTGAGATTGGATTTCTCCGTTTAGACTTCCTGTCACAAAACCCATCGTCCAAATTCCCTGTCGTGGATACTCAACCATCACAACACGCCGGAATTTACTGTTCGAGTCTCCCAGTAGAGTTTCCAGGATTTGTTTGAGGGTTTTGTAAACTGAACCAGCTAAGGGAATTGCCTGGAGTAGACGTTCTCCCAAGTCTAGCAGCCATCTACCTACAATATTCCTTGCCATCAGACCAATGAGCAAGATGAATACCAAGGGTACAGTCAAACCCACAACCAAATTAAGTAAATTGGTGAGAATGGGATGCAAACCATCAAAGGGATTAACCTGCTTGGGAATGCGAGTGAGAAAATTAATTACCCAGCTAGCAATCGTAATTGTTAGCCAAATAGTTGTGGCTAAGGGAATAATAACTAGAAGACCCGCGATCAGGTCATTTTTTAGGTCCTGCTTTAAGCGTTGAATCACAGAGTGCAACTCTCCTTACAACTCAGAAACTGGGAACATTGAAATGGAGCAGTTGAGTATTTAAATACTTCAGCTACAGTAAAGGCGGTTAGAAACCAGCCTCTCTTCTACTGCCCTTTTCAGACTTCACCTCTTGGCTAATCTGAGTTAACAGTCCCAAGGATGAATTTTGTCCTTATTTCTATTTGTAAAGCTTGTAAAGAATTGTTGCAAGCATTAAGACCCCAACTAAGGTTAAGTTGCCTTTAGAGTTAACACTAGCCAACCATTGAGCAAAGGAGAAGACCAGACTGGTATCATAAGTGACATTCTAACATCCACTTCCGCCCCAAATTTAAGTTTTTGTTCCCTTTTGCTCTTGGCGTAGTTCCCAAACTTTGAGTGTGATCAGATACTCATAGAAAGCCTGTAGGGTACACCAGGTAAACCCTGCACGTCCATCAAGAATCCCGCCTAAAACGAAATACATATAGAGAAAGCGGATTAGGGGGCGAAAGGGTAGACGCATCGATAGTTCCTTTAGAGCATAGCGTCTCTCTACTTCTGTGGCACCAAGGAAGAGTTTTTGCCAACTAACTTTTCCTTCATCTAACTGACGAATGGTTTCCTTTGCTTCATCAGTGGAGTAGCGATTGTGTTTGTCAATCCAGCGACTAAATCCTTTACCACTGGTGTAGTGAGGATAGGTTTCTTTGATAAAGCTAGTCTCACCATGACATACTTCTCTTTCAGTATGACCGCGATCTGTAAACCAGACTTTGCCTTTGCGAAATAATCGCATCTGATAGCGAGGATACTGAGTACAATTACGAATCCAATGATTCATAAACATGACTCGCTCAGCAACATAATAACCAATGTAGGTTGATGATTTTGTTGCGGCGACACACTCTGCAAATAGTTCTGGTGTCATGCGCTCATCTGCTTCTAAAATGTAAACCCATTCATATTTGGTGGGAATTTCTTGAAGCATCCAAGTGCGCTGACGGCCATGACTTTCAAAAGCGTGTTCTATAACTCGTATATCATAGCTATTGGCAATTTCCACAGTGCGATCGCTGCTGCAAGAATCAACTACGATAATGTCATCGCTTAAAGAAGCTGATTCAATGCAAGCAGCAATGTCTAGTTCCTCGTTGTAGGTCAGGATATAAATTGAGAACATCTAGCCTAGAAGATTAATTTACACTTTGCCTGACAAATCTAAATTGCTCACGGTTAGTTTGTTTCAGCCTAAACGTCGCAAACCAGTCCAGCTGACAGCCATGTAGCAAATTGCTAAGAGTAAGCTGCTGATTCCGGTTTGGATTCCTCTTTTGAGAGATTCACTTTTAATTCTGGCTTCAGATGCCCCTTTTCTTTGACCCAAACGGGTTTCTGCTGCTTCTATATTTTGTGTAATTAAACTATCTGCTGCTTGAGGATCATCGATTAAGGTTTGGAATCTATCTTTGGTTGCTTGTGCTCTTTCTAGCTGTTGTGGATTTAATTGACCAGAAGCGATGGCTTGATCAATTCTCTGGTTAAGTTGCTCAACTTGGTCAGGATTTTGCAGAATTTGTCTGAGTTGTTCTGCTTGGGTTTGAGATTGATTTTGGATTTGAGCTTCTGCTTGAGTTACTTGTTGTTCAATTTGCGCTAATTGTCTGTTGGTTTCCAGGCGTAAACTATTGAGATATAAGGGAATAAAGACAATAAAAACAGCTCCTAAAATAGCTGCAATCCACAAAGCAATTGGTCTTAAGTCAAACAAGGGAGTGCTACTGTTGGCATTACTCTCTACGAAGTAACCAAGTAATAAAAAAGCAATTCCCACCAGAGCAATAACGCCTGTATCTACTATGCGGCTAACTGTAGTTACTTGCCAAGCTGTACTTTGCAGTTGTGGGGGAATTAAGAGAATTAAAGAGTCGAGTAGAAACGAAACAATTAGAACTACTCCGATTAATTTTAGAGATAAGGCGGTAAAGGCAGAATTTGCTGCGGTATTCTTCATAACATTTAGGGATTAGATTAAGAGTAAACTTAGTAGATATTGATGATTCAACCTGATTCAGTTTAGTCTCAAAGCGCTTCGATCTAAACTTAATTAAATTTAAATAGTAGTGTAGACAAGTATACTGAGCTCGCTTATCCTAACTTACTCGCTTCTGGCTACGCCATCCATAGTACATTTACATAATTTTGTCCCTGGCTAACGGCGCTAGATTAAAGATTCTCACTGATTACATTCTTCTGGAATCTTGAGTAGCGTCACCGAAAGGGTTGTTGGAGAGTTGGGGAGTTGGGGAGTTGGGGAAGCAGGGGAGTTGGGGAAGCGGGGGAAGCAGGGGAAGCAGGGGAAGCAGGGGAAGCAGGGGAAGCAGGGGAAGCGGGGGGAGTTGGGGGAGTGAGAAAGAATGCATTACTTATCCGTTGTCATTACTATCAATTACGCTGCAATTCCATCAATCATCTGTTTCCCCAAATAACAAATAATACAAAATCCCACGATTCAATTACGTGGGATCAACTTGCCTAATTTCCCCTAGGGGTAAAATTTTGTCGCTGCTGGTTTAATAATTAGTTAACTTGAGTTACTTCTGCTTCCACTGTCTTGCTTGTATCTTTTGATTGGGAAGCAACTTTCGCTTTTGCTTGGCGCTCTTGAAAGTAGCCATATACAATTTGTGATAGTTCTGAGAGTAATAGAGTGAGGAGCATCAAATCGTCAACTTGTCCCACAATGGGGAAGATATCGGGTAGTAAATCTATGGGGCTGATGAGGTAAACTAGTGTGCCTAGGATGACATACCAGCGATACTTGGGGTTGCGAAGGGTGTTGCGATACCAATCGTAGAGAGATTTGATTTGAGAGTTCATAGACCTTTAACCTTAAGCTAATTTAATTTTGCCAAACTAATTATTGGTTCTACTAGTGTGGATTACCCTGCTTAAAAGGTGGGGAAGCTTGTTAGGAAAGAGGCAAAAGAATACCTTTGTCACGAGTGTGTCACCATGGTCTTTAGTTACACTCTTGCCTGATTACTAATCACCAAGTCACAAATTATGAGTCTTACAATTCTCTACTGGGCGCTGTTGGTTGTTATGCTAATTGGCGTTGTCGGTGCTTTTGTTCCTGGTTTACCTGGTGTTAGCCTCATTTTGGTCTCAGTTTTGGTTTGGGGAATTGCTACGGGTTTTGCGGGCATTTTGGTGCCGTTAATTGTGGTATTTGTGGTCTTGATTTTGAGTTCAGGGGTGGATTTTTTCGCTACCTATTGGGGTGCGCAACGCGCTGGTGCAAGCAAGTGGGCGCAGTGGGGAGCGATTATAGGTTTGTTTTTGGGCTTTTTTGGCTTATTACCAGCTTTTTTGGTTGCAGGACCAATTATTGGACTGTTTATAGGACCAATCTTAGGCGCTTTTGTGGGTGAATTTCTCTATCGAGGTAATTTAGCTTTGAAAGAAAGGTTTCTGCAATCTGTCAAAGCTTGTTTTGGGGTAGTTGTGGGTTCTCTGATTGGAAATGTAATTGAGGGTTTTTTGGCGCTGGGGGCGATGGCGTTTTTTGTTTATGAAACTTGGTCTGTGTATGGTGCGTAGCAGTTTAACCAAGAATATGGGGACGTAAAATTTTACGTCCCTACAACTACCCTCCCACTAAGGTAAAAGCCGCCCAATTGAGGTGATTGGGGAATTCCTCTTTGGTTTTCAACATCGCTTGTCGCAAGGCTTGGGCGCTATCGCCACTGTGTACCAGTTGCTGATAAAATTCACTCATTAAGAAAGCTGTAGCGTCGTCAGGAACGAGCCACAGAGAGGATAAAACACTTTCTGCACCAGCCGCAATAAAGGAGCGAGTTAACCCCACTACACCATCACCTGTAATTTCTCCCCTGGCGGTATTACAAGCACTCAAAACGACTAATTTTGCTTCTAGAGGGAGGTTAATTACTTCCTCGATTGTGAGGAAGCCATCGTCTTCTGGGGTGGGTGTTAGGGCGATGGAAGCGCGTAAGCCGAGATAATTATCTAGGAAACCGTGGCTGGCGATGTGAATCATCTGGGCTTGGGGTAATTTCTTGACGACTTCTGTTTCTGTCGCCTGGGAACCCATTAGGGCTTTGGTTTTGAGTAATTCGGCGATGGTTTGGGCTTCTGCTTCAGAACCGGGTAAACTAGCTATGGGTTGAGGCGGTTGACCCCACTGCTGATGTACTTTCGGCATTGTGGGATTGCCTACAACTAGGGCTGAAAGGTCAGAATTTAAATTTAGTTTGTTTTGACTCTGGTTTTCTTGGATTAAGCCTAGAACCTGGATTGAAGGTGCGGTGAGGATGGTATGTTTTTCAATGAGATAGGTAGAATCAGCATCTCGCAAGGCAGGAAAGGGTACTAGAAACAGGGCATCATTGGGAATAAAGGTTACCCGCGCTTCTGGTTGAGTGGGTAATTCTTCGGCGATAGGTGCGATGAGAATTTCATGTAGCTGTTTTAAGCCTTTACCACGACGACCACGAGCTTCTGCTATTAGTCTACTTAATTTGGTGCGTTGTCCTCGCAAATCTACTTGAGCAAATTTGGTTTCTCCGTTGGGTTTAATTACCCAAATCAAAAGGGTTTTGGCTACTGGTTTCTCGCCACCAAATTTCAATTCGCCTAAGTAATTAGGTTGTTCGTCGTAGATTAGGGAGTATTCAACTAGGGTAGATTGGGTTTGCTGGGCGATTTGTTTGATTTTTTCGAGCTTGGGTGGTGCAAACTGAGGACGCTGGGAGGAGTTACTAGCGTAGCGACTAGCTAGCAATTCGTAGAAGGAACGAGCTCTTCCTTGTTCAGAAATTTCTAGGGCGCTGAAGAGGCGATTTTGGGCGACTAGAATTTCTTGTAGGATGCGATTATTGAGTGCGATTAATTCCCGATTGACGATATTAACTCGGTCAAAGGTTGAGAAACTCAAGTTTTGTTTCTGTGGCGTGATAAATGTTTGTATTTGTTCCTCGTGGCGAGTGATATGTTGGCGTAAATAGTTTTCTGCTTCTGCTAAATTACCAGCGCGGAAGTGGAGAAAACCCAAATTATCTAGGGAACAAGCGCCTAAAGCTTGGTAAAAAGGTAAATCTTGTTGTATCTGGTGCTCCTTTGCGGCACACTTATTTTGAATCGCTAAAGCTTCCTCGTAATCACCTTGGTAAGCATGGGTGAGACTCAGCTTATCCAGAGTCCGAATTTCACTTTCGCCGCCTAAATCGTAATCTTGCGCTACGCCTATAGCAGCATTGAGAATTTGTGTTACTTCTTCAGGATCATCTTTTGCAGCGAAGCTTTTTGCTAAATCCTGAAGCACATAATACACCCATTGGGCATCGCCTACTTTCTGGGCTAATTCAAACAGGGAAACATAGTAACTAATCGCTTCATCATAGTTACCTTGGCGATGATAGACGTTACCCACATCCTGAAATCTACCAAAAATAAGACCATGACTGTGTCTAATAACAGGACTAGCCTCATATATTTCCAGTACAATTGCCAAGGCTTGACGTTGCAGGATCGCAGCTTGTTCAAATTCTCCCATACTCATATAAGTTGCCGCCAACTGACTGAGTAACTGCCATTGTGCAGATTTATCTTCACTATTTTCAATAAGGGGAAAATATTCCGCCGCCACTGCTAACACTTGAGGGTAATTATCGGCGATAAAATAATTACCCAGCATTTCACTAAGGATATGTTTTTCTTGATTGGTATTACCTTGTTCCCTCGCCCCTTGCAATTGCAAGTTGAGGAAATTTAATCCATATTCATCTCCCTGTTTGTGATGTGCGATCGCCAGTTGACCAAGTACCTGACTTTCTAGGTTATCTTCTTGGTATTTTCTAGCTAATTCCAAGGCTTGATTAAGTAGTTCTATCGCCTGCTCAAAATCACCAAAATACTGATAGCCTCTGCCCGCATTATATAAGGTTCTAACTTCAGCTTCGCGATTGCCTTGTTGACGAGCTTCTTGCAGTTCCCCAGAATAGGTATCTATCGCTTCTTGATGTACTTCCTGAGTATAATCTCGCGATTGTGCTTGTACCCTGGGAGTAGGGATTAAAGCAATTGCACTACAACAGCAGATTAATCCCAAAAGCTTTCCTGCAAGGTTTCTTAAAGGCAAAAGTTCCATGAAATCAGTGAGTTATGGAGCAACTTAAATTTGCCTATTTTTTAGCTTTGCGTCAAGGATAAACTGGTTATATCGAGGTCTTGTCCTTGAAAATATTTAACCATAATTCTTCTTGCTGTCGTCCGCAGATGCCAACTATTGGGGAATAACTTCAACATTTCCGGAATAATTTTTTTTACCAGTTCCTTTTTTCCTGCAACGGGTAAAATTTGGCATAAAGCTAAATAAATTGAGCGATTGCAATGCTGATTTTTTTCCCAAGATAATTTGTAGGTTTCCAAGATTACTTCTGCTGCTTGTTTATATTTCTTCAGCTCGAACAAGCATCTACTGTAGTAATACTTCGCATAAAAATTATGAGGATTTTCAGCCGCAAGTTGTTGGGAAATTGTGAGTCCTTTTTTCTTCTCTCCTCGCAAAATATAGAATCTGGCTAGTAAATGATTAATTTCTGGTGTTTTGGGAGCTTTTTTTTGCAATAAAGTAATCAGTTTTTTTGTCTCTTTCCCTTCACTTCCCAGCACTAGTTTTTTGCGATATCGCTCATCTATTACTCTTTTAAGAGTTTGGATATCCTGAGGAGCAATTTCTCTAGCTTTTTCCAGATATGTCTCTGCTTCATCAAGATAACCTAATCCTAATAAAATATCGTAGCTATAAATCAATACCATGAAGTTATGATCATCTAGGGACAATATTTGCCGAAAAGAAAACAAAGCATCAACAAGATATTCTTCTTGCATTTGGATTTGACCTAAAGCCATCCAATGAACCACTGTTTCTGGTTCTAAATTGGCAGCTTCCTTTAAAGCAGCAATTGCTTCTTGAACATTATTTTTGCAATATTCAATTAAACCAATCAAATGTTTTCTAGTAGCTTCTTTTTTCGCTAACTGCAAAGCTTGGCTATAAACTAGACTAGCTTCTTCTTGTTGATTAGTTAGCTGTAAAATTTTCCCTAGTTTTAGACGAGGCTCAATTAAGTTAGGTTGACTTTGAATAACTTGATTGTATTCTACAGCTGCTTTTGACCATTCACCTTTCTCATATAACAAATTAGCTAATTCCAAGCGTTTTTTCCAGCCAGAGCTATATTTTTCAATGTACTTATTCAAAGTTTGCAGCTTTTGCTCTCGTCTAGCAGTTTTTTGCTTAAGAAACAAATAGGCATTCAAATCCAATCCTGAGGATGTTGAAATTGGTACCAAACAGGAGGTAGTGTTTCTAGACATGATATTGTTATCCCGTAGTTTATTTCTTCAATATTGAAATCAGCACTTACAGATGTGGCAAGTTCTTGCTGATCAAACTGTTTAGATTGAGCTTCCGAAATATTGGTTGTATTTAATCCCCCAAAATATTGCTCCAAATGCTGTTTAAGTTTTTGTTTTGCTTCTTGAATGCGTTTAGCAACATTAGCTTGAGAAATTGATAGTTGCTCACCGATATCTGCATGGGACATTCCTTGGTAATAACTAAGTATTAAGGGATCTCGTAATCTTGAATCCAAGCCATTAATACAATAACTAATGTATACATATAGCTCTTTTTGAAGTAACTTCGATTCAGGATAATCAGGAGAAGCTATTTCGCAACCATCAACAGTAACATATTCTACATCATTAACACCTATAGCCTTATATTTTCGTTGACGATGAATATCTATGCAAAGATTATGAACAAATCTATTTAACCATCCTTTCAGATTCGTAATTTTATGAGCATCATGAGGCAATTTATGCCAAGCTTTGAGAGATGCTAAACTCACCACTTCCTGAGCATCATCATGATTTCCTCCCATCCAAATAAGACTTTGATGGTAAAGGTAATCTTGATATAACGTCCAAATTTTCCAAAAAGCACGAATATCACCTTGAGCTATTCTGCTTAAAAGTATACTTTCTTTTGTTTCTTTGGTAGTAAAGTCATTTTCATCAAAATTGTTGGTACTACTATGCTTGAGGTCTACCATATTTTTCTGGATTATTTAGCAATTCAGCATTGATGTGTTGTTGATTCAAGCGGAATTTCTCAAAATTCAAAATCTTAATTTGAATTTCAAGTTTTCAGTTATGTATGGCTATTCCAATGGTTTTTGCCATGGAAAATAATTTTCAGTAGAGACCCTAAATCAATATGTTTAACTTCAATTAATATGAAGAAAACAAAATACGTTTTTGCTAACTATTTTGCTTGTCATTTTTTTTGCATCAAGCAAATGTATTAAAATTATCTTTTTTTTAAATGCCGTTACCTCATAATCTAAACAGTTAACGGACATTTATTCTCTATTTTCTCGAAAAATCAAGGAATTAATTTTTAAGTCAATCAATTTAATCATCAATAATTCTCCTCTAAAAAACTTAATTTTTTTTCTATAGTTAATGTTATTTCAATCAGGTTAGGATTAAAACCAATAAAACTAATAGGTAAACTCATAAATAAGCTAATGTGAGAAATCTCTTAGCTAATACAATATTTTTCTAGTTAATTACACTGGTTTAATTGCAGGTAATTACACGCAAGTATATACGTACTATACAAGTTTGAATCGCAAACTGAGATAAGCAGCTAAGCAAAACTACTTTACTTTTATAAGTAGCGACAAAGTTTCATGTAGCTCAGTCAGTAAAAAAAGCTAATTCAAATGAAATATCATATATAATGTTGTTTTATCTAAAATAAAAGTATTAAATATTATCCATGGCGGTAGCTGCTGCAAACTTAGACTCTCTAATAAACGTACTAAATGACAAGCTACTAGACAGCCAAAAACGTCCCCTTAACTCCACAGAAGTTGTTATTTTGCATGGGATATGGAAGTATAAAACGTATAACAAGATGGCTTTGGAGGCAGACTATAGTCCTAGTTATTTTACCAATGTAGTTGCTCCAGAATTATTTAAAAGACTATCTCCCATTATTGGAAAACGGATCTCCAAGAAAAACTGTCGTCTTTCTTTGGAATCATATATTCAAGGGCAAACCACCACTGGAAATAGAGAGCATTCAACAGATTATCTTGACGATAGCAACGAAATTAGCTATTTAATGCCCCCGTATCCTAGTGGTTCACTTCCCCTTGATTCAGCTTACTATCTTAAACGCGATCCTTTTGAAGAACAAGCTTACGAAGAAATCAAAAAACCAGGAGCATTAATTAGAATTAAAGCTCCCCAAGAAATGGGGAAAACTTCAATGTTACTGAGAATTTTAGATTATGCAAATCGTCAAGGTTATCGCACAGTTAGCCTCAATCTTCAGCAAGTTGACGCGAATATCCTATCCGATCTAAATCGATTTTTGCGTTGGCTCTGCGCCAATATAAGTCATAAACTAAAACTCGAATCTCTACTCGATGACTATTGGGATGAAGATATCGGTGCTAAAATTAGTTCCACTATTTACATCCAAGACCATATATTAGAGCAAATTGAAGAACCTTTTGTCTTAGCTTTAGATGAGGTAAATCATATTTTTGAACATCCCCAAGTGGCGAAAGACATTTTACCCTTGTTTCGTTCTTGGTACGAAGAAGCAAAGAGATTTCCTATCTGGCGTAAGCTACGTATGATTGTGGTTCACTCCACAGAAATTTATGTTCCTCTACAACTAAAACAATCTCCATTTAATGTCGGCTTACCAATTCAGTTAGATGGCTTCA
>CAZWGS010000090.1:0-21743 GCA_964633315.1 uncultured bacterium | reverse complement strand
TCTACGCCTGCTTCATAGGCAGCATGGATTAGCTGCACTCCCATAATCAAGTTGTCATAGAATAATTCTGCCGGTTTTTCCCGGTTTAAGCCAATACCGCCGACATGGGCAGCAAGGTGAATTACCACATCTTGTTGATCAACAGCTTGACGACAAGCATCCAGGGAGCGAAGATCGCAATCACGGGATCGCGGAATCGATATTTTATCTCTACTCGCTCCAGCTTCACATAACTGTTCTACCACTTGGCGACCTAGAAAACCAGCACCGCCAGTAACCAGAATTCTCTTATTGCTTAGATCTAGCATTTTCCTACAACTTGAGTCTTTTATGATTGTGAGTTTCTTTGCCCAGGTTAGACAAAGCAGATTGCAGGTAGTGTCCCTGGTCAAAGTCTCATCTATCTAGTCCACTGTAGTCGCCATTGCTTGACGCACATAGGCATTGTCCATCAATTCTGCACCAGCTTGACCATTTTTCGGTGCTAGACCCAAGGCTGCCAAATCTGCATCCACCATCAGTTTTACTAATTCTTCAAAAGTTACTGACTGCTGCCAACCTAACTTCTCCTTAGCTTTGGTAGGATCGCCAATCAACAAATCGACTTCAGCAGGACGTAAATAACGCTGATCGAACTTGACGTAATCGTTCCAATCTAAATTGACATAGTCAAAAGCAATATCTAAAAATTGACGAATCGAATAGGTCTCACCTGTAGCGATTACGTAGTCATCTGGTTGCTCCTTTTGTAGCATCAACCACATTGCCTTAACGTAGTCTTTAGCATAGCCCCAGTCACGCTTAGAATCGAGATTACCTAGATATAACTCCTTTTGCTTACCAGCAACAATCCGCGCCACAGCACGTGTAATTTTGCGTGTCACAAAAGTTTCACCACGACGGGGACTTTCGTGGTTAAACAAAATACCATTACAAGCAAAAAGATCATAGGACTCACGGTAGTTTAGAGTCTGCCAATGAGCATAGACCTTAGCACAGGCATAGGGGCTACGGGGATAAAAAGGTGTGGTTTCCTTTTGGGGAACTTCCTGAACCTTACCAAACATTTCCGAAGATCCTGCTTGATAGAAACGGACTTCAATACCAGTACGCTGCTGATAATCTCGAATTGCTTCGAGCAAGCGCAGGGTACCCATACCTACTGCATCAGCAGTATATTCAGGGGAGTCAAAACTAACACGAACGTGAGATTGCGCTCCTAAATTATAAATTTCTACAGGTTTAACCTCTTCCAAGATGCGCCGCAGGGTTGTACCATCAGTTAAATCACCGTAGTGAAGAAATAGACGTGCTTCTTCCTTATGGGGATCAACATAGATGTGATCAATGCGATCAGTGTTGAAAGTAGAAGTACGACGGATAATGCCATGAACTTCATAGCCTTTCTCCAGTAATAGCTCACTAAGATAGGAACCATCTTGACCAGTAATGCCAGTGATTAATGCTCGCTTGCTTTGGGTCATTTTCAATTTTCCTGTAAGTGATAAGAGGGGGTTTTACTCTAATTGAGACAGACACTAGTTTCTCCACCAAGATTAACTTGGTAAAGCAGAAATCTTCACCAAGTTAACTCAAAATTTTGGAGATGGCAGGTGTTGACGCTAAATTTGTCAACTCTCCTAACTAGATTGTCTGTTCTATACTTCAGTAGGCACCATTGCCTTTCGGGAAAATGACCACACCAATGGTTTTTACCATTACCGACAAATCTAATAACCAATTTTGGCAGTGAGCATAGTAAACATCAATCTGAATTCGGCGATGATAGGGAATATCATTACGTCCAGAAACTTGCCATAAGCCAGTAATACCGGGTCGAATGGTTAAAACCTTGTCAATGTGACGACCATATTTGGACAATTCCTCGGGAACTAATGGTCTGGGACCCACCACACTCATATCTCCCTTAAGGACATTCCAGAATTGGGGAAATTCGTCAAGACTGGTCAATCTTAGAAATTTACCAACCAGCGTTACTCTGGGATCATGTTTAAGCTTAAAGTTAGCTTCAAATTCCTGACGAATTTGGGGCTCATTATTAATTAAATCCACCAGCATCTCGTCAGCGTTATTGACCATAGTTCTAAATTTAAGGCAGTTGAAGAGTTTATAATTCTTTCCTACCCGCTTCTGGACGTAAAAAATAGGTCCAGGAGAACTAATAACAATTAAGAAAGCCAGTAGTACATAGAGCGGTGATAACAAAATTAGCACCGACAAAGAAAAAAATACATCAAACAGCCTTTTGCTGAACCCTCCGTTGAAACCTTCGAAGGATAGACTTTTAAGTCTACCTGGAGCATCCTGGGTAATTAGGCTACGCTTAATCACCCCGCGAAAGGTCTTAACGGAGATAAGTTGGCTATTAGCAGTCATCTTACTCCTTCACTTCACACCACACAGTCCCAATCATAAAGCCACAAGAGACCAATTAAAGTTAATTGGGTGGCATAAATTAGAAATTTGGTTGGGAATTTCCCGATTCAAATTTCTGCACACAACGTTCCATAAAACCCATATATTCTTTTTTAAAGATTGTAGGGGCAAAATTCATCGCCCACAATTGACACACCTCTGGGTTATATGTCTGTTGTAGTTCCTCAAAAGTTTCTATGGCTTCGACTAAAGCTGCTGTTGTTTGCTCACCAAAGAGTAAACCCGTTCCCTGATGAGGCTCTTGGCGTAAATCTCGCACTGTTTCCAGCGCCCCGCCAGCACCATAGGCAATCACAGGAGTGCCACACGCTTGTGCTTCCACTAAGGCAATGCCAAAGTCTTCACAAGCAGCGTAGACAAAAGCTTTGGCTCCAGCCATATATTTCTCAACTACATCATTGGGTTGATATCCTAGCACCTGAACATTAGAATTTGCTAACTTGGTAATTTTGGCTTGATCTTGACCATCTCCAATCACAATAAGGGGGTATCCTAACTGATTAAAAGCTTCAACAATGAGAGATACCTGCTTGTAGCTGACTAAACGAGAGACTGTAAGATAATAATCTTCTTTTTCCCTCTGAAAAGTAAAGCGATCCACAGCAACTGGGGGATAAATTACCTTTGCCTCACGGCGATAGCAGCGCCAAATTCGTCTCGCTGTATGTTGGGAATTCGCAATGAAGTAATCTACGCGGTTAGCGGATAAAGTGTCCCACTGTCTGAGATGATGCAGGATGTAGCGGGTAGCAATTCCTGGTAAACCCTGTCCCAGACGACTGCTGTTTAGATAATCAAAGGTTAAATCCCAGGCGTAACGCATGGGAGTATGACAGTAGCAAATGTGTAGTTGCTGGGGGCTAGTAATAATTCCTTTGGCAACAGCATGGGAGGAAGAGAGGATAACGTCATACTCTCGTAAATCTAACTGTTCTATGGCAAAGGGCAGTAAGGGAAGATACTTTTGTACTCCTTGACGGGCAAAGGGAAAATTTTGGAGGAAAGTAGTGCCAATTTTGCGTTTAAACAGGTAGCTTTGGGGATTGCTTGATTCAAAGTCAATTAAAGCGTAAAGATCTGCTTGTTGGTGCTTGAGAATCGCTTGGACTACTAATTCAGAACCACCTTTAGCATAGGGAGTTAACCATTCGTGAACCAGGGCATACTTCATAGCAATGGATGACTGTTATTTGGTCAAACTCGCAGCGGTATATTTCTTGGGATGATATTTAATTACTATTGCAGTAATTATTAATCCCATCAACAATTTCTTTTTCTGTACTACCAACTTGTTGTAGTTTGACTTTTGCGGACTTAGCTGCGTTAATATCTTTCTGATTGAGAGCAGCTACAAATTCGCGAGTGGATTGGCTCATACCACGATAAATATCAATGAAGCCCTGTTGATAAGTTTGGAGTTGAGGATCATTGATGGCAGTGGCAGCCATATCCTCAGCAGCTTTTTCCATCACATCAGCAACCTGAAGCGCTTCTTGAGTATTTTCCGTTTCACAGTTACTACACAATTCATTTGTTTGTTGTGTGACACGGACACTAATTTGAATAATTCTTTCGCACTGGGAGAATTTGCTATCTGCACAGCTAGCACTTAGTAAACCGATAGCTGCAGACAGGAAAATGATTACAGCACTCTTACGCCTCTGTTGCATTAAACCTTTCCTCATAATTGGTTTGCTCGTTTTTGCCAGTTAGACTCTCAACTCTAGGCTATCTAGTTGTCAAATTCTCAATGTCATCAATTATTCTTGCGGTAGCTCTGCTAGCAGGGCCACTAAACCCTGTAAAGTATTCGTAAGTTGATTCAGTTGGACTTTTGATTCTGCTTGATGGTCAACTAAATTTTGCACTGCTTCACTGAGAGCAAAAACTTGGTAACCTTGTTGCTGAATTTGCTCCCCTTGTTGCTGAATTTGATGTCCTTGGTGTTGCACTTGAGTTGCTAGAGCATCTACTCTTTTTGCCATACGCTCTACAGTTTCAGCACTAGCAAGGACAGCTCCTCCCATCTGTGCCACTATTGATTCTAGACGGCGAAAGCGCAATTCTGTTGGTGAAAGGTTTTTTGTCGATGTTAGGGGTTGGGGTGGTTTTTGTGTCGCTTGGCTATGCATACTTTATCTACGGTAAGTCAATTAACAGCTTCCATGCCGTTGGTATTGTTAATAAATTTTTAATCAGAGTAAATGAAATAAGAATTTTTGAGTACTGATTTAGTAAGGATACCTTGTCTGGTGACTTAGAAAATACTTCGTTGTTAATGAGTTTGAGGAGAAGGTATTTCTCAAGTAGGATTGGTTTTTGCCGATGCAGTTGGTAAACTCTTGTTTGGGCAAGTTGGTGCCGTTTGACGATTGTTCCTCCAGGCTTCTTTGGAGACGCGGTTTCCCAATAACGTAAATCATCAGTAGGTAGGCTACTTAGGCTCAAAACTACCTGGGTGCAAGCCCAACGTAATGTAGTTCACCATACATTTTCCTAATGGCGCTAAAGTTGAGAAGACTATACCTAGATAACTAATTGTGCTAAAGAGCAATAAGTACTATGCTCATGTTGATGAGATTAATCTAGGGTAGTTCAGTAGCAGTTAACTCTTCACTAACGAGGATTTAGCTTCTACCAGCAACCCACATACAGCAAATGCTTATAAAGACTGACTAACTATGTTCCTAACATTAACCAGGGTTCTTCTCTGGCTACTAGTATTTTATGTTCTCTACAAGGTGCTGGTGGAGTGGATCCCCAAGCCTTGGTTTACGACTTTGGGAGGATTACTACTACTATCAGTAGCGGCGATTGGCTTTTATAATCCAAACCTTGTTATTCCTTTTGAAGCTTGGAAAATAGTTTCTCTACCCCTACAACCACTGGGTTTGGGCTTACTACTATTGCTGTTAGGGTTCAACCAAGTTAAGGGCGGTTGGGGGTGGGGTCAACCTCAAAGCTGGTTTTTGTGGGGAGGGTTTCTAGTTTTACTACTTAGTAGCCTACCGATTGTCTCATTCAACCTAGCGCAAATAGCTGAGGAGCAAGTAGTAACAACGCGTCAAGACTGGCGCGACTATACGCCAACAGTCAACCAAGCGCCAGCAGCAATTGTTTTATTGGGAGAAGATACCACCAAGCCTCATATTCCCTATCGCACACAAATTGAACTAACAGATACTGGTGACCGTATCATCTATGCGGCTCAGTTGTACAAAAGACAAATTCAACTGACAGGAGAAGCACCATTGGTGATTGTCTCTGCACCAATTCGGGATGAATTTCGTGACTCTCGAGTTCAAGTATCTGAGGAAGCTTTTGATGTAGCTGATATTTTGCAAAGATTAGGTGTGAGTAACCGCCATATTCTTCTGGAAACTGAAGGGGTAGATTTAAGAACTAGTGCGGTAGCTACTGCTGATATGTTGGAAGATTTAGGTATAGAAAATGAGGCGGTGTATGTAGTGACATCTTCTCTGAATAATCGTCGTGCTGCTTTAACTTTTGTTGATGCTGGTGTACGAGCAATTTCTGCACCCACAGATTTCTATACTGTTTCCGATCAATCATTCCCTACTCCAGAGTTGCGATTGGAGGATTTCCTACCCTCTACAGAGGCTCTTTCCTTGACTAAAAACGTTGTTGAAGAATACCTTGGTTCAATCTATTATTTCCTACGTGGTTGGCTGAGTCCTATTGAGTTAGACTGATACTCGCAGTGCGATTAATCTTTCTGTTTCGACACCATTAATCGCTTTCTAAAACAAAAATTTTTCCACGGTGGGGAGGCGATCAATTGCTTCCCCACTAGTTATTTTGCCTCACAAAAATAAGTCCACCATAGCACTATCTATTAAGTCTAGGGCAACAAGTTGACTGCAGATAGCTGATAGATAGCAGGGAGAGAAGGAATAGCAGGGGTAGCAGAGGTAGCAGGGGGAGCAGGGAGAATTAGTAATACACAAATTTACTGTAACTTTGTTTTAGTGAAATTGGTATTACAAGGGTTGAATTGCTTAATTTTTGAAATCAATATGCTGTTTTCAAAATAAATCATCAGATTCTACTGATTAGAATTTTTGAAAATTTCTAATATCTGTGTATTTATACTGAAATATATAGTCTAATTCATACTGTTTACTCAAGATTTACACAATAATAAAAATATTTTGACTATCGCTTTACACTAAATTCAAACTTAGTTACTAAGATCTCAATAGATAGTACTTTAGTTTAGTGTTTTATGTCATTACCACCCAGGGGATCAAGGGTGATACCAAAATGAGCGATAGTAAGAAATCTAATGCTTCAAGCTATCTTGATGAGATATCTGGTAAGCAGAATTCAAAAAAAAAAATATTTTTAAATTTAAACAACCAAGATAACATTTGTGACTTCTTTTGCTCTGTAGTTAAAGAAAAAGATCCTAGTTGGGTAATCAGAGAATTTGAAAATTTATTTCTCCATCTCACAACTGAAGAAAATCATCAGATACTGCAAGCTCTTCGTCAGATTATTGAGTTTAAACAAGAGGAGATATTTAGGAATACATTTATTCGTGTAAGTTATATTCTCATTAATAATTGGAATTCCAAAAGACAACAACAATATATTCAGAAATTAGGACGAGTATTTGCCAAGATTTCAAACAAGATGAAGGCTAGTTCTCCTAATCAAACAAGGCTCAATAACTGGCTGATAAATTTTACTTGTACTCAAGAATATCAAGAACTCGATTTTTTTATTTCTCGCTCTAAAATCAAATCTAAACCGAAAGAATATAGAGCAGGTAAATTATGTTTAACTAGCCGCTACGCTTCATATTTATTGGCCAACCAGTCGCAAAATAATCATAAATCAGAAGAGCAACGGGAAGCTGCACAACTACTATATCAACAACTGAAAGAGCAATTTAAATTTGACCTTGCTATGTATACTGCGCGCTCACAGTCAGCTTTTGCAGAAGAGTCTAAGCAGCAAAATCCCACAATTCTAGGTGATCATGTTTTGCATTTAATCAAGAAAATATTAGTCAAACAACGTGCTTTCAGCTATAGCAATTTAGCTAATATTTTTTTAAAGCAAACAGAAGGTATTACCTATTACTCTTTTAAAAAGAGCTTAGTCAAGTATCTGGTCAATTCATTTAGTAAGAATGAACTGACAATTGTTTTACATCAAAATACTAGACATTATCTTAAGTCACTTTACACAGACTATGACAACCAAATTTGGAACTCTCACTTACTCCTAAGAACTAGTAATCGCCTCCTAGAGTTATTAACCACTGACAAACGTGGTAAGCCTTCAGTTTTAATGACTTTATTTACCCAACAAGGTAAATCTTTGACTTTAGCAATATTAATTCTAAAAATCATTTTAATCTGTCCTCAGAGTCGTGGTCATCTAGAATCTTGTATTGCCTATTTAATTCAGTATTTCGAAGTAGAAAGACATTCAGATTATCAATGGTTAATTTTATTTCTAGAAACTCTGGAAGTTACTTTTGCTATTTGTTTGGAAAATGTTAATTATAATGTTCTACCTACAGATGCTAAAAAAGCTAAATTAAATGCCAATTTTGACTACCAAAAATATTTACTATTTTCTCAGGTACAAGATGATGCAACTCCGGTGGATTGAGATTATATTTTAGGCTCAACTTATCTCAAACTTGATTTTTAATTTAACTATATGGCAGTTCTCGAACTCATCAGGTATACCCCATCAACCATCAACAATTAACACTCCACAAAAATCCCGATTTTGCTTGTATCTTACTTAAACAAGAACCGCTATAATTTCTTTTAGTTCAAGATTTCATTTTCCGGGGGTATCGGGGACGACAGGGACTACCAAAAGCAACCTGTGCAGCTGGAATATCACCGAAAACACTACTACGCGCACCAACAACAGCATTAGCACCAATCGTAACTCCAGGCGCTATAAAACAGTCTGATGCGATCCAAGCCCCATTGCCAATGGTAACAGGAGCAGTAGTGAGAGAAAAAGCCGTATCTTGAATGTCGTGGCTACCTGTACAAAGATAAGATTCTTGGGAGATAACGCAATGACAGCCGATGCGGATGGTTTCTATGCTATATAGAACCACATCATCACCAATCCAGCTATGGTCACCTACTTCTAGTTTCCAGGGGTAGGTGACACGGGCTGTGGGTCTAATCAATACACCTGTACCAATTTTAGCCCCAAATAGTCGCAACAACCAGCAACGAAAGCCACTCAGGTTGTGTAGACTGAGGGGAAAAGCGATTCCTTGTACCAGCCACCAAAGTATAATGTACCAACTAGGACGACCTCGATTATAACCAGCTTGGCTATATTGACGTAAATCAACCCAGGGGGCATCATCAACATTTGGTAGTAGTTCTGAATCGCGATTGATCATTTAATTAGATTACTTGCTGCTAGAGAAGCTGTAGAGGTGTTATTTGCTAACCCATTTCGACTATGGGTTGTGGGTGATGCACTACCAAATTTACGTAACTCGTACAGCTTAACACCGATTTGATATTCGTACTGACTGATGAGGCAAGCGAATATATAGCCCTGTCTGCCATCCAAAAAGCCTAGCAGAAACACATAAACTAGAATAAATCGGAGGAAGGAACGCAAGGGTAAGTGAATCCAAATTTTCCTCAGTAGACGGGTACGCCTGGGTCCTTGCTTCCAAATTGGTCCTGCAAACTTAACTTCAGGAAGTTCTCCTTTGAGGAGCTTATCATAGAAGGCTGCTTCCCAGGTGGAGTAACGATTGTGTCTGTCAATCCACTGTCTAATATCGCGGAAGTCTATATGCAGCATATCTTCTTTGAGATAGCCAGTTCTTTCCTCGAGAATTTCTCCCTGGGAATTTCGCAAAATTACGTGTTCATGAACTTCGTTATCTCCAGTATTGGGTACATTACCAATACCTAGATCTTCATAGCGCCCTAATTGACGCTTAAATAGACGCAAATTGCGATCTGGATATTTGCCACCATGACGCAACCACTTACCTAAAAAGATGATTTTGCGCTTTAAATAGTAACCATCGTAGCTAGGATTTTCGATTTCAGAAGCAATTTCCTGCCACAGTTCTTCAGTTATGCGCTCATCACAGTCTACAATTAAAACCCAATCATGACGGAAATAGCACCCCGTAGCTTTAACTCGAGGGTCTCTATTTTCATTATCGGGGTCGAGATGTTCCAAAGACCAATTTTTCTTTTTCGGACCTGTACCTGGATAGTAAAATTGAATAACTTCCGCACCGTATTCCTTTGCTATTTCTACGCTGCGATCTTCACTTTGAGAATCAACGAGAATAATTTGTTCTGCCTTCGCAACACTTTTTAGGCAATCTGGCAAATTTATTTCTTCGTTTTTAGCAGGAATTAATACTGAAATAGGTAATTTATTATTGCGATAGTTCATCTTAAAAATTTTCCTTGTGACAATTAAGTTTGAATTAAAAGACTCAGAAATTCTTGCAATTAGTTTGGAGTAGCGCCAAGCAAACCTTGAAGTGCTGATTTGAGGTAAGCTATTTGACCATAGGCGTAAACGAGGTTGTCAAAGCGCAAAGCTGGTTCCCTTAAGTTAACTAGTGCTTTGTATAAACCCCTGGCGAAACGTTCGCTTCCTGTAGCTAATTGTTGAATACCTGCTTGACTCGACAGTTGTTCGCGGTAACATTCACTAATACCTTGCCACCAACTACGTCTTAGAAACCAGGTTGGTTGGAGTCTTTCTGGTGCTACATTATGGGCAACTAGTGCTTGAGGTAGATAAGCAACTTGCCAATTATTTTCCAAGGCTAGCTGGGTCATTTGCAACTCTTCATTGGACAGTAAATTGGTACCAACACGACCCAAATTGATATCAAAACCGCCAATTTCCTCAAGAAAAGTGCGGCGAATCGAATAGTTTAAGCCTCTAGGAGTTAAACCAGGTTGATTAATGTAGACTATCTTATCTCCCAAATCATACGCCCCTAAATTGCCCGCAAGGTTGTCAGAAAGCCAATTGGGAGGTGTTACACCTTCAGGGAAAATTAGAGTGACTTTGCCTCCAGCAATAGCCAGTTTCTCGTTATTCTGGTAAGCTTGCCTAAGTATTTGTAACCACTGGGGACTAGCCACAGCATCGTCATCGAGATAAGCAAGAATTTCCCCTTGAGACTCCTTCGCGCCTGTATTTCGTGCGACAGATAAACCAGTGACTGGTTCATAAACATACTTTAAACGCGGGTGGGGTAGACGCGCCTCAACTACCTGGCGAGTATTGTCTTGGGAAGCATTATCAACAACGATAACTTCGTAATCTGGATAATCTTGTTCCAGCAAGCTATCAATGGCAGCACCAAGGTAATATTCTCGATTATGAGTACAAATAATGGCTGAGATGGGCAGATGAGTCATCTTGGTTATATTTTCATCGTTAGTTATATATAGTGATTCACTATTCCAGTTAACTATTCACTATATTGCCCAATAATTTTGCTCAAATCACAGTTGGGATTTGACAATTAAAGTGCTTCTGTCTCGAGGGTAGAGTGAATTACAATTAGAGTTTCCGCCAATTGATTGAGACGGGTTTCTCTTTCCTGCTTGCGCTGGAGAAGTTGACGTAATTTTTGATAGCGCGCGATTGCAACTCCCACATCAGGTACTTGATCTGAAGGACAGGGTTTAGACCATAATTTACCATGTTCATCCAAGCCACAGAGTCGATAACCAGGGCGAGGTGATTGGTAGGCTACATTTTCGTCAGTAAGGGTGTCTACATAATCTAGTAAATGATCTTGCTGTGCCTTAGATACTCCGACATTACCTGTTTTTGGACTTTGTTTAGGCGATTCTAACCAACCATCCACAATTGGTCCTTCCAGATAAATATCTTGAATTTGGCGTATAATTTGCTGCAGTTCTGTTTGCCAACTAACTACTATTTGCTCAATTTCTTGCAGTAGGTTCCTCGCTAGGGCAGGATTATTGGCATTATTATGATTACTCATACCAACGGATTTTAGCTTGGGAAGCGAGGGCTCTTCTGCTTTAAAATTTTCGTTGGTGGAGTTTCCCAAATCAAACGACACCGTAGATACTTGGGAACGATGGGGGCGTTTTGAACTAGTATGGGGAGTATTTTGGTTTAACTTCCTAAGTGTTGTCTCAATCCGTTTTAGTTCTGTTTTCATAACGCGCTGGCTTACCACCGTAGTTACAACTGAGGAATTCATTTAAGTATAATCACTGTTTATGCACGAGAGCAGAATAAAAAGTGATTATTTATATCTTTTTATCATTAACTTCATATTCTTTTTGCTTCCTGTGCCACTAGTTCAACCTCATCATTAGCTAACTTTTCCAAGGTAGATTTAGATTCAGCATTTTCTCCCCCAATATTAACAAGAGCTTGGGCAAGACGGTGACGTATCTGCCAATCGGGATTTTCAGCGAAAGGGATTAGTAGGGGAATCGCCTCTTCATTGCCCAATTCACCAAGGGAACCAATGGCTGCAGTTTGTAGTAAATTATTGTCTGATTTAAGGGCTTGCGCCAGCAACTCAAAAGCCCTAGGATCGCCCATTTCTCCTAAGGCAGCCAGAATGCTAAATTGCAGTAACCACTCGGAAGTTTTCTCAAATGCTTGCTCCAAATCAGCAAAAGCATCTGTTAATTTCAGGGCTGCAATTGCATCCGCCGCCGCTGCTTTCACATCAACTTCTGGATCGTTAATCAAGCGATCTCGCAGCAACTCTAAAGACAGTTTTAAATCTTGTTTCCCTAGAGTATCAAACTGACTCACAGCAGCATAACGCACACGAGTATTGCTGTCTTTGATCGCGATTTGTACCAGTTCAAAAGCGGGTGCAACATCTAGTTGGCGCAGTTGATTTAAACCTTTAATGCGATCACCATAATCATCAGATTCAATTAGTTCTCTCGCAGATTCTGGCGTAATAGTCATTTATTTGTTGTTAGTTGTTGATGGTTGATTGTCGATTGTTTGTTTTGCCAAGTACCCAAAAAAGCAAACCCCTAATTTCTGATTTAACCACGTAGTTCTAATACTATATAGTTCTTACAAAAGCGGATGCAGATCGCCAACGAAGTGTACAGCACTGCCACAAGGGAATGCCCACTAACAGGTGCCTTTCTCCTCAATTTTCTGCCAATTCCGGTACTTATTACCCACGGACGTAAAATGTTACGTCCCTAATTGTTACTTGAGTTTGACAAGAATTATTATGTTTCCTCTGCCATAGTGCGAATAATATCTCCCTGAGTCAGAATACCAATTACTTGACCACTATCTCCCACTACAGGCAAACGCCTAATTTTTTTATCATGCATTATTTGGGCTGCTTTATGTAATGACTGATTTGGTTCAATCGTAATGGGTTTCTCACTCATCACTTCACCGACTGTTTGTCCTAGGGCTTTGTGTAATTCCTTTTCGTAACGAGCAGGATTTTCTAAGTAAATTACACTATCAAGAAACATAATATAGGGAGGCATATCTGCCCCAGTTTCTTGCCACATCAAGTCCGATTCAGAAATTATACCTACTAACTGACCACTCTCATCTACTACTGGCAAACCACTGATACGTCTTTTTGCCAGAATTTGAATCGCTTCTTTGAGTGGCGTTTCCGGTTTTACCGTAATTGGTTCTGGTGTCATGACATCGGCAACGGTTTTGGACATACTACGCACGAAAGGTTTTTGGTGTCTGTTTAGGATCAATTATCGATTACCAATGGCTATTGAACAATAAATAATTATCAAGTAGATTCATGCCCATACTTGCTGAGACTAGAGCGCAGGGCTGATACGCAAACCGCTAAAATAGACAAAGTTTCAACCATTCGTTAACAATATTTGATAACTATGCCAGTTCTAGCGGCAATTTTAGTGCTTGCTCTCCTGATCGTAGTCCATGAGTTAGGCCACTTTGCAGCCGCGCGGTTGCAGAAAATCCGCGTCAGTCGTTTTTCTATTGGTTTTGGTCCTGTACTGGTAAAGTATCAGGGTGCAGAAACAGAATATGCAGTTCGTGCTTTTCCTCTTGGTGGCTATGTTGGTTTTCCCGACGATGATCCTGAAAGCGACATCTCTCCAGAAGACCCAAATTTACTACGCAATCGTCCCGTTCTTGACCGCGCCATTGTCATCAGTGCCGGAGTAATTGCCAATCTCATCTTTGCCTACTTCTTGCTAGTAGGTCAAGCTGCCATCGTGGGCATTCCTGAATTTAGTGAACCAGGAGTGTTAATTCCCCAAGTAGTGATGGAGGAAGGTGCAGCAGCATGGCAAGCTGGAGTAAAACCTGGAGACATCATTTTAGAAGTAAATTATCAGCCTTTGGGTTCCTCAAGAACAGTTATTGATACTCTCAAGCAAGAAATTCAAAATTCCCCGAATCAGCCCCTAGACCTTAAAATTAAGCGTGGAGATGAGTTGCTCAATCTGACGGTGACACCGAATAGGGATTCCCAAGGTAGAGGTAAATTGGGTATTATGCTAGCTCCTCATGGTAAGGTAACGCGGCGCTTACCCATAGGTATTGCAGAAGCTTTTGCTGCTGGTGCACAGGAATACCAGTATATAGCTACTCTGACAGTGCAAGGCTTTAGCCAACTCCTGAGCAATTTTGGTGAAACAGCACAGCAAGTAGCAGGACCTGTGGCAATTGTAGCAATTGGTGCGGACCTTGCCCGCGATGATGCTGGCAGTTTGTTCCAATTTGGGGCTTTAATCAGCATTAACCTGGCGATTATTAATATCCTACCCCTACCAGCTCTAGATGGCGGTCAGTTAGTATTTTTAATGATTGAAGGTTTGCGAGGTAAACCTCTGCCAAGTAGAGTTCAAGATGGTATTATGCAAACTGGCTTAGTATTGTTGCTAGGCTTGGGAGTGTTCTTGATTATTCGAGACACTGTTAATTTAGCTTTCTTCCAAGAACTATTCCAATAATTGGCTAGTGAGTATCACTCGTAAATGGTCATCTAAGCAACAAAGAGCCTTAGAAATTATGTTGCGTCTCAAACATTTGTATCCAGACGCAACTTGCAGCCTTGATTATGCTACGCCAGTGCAGTTGCTAGTTGCAACTATACTCTCAGCTCAATGTACCGATGAACGGGTAAATAAGGTAACACCAAACTTATTTGCCCGTTTCCCGGATGCTCAATCCCTTGCTAGGGCGGATCCAGAGGAATTGGAAGCGTTGGTGCGATCTACTGGTTTCTATCGCAATAAAGCCAAAAATATCAAGGCTGCTTGCCAAATGATTGTCCAGGATTTTCAGGCTCAGGTACCATCAACTATGGAGCAGTTGTTAAAGCTTCCTGGGGTAGCACGTAAGACTGCTAATGTGGTTCTAGCCCACGCCTATGGTATTAATGCGGGGGTTACCGTAGACACCCATGTTAAGCGCCTCAGTAACCGTTTAGGATTCACAGAACATCAGGATCCGGTAAAGATTGAGCGAGATTTAATGCGACTTTTACCTCAACCAGATTGGGAAAATTGGTCAATTCGCCTCATTTACCATGGTCGGGCAGTTTGTAAAGCACGTAAACCTCAATGTAGTGATTGTTCTCTGGCTGATCTTTGTCCAGGAGCTGAGATTTAGTACTTGTACAGGGTACTATTTTAGCAAGGAAGGGAATGCGCGAGGGCAGATTTTTGATAAGTAGTCTTTTAAAAACTGACTTGGTATGAGTTATTAAACAAGGGATGAAAGAAAGTCTGTAAAGAAAGATGAAGAACTGGATAGAAGGACTAAAAGTAAACAGATAAGTTTAAGAACCCTTTTATCCTCTATTCGAAGTTAATGAAAAGCTTAAAACTCGCTTTAGTGTCTGGATTCCAAATCATCTTACTTCTTGGAGGTCAATTTGCTAGCGCACAAGACACTAACTTCAATGACGCTGAAGCATTACTGGACGCGATGAGAGCAAGGGAATCCTATGCAAAAACCATAGAGCAATTCACTCGTTTTCTTCCTGATACGGTATCTGTACAACAGTGGTATGATCGCATCTACAACGATATGGCAAGGATTTACTCTGAAGTATATACCGCAGAAGAATTGCAGGGAATTAGAAGCTTTTATGAGAGTCCTGTCGGACAAGCATTTTTAAATAAAAGACCTCATGGATTCCAAATGTTTGCTGGTTCTCCACCTACTAATACCAGTGAAGTTAAGCTTGAGGAAGCTAAAGTCTTATTTGAGGTGATGAGATCAAGAGAAGCAATGGAACAAACTAATCAACGAATTTCTAGGACTCTTAATGTTCACTTCACGCCAGATTCCCTAGATTTTTTGTATCGCAGGACGATTGAAACATATGCTGGGATATTTACTTTAGAAGAATTGCGAGGAATTAGAAGTTTTTATGAAAGTCCTGCTGGACAAGCATTTGTAGATAAAAGACCTTTGCTAATCGAGAAACATTCAGAAGTAATGCAAAATTTTCAATCCGATGTGCGAAACGAAATGAATGTTAATTGATTTTCTTCTTTTCTCATGCATGATGCTATTTGAAAGTGTAAGTATATAGTTAGCATGCCATCACAATTTGTTGACTTTAGCTAATTTTTATCAACTTGCTAAGCATAATTCACTTATTAGTGACTTGTTGTTTAGTTTCCCACCTGAACTGGTAAAAAATATATTATTGTATCCAAACAGATCCTTCATTAGCTAGAGCTAAAATCACGTCTTTAACTCTACCTCTACTAATCAACTTTTGCTTGTCAAAAATGCCTGCCAACAAGAAGAATGAAATCCTAACCTTGGGTTTAACCCTAGCCATTACAGGAGGCTTACTACTAGGTGGATTTTGGCTAGCCTCGAAATCCAGCTTAATTGCTAAGCTCAATGATGCTGATACTGAATCAGTAAAAACAAAAGCACAGCCCCAAGTTCAAGTAACCCTTGATGTCCTGGGAGATACCTTTAGTGGCTATTCCACCCTACGCAGCAGTGCCTTTGAGGGTTCTTTAATTGAGCGAGGAGTTGGTATAAACTATGCTAACGAGTTCGACCAACAGCTTAGAGTACAAGCTCTAGACCAAGGCAAAGCCGACCTCATTGTAACAACTCTGGACCAGTTCATTACCCACCAGCCTCAAGGGAAAATTGTCGCCTTGATTGACCGGACAGTAGGTGCAGATGCAATAGTTCTCAATAGCAAACGCTACCCACAACTCAAATCGCTGCTGGACTTAGAAAGATTAGTTCAGCAGCAACAAGGGAGAGGAAAACAGCTCAAAATTGTCTTTGCTGGCGATACACCCAGCGAATTTCTGGTCACAGTCCTAGATACAAAATTTGATAACTTTAATCTCGCCGATTTTGAAGTGATTGAAGTAGCAGATGCGAGTGTTGCTTGGGAAAAGATGCAGCAAGATCCAGAGGTAGCAATTGCTGTGTTATGGGAACCATTTGTCAGTGCAGCCAAACAAGAGGGTAATACCGTGGTTCTCAGTAGTGCTGATGCACCCAAAGTAATTGTAGATGTCATCGTTGCTAGCGATCGCCTGCTGCAAAATAATCCTGGAGCAGTGCAACAATTAGTAGAAGCTTACTATCGCCGCTTAGACTCCTCTGTTCAAGACCAAAACCTCTTAATTCGCCAAATTGCTGTTGATGGTAATCTAGACCCCAGCGAAGCCAAAACCGTAGCCGAGGGGATTAAATTTTTTACTTCCGTTGAAGCCCAAAGCTGGATGGATTCGGGTCTTCTTGAGCAAAGAATTGAAGCGATTGCAGCAATTTTAGCACTTTCAGGTCGCATTGATGCGATTCCTAGTAATGCTCAAAACCTATTTACAGCAGAGTATTTAGCACCTATTGCTACTCAAACAAGCAAGATGATTGCTGCTATTGCTGCAGATGATCCAGAATTAGCAGCTAAATTAACAGGTAATAGTGGCGCTGTTGCAGTGAAACCAGTTTCTGTGACTCAAGTGCAACAAGCTGAACCCATCGGTAACTTAACAGTACGAGGCGAGGTAAGCTTTGCAACAGGTTCAGCACAGCTAACGCTTCAAGGTAAGGAAACTCTAGACCAGTTAGTGGATGAAATCGAGGAATTCAGTGCTAATAACGTGGGCATCAAAATTCAAGGTCATACCAGTCGCACTGGAACTACTGCTTTTAATCAGCAACTTTCCCAAGCTAGGGCGAATGTTGTTGCTAGTTATCTGCAAGGAAGAAATCTGCATCACAGGTTTTTGGCAGAGGGTTTGGGGTTTTCTCAACCCTTACCAGGAGTAAGTCCTGATTCTCCCCTCAATCAACGAACTGTCATCCGTTTAGTTAGAATTGGCAGTTAAGGACACAACAAATTCTATATCCCTAAATTCCCGAAACAAGAGTGTTTTTTATAAGTCGAGATGCTCAATATTTTTGCCACAATTGGGGTAAGTGATCGTAGCCATCTACACCAATAATCGCAATTATTTTACGGCGTTGTGTGCTTAATAGTTGCTGGAAGTTTTCCTCTCCCAATTGTCCTTGCAAAATGAGTAGTAAACCTGCTGCTTGTCGCCACTCTGGGGCAGAAATTTGCTCTAAAAGATACATACCCAAACAGCCTGTCAAAATTGTATTTTCCCAGTCATTGATACCATAATAGGCTTGGGCTAGGTAGGAAAAATTGATCGCTTGGAGGTATAAATCTCCGTAAAATTGGGCGGCTTTAATTCCTCTTTCGAGATAGGATATTGCCTCGGCTGGTTGATTTAAGGTAACGTGGGCAATACCAAGACTATTACAACACAGGGCTTGGCTTTGCAGATCTGCTAATTTTTCTGCTAGCTGCAAACCTTGCTGAAGGTAATTAATCGCCCTCTCGTAAATTTCTGTTTCTAAGTTTCCTTCTTCTTTAGCTTGGAAAACCTCACTGTAGCCTAAACTAGCCAAGGCGTTAGCTTCCCCTAACTTATCTCCAGTTTGACGTGCCAAAATTAAGGCGCGTTGACTGTAATTAATCGCTTCTGTGTAATTTTCTTCCATCACATAGGTGCGACTGAGATGGTTGAGATTGGCAACTTCACAGATGCGATCACCCGCCTCACGAGCGATTTCTAGGGCTTGTTCGTGGAAATCGAGGGCGGTTTTGATTTCTCCCATCGCCCGCCGGGAGTAGCCTAATAAGGTGAGGATACGAGCCTTTTCTTGGGTTTGTGCAACCTGTTTGAGGGGTTGATCTAAATAATTGAGGGTGTCTTGCAATGCTTCACCGGAAAGGAGGGCGAAAATACCGCCATAAAGGGGAAAATCTGCCCTTTGGGAAAAGGTACGAAGCACTTGCAACATTACCTTTAAAGAAGCCTCAGCAAACTCTCCTCTTACTGTATGGGCAAGTTGACCCCAAAGTCCAGCAAAGGTGAGGAAGGTGGAGAAGGAAAGTTTTTTACCAGCTTGAGAATCATAGGGTTGTTGATCAAACCAGGTAACTAATCCACGTTGCAGATATTGAGTCAGAATCGCTAATTCTAGCCATGTTTTTACTTCCAGAGACTGTAGCTGAATTAGTTGATTCAAGGGCTGATTTTTGGCTAGGGCATGGAATAATTGTTGTGGTAAGGGACTGGATACTTGCTTTGCCCAAAATCCCCAAGGACCACGTTGTTCTAGTAAACCTCCAAAACCAAGAGAACTACGATTTTGCTCGTAAATCCAGCTAATTAGAACATCTTCTAGGGCAGAAAATGATTTTAAGGCGTTAGTTATTCCTTCTGCTAATTGTTGTGCTAGTTTTCCTAATTCCTCATCAGTTAAAGATTGTCCCTTTTGTTGTAAATTCTTCGCAAGTTGTTTGAGTTGTTCTCGGTTTAAATTTCGCTCTTGATTGGGGTCAATTACCTCTATTAATGTTAGCAAGGGCGATTCTTGTGCGCTGAGAATTCTTTCTGTGGCTAGATTAATTGTTTCTGAGGTTTGATTGTCTTGCTGCCAGCGCTGCCATTGTTGTTGAATAGTTTGTAGTGCCCTGAGGATTCGGCTGGCTTTGAGTTTTTTGTCTAATTGCGATTCGGTAGCACGAATGGAATCTTCTAAGCAACGCTCAAAAATTTCTCCTGTACCAGTTTCTACTCCTTGCATCAGCAAACGATACACTTGCTCTTTGGAACGAATTTTACCCTGCAAGGTCATGTCTACGATTTTATCGATTAATGAATGATAGCGTTCGCTGAGGGAGTTGGACATTTTGTTTTGTTGTTTATTATTGGTTGTTTGTTGTTTGTTTAAGAGGGTGGCAATATAGGTAGCTATTTAAGTTAGGAAAAGGTCATATCTATAATTTTATCGATTAATGAGTGGCAGCGTTCGCTGAGGGAGTTGGATATTTTGTTTTGTTGTTTGTTTAAGAGGGTGGCAATATAGGTAGCTATTTAAGTTAGGAAACTGAAAAATTTGAGTAGTAATTGGATAATTGATAACTAAATAACTAAATGATAAATTTTAAACAGCTAGTTAACAACAATAAATAAGATAACGGATAGGTAACACTAAATGATAGTTACTTATCCGCCTTAGTTTATCTTTTGATTTAACCAATTACCCATCTAAAAATCCTGCTGGTTTTCTGGTAAGAAGTGATTAATTAAACCAGAAACCAAAGACAGAACAACGGAACCAAGTACAGCAGGGAAAAAACCTGCAACCGTAAACCCAGGTGTTAGATAACCTACTAATCCCAACGTAATCGCATTCACTACTAAGAGAAATAAACCTAAAGTGAGAATGGTTAAGGGTAAGGTAAACAAGACTAAAATTGGTCTTACTATCGCATTAACCAATCCTAAAACTATTGCACCTATAGCAGCAGCTGTAACCCCTGCGATGGTTAAACCCGGTACAATAAAGGCTGTCACTAGAAGTGATAATGCTGTTGCTAACCAAGTAACTAGAAATTGTGGCATCGCTTTTCTCTTTAACTCATTTATTAACTACTTGCATTGTCTCGATTGCTATTTGTAGAGTCAAGTGAGGTTGAGAGGTGGAAATCACCACCTGTTGTCTTAACTCATCCCCCGGCTAAAGCACGAGGGATGTCGTGTTGTTAGTTGTTAGTTTTTGGTTGTTTGTCAAATAACAAATAAAAAATAACAAAGGGCCCTTGCGGCTATCCCTCCCATCTTTGAAAAAATGCGCTTCGGGACCCTTTAGGTGACACTTCAGGCTAGGGAATAGAACATCCCTATAAGGGTATAGTTTTGAGATTTTCAGGGTTTAGATCAGCAGGGAAAGGAAGAAAAGTTTTATTTTTTCTTCTCGTACTAAATCTGCTTCTCAGAATAACATTATTTACAAAAAACAGAAACCTTAACCTAACTCTCTCATTAATTACTAGCAAAAAAGCTATTTTTATAACCGAATTTAGTCTTATTAAATAGGGAGATTACTCTTGGGTTAAACTTAATCTCAGTGCCATAATCTCATGTCCATCTGACTAGTTGCGATCAGGTTAGTAATTCACTAAGCCTCAATTTCTATTTTTACCACAAGTGTTCATTAAAGCTATATCGTAAGCGATGAATCGAACTTAATCTAAAAGGTATATTTTTAAAATCCTAAATCCGCTTTTGCAGCTTCAGCAGCGCTAAATAACTCCTCATCGGACATTTCTTGCCACGCAGTTTCGCCAATTTCCTGATAGAATTTCTCGTCATAGGCACGAGTACGCACAACCACAGGCATGGGTACAGCATGACCTAAAACCAGCGCCTGTTGCTTAGAATCTAGTTTAGCTAATACTGAACGCAAACTTTGTCCCCCAGAAACCCCTGTAAAAATTGCGTCAATATCTTTTTCGTCGTTCAGCAAACAGGTGATACGCGTACCAATTTGGGACATTACCTCATTATCGATGCCGGAGGGACGCTGATCTACCACTAGCAGGGTAACAAAGTACTTACGCATCTCCCTGGCGATGGTACCAAAAATTGTTTGGGATACAGTACCAGAATCCAAAAAGCGGTGTGCTTCTTCTATAGTAATCACTAGTTGTGTCGGGCGATCTAGAGGATTTTTGGTTTGCAAAAAACGTTCTGCTTTGCGCACATAGCTGTGGTGAATACGGCGGGTAATCATGTTGGTTGCCAACATATATGAGAGCATATTGGATTGGGAACCAAACTCGACTACCACGTGTTTCCCAGCATCCAAGGATTGCAAAATTTGGTCGATGTAGTTATGTGGAGAGACGGAACGCATATATTTAAGGGTGTCCAGACGCATTAATTTGCGCT
>CAZWGS010000089.1:0-21755 GCA_964633315.1 uncultured bacterium | reverse complement strand
TAAACCTTTTTGAAAGAGAATTATACCTAAAGCTTCACTTAAAATATACAGACTTAAGAATTTTGGATCTATTTGTTCATTTACAGGTTCAACAATTAAAGTACAACCATCTTTTGCCAGGATTTTGACTACTCCTTGCCAAAATAAGTAAGCTTCTTCATTAGTTCCACCAAACCAGGATTCTTTTCCTTGTCTTCTAATTATGGTTTTAGTTAATGCTGGGAGTTTAACTGTACCTTTTTGAATATAGAGGTCTCCTCCATCTCCTCCTTCAAGTAATTCTGGTAAAGGGAAATCAGAACGAATATTTAAGCCATAGGCTCGATAATAAAACATAGAGCTACCAATACTTTTTTTTGTGTCTTCTTGTACTTATTGGAAATACTTTAAAAGTAGTCAGGTGAAACTATTCACCTGACTGGTAGATTCCTGGATGCTTCATTCACTTACTTAGATAACAAGATTAATCAAACTCATTATCATTCTAAAATTTATTCAAATTCACGATTTCTACGACGAATTTTACGACGAATTTTACGAACAACCCTACGACGCAGTCTTCGAGGTTTTATCCTCTCTACACTACCTTTCATCGGTGAACCATCTTGAGTAATTTCTTGGACGCTACCATAGGATTTTAGCTCTGGGTTTTCCCATATCTTTGTTGCTTGTTTTTGACCGTTATTCATGTTGATTTGCCACTCCAAATCTTGGTTATGATTTTAGATTAACAGTAATAACAAGCAAGTTACATTTTTATTTTGATAATAAAAAAACTGTATTTGTCTTGAAGCATTTATTCTTGGAAGTCATAAAATTTTTCAGTTATATAAATTTTCGATAATTAAGTAACTGCAGCTTTATTATCATTGGCTTCTAATTATGGCTTTAGTTAATGTTAGGACTTGAAATTACTTTATGAATTTATAAATGTGTTTCATCTTATCCTTCTATAAATTATGCTTAAGATAAATGGAAAATTAATATTTAATTTATAGGCTCAACAGTAAAAAATATAGCTAAAAATATTTTCTTACATGTCTTATATATTCTAATTGTAAATGATTTAAAAGTAGTCAGGTGAATTGTCTCACCTGACTGGTAGATTCCTGGATAGTTCATTGACTTACTTCAAGATCACTATTCTGTTTATTGTGCCTACCAAGTAATAGTCATCTGTGCACTTCCTATCATCATAGGGTCATTCATATCCATACTACCTTGGGTAAGTTCTTCAACGCTACCATAGGATTTTAGTTCAGGCTTTTGCCATGTTTTTGGGGCTTTTTTGTGTTCCTTGTTCATGTTAATTTATAACTCCTATTCTGTGTGTTTTTGTTCAGGTTATGATATAAAATCAGCACTTCCTACTGGTGCTGGATCTTTAGTAATTTCTTCAACGCTACCATAGGATTTCAGTTCAGGTTTTTGCCATGTTTTTACGGCTTTATTTTTCTCGTTATTCATGCTTATTTACAACTCCTAATTTGTATTTTTTTGTGTTGAACTATTTTAAAGATTATCATCCGAACTGCCTAATAGTGATGGAATGAGAGTAATTTCTTCAACGCTACCATAGGATTTCAGTTCAGGCTTTCGCCATATTTTTGTTGCTTTTGTTTGTTCATTATTCATGCTTGTTTACAACTCCTAATTTGTACTTTATTGTTTTAAATTAACAGCAATAATAAACAAAGTCAATTTTTATTTTCAAATCAATAATTTATTTTTGTATTGAATTACTATTTTTTGGAATGGAATCAAATTATCCCATAAATAACTTTTAACTACATAGGAAAAAATGGCATTGTATCTGGGATATTTTGTCATGAGTACTATACCTGTATCTGGATAAATATGTTCTTCTTTGTATTGAGTTTTGAATAAGCGATCCCAAAAACTAAACATAACTCCAAAATTTTTGTCATGATGCTTCGCTTCAACAGAATGATGAATACGATGGGATTGGGGAGTAACTAAAATATAGTGAAGCCAACCAAAATTACTTTTAATATTGGCATGATAGACACGAGGATACCAAGTCCTAAACCAAAGATAATAAACACTACTTTGAGGAAAAGGAATTAGGAATAAAGACATAGTAAAAATAGCCAAAGGATACAAAGTCAAAGCATCCACAAAATGAAAGCGTAAATCAGTAAATAAGTTTAGTTCTTGTTGAGAGTGATGAACCGCATGGAAATTCCAAATTAAAGGAACTTTGTGCTGAATTACATGACTGAGCCAGCTCATAAAATCCATGAGTAAAATTCCCAAACAAAAAGATACTGCATGGGGTAAATTTAATCTGGCTGGTAAATCAAAAGTAAATTGACTGAAATAATTAATATAAAAATACTTTATTAAATTGAGATATTTAACTAGGATAAAATTGTAAACAGCAAAACTGCCAATTAACCAAACAAAATCCTGCCATAATCCCACAGAAAATAGTTTTTGTTTTTTTGCTGGTATTAGTTTCTCTAAAATCAAAATACTAGCAGTCAACAAGTAAAAATAGGGATTGAGCAAAACTTCTGATGCGATTTTTTTTGCTGTTAAATATATTTCTGGAGGTAGATTAACAAAAATACTGCTCAATCTATCATCTGGACTAGAAACCAGATTACTTAAATCATTTAGTAGCCAAGAGCTAATCAGGAAAACTAATCCAGTGACTAAACAAAAAAGACTGGCGTACTTACCTAATAAAAGCAGACGGCGATTATTCTTCACGTCGGTGTATCAATAAAATTATCTATAGGAGATGGTGATGCACTCGACTAATTACTTTTAAGAAATTCTAGACTCTGCAATCAAAACTATTTAAACTCAAGTAGACCCCTGAATAGAGATTTAAAATTACTTATTTTCCAGCTAATATAGAGGCAATTAACTCTTTTAATGCCAAAATAACTTTATTTTTTGGCTATAGCCATAACTTGCTTACTATTACGCATGAATTGAGCTGTAACTATCGTAGTAGCACTGATTGGTTTTGTGCTCTGATGCGTTTAGGTAAATATCCTTGCAGTCCCCAGTTGTCGCGAAAAGTACTTACTATAATTTGCGGGTTGGGTAGATGTTTCGAGAAAGCACTGCTTTTAGTCTTGCGTACAATAATAAACCTAAAGACCTTAAAATGTCATTAAAGTTGGCATCAATAGCTGTAAAGATTCTATGAAGTTACTCATACTCTCCACTATCATTTACCATTAATCAATTCAGTATATTCAGTTAAAACTTGTATGGCATCTTGGATTAGAGTATTTTGCCTTAAGGGACAACAAGTAAGTATTTATTTAATTGCTGAGTTATTGATTTAGTTTCTAGGTGTTTTTCTTCTCGATTTTTGCTTATTGTCAATTTTTGGTGACATTATGAAGCTTTGTTTCCTCTTCCTGGATCTTCACGCTACGTAACCCTCTTTTGTCACTCTAGGACAACTCTTGCAATTTCTACTTTCTATAACTCTTGTCTCTCAAGCGATCTCCATCTTATTTCCTAATAAAGAATCAAAAATATACTCAAATCGCTGAGTTTAATTTAGGGTAAAGGTTGTAGAGATCGCCTTCTGTGAAAGTGACAAAAGAGGGATATCTGGTGTGCCAGTCAGTGGCGTAAACAGGGAGAATGATACTATTTATCTTGAATCGCGATTGCAGAAAATTACACCAAATTATTAGCATTGCGTATCTCAGCTTTATGTCTTAAATATATCTTGGATAAAAAGGATAAAATCATGAAACAAGAAACTTTGATCGTTCAAGCCAATCGCCATGTGCAACAAGTCATAACTTGTTCTGTTGCAGATCAATTAGTAAAAAATCTTCCTGTTCCTGTTGTCTTTTTTTACAGGGAAAGCTTTGAACATCAGGAATTAATAAGGTCTCTGAAGGAAGTGCTAAGTGACTTTCCCATTTTTGCAGGTATTTTGAGAAAAGAAAAACATAACTTGTATATAGATTGCAACAACCAGGGAGTACAATTTGATATCAAAAAAGAAGACTGTACCCTCAATGATATTCTAGATAAGTTTACTACTATCAAAAAAGATAAACTGATTAATGTTATCAATCCACAAAAGGTAATATCTAGTCAAAGTTTTGTCATGAATATCCAGCTTACCTATTTTGCCTGTGGAGGAATGGTACTAGGAATTTGCTGGCATCACTCTTTGGGAGATATGCATACATTTATGCAATTTATGAAAGCCTGGTCAAATTCAGTAAACAAGAAACAATATACTCCACCTTTGATTGTTGAAGAAAGAAACAAGTATCTTGAAGATAAAATAGAAGAAAGCAAGAATGATACTCCTGGTGTTAGATATTTGACTGGAATAGACTTATTAAAGTTAGTATTTTATATTTCGTTCCAGGCTCGCGATAAAGTTAGTTTGCGGTTCTATTTTCCCGAAAATGAGCTGAATAACATGAAGCAACGTTTCTCAGAAGATGCCAAGGTAAATTTATCGAGAAACGATGTCTTATGCGCACATCTATTCAGTATAATCTCGGAACTAGATGACTACAATCGAGAAAGATGTCTGTCAATGGCAATTAATTATAGATACAGAATAAATTTACCAAAAAATCTTTTAGGTAATTTTGTCTCAAGTACAGATATTGTTTCTAATCAAATAAATCAACCTTTGCAAATAGCAGAAGAATTGAGAATGTCAGTTGATAATTTTCAACAAAGACAAATGAATTTTTCAGCTACGAAAAAATACATTGAAGAAAAAGGTGGTTTCAAAAAACTTAACAGATTTATCAGCAAGGGTATTGATCCTCTGAAAAGAACTTTGTTGATTACTAGCTGGGCTAATTTACTCTGTTTGGATACCAAGTAAATTGGCTAAAAAGCTAATACAAGATGATAATCTACGCAAAATTCACAGCTACCGAGATGACAAAGAAATAATGCCTGAATTAGTAAGAAAACTAGAATGGTTACTTTAGGTAAAACGTGTTAACTAGACGGTTAGAATCTAGCGATAATCACATCATAGTTTAAGTCAAATAGACAGGGTATACAATGAACTATTCAGCTAAATTCTGGGATAAAATCGCAGCAAGTTACGCTAAAAAACCTATTGCTGATGAAGCAGCTTATGAGAAAAAACTGCAAGTTACACAGCAATACTTTAAGCCCGAGATGGAAGTATTGGAGTTTGGCTGCGGAACAGGATCTACTGCTATAATTCACACGCCCTATGTTCAACATATTCTTGCTATAGATATCTCCTCGAAAATGATTGAAATTGCCAAAGGTAAAGCTGAGGCGAAAAATATCAACAATATTACCTTTGAACAATTGACTATCGAGGAACTAAATGTAGCTAATGAAACCTTTGATGTGGTTTTAGGACTGAGTATTTTGCACCTACTAGAAAATAAGGAAGAGGTAATCAAGAAGGTTCACAATCTACTCAAGCCAGAAGGAATTTTCGTCACCAGTACAGCGTGTCTCGGAGACGATATGAAGTGGTTTAAAATTATCGCACCAATAGGAAACTTCTTAGGTTTAATACCATTAGTTAAAGTTTTTACTGCTAAAGAATTGGTAGAAAGTTTAATAAATTCTGGTTTTACGATTGACTATCAATGGCAACCAAGCAAAGGTAAAGCAGTGTTTATTGTAGCTAAAAAAGCGATTTAGTTTTCAGTAAAAGTAGCGGGTGATTTATCTTCTCTGGAAATAGAAAGATAGCCACCCGCCACTCAGATATTGGTGATTTAGTACTTGGTATTTAGTTAATAAACAACTAACTAAAAATAGCCCACATAGCACTGATGAGAATTAATGATATAGTCTCAATAAACCATCAACAATTAACAATTAACAATTAACAATTAATAGTAATTCCCAACCTTGCGATGGTGTACCGCAGTCAAAGCATCTGATTTAGCAACACGCCCACTATCCACTTGGCTGTAAACTATCCAATGATCGCTACATTCCATACGACTAGTTACTTCACATTCCACGTAAGCTAAAGCATCAGTTAAAATTGGCGATCCATTCTTAGCCGTTTGGGTTTTAACTCCAGCAAAACGATCTGCACCAGGGGGAAAACGCTTGAGGAAATGCTTCATCAACTGCTGATAATTTCCTTCTTCTAAAATGTTTAAAACAAAGCGATCGCCTACTTGCATTAAAGATTCTATCGCGCGATCTTTAGCCACAGCAACGGTAAAACCGAGGGGTTCAAAACTAGCTTGATTCACCCAAGAAGCTAGCATAGCTCCAGTACTTTCCCCTTTGCGTGCTGTGATAATATATAAACCACTGCTAATGCGTCCGAGGGCTTTATTGAGGTCATTGCCCATGGATTTGCGTTGCTTGGTGGACTGATTGCGAGTTAAAATTTGTCCCAAATCTGTTCCTGCTTCTTCGCATAGCTGATAGGTAGCTTCATTGGGTGTATCTTTGATGCGAATACTAGAAAAACCCTGGCTTAAACCTGCATCCCGGAATTTATTGAGCAAAGGATCAACTGGTTCATCATCACCACCATAGGCTTCAAACATACCAATTACTTGCTTATTCTTTGCTGCCGCTAAAATTGTACCAATAGTTGCGGTGGTAGTTTCTAAATATTCACTTTCTACTGGAGGCATACCAATAACTAAACCAGCAGACCGACTTACTAATTCTTGCACATCCTGTTGGTCAGCAGATTTAAGATCCATCATTTCTACCGCCACACCAGCTTTCGTGATACCTTTAGCAATAGCTTGGGAAATGCGATCACTGTAGCCGTAATCTGCAACGTAAAATACTGCTACTGTCTTCTCAGCCTTAGCCTGGGCTTGACTCCAACTACGATAGCGTTCTACCAATTCATGTACATTATGACGCAACAGAGGTCCATGTCCGTTAGCGATTGTGGTTACTTCACCCAACTTCGCCATCCGCTTTAACGCCGAAAGTACAGAACGAGCATTGGGAGCCATTAAACACTCATAATAGAAATGGTAGTCTGCCTCAATCGCCTTTAAATCTTCATCAAACAAGCTATCGGAACAGTAATGTAAACCAAAAGCATCACAGGTAAACAGAGTTTGAGTACCAGCATCGTAGCTGAAAATGGTGTCAGGCCAGTGTAAATTAGGAGCATTGACAAAATTAATTACGTGTCCCTTACCCAAATCCAGCTGATCACCACTTTTCACTAACTTACGTTCAAATGGATGATGGACAAGGTTTTCGAGGAATTGAATCGCAACTTTCGCACCAACGACAACGACTTGGGGCGCTAATTGCAAAAAATCTTTAACCAAACCACTGTGATCTGGTTCTGTATGGCTAATAATTAAATAATCAATCTCTTTGGGGTCAATTAAACCGGTGAGGGTATCAAAGTATAGTTGACGGAACTTTTCGTGGGAGGTATCGACTAAAGCAACTTTCTCACCACGAATGAGAAAAGAGTTATAAGTTGTACCGTTTTGTAAACCAAACTCAATATCAAAGCGATCTCGATCCCAGTCTAAGGAACGAATTGTGGTAGTATCGGGGGCGATTTCTGCTGTTTGCACCGTCAAGCGTTTAGCTTTTTTCACTGGCGTTGCGACCATTTGCCCTCTCCTTATCCTAAGATTATTTAACGTTCGTATTGTCTTTATTTTGACATGGTTCTTTGATTAAGATTCTTTGAGTAACTTATACTTAATCCAATTTTTAATTATTCCCTCTCCTCACGAAGGTTAAGATTAGGCATTATCAAACTGCAAAGATACGAATAACACTTGAGAGAGTAGGGTCCCAGAGACTAAACGACACCACAGCGATCAAGATAGCGTTTCTTATTTAGATGAAGTACAAGTAAACTCCTGATTTTTGCTGACGAGTGAGGGAAACGCGCAAGCTGTTGATTGGGATTTACCTTATTAAGTAAGATAATTGCTGAAAAACTTCACCCTACTTCAGTCTACTTCACCCTACTGCTACCAGTAGCACTGAAGTGCAGGTTACTCATTGCAAATACACAAACTTCACGAAGAGAATAAACTCATGACAATTTCATGCTTACTTCATGCCTGGTTCACAAAATTTGTGTAGTGACTATCACTAGTCCTGTCCATGAGAATATTTTAGGGGAATTTAACTCATGTCTGCTTTCGCAATAAGCAGTGCAATTGCACTTGTCAACGAACCAAGAGAACAGAACCAATATAATAATAGTGCTTCTGCTACGCACGCAAAAACATCTAACTTTTTTGAAGTTTTCTTAGAAAGTTTAGTTGATGGAATTTTGATTTTCACCCACAGAGGTACATTAATCCACACAAATACCAAAGCTTCTAAATTGTTTCAGCAACTATCTGCTGATTCCAAGCATCCTAGCGCCATTCCTCAAGAAGTGTGGCGAGTGTGCGAATCTCTCATTGAAGGTAGAGAATTGTTTGGTGAACAACCTGTGGTAATTGAGTCGGAGGTAAAAACTTCTGCGAATAAACCCTTGCGATTGCGCGGACAATGGTTAGAAGGGGAATACACTTCTCCTCATATCATAATTTTCATTGAAGATTGCCAGCAATCATGGAAGAATCAAGCTATTGCAGAAACTCAAAAATACGGTTTTACAGAACGAGAAGCGCAAATTTGGTCACTGCGTCGCGCCCGACTCTCCTATAAGCAAATAGCCACTAAGCTTTACATCTCAGAAAATACAGTAAAAAAGCACATGAAGAATATTCATGCTAAACGCAGACAAGCAAATTGGGCTGAACAAAACTAGATTTTTGACGCTGGAAATATAACTAATTATTCATTAATCTCGTGTTTCACTGGCACGGGATTTTTTTGAATTCAGATATTTTAGTCTAAATTTTTTTAGCCAATTCAACCCATCTTCTTTGTACTTCACCCAGATTATTACCTAAGAGAATAATTTGCCCATGAATATTGCCGTAACTATCATTAATATCCTCTAGGGTGACATCATCATTAATATATTGTTGGCGATAGTTATTTACTTCTTGTCGTAGACGATTACACTCTTGCTCCATCAAAGTAGCAAACTCCTTATAATCTTTAAGATCGCCAGCAGAAACATTACTTTTCTTGCTAGTTTCAATTTCTCGAATATCAACTTTGAAAACGCGAATTACTTCATCAAATTTACGAATTAAATCTTCCACATCAAGTAAGCGACTTTGTAAACCACCGTCAAAATTTCTCTGTTGTCGGTATACCATATCTAACTCACTTGGTTGAGATTGATCCAAGTGACAATTACTCAAGTTTGCTTGATTGAAAGTAGCATAACTAATATCGGTATTATTTGCCTCAGCATCACTTAAATTGGCATAACTCAAGTCAGCATAACTGAGATTAGTATTAGCTAAATTAGCAAAACTTAAATCAGCGTAACTCAAGTCAGTGCGTGACAAAGTTGCATGGGACAATTGACTATGAGTGAGATTCGCCCGACAAAGATTAGTATTAGTAAGATAGGCACGACGTAAATCTGCATGAGTCAGGTTTGCTTCACTGAGATTGGCATCACTGAGGTTAGCGTGCAAAAGCTGTACCTGAGTCAAAATAGCATTTTGTAATTGTGCTAATACGAGAATTCCATGGTGCAAGTCACAGTTACTTAAATTAGCCTCTTGCAGATTAGCGCGACGTAGATTAGCACTATTCATTTGAGCCCTAGTAAGGTTAGCATGACTAAGATTAGAACCACTCAAATCAGTATGACTCAAATGAGCATGAGCTAGGTTTGCAGAGCTCAAATTAGTAATAGTAAGATTGGCACGACGTAGATAAGCGCCACTAAGATTTGCACCACGAAGATCCGCACCACTGAGATCCGCACCACTGAGATCCGCACCACTAAAATCGGCATTTTGGAGATTAGCACAACGCAAATCAGCACCGCGCAAAATCGCATTTTTCAGGTTAGTTTGAATTAAAAGAGCATTTCTTAAATCCGCATTACCCAAAACAGCATTGTTGAGATTAGCATTGTATAAATTAGCTCTACGCAAAACAGCATTGCTAAGATCTGCATAGCTTAAATCAGCATTCCGCAATTCAGCTTGGATTAAATTAGCACGATGCATTTCTGCTTCTGTGAGAATTACCCCAGCTAATTGAGCATCATAAAGTCTGGTTCCGCTTAATTCAGCACCATTTAAGCGAGCAGAAGAAAGATTAGCTCTCTCAAGAATAACATCCCTTAAATTAGCCTTTTCGAGATTAGTATTGCTCAGGTTAGCTTGGTCTAAATTGGTACCCCGTAAACTAGCACGACTGAGATCTATTTCACTGAGATCCTCACCTCTCAAATCGCAACCATCAACACTCACACCCGCAAAATCAGTATCTGTACTTTGTTCCCTCACCGGGAGACAATCACGTAACTTTTGCAATGAACTTCTTTCTGCCATAATTCTAAATTTCTCAGTCCTGGTAAAGCCACAGTTTTAACTGCACCCTATTAGTTAGTTATCTCTGATTCTAAGATTAAATATTAGTTAATCATCTTTTTTGCTATTTGTTAAATATTGACTTTTATCTTGTGTGATTCATCACAGCCCTACAGGAATGTCTCATGTAGTTTTATTGCGATCCACATAGCCACATCAGTAAAAAATTACTGAATTTTCCTGAGTATTTCTGAACTTGCCAAGATAATGAAAATAGGTATCAGATGATGTTCATAGAACTTAAATCAACTTTAAATCATGCAATTAAATAGTAATTCCGTGTCACCAAAACTGTTTCTTCTCGTCACTAGCAGCATTTTTGTACTGTTCTGTGGAATGTTTCTTAAACCCTTTACTATCGTTAATGCTGGAGAGCGAGGTGTCGTCATGCGATTTGGCAAAGTTCAAGATCGCATTCTTGATGAAGGATTACACTTTATTACTCCCGTCGTCACTTCCGTAAAAACTTTGACTGTAAGGGTACAAAAAAATGATATTAATGCAGAAGCATCATCAAAAGATTTGCAAGATGTGAAAACTGATGTAGCTGTAAACTGGCACATCGATCCCACCAAGGTAAATCAAGTTTTCCAACAGGTAGGTAATGAAGACGAAATTGTAATTCGTATTATTAATCCAGCCGTTTCTGAAGTCGTTAAAGCCGCTACCGCCAAGAAAACAGCAGAGGAGATTATTACCCAACGCACAGCATTAAAAGAAGAAATAGATCTTACTCTTGAAGAAAGATTATTAGACTACGGCATTTTAGTAGATGATGTTTCTCTAGTTAATGTCTCCTTCTCTCCCGAATTTGCTAAAGCGATTGAGGCAAAACAAATAGCAGAACAAGAAGCAAAAAGAGCAGAATTTGAAGCACTCAAAGCCGAAAAAGAAGCAGTAGCAGAAGTTAATCGAGCCAAAGGACAAGCAGAAGCTCAACGCTTACAACGAGAAACATTAACCTCAGAACTATTGCAAAAGCAAGCGATTGATAAGTGGGATGGCAGGTTTCCTACTGTTTTAGGAGGTGATGGAGCCTTGCCATTTATTAATATTAGTCCCCAAGAGCAACTATCTCCCTAGTAAGAGAAATCTGTAAATTATTGCTACATAAGATAAGCTGGGTAATTAAAAATTAAAAATTAAAAAATGGTGAGTAGCAAGTAAAGACAAAATAGTAGAGATACGAGCAGCAAGGTATAGTCATTTTTAAATAAGAATGAAACATTTTTCTGTCGAAAAACTTCTATCTGTAGACCTTTACAGCAGAAACGTCTGTCTCAATCTAAACTGAAATGACTATAATGTGCGAGGACGTGAGGAAGCACAAGAGATGAGAAGAGATGAGATGTAGGATTATTGTTTTGTCTTTCATCTAATTAAGCAGTTAAATCAAAAATCGAGGGTTACAGTTACGAGGAAATAGTCAATAGTTTGATGACAGGCATTTCCAATATCTAGGTGGCAAATCCTGATTTATTACTTATTCCTCTTCTGTTACTTTCCAGAATTGTCACGTAATTACCTCATTACAGCCAATGACTCCTAAGGAAAGAGTAAAGGTTTGCCCCCCGTTTTTTGGAGTCTGACAACAGAGGGATATTACTTATTACTATCTTGGTTCCCGTTACCTTGAGCACAGACCCCGGCGAACCTTTTCGCCCAGGGAACGCTCAGCTAAGCCAAAAGGCAACGCGGGTTATCAACGCTATTACTTATTACTTATTACTTATTACTTATTACTTAATTAACTCCATCCTCTCAACTTTTTATGTACCACAGCTAGATACCACATATAATCATCCCAAGAATACTTGGAGACAGCCTGACTAATATAATGTCGAGAACTCTCAGAATCTCCTTCTGCTTCATAATATAAACCTAGGTAAAAATGACTGTAAAAATTGCCAATTTGCCCTTCTTGATTGCCAACATCTAGTACTTGCTCAGGAGTGCAGTTATCTGCATACAAATCATAAACCCACCTCATAACTAAGCGCCGATCATTTTTCACTGGTAGTAAACTATGACGCGCCTTTTCAACCCCTTGTAAACGCGCCAAACACAGATAACGCCACACAGTTTCTTCCACATCCTGAGAATTGACACTCAAATCCAACTCAAATTGCTGTGCACCCTCTGCAAATCTCTGGGCATAATAGTATGAGAGTCCACGTTGCCATAGATAGGGAGTAATGCTTGGATCTAATTGTTCTGCTCGATCAAAATCCCGAATAGATGCTTCCACGCGTGCTAACTTAAACTTGACCATACCACGACGCACGTAAGCTTGAGATTGTTTTGGATTCAGACGGATGAAGTTATTCCACTTCAAGAGTTCCCTTTGGAGTAGATTTACCATTTCGACCACACAGATGTTGCGTTACTTAAACTGATAGTAAGGGAATTGCAAAGTCTTTTGTAACTTTGTCTAGATTAAGTTATTGCAATCTTGATATACCTAAATTTCTGTTGCAGCCTTGTTTTGCTACAGCTTGAGATCCTCTTTAATGCATGAGAGATAAAAAGGTAGATCGAGCAATTATTCTGGTGAGAAAAGTTCCTAGCCCAAGGATTTGACTTAAGAAAAGTTTCAGCTCATAGCTGGCAATTGGAGGTATTTTATCAAGACTTTGCTACCTGATGGCATTGTCTGTTCAGTCCCTTATGATTAAGGCATTCATAAAAATGTATCAACCCCCAGAATCTAACGCCTTGACTCAGGAATTTCGTCGTGAACGTTCAATCCGCCGCACCATCAAGGTTTTAGAAGCCAAGCGGCAAAGTATTAGGGAGGATTTACAACGACTACGCACACACCTACATTTTCTTCTACCGACAGCACAAATGAACAATCATAATTGTGATGGCGATCCTGACATCTTAGTAGAAGCCCTAGGACGCATTGATGATGATGCCTTTGTACAAATGATACTACAAGTTCTGCAAGAACCGAGGTAATTCAAGAAAAACAGATTGCTGATGACATTGAGGTGTGTGCAACACTACACCTAATCCTAATCTGGTGGGTGTTGCAGCCATCTTGGGATGGTGAGGGGAATTAGGGAGATGGTGGAGATTTGTTTCTTGCCCCTATCCAAAATTATCCCACCATTGTGCAACGTCATCTTGTGATAACAATCTAAAGAAAATGTATCCCCCCCTAGGGGATGTTAATCTAGATACTATTCTGAAAATCCCAGCAATAATATCCCTCGATTGAGGTTAGGAGTTTAACGTGGTTACAACCCCAGAAAAAATCCAACCCGCATCCCCAAAAGATAATAAAAATGAACGCGTTGCCGTTTTACTGATGGGTTATGGTGAAGTCGAAAGCTACGAGGATTTTGCCAACTATAACGAACAAGCTTTAAACTTACTTACCGCGAAGTTTGCACCAGTACCAACTTGGATGTATCCTCCTATAGCTAAGCTTTTAGCTATGTTTGACTTACATGAGTGGAGCCATCAGCACAACAATTTTATCTCTCCCCATAACCAAATTTTCGAGCAGCAACGAGCTGGTATAGAAAAGAATTTACAGGAAACTTGGGGAGATCGTGTTCAAGTTTTCAAAGCTTTTAACTTTTGCGCGCCTTTCCTCCCAGAGCAAGTACTCAGCCAAATTCAGGAGCAAGGATTTGATAAACTGCTAATCTATCCTCTGCTCGTGGTAGATTCAATCTTTACCAGTGGTATTGCTGTTGAACAGGTAAATAATGCTTTAGCTAAGCTAACACAAGGATCGCAACATTGGCTCAAAGGAACTCGTTATATTCCCTCCTTCTACAACAAACCAGCCTATATTAAGCTCTTGGCGCAGATGGTGGAGGAAAAAATTACGAAGGAATTAGCCGAGGCTCATTTACCTTCCCAAACAGGTATTATACTCATGAATCACGGCTGTCCTCACAAAGCTAAGGGTTTTACCTCTGGAATTGACGAAAGTCAGGCTATGTATGAGTTAGTGCGCGAAGAACTCATCTACAAGTATCCCCTAATTTCCATTGGCTGGCTCAACCACGATACACCTTTGATTGAATGGACACAGCCTAATGTGGAATTAGCAGCAAAAAATCTTATTGATTTAGGTGCAACTGCTATAGTCATGATGCCCATTGGCTTTGCTACCGAAAACCACGAAACCCTGCTAGATGTGGATCATATTATCCATCATTTGCAGCATAAGAGCTCTGGTGTCACTTTTGTACAAATGCCTTGTGTGAATGATCACCCAGATTTCCTGAAAATGGCCGCAAACTGGGCAAATCCACAAATTGAAGCTTTATTAACGCAGGAGGCGATTAGCGTGAATCCGCAGCTAGCAGTAGCGCAAGCGGCGACTCATCATCACCACCACCATCACTAAATTTACTACCCTGCTGCGAAGAATGTAGGATTTAGATTTCTAAATACTGCATTCTTTTTCTATTTTCATCCTCCTACTCTAAAACTCCTTCCACAATTAAATCTGCTAAATTGTGTAACAACTGAGCTTATCTGTGCACTTAAGCATAATTTAGGAGGTAATCAGTGAATCATAACTTTAATCGAGAACCAAAATTTTCCCCTACTGAAGCAGATGAAAACAACCAATTATGGCAATATGTCCAATCTCTCAATCCAGAAACAATCGCTCAACTATCCAAACCTGAGTCTACAGAAGTGTTGCAGGTGATGGAACAAAACTTGATGGGATTACTCGGAACTTTGCCAGCGGGGAAGTTTGATGTTACTATCAACACCAGTCGCGAAGACTTGAGTCGCTTACTTGCATCAGCAATGATGAGTGGTTATTTCTTGCGTAACGCCGAACAGCGTTTGGCATTTGAGAAGTCAGCGGAGATAAGAGATTAGATTAAGACTCAGGAAACAGAAAGCTAGAAATTGCCCCTAAGAGTGCTTGTGGTGCATCTGCTCTAATTAAATGACCACTATTAGGGATAATTATAAGCTTTGCTTGGGATATTCCCTGGGCAATTTCTGCCGAAAATTCAGGAGGACAAATCCAGTCAAATTCAGCACCAATTACCAAAGTGGGTGAGGTGATTTGATGTAATTGGTGACTGAGATCATAACTGCGCAGAAAGCTGCTAAAAGCAACATTAATGGCATCTACAGACAAAATAGTGCGTTTCCAGCTTTCTTGAGTCTGCTGCGGATTGTAGCAGAGTGAGTAGAGTGGTGCCATAATCTGGAAATATTGCTGCAAATGCTCCTCATCAGCAAAAGTTCCATCCCAAAGGTGTTGCGCAATTGCTTTTTGTTCTGATGTTCCTTGCAGTGCTAAAATTTCCTTTGCCCTTTCGAGAAAATGATAGCTAGGTGCACTAGCAATGATAATAAGACGGGAAACGAACTCAGGATAGCGCACAGCATAACTGAGAGCAACCATACCACCATAGGAGGTACCAATCACCACAATTTGCTGCAATCCCAAATATTGGCGCAGTGCTTCCATATCCTCCACATTATTTTCTAGAGTATAGGTTTCTTTCGCGCCACGAGCTGAACGTCCTTGTCCCCGATGATCAAAGTACACTAGTTGTAGGCGATCTGCAAGATTAGTAAAGATTTGTCTTTGGGAAGTATGATCTGCTCCTGGTCCACCGTGGATAATAAAAGCAGCAGGTTTTTCTCGTACTGTCGAACCTTCAATAATTAAACCACAACCTTCAATATCAAAGAAAATTTCTGTGTCTCTAATTTTGGCAAACATTAGTTGACATCATGCAGGGGAAAAGTTTATCTCCCAGTTGTAATCTAAATCACGTTCCAGGACAAGGGAGATCACGAGTTTTTATGATTGGTGATCCGATTAAAGGTTAACTAGATCACTAAGAATTAAAGCTATAAGTCACCCGCATTTAAGATTTACTGAGAGATATTGGAATCGTAGAGTTCAGTTTCTCTCTATGTCCGCACTACTGGAAATAACTCAAGAAATTGGTAGAACTAAAAGGGTGACACCAACAATAGTGAAGCAAATTAATATTCTATTATGGTCTCGTGAATTTAATCAGGAAGAGATGAAAGTACTACGTCAGCTAGAAAGGATGCTTTCGAGTGGTAATGTTACTTTTGGCTGATTAGAAACAGGTGTGTATCTTATAGATTTGGCTACCTGACTAGTTTTTGCTCTCTCAATTATTCTCCACAAAATCCAAAACCTAGTCCAATATCTCCGGGAAATATTTAGGGACATAGTAAAGTGTGTCCCTAATAATCAATCAATCATTTTAACCAAATCAGCCATATATCAACTTGGTTAATTAAACATACCCCTATGGGCATATTATTAATGTAGCTGCCTATAGGACGTCTAGTCCATGCTCTAGATGGCTGCAAGGCTAAACATTACTCAATTTAACCAATGAAAGTATTTGGTATTGGTCTGAATAAAACAGGCTCTACAACATTAAAAATATGTTTTAAGATGTTAGGTTACAATCCTATTGGCTTGAAACCAAAACTCCTGAGGCAGATTAAACGTGGTAATTTTGAAGAAACATACAGTATCATAAAAAAGTACAATGCTTTTCAGGATTTACCTTGGTCTTTAATTTACCAAGAAGTTGATGAGCAATATCCTGACAGCAAATTTATTCTGACTATTCGCAAAGATAGTGAAACTTGGTATAACAGCGTCTTAAAGCACGTCCAAAGGGCTGAATTAGCCAATGATCACATACAAAAAGAACTAGCTTTGCTAGCTTATGGATATCCTAATCCACAAGATTTTCAAGAAGAATTAATGGCTTTTTATGAGAAGCATAACCAAGAAGTAAAAGAGCACTTTAGCAATAGACCAGAAAAACTCCTAACAGTTTGCTGGGAAACAGGTTCTGGTTGGCCGGAATTATGCTCTTTTCTGGATAAAGAAATTCCTAGCTTTGAATTTCCCCACGCCAATAAAGCTGCAGATAATTTGATTGCTAAAAATATGGAGAGGCGCAGAAGAAATAGACGAAAAAAAACGATTATCTAGTAATAATAATCGCTTGGGGTTATGATGTTAAACAAGGAGTTAGTACTACTAACTCCTTTATTATTTAGCTAAAAGCGATTACCGCGTCTTTCTCCACGCTCTAACATTAATTCTGACATTTGGGAGCGTTGATCTGGAGTTAAAATCTCGCGCACATCTAGCATTGTTTCAAAACGCTGGTCATCAAAACGCTCTTTGAGAACTTGGATTTTTTCGTGTTGTTGTCGCAATCGGTTCGTGTTAGCATTGCTAGCTAAAAGAGAGCGCATTTCTTCTCTTTCTTCTTTTAATTTTTGATGCAAATCCTTCAGATCTTCTTTTGCTTCTTCATGAATCTCTCTAATTTTTTCCGATTGCTCTGAAGTGAGGTTTAGTTCTCGTTGCAGCTCTTGGCGACGCTCATTGATACGCTCTCTAAAAGAGTCTGAATCCATTCTTTGAGCAATAACAGAGGGTTCAACTTGAGTATGATTAACAGAGGGTTGATTTTGTAGTGCAAAAGCACTGAGAGGCAAAATTAAGGTTGCTGCGGTTACTGTAGAAATTATGCGCCAGTTCATTGAATGTCTCCTGCAGTTGGTCTCGATTTATATTTCTATCCTAAGGATTTACTTACTCAAGACACCTGGATCGCAACTCCTAAATTAACTCAACAAAAGTACTAAATGCCTCTGGTACTTTTGGTCTATATACCTCTTACAAGATAATTTGCATAATCACTTTTGTATCAACTGTTGCACTTAACTAATTCTTACTTGAGTGCTAAAAGAAGTTTTATTTTCTCCCAACCAACCTGATTAATGCCCAAAATCACTTGGAAACAACACCCTTTCCGCCTTCTGTTTTATTTAGAGCTAATTTTGCTGGGAATCGCCTTACTAGGAACATTTTCCCCTCTAATGCCTTTTGCTTCCCACCTAAGACCTTCTCCACGTTTTCCAGGCTTTTGGCGACCTCTTATCATACCCTATTTAGGTCTGCGATTGCGTCCCCTGGTGCTGTTAGTTATTGCAGCTATTGCTTGCATGGGTATACGTCTACCTTTTGGTTCCCGCTTAGTACAAGGACTTTACACTAGTTTAGGGTTTAGTTTGAGTTGTTTGGCGGTGCTATTGGGGGGCAAAGTAGAAAGGGTATTTCCGGCACTGCTATTGGTGGTGGTGATTCGCGCCTGTTTGCTTTTTCCTTGGAGTGGACGTATTGTGGTTGCAATTTTAGCCTACAGTTCCTATATTTCTCTGGTACTAGTATCTCTGTGGAATATTCGTCCTTTAGGTATTCCCTTGGGTAGAAGAATACCTCCTCGTTTGCAGCAAATGCCAGAAGAATTTTGGCAAGGTATTGCGATTAACTATACTCTTACCTCTGCCCTCTTTTTTGGCTTAGTTTTAATCTTTGTACTTTTATTAGTAGGAGCAGTTTTAGCTGAATATGAAAGTCGCCAAGAATTAACCCTCGCTAACCGTCGTTTGCGTCAATATGCCCTCTTAATTGAAGACCAGGCAACTTTGCAAGAACGTAATCGTATTGCCCGTGAAATGCACGATTCTGTAGGACATTCTTTAACGGCTCAAAGTATTCAATTGGAAAATACTGCTGTATTTTTAGAGCAAGATTTGACACAAGCAAGACAACATTTACACAAAGCACAAAAACTAGGAAAGGAAGCATTGCAAAATGTACGTCAGTCAGTTGCAACTTTACGCAATCATCCCCTGAAAAATAAATCTTTAGCTAATGCTTTGACGGAATTATTAGATGAATTCGAAGCAAATAATGGGATTAAAATTGAGCCAGAAATTAGTATTCAATCTAACTTATCGAAGGAAGTAGCAACTGCTTTATATCGGGTAACTCAAGAAGCATTGACGAATATAGCTAAACACAGTGGTGCGAGTTTAGTAAAGATTAAATTGAGCGCAAAGTTAGAGAAAATTTCCTTGTCGATTGTCGATAATGGTCAAGGATTTAACCCGAAAATAAATACTACAGGTTTTGGCTTACAAAGTATGCGTGAACGCATTGAAGCTGTGGGAGGAAAGTTGATTTTACAAAGTAAAACTGGTCAAGGTTGTCGCATTGAAGTGAAAATATTCAGATAGTTTATAGTTAATTTACCCCTCTTCTTTCAAAATCTTAAAAAAGGGAGTCAAGCCCTGATTATATACTTAGTTTTCGTTACCTATAATGACGTAATTTCTCACAATTTCGGAAAGTGACATAAAAGGAATAGTTTTTCATTTACTTATTACTCTTATGGGAACTATGAATTGGTTTAGTAAGTCTCAATTATTTGCTATAACTAGTTGATTATCTTCTTTTTATAGGCAAAGTAGCTAATAATTCTTACTACCTGATAAACCTTATTACTTATTGCTTAAAAATGTCGATACGTTTACTACTAGCTGATGATCAAAATATTATTCGTGAAGGACTATCGAGTTTACTGCAAACAAAACCAGATTTAGAAGTAGTTGGTGAAGCAGAAAATGGTCAAATTGCAGTAGAAAAAGCCTTGTCATTAAAGCCAGATGTAGTTTTAATGGATGTGCGAATGCCTGTGATGGATGGAGTAGCAGCAACTCGAACTTTACAGGAGCAAGCACCGCAAATTAAGGTCTTAGTGCTTACTACTTTTGATGATGACGAATATATTAGTCAAGCGATACGCTACGGGGCCAAGGGCTACTTACTCAAAGATACACCCTCTGAACAGCTAGCACAGGCGATCCGAGCCATCCACCAAGGTTATACTCAAATGGGACCTGGTTTATTGGAAAAAGCGATGGCAACAACACCTCAAACTAATGTCAAAGCGCCTCCTGAGTGGGAACAATTGACACCTAGGGAAAAAGAAGTATTGCAACTAATCGCCAGGGGTTTTAATAATCGCGAAATTGCTGCTGCACTATATATATCTGAGCGCACCGTTAAAAATCATGTTAACAGTATCTTGAGTCGTCTGAATCTGCGCGATCGCACCCAAGCGGCGATCCTAGCACATCAACTCAACCTGACCTAATTTCTTGCCTACTGTGCAATTGGCGGAACTCATACTCCCCAGTTTCCAATAATATAGCGTTGAATAAATCTTATCTCGAGAATTGAGAGAATGCAGATAAACAATAAGGTGGGCATTGCCCACCCTAGTTGTTACTTGTATCTAATTCAACCGAAAAATCTACAATCCATTTCTCAAGCGCACAGCACCAGTTTGACGACTTCTAAAGCGTCGCATTGCTGCTTGATAATCACTTGAAGATAGGGGAACATAAGCAACTTCGGAAACGAACTGAGTTCCGTCAGTGAGGTAATATTCAACGAATTCTCTAACGTCTTGAATCTCTGCAGCTTGCTTACTTACATAGATATAGATAGGACGTGATAGAGGAGTGTAACTACCGTTATTGACGGTTGTAGAAGAAGGTTGAACGTTGTTAACCGCTACAGAACTAATGGCGCTTCGGTTGGCATCATAGTAAGCATAGCCGAAATAACCCAAAGCATTCTGGTTTCTAGATACGCCTAGTACGAGAATGTTATCATCTTCACTAGCAGTATAGTCGGCACGACTAGCACCAGATTCACCTACAATTTCATCAGTGAAGTAGTCAAAAGTACCGGAATCTGTACCAGGACCAAAGAGGCTAATAGGTGCATCAGGCCAACCAGAACGAATTTGACTCCACTTGGTAATTCTACCTTCAGCGCTGGGCTCCCACAACTTCTTGAGTTCGTCTACCGTCATGCTTCTTGCCCAGGTATTATTGGGGTTGATAACGACGGTAATCGCATCGTAGGCTACTGGTATCTCAATAAACTCAATACCGTTTCTTTTGCAAAGTTCAATCTCCGATGACTTGATTGGCCTGGAAGCGTTGGAAATATGAGTCTCACCAGCGCAGAATTTCTTGAAACCACCACCAGTACCAGAAATACCAACGGTTACGCGAACAGCACCACGCTTTTTGTTTTGAAACTCCTCTGCTACAGCTTCAGTAATGGGAAAAACTGTGCTAGAACCATCAACTTTAACCGTAGCTCTTCCTTGAGATTTTACTGCAGGTGCAGCCATTGCTATAGCTGCTGCTATAAATGCCAAAGCACTGATTAACTGACGGCGATTGTGCTTAGTTTTCATGCTCTTAACCACTTTCAAATACTAGTTAAATTGGGAAAAGTCCGGGTTTAGTTTTCCATGCATGGTTAAGACTAAAGCAACATTGCTAAGCAAAAGTAAATCAGAGAATAAGAATCGGTTAATAGTGGTTTAAAGTTTACTGGCGGAACTATTTCACCGAGAACCACCACTTTTCGTATCA
>CAZWGS010000088.1:0-21780 GCA_964633315.1 uncultured bacterium | reverse complement strand
ACCATAAAAATATGTTTTGGTGTGTGGAAATAACGCCAAGGTCCAGTCATTGTTTGGACAATTAATTCTGCGATTTTGGCAAGTTGTTCATCGGTTACACTCACCTGTAGTTGCTCGGTAGCTTGAACCAACTTACCTAGACATTGTTGGTGATATTCTTCAAAACTCATCTTATACCCCTAGAAACTTAATTAAACTTAGCAGGAGAGAGGAAGTAGGATATTTGGTAGTTGCTCCAGTTTGGCTCTTTTAGCTCTTCCCTATTTCCTGACACATATTACTATTTTGTCACTCGATATTTTATCTGCAATCTTGAGTTTTGGATTCAGAGCTTTGTATTGTCTTCAACAGGAGAAATTAAAATGGTTATAAGCTCCAGTAGCAAGGAACAGAAGCTATGCCTGCAACAATTGCCCTGATTGCCCACGACTGCAAAAAAAATGATCTAATCTTCTTTGCCAAGGCACACAAATCCTTGCTCTCCCGCTACCATCTGCTTGCTACAGCTAACACAGCTCAACGCCTAGGGGATGAAGTAGGTTTGCAGGTGCAACAGATGCTACCAGCAATTGAGGGAGGAGACGCTCAAATTGCAGCTCAGGTGGCAACAGGAAAAATTTCTGTGGTAATTTTCCTCTTTGATCCCCAAGAATCTCAAACTTGTGCTCCCAATCTAGAGCTATTATTGCGTGTTTGCACTGTACACAATGTTGCTTTTGCTACCAATCTTGCCACCGCAGAGGCGATTGCACAGAAGTTGCGCCAAAGTCGCATTGCCCATCTTATCTTCAATCCTGTTGCTGGACAAGGCAATGCTCAGCAAGAATTAGAGATAATTAAACAACTATTAGAGCCACAAATGCAGTTGCTGGTGCGTCAAACAACTCTGGAAATTAGTGCCCAGAAACTGGCACACGAGGCAATTGCAGCCAATGCAGATCTAGTTATTGCTTCCGGTGGTGATGGTACCATATCTGCGGTGGCAGGAGCCTTAATCGGCACTCACATTCCCCTAGGAATTATCCCTAGAGGCACTGCTAACGCCTTTGCTGCAGCTTTGGGTATCCCTGCCTATTTAATGCCAGTTAGAAGCGCTTGTGAGGTTATTTTAGCCAATAATACAAGGATTGTGGATGCTGCTAGCTGCAATAATTTGAATATGATTTTGCTCGCTGGTATTGGCTTTGAAGCAGAAACAGTTGATAAAGCAGACCGTGAGGCGAAAAACCGTTGGGGTTCCCTAGCCTATATTATGGCAGGTTGGCAGCAACTTGACGAGCAGGAATTGTTTGAAACCCAAATTGAAATTGATGGTTCGGTAAAAACCTTTCAAGCTGCGGCTATTACCATTGCTAATGCGGCACCACCAACTTCTGTTTTAGCTCAAGGTTTAGGGCAAGTGGTGTGTGATGATGGTTTATTAGATGTGACGATTGTGACAGGAAAACAGGAAGACACGAAAATAGAAGCTGTCGCTGGAATGCTGAAAATGTTGGGTGCTGCTTTGATTAAAGCAGCTCCAAACCATCCCAATGTGGTAAATTTGCAGGCAAAACAGATTCGAGTGACTACTAATCCACCACAAAAAGTAGTGCTTGATGGTGAGGTTATTGGTGCTACTGCGGTGGAGTTAGAGTGTATTCCTGGCGGCTTGATTGTTTTTGCACCACCAGCAATAAGTAAAGCAAGTCCAATCGATAACAGTTGAAACTCCCATCGCGAGATTCGATGGTCTTCTTTTGGCAGAATGATAAAAAACCAGGGAACTATTCTCTCTCCTGTTACTTCTCTAAGATCAGTTACGGCAACATTGGAGTGAGATTGATTTATGTATTGACTATCTATTCTAGGCCAATTTCTGGGAGCAAGTAGCGCGCGCACCTCAGCTATCCCTTGACAGGCAAAGAATATGAGACAATTCTTAACTGCAACTGTAGCAGTTAACCTGAGGAAATCTCAGCACTAGCAATTTTATTTACCATCCCCGTAAAATAACTTACTGTTATCAATTGCAGTAATCTTTTTTGGGGCATTATTCTGAAAAACCAAGTAAATCTTGCATCCATTGTTGCCATTGGCATCATCATTCTAGCAACCATGAACCTCGAAGGAGAGCTACCATGAAATTTTCCCTACCATCAAAACTTACAGCCCTAGCGACAGCAGCCCTTTCTGCACTTACCTGCTTTACTCAAGGCCAGGCAGCGTCGGTGTTTAGTCAACAAGAAGTAGACCAAAGTCAATTTGTCGCCATAGCTGCACCCTTTGGTAGCAGTAGCCATCAACTACTAATTGTAGAGCAAATTCCTGGCAAACAAACCTGCTGGAGCGAAAGTGGTTCCAATCCTGTAACAATTAACCCTCTATTACTCAACTTCAACTTTACCGGACATTGCCGACGCAGCACCGATAGTAACGGTTATTCGATTCGCGTTGCTGGACAAGATTACGGCTCTCAGTATATCTTGAATGTAGTCAAGCGCGATGGTGAAATGCTCTTGACTGGTTCACCTCGACTCGGTAGTGCTGGCTCAGAAGTAGTTTTAGGTAGAACCTATGGCTTAGATAATGGCTTTGCTAAAATTTTCCTAGATCCTGAGTGGCGCTTTACCAAACGCTCCTTTGAAGGTAAAACTTTAGGTCACGTTTATCTTACAGCCGATAGTGTTGCTGCCTTGAATTCCGATGGTGAAACTCCTCCTCCTCCTTCTCCCATCGACACCATTCCTGCTTTCCGCGATATCACCAACGACATCTACAAAACGGAAATTGAGGAATCAGTGGAAATTGGCTTCATTGCAGGCTTTAAAGAAGATAACACCTTCCGCCCCCAATCCCCTCTCACTAGGGAACAGTTGGTATCGATGGTAATTGAAGCTTTAAGCAGTGTTCCCAATGCTAATGTTACCGTACCGACAACAGCCACTACCAAGGTTTTCCCCGATGTGGTTACTTCCCGTTGGAGTGCTGCTAAAATTCAGTGGGCACAGCAAAATGATATCGTCAGTGGCTATCCTGATGGTACCTTCCGCCCCACTCAACAGGTAAAACGCTCCGAATTGATGGCTGTAATGAAAAAAGCCGCCGCCTACGCCAGAAAACAGACCGGAGAGTCAGTCTCTCTACCTCTAACTACCAATCCCGTCAATTTCTCTGATATTGAGAACCACTGGGCATCCACTTTAGTTACAGAAATGTCTGGTTTCTGTGGCGTAGCTACTCCTCTCAATGAAGTTGGTAACTCCTTCTCCCCAGAATCTGCTGCGCGCCGTAATTATGCAGCAGCAGCTACTCTACGCACAATTAAGTGTGTTGATGGCGAATAAATAGAAGATAAATAACTGTGGCAAATGTGGGGACGTAATATATTACGTCCCTACAATAATTTTGGGTGGTATATATGTCTATAAATCGAGCAATTTAACCACTTGAGGATAACCATTAAACTCTGCCAACATCGCCGCCGTATAACCGCCACGATTTTTGATTTTAGTATCTACCTGCTTGGTATCTAGCAGTAAAGAAACCGCACCTCTATTACCACGATGAGATGCCCACATCAAAGCAGTTGCTCCAGCACTATCTTGAAGATTAACATCTGCACCAGCATCAATTAGCAAACGCATAATTGCCAAATTACCTCGATCTGCCGCTTGCATCAAGACTGTTTTACCATCACTAAGATGGCTATTGGGATTAGCACCTGCTTGAAGCAGAGTAGCAACTATGGCACCATAACCTTGGCTAACAGCTAAAGTAAGGGCATTTTCTTGCTCATTGGTAACTTCTACTTTGGCACCAGATGCCAGTAATTTTGCCACAATTTCCTGGTGATTTTGAATCGCAGCTACCATTAAAGGAGTATCGCCAATGTGATTTTTCTGGTTAGGATTAGCACCAACTTCTAATAATAGTTCTACTAGCGATTTGTAGCCCTCCACAGCAGCAAAATGCAAAGCCGTTTCTCCTGCTTCATCTTGGACATTAACATCAGCACCTTTGGCTAGCAAGAGTTTAATCGCTTCGATATTATCCACCGCCGCTGCTACTAATAAAGGGCTAACAATTGTCTCTTCCTGAGGATTAATTAAAGCACCAGCATCAATAAGAATGGCGATTACATCCAAATTATTCTGCTCTGCTGCTAGGGTTAAAGCACTCTCACCAGCTTCATCGTATGCATTAACATCAGCGCCAACCTCTAGAAGTAATCGCACTACCGAGATATTACCCAAAATTGCTGCTTGCATGAGGGGAGTTTTCCCTGTTGAATCTTCTAGATTAGGATTAATTCCTTGGGACAGCAAGAGGTTAAGAATCGCAATTCTACCCTCGCTCACAGCAATTGCCATTGCTCCTAAACCCAAATTTACCTCAGCACCTGCGGCAAGTAAAACAGAAACAATTTCCTGACGGTCTGCTTGCACTGCTAAATTAAGAGCAGTATCTTCATCTTTGTCTTTAATATTAACGTTAGCTCCTGCTCGCAACAAAACCTTCACAATGTTGCCATAACCCTTATACGCTGCCACCATGAGGGCGGATGTGCCATCTTCGTTAGTAGCGTTAATATCTGCACCTGCGGCGATAAGAGTTTGTAATACCTCTAGTTGCTGCGCCGCCGCTGCTAGCATTAAAGCATTCACTCCGTAGCGTTGGCGGCGAAAATTGACATCAGCCCCTGCTGTTAAAAGTAACTGCACTAAAGCGATATCGCCCCTTTGAGCTGCATACATCAGGGGAGTGGTATGCTGGCGATCGATTGCATTTACCTTTGCCCCCTGGTTCAACATTTGTTGAACTTGTGCAAAATCACCATTGCGAGTTGCCTTAATTAATAAAATCTCTTGATGTGAAAGCATCCCCCCAACCTTCATCGATTAACACTTAACTAATTATCCGGTAATGTTGCTCAGCTTACTCAAAGCTGCAGGTGCTTATGCTAAGTTAACTTTTATGAAGATCCTTAATATTTAGCGCAAACACGATGAACTTTGAGATTCCTGAAGTAGTTAAAACCTACTCTCAATTCTTCCACCCTCTTTTCATGTGGGTACTTTTGGGTACGACAGTCTATGCATTATATCTAGGTTGGCAAATACGACGCACCCGCAATGCAGACAAGGAAGAAAGAAAAGAACTAGTCAAAAAACAATTTGCCAATAGACATCACAAAATTGGTTCTGTGATTTTAGCCTTGATGATTGTAGGCTCTATTGGTGGTATGGCAGTAACCTATATTAATAATGGTAAGCTCTTTTTTGGTCCCCACCTGCTGGCAGGTTTAGGGATGATGAGTCTAATTGCAATTTCTGCATCTCTGGTACCTCTAATGCAAAAAGGTACTGATTGGGCACGTTATACTCACATTGCTCTCAATGTTACCCTTTTGGGCTTATTTAGTTGGCAAGCGGTAACAGGAATGCAGATTGTACAGAAAATAGTCAGCAATCTCTAGAGAGAGCAAATCAAGGTAGTATCGTGGCAAGCTAAAAATAGGGCAAGAGCAAAATGACGCAATCCAGGCTAGGTATGATGTTTTTTTGAAAATTCTTAAGCAATATTTAAGGCTTGCCACGCCGCTACTGTGCTTTTCAGGAAGTGGAAAGTTAGGCTCAAATCCAGGACTGGTTTTTCTCCAGTTGGTATCAGGTGAAAAGGCTCTAGTCTCAAGCTTGTTTACGCTTAAGTGCTCCTCCAGTTATAGCTGCACCAATTGTCAAGAGTCCCAAAATGCTGGTAGGTTCTGGGACAGATTCAACGTCATCTTCTAACCGAGTAAATGTCAAGCCGATATCCTCAGTGGATACAAAGCCGCTACCAGTAATGAAAGGACCAGGACTTGGGGCGATTCCTGCTCGAAATGTAGCACCGGACAATTCACTTGAATCCAAGAATAGCAAGGCATCGGTTACAGCAGGAGCGGTGTTGAGAACACCAGCCGAGAGAAAATCAAATGCTATTATATCGTCACCGAGAACAGTCCAAGAGTTGAGCAAAGGGCTACCAATATACTCGCCAATACCTAAACCTGTGGTGTTGCTGAGGACTTCAACACTAGTTGCAGCGCTGGTTCCTTCTTCTAGCCCTCGGATGATACCTGTTACACTTCCGCCTCCATTCAATTCATTCTCAAAAGAAAAACTAAAGTTAATCGCAGCGGCGGGCGTTGCTAAGAGGGTTGTTCCTACAATACCAGTGCTCAAAGCCAAAAATGTTTCTCGGAAAATCTTCATGATTATTCTGCTTGCAAAAAAAGAATTACTTCTGAATTTAGCCTAAGATTTTCAAGATAAGAACAAGTTTGCAGTGAAATAACGTAGTTTTTCTTCAAGATTGTGTAAAAAAAAAATTTCTTGATCTTGCGATTAATAGCCCTCAGAATCTATGACTCATGATCAGAGACTACAATTGATTAATAGACCGGTACTCTCGATCAAGTATTAAATTAACTCCGTACAGCATATAAATTTAAGTTATTGACTGTAGGAGGTAAAAGATCATTTTTTTCAATTGTTAGCTCAAAACCATGAGTTTTAAGGAGTGTTTTAGTTTGTTCTAGTCTTCCTTCTCTATCATGAATTTCAGCAACGATTTGCTTGATTTTTCTCCAGTCATCTTCTTCTATACCTTTTAATACTTCATATTCTTCACCTTCTACATCTATTTTTAATAAGTCTATTGACTTAATGTCTAATTGATTAATCATAGAAGACAACGTTCTGAGTTCACCCTTAACTTGAGTACTTTGAAAAAAATATTCTACTTGTTCTTGGCTCAGGACTGCGTTCATGGCATCTCGCTGTGCTAATTTTTCTAGAGGTTTAGTTGTTGAATTTCCAGCCATATTTGGATAAAAAGTAAATATCTTATCAGAATTGTTTTCTGAACTTAAACCATAATTAAATAAAAAGATATTATTTAAAGAATGTAGATGTACATTTTCTTGCAAAACTTCAAAAATTGGTTCAATGGGTTCAAAAGCATAAATTTTTACGTTTTTTTGCAGTCTACTTACAAATAGTGAGAATAGTCCAATATTTGCCCCAACGTCAAAAATACAGTCTCCTTCGTTGATAACAACGTTATTACGAAGATATTGCTCTTCGGTAAATATTTCCGAGAAGATCAATTCTGTTTCTTCTTTACTACTAAGGTAGTAGCATTCCAAACCATTGGGAAAAATCATTTTTTTTCTACTCATATTAGTCTCCATACTCATCAATTTAGAATTTTAGATAATCGTTAAGTAGCCAGTATTAGCCTCTCACAAACATTCAACCCATAGCAAAGCAAAACCAAAATATCTCTCCTAATCCCTATTCTCTCTGCTCCAAAAGTAAAGTTTTCGCTGCTGTATATAACCCCGGTAAATCAATACCATCTTGGGGATATTGGACAATTCCAGCGCTAAAAGTTATGGGAAATCGCTCACCATTGGCAGTGGAAATAGGTACTTGGTTGAGCTTATGTTGTAATTCTACCAATCTGCGATCGCCTTCATTGCGAGTCAAACCATGCATCGCCACCACAAATTCAGCACCTCCCCAACGAGCCACCACATCTTCACTTTGGAAGTGCTGTCGTAGTTGTTTCCCTAAACGAGATAGTACTTGATCGCCCACCACAAATCCATGCCTATCATTGAGCTGTTTGAGATTATCTATATCTAGTAGAGCAAAACATAGGGGTTGACTGTGACGAGCTGCCAGGTATAGTAATTGGTTAAGTTCTGAGGTAAATTTGCGGCGATTGGCGATATTGGTGAGGGGATCAATTTCTGCAAAATTGCGCAGTAATCGCGAGCGCTCAATACGATTAATAATTCTAGTGACCAATTCTGGTCCTAAAATAGGTTTACTCACATAATCATCCGCACCCACAGAAAAGACACGTTGCATAATTTCGATGTTGGAGTGAGCAGTGAGAAACAAAACTGGTAAACCCGCCCAGCGCAAATCATTACGTACCACTTGACACAATTCTATGCCACTAATATCGGGCATTTCCACATCCAGAATCAACAAGTCTGGTGTTGTTGCTTCCAAAGTTTCCCAAAATTGCAGGGAATTGTCGAGGGTAGTGAGTTTAATGCCCCAAGGTTCCAAGAGATGATGTAGCATGGTCAAGGTTACTGAGTCATCATCCACTACTAAAACCCTTGCTTGTGGGGTACGTGATCGCTCTAGTACTTGTGTCACTGCTTCAATTACTTGAGTTGGAGGTAGGGTTTTAGACAAAAAAACACGTCCTCCCAAACGAGCAACCTTGACGCGATCAATGAGATTATCCTGGGCAGTGAGGACTAAAATAGGAACTGATGCAGCAGTAGAACTAATTTCTCCTAAGAGAGTAAATTCTTTTTCCAGGTTGGCATCTAGGGCGAAATCTAACAACACCACATCAGGTTGTTCCTGTTGCAAAAATTTTCTAGCTTGGCTAGCATTAGCTACTACTTGTGAGCGCCAATTCCAATTTTTAGCTTCATTGGCTAGGGCTTTTGCTAGAGTGCGATCTGGCTCTACAATCAGAAGTAAAGGCTGTTCCTCAAAGGATAAAGGTTCAGGTAATTTTACTGTTGCGGCTCTTTCTAATTCCCGGCGCATCTCCTTAACTAGTCGGCTCAAAAGTTGTTTTTGCTTGCGACTAAAAGGTTGTCCTCTAGTGAGAATTTCTTCTACTTCTCTTGCTAAACGGGAGCCTTCTTGGAAGTTAAAAATGCCTAAGGATCCCGCCAGTTTGTGAGCTTCTGAGGTGGCTTGCTGACGCAATTCTTCTTCTAATCTATTATTAACAATGGCGTTGGTTGCCTGCTCAATAATCGCTGTACGCTGAGCCAATTTGTCTTTAATACGTTGCCAAATATTCCCCGTAATTGTTTTTGCTTGCTTTTTCGCCTCTGGTGATAAGTGGTTGATTCTGGATTTACCATCAACTGCAACTATTTGATTGGGCTTAAGTCGATAGCCGATACCATAAACTGTTTCGATGGGATCTTCTTTCAATCCAGCCGCCTTCAGTTTTTGACGCAATCCCTTAATATGAGAGGTGACGGTTTCCTCTCCTGGTGAGGCTTCAAAGGACCAAAGATGATCTAGAATCGCTCCTCGACTAAAAACGCGATGGCTGTAACGCAAAAATAATTCTAGCAGTCCGTATTCTTTGGGAGTGAGGGCAAGGATTTTACTTTGATAGGTGACTTCACAAGTGCTAGGGTCAAGTTTGAGATCACCCCATTGGAGTATTGGTGGTAATTCAGTACTACCGCGACGTAGCAAAGCGCGAATACGGGCTGATAACTCTTGCAGGTCAAAGGGTTTGGTAACATAATCATCGGCTCCTGCATCTAAACCGACAACTTTGTGGGTACTATTATTTTGACCCGTCACCAAAAGAATTGGTGTTTGCAAACCTTGAGAGCGCAAACGACGACAAAGAGTGATACCGTCAAGTTTAGGCAGCATCACATCCAGTAAAATTAGGTCATAGGTAAATGCACTAACTAACTCCCACCCCACTTGTCCATCAAAAGCAACGTCAACGGCGTATTTTTGAAGGCTCAAGGCTTGTACTAGCTCCTGAGCGACTAATTCATCATCTTCAACTATTAAAATTCTCATGGCGCGATTTATAACCGCAGGTTAATTAAAAAAAGAATTGAATAAAGGTTTTAAACAGGCATAATCATCTTTAAGCCTAGCTTCTATTTGCAGAGGTCGTAATGCTCAATTTGTAAATATCAACACTGATCGAGAAAACACAAATTTATTAAGCTAGGGCAAAATAAGTTATATGGGGAAAATCGCTTGATTACCTGTATCTTTAGCATTCATGACTATTCAAGTTAACGATCCTTTTTGGTTTCAAGGTGAAGCTTACTATCTTGTTGCCTATTGGGGTGCTTCCTTTCTCAATCCTAGTAGCTTTGATATCGATTTAGCCGGCTTTAGCGATGATTGTCGGCGTGGGTTCATTGCTACCTATGAAGTTACGGATCAAGCTTTATTTCTCACTGGTTTGGAGGTAGAGGCTTCGCGAGGTAAACCACAAGCGATACAGGAGGTTATGCCGCGTACTCAAACCCTAAGACAAAACCAGGTTTTATTGCCTTATCGAAAATTATACTACCGAGGTTTGAAGGTAATTGTGCCTTTTACTGGTTTTGTGCGTTTGGGAAAAAGAATTAATTGTTTTTTAAGCCAAAAAATTAGTTGCTCAATTGCTTTTGAGGTTCTTTATGAGTTTATTTTTGAATCTGGTTTAATTGTCTATATTCAAGATTTATCCTCAGAAAATGCCCGTGATCGTGCCGAGTTTATGGCGACCCATGATTGGTCAATTCTCCATCAGGAACAACGCAATGGTTGGCATTTAGCTCATGGAATCGCTGGTTCTGCTTAGTTTAAACCTGATAGTTATCTACAACAAGATACTGACTAAGCTGGGGAATTAGGTTTAATAATTTTTTTATAATATATAAGTAGTTAGACGTAATTAAATGTATTATCAGACCTGATCCCTATCCCTTTTCCTTAAATAGACCTCTTGCTTTCATTGTCTGCAACCCCGCGTTTTCCAAACGCTCAGCTCAAGGGAATGCACGCCAAGAAGTATTGTAGTAATCATTTTTTTCTCAATTATTGTACTTATTACTTAACTTGTGCAAGAAGTCTAATGAAGGGGTCTCGTTAGAGTGGGGTAGGTTTTTTATTTAATTTGACCTAGTTACTGATATTCTCAAATTATCGCTTCTCTTCTCTCCAATACATATCTACGTTAGTCCGCAGCAGTAATTTCATCAGAGCAAAAACATCATGAAAATTAAACCATTTATCGTAGCAACAACTTTGGTTTTAACTAGTAGTTTTGGAGTAATTTATGACTTAATTATTTCTACTCAACCTGCCCTAGCCTCCAATGTTTGTGGTTTTCAAGAACCGGATATTACCTTCGAGACAAACAGCTATTTTCTTCATATTTGCCGGGAGGAAAACGAGACATTTCTCATCGCTAGGGAGCGAGAAAATCTTGAGCGAATCTTAATTAGAGTGTTTACGACAAGAGATTCTCAAGGTACTTACACTGCTGTTGATGGCAGTAACTATTACACTGTTGATGATCGCAGTTTTGATGTGTGGCAAAATAGTCGCAGAATTAGCTCGCAACCAGTAGTTGGTATCTACTCTCGCGACAGAAGTTGGGTATCACCTCCTCAACCTCAAACACAAAATTCTAGTATTGTTGGTAGGACGGAAATTTGTCAGGCAAGATTAACTGCAAATAATCCAGGATCGCGTATTCGTGTGCGTAGTGGTGCTGGTACTAATAATACTATTGTTGGACACGGCTTTTCAGGTGAAAGCGTGTTTCTTTTCTCCCGCAATGGTAGAACAGAAAGGCAAAGGGATTTTTCTGGTTCTCAATGGTACCGTATTAGTCTTACCAACAGAGGTATTGATGGTTGGGTACGGGAGGATTTTCTGTTTAATTTTAGTTGCTAGTTCTAGCCTAAATTGGGAAAAACAGCAGTTAGTAAATGACCAAGGATAGAGTTAACAAAACTGAGGGCGATTGTGCCAAGTAAGGCACTCCAGAAACCCCAACGCAAGCGAAAACCTTGTACTATAGCTGCTGCTAAACCAAAGATGATGGCGTTTACTATTAGTGAAAATACGCCTAAAGTAAGAATGGAAATGGGTAAAGTGAGCCAGAAAATAATTGGTTGGACAAAAGCGTTGAGAAGACCAAATACTACTCCGGCGATCAATGCTTTACCCGTGTCGTCAATATCGATCCCGAGGGGCAGTTTGGAGATAATCAGTAAACTGACGGCAGTTACCAGTGCAGTGATTAAAAAATGTGTCACGGTTATGATGTCCCTAAAGTATCCACTATAAATTTAGGACAAAAACTCTCATCCCAAAGGTAGAGATTTACTTAGTTAAGTAAACTTCAGTTGCGATTGCGGGAACTTTCTCTATATGAAGTGAAAATTCTTTGAGGATAGTTTCTGATGCAAGTTGTAATTAATCCTGGTTTATTTGACAGAGTAGAGCATCTTGATGGCAATGAAAATAAGCAGTTGCTTAAATTCCTCAAACTTTTTTACAAAAATCCAGCTCATCCAAGTTTTAGTTGGAAACGCATCAATACAAGTAAGGGCTCTAATTTATGGTCAGGACGTATTTCTAAGGATTTGAGAGCAATTGTTTATAAGAGTAAGAATAAATGTATTTTTCTCTATGCTGACCATCATGATAGAGCTTACAAATGGGCTGAGAATCATAATATCAAGGAAGATTACCAGCAAGGAAATATAACTATTATTGAGTGTCCAAAGGTAGAAGAAAATACACAAGTTAGTAATATCTCTTTGGCATCAAAGAAAAAAAAAGCTAGAAATAATCAAGCCAAACAATATATTGTAGATCCTGTGCCTTTGGCAAAATTTCTCAAAGCACCATTAAGTTCATGGCGTATATTTCTCCATCCAGAACAACGTGCCATAGCTACAGGTATATTCAATGGTCCTGTAAAAATAACTGGTTCTGCTGGTACAGGAAAAACAGTTGTTGCTCTGCATCGAGCTAAGTATTTAGCTAGCCAGGGTCGGCGAGTTTTATTAACTAGTTTTGTCAGAAATTTATGTCAAATTATTGAGAGCAATCTCAAACTTCTTTGTCATGATAATGAGCAACAATTAGAATTAATTACGGTTTCTACTGTACACAGTCAAGCCAAGAGAATTGTGAGTTCAGCAGGAAAATCTATCATTCCTGTGGGGGACGATACAATCAAGCGTATTATTAATAGCTGCTACTATTCAAAATGCCCTATTAATAAAGAGAAACTTTTTGTTGAATGGAAGCAAATTATTTCTGCTCAATATATTACTACTTGGAAAGAGTATAGCCAAGCTAACCGGGAAGGAGCTGGTTATGGTTTGACACAAAAGAAGCGCAAGTTAATTTGGCAAGTTTTTGAACTAGTTTGGATTAAATTAAATCAGAAAGGTATTATTGACTGGTCAGGTTTGTGTGCTGTAGCGAGACAAGCGATTGAATCAGGTAAGGTTAAAACTGATTTTGATTGTGTAATTGTTGATGAAGTGCAAGATTTACAAAATCAAGAACTTTTATTACTCAAAACCTTGGCTGGTGAAGGGAAAAACAATTTAATGTTACTTGGTGATGGAGGTCAAAGAATTTATCCGGGCGGGTTTAACCTTAGTCAATTGGGAATTGAGACACGGGGGCGTTCTCGTACTTTAAAAAATAATTACCGTAACAGTGAACAAATTATCAATTTTTCTCATTTAATTCGCTGCGAAGGCGATGATTTTGATGGTGAAGAAGAAGTTAAACAGGAGGTTTTTAGCTCTTTTACAGGTAAAGAGCCAACTCTCAAAGGATTTAAAACTCAGGAAGAGCAACTAAAATTTGTTGTTGAGCAAGTGAGTCAAATCTTAGATGAAGAAAAATTTAATCCTGATGAAATTGCGATCTTAGCGAGAACAAGTGATTTACTTACTTCAGTTAAATATCACTTAAATAAAGCTGACATACCTTACTATGAACTGAATAAGCAGGATAAAAATAGTAGTCTTGCTCTTACTTTAGCTAATATGCATCGAGTAAAAGGATTGGAGTTTAAGGTTGTATTTGTGATTAATGTTTCCGATACTTTAGTTCCATTGCAAACGGCTTTAGAGATGACAGTAGATGCAGAAGAACGCGAATCTAAAATTAAACGTGAGCAGCAATTATTATATGTTAGTTGCACAAGGGCAAGAGACCAACTGTTTATTTCCTGGGTCGGTGAACTTAGCCGTTTTTTACTAGAAGCTTTGACGCAACCAGAAGGAAATAGAGAAACAGCCTAAACAATATATCATTTCTCAGAATCATGAAGTACAACTAACACCTACCTCCTGCCATCTGCCTCAAAAAAAACTTTGCACCTCACTAATATGATAATTGCTGTAATATGCTATTTTTATTAACTCAACATCTGGTGGAAACTCAAATACCTGAATTGTTATACCAATTTCAGCAAAGAATGTTACAAATGAGTAGCTGGAAACCCTTGCCAGGTATATATTGTCCCATAGCAGGCATTTGTCAAAATGGTATTACCCCTTGTCGGGACAAAAAATTTTACGTTCCTACATTCTCCCTTTGGCGACGACAATAGGCTACTAACAAGGTAAACAAAAATACACCAGCCAAATATTTTATCGGACTAGGAATCGCTGGATTGGGAGAGAAAAATCCTTCAATAATACCAGCAATAATTAGCATTACTATCACACCAAAAAGTAACTGGGCAGCCTGAATTCCGTAAAATTTTAAAGCATCAAGACGACGGTAATCGCCAGGGAACAAAATAGCCCTTCCAATCAATAAACCTGCACCACCAGCAAGGAAAATGGCTGGTAATTCTAGGGAACCGTGGGGAAAAACAAATGCCCAAAATGGATATGCTAAATTATTTTGCCCTACCAGTGTCGCCACCGCACCAATTAACAAGCCATTAAATGCCATCAAATATAATGTATAAATACCCGCCGTAATCCCACCAGCTACAGCACCAAAAGAAACAGAAATATTGTTGAGCATAATATTAGTAGAAGCTAACGGTTCAATCCCCACAATCGAACCCATCCACAACTCATTTTCATCGCGTACTTTAGTAATTAAATGTTCAGGAACCACAAGGGATAAAAAAGCTGGATCTTGCCAAGAATACCACCAAGCAACTAAACCAGAACCAATAAAAATTGCCGTTGCAATCGCACTGTAAATCCAAGTACGCTGTACTAGTGCGGGAAAACCCCAAAGCAAAAATTCCCTCACCTCTTGCCATTCCTGACGACGCGAACCTTGGTAAATTTGATTGTAGGCACGGGAAGTTAGTTGCTGTAAATCTTGAATCAGAATTTTGCCTACCTGATTGGTTTTTGCCCTTGCTAAATCCGCAGAAATAGAACGATATAAACTCGCTAACTCTCTTAATTGTTTCGCACTAATCGACTTAAGTCCCTTTCTTTCTACCTGTTGCAATAGTTTATCTAAATGTTTCCAATTAGTTTCTCTGCGTGCAATCCAACGTTGAATATTCATGAAATTTTCCCTTGAAAACTCCTACACTAACTTAAGATAGCGGTAGTGTAAGCCTCAAATTAAATCATGTCAGGAAGTACTCAACCTAGTCCGCCAATTCAACCATTGAGTATTGGTAATGTTGTTAGTGCAGGATTAAGGATCTATCGCGATCATTTTCAACAGTACTATGGTTTAGCTTTTAAGGCTTATCTTTGGGTACTTGTACCTGTTTACGGTTGGGCTAAATTTCCTGCTCTTTCAGCAGCAATTTCTCGCCTTGTTTTTGGTGAACTCACAGGAAAACCAGAAACAGTTTCAGTTGCTCAAAGTCGTGTTAATCGCAGGCTTTGGAGCTTTTTGATCGCAGGTATTCTTGTCTTCTTAATCTTATTTGGAGTGCTATTTGCCGCTCTTGTAGTTTATGCTATTATTTCCGGCATTCTCGGCACAATCGTGGGTGGTGTTTTCAATAGCATTACTAGTACACCCATAAGGATAATACTCAGCATTGTGCTAGCTTTAGTCTTCCTAGTGGCCTCATTTGCCTTTATCTATGGCTACATGTGGCTTTTTGCTCGCCTCTCAGTTGTGGAGTTACCCCTTGCCATAGAAGATAACATGAATGCAACCTCTGCTATTAGCCGCAGTTGGAATCTTACCGAGGGATTTGCTAGACGCATTTGTGGTGTTGTTTTTATTACCTTTCTCATTAGTCTGCCAATCTCAATTCTGATTCAGGTAGTTAGCAATATCCAATTATTTTTACCTGAAATTATTCCTTCTGATGCACCTATTTTTAGCTTTCTATTTTTAGTACTAATGTTGGCATTCAATGCTCTATTAATCCCTCTATGGCAATCCATTAAAGCCGTTATTTACTACGATCTTCGCACTCGTAGAGAAGGTATGGGCTTACAAATTCGCGATTTTGATTCGCAAGCATAAACTCTACAGCTAACAGGAAAACATACAATTTTCTCTACCTAGGAAATGAATCTGGCTACTTTGTAGCAGCTACACTAGTTGTTTAGCCGTTTTATTTTCCAATATATATATGCGCTTTTTTAATCGAGTTACCCTACAAACACCAGAAAGTGTTGAACTAGAATTTACCCTTGCTGGAATTGGTAATCGCGTCTATGCTCTGATTGTGGATTACACTATTTGGAGTTTCCTTCTCGTTACCTCGTGGTTCCTGTTTCTATTTATCTCGATTCAGTTAGCTGATTTTATTACTAACATTTTTCCTGACGATGAAACAATGCAACTCTGGTTGATTTCAATTCAACTGCTTATTTCTTTCAGTATTTATGTTGGTTATTTTGTCTTTTTTGAAGTAATTTGGCAAGGACAAACACCTGGTAAGCGCTTAGCAAAAATCCGTGTCATTCGAGATGATGGTCGTCCTATTAGCTTACCCCAAGCCACTTTGCGAGCTTTACTTAGACCAATTGATGAATTGATGTTGTGTTTAGGTGCGTTTTTTATTATTTTTAGTAAGCAAGAAAAACGGATTGGCGATTTAGTAGCAGGAACCATTGTTATCCAAGAAGAAAGACCTATAAAAACAATTGATTTTGAGATTTCTGATGATGCACAAGATTTAGTAACTCAACTACAAATCGAAGCTGATTTAGTGCAACTTTTACCAGAAGATTTTGCCGTAGTTCGAGAATATTTGCAGCGACGCAAAGCAATGACACCGGAAGCAAGAGAAAAACTCAGCCGTAAATTAGCCTATCAAATCAAAGATTTAATTGCTTGGGAACCAATACCCCAAGGTATTACTACTAACGTATTTTTAGAAGCAATATATTTAGCCTATCAACAGCAATCTTCCACTCCTCCAGAAGGTTTGTAAGAGAAAAAAAGAAAAGAGGCGAGGAATCTCCTCACCTCAAATAAGTGTATAGTCAGTTCAGGTCACGGATCAGGAAAACTAGAAATTCTTTAGACGTTGACGGCGACGACGAGAGCTAATGAAGGCTCCTGCTACTAAGCCTAAACCAGCTAAGCTAGTGGGTTCTGGGATTTCTCGAGGCTGATTTTCTGGCTCGTAATTGGTATTGTTATCATTGTTATTGTTGTTAGTATGATAAATACTAGAAGAAGCATCTCCTGCAAGTTTGCTACTTCCTTCACGATTTGCGCCAACACTTTGCAAACGTGTAGCAAAAGTTTGATCCAAAAATAGATCTAAGCCCAAATCTACTGAGTCATGTGATAAGGTGAATGCAGTAGAAGCAAAATCATCTGGAGTTCCTTGATTACTACGACCACCAGCACCAATGGTTAGTGCAAAATCGAGAGCACCAGGACTACCACCACCATTGAGGTTAACATTACCAATACTATCAGTGTTGTTTGCTCCTCCACTTACTTGAGCACCACTGATAGTGAAGTCGCTATATTCTAATGGTATCCCATAGGTGGTTGCAAACAAGTCTTCGTTGATATCAAAGAATACGCCTGTGATGTCAGCGATGTTAGTATCTACATCAACATCTACTTGAAAGAGGATGTCATCGCCAATATCATACAATTTGAAGTCTACAGCAGCGTTACTGCCAGTGAATTCTTCAAGAGAGAAATTTAAGTAATCTAAACTAGAGAGATCTAAATTGGGAACAGCAGTGGAGTTAAAGGTAGTGCTTCCAGATGAGGAGGATGTTGTGGTTGTGCTTGTGGTTTGATTGGGATTACCTCTAACGTTTCCATTATTTTTTGCTTCTGCTGAAGTTGCGGTGAAAGTAGATGCTGCAATTACTGAACCAGCAATTACGAGAGTAGAGGTTTTGATTAGCTGAGAAACAAATTGATTCATTGTTTTAGATAGCCTTTTTTCACAGATGTTTATAGTTGGAGTGAGTAAGCGAAGACTCACTTAAAGTTGTGTGTATTACACCGTGTCCCCATATCTCGACATTGCAGTTCAGAAACTAACAGCTTGCTTTCCTTTCGTGTCTTTAACTAAGTTAATCTGTGCCTTTCCGAAGAGGCAAGAAAATGTAGCGTACTTTACTTATTCTTGACTCAATTAGCGATATAATTCTTTTTTTGGAAAAGTACCGAAATTTTTCTGATTTGAATTCCAGAAATCAGAGTTGAGACAGTTGCATTTCTCAAAAAATTAAGCTATACAGCAAATCTAAGTTGCTTATCTTTTTCTTCTATTGCGGTAAATTCATTACCCGACGATAGTGGTTTTCCATCTGCGCCACATTCTCGGAAATGCGATTTACACTCCAGCTACTACGCTCAAACAATTCTGTCTGCAATTTTTCTACGTCGATAGTTATTACCTTACCATCTGCCACTATTTGCCGCCCATTCACCCAAACACTATCCACAGCTTGAGTAGGACGACCTAAAACTAATAAACCAATGGGATCCGTGCGAGGTAAAAGTGATAAATTAGTCAGGTCATACAACACCAAATCTGCCTTTTTCCCTACTTCCAGAGAACCCATTTCCTCACCTAACTGCAAACCTTTTGCACCACCCAAAGCTGCAATTTCCACCGCTTGACGTGGCGTAATCCAATGGCGATAATCCATGTCGGTGATATTGTGCAATAAAGAGCCAATTTTAATCGCTTCCAGCAAATCCTGGGAATCATTACTCGCTGCGCCATCACAGCCAAAAGACACATTTACTCCCGCTTGCAAATATTTTAAAATTGGCGCAATGCCACTACCTAAACGCAGATTACTCAGGGGATTATGGACAACCGTAGAACCTGTTTCTGCCAAAATCCCAATATCACTATCCTCTAACCACACACAATGAGCAAGGGAAGTGCGATTACTCAGATAGCCAATTTGCTGGAGATACTCTAACGCACTACAGCCATATTTTTCCTGCGCCAACAACTTTTGCGCCTTAGTTTCCAGCAGATGCGCGTGACGACACAGATGATAGCGATTACTTAAATCAATGCAACCAGCAAACAACTCATCGGAACACAGTTGAATCCCTGTAGGTGCAACCATGATACTAACTCCTGCTTCTGGTTGATGGAAGCGTTGCGCCACCTCCTGCATCATCGCCAAAACTTCACCAGTAGAACAATAATAAGCTTGATGTTCCCTCTGTGCGCCACCATCGGGAATACCTTCAGCTAGACTACTATCCTGAATTAAAGGACCAATAAAAGCACGAATACCAATTTCTTGATAACCTCGTACAGCCGCCGCTACAGTTTCAATTTCTTGACCAGGAATTAGTACTAAATGATCTACTACAGTTGTTCCCCCAGAAAGCAAAGTTTCTACTGCAGTTCCCAAAGCACTTAAATATATTTGTTCCGGTTCTGGCGGCGAAAATTCATGTAATTCCCCAAGCCACAATTCCAGAGGGAAAGGGGGAATTACTCCCCTTTGCCACATTTCAGAAGAGTGGGTATGAGCATTGACAAAACCAGGCAATAGCAGCTTATTTCTGCCATCAATTCTAGTTCCAATTACCTCAATTTCTGGAGCAATAGCTGCAATTTTATCGTCAACAATTTGTACATCCACTGTTGCATAGTCTCCAGCAACGGGGATTAAAACCTGTTGAATTGTGCAATTAGCCATAGCTCCAATAATTCATCCTCAAACAACAAACAACCAACAACAAACAACTAAAAACTAATTCATTTTTACTCCCAAAACAGAATGACAATGGGGGCAAAAAATAACGTTAGCACTCGTTTGACTATGGACAAAACCGCAGGTGTCATCCTCAACTACTTTATATTTCAGGTAGCTGACTTCCGTTCTACAGTAAGGACATTTGATATATAAATCCTGGAGGTTTCGTAGTGCCTCTTCCACGTGAGCTTTGGCACTTAATTGGGCATCAAAAATATGACGAATTATGCCCTCTTTATCAATTAAAAAAGTAACGCGACCAGGAATAAAACCTAGGGTTTCTTTTACTCCATATGACTTACGTACTTGATTAGTAGGATCGCTCAATAGAGTAAAGGGCAATTTATATTTTGAGGCAAACTGCTGATGCGATTCTGCGGAATCAGCACTAATACCAATTACCTCAGCACCACTAGCTTGTAACCCTTCATAACTGTCACGAAAAGTACAAGCTTCCTTAGTACAAATTGGCGAGTCGTCTTTGGGATAAAAGTAAAGAACAACATTCCTTAAACCATGAAAATCCCTTAGGCTAACTTCTTGTCCTGACTGGGAGTTTAGAGTGAAATCTGGGGCAGGATCGCCCACTTGAATCCTGGTTTTACTAAACATTTTTGATGCCTCTTGAATTTTAATTTAACTCTTTAAAAATCCTTGATTCCCAAAATTGAACCACAATGGGGACAACACAAAACATTACCGCTAGTTTGGGCGTTAATAAAACCACCTGTGTTATCTTCAATAACTTTAAATTTGAAAGTAGTTAATTCATTTTTGCAAAAGGGGCAAATGGGATATTCATTGGCAGTTGCAGGAACAAATTTAATGCTCATAGGTTTTGGTTGGTTGTTGGTTATTTGTTGTTTGTTGTTGGTTATTTGTTGTTGGTTGTTTGTTTATGGACTATTGGCAAAAGTAAGGTAAAAGTAATTAATAATAAGTCTTGTAATAGAAGAATAATATTTTTTTAAATAAAATTCAATTCTTACTTATTACTCATTACTCATTACTTATTACTTCTTTTAAGTTCCTAACCTCTAAGACCAATCACTTTTTGACTAATTTTTGCCTTAAAAGTTTGCGCTTCATTAGGGTCACTAATTTCTGCTGCAAGGGCATCAACTAATTGTTGAGGTTCAGGAGCCATGGGAGCATATTTAGAAATAGTACGCTCAAAAACAACATTAGCCAGTGGACCTATGCATAGAGTTAATTCCTGTTGACAACGCTCCAAAAAAGCGGGATTGAGAGCAGGAATTTTTTCTGGTTCAATAGGTGCAGCTGCAACAAAATCGGAAGTTACTACTGGTTTTCTTACTGTTTCTACTACCTTTGGTGGTTCTGCTTGAGCCTTCTTTGACACACCCCTAGCTTCCCAAGTGTAATGATACAAAAGTGCAGCAGCAGCGCCACCTAAAATAGGTCCAACCCAATAAACCCAAACATTTTGTAGTCCTCCTCCTAACAAAGCGGGACCAAGATGACGCGCAGGATTCATCGCCGCGCCGCTAATCGCACCCCCAGCAAGAATATCTAAAGCAACGGTTAAACCAATAAATAAACCACCCATTTTCGGGGCGCGGGTATCAATTGCAGTACCGAAAATCACGAAGACGAGGAAAAAGGTCAGGAAAAATTCCATCACCACACCAGCAACGGGACTAATTCCTTCACCTAAACCGGGAGTTCCCATACCCACTGCTTGCAGTGCTTCTAGGGGTACAGCTAGTTTAATTAAGCTAGCAGCAAAAATACCTCCCAAGCATTGAGAAATTGAATAGCCAATGGCGTTGAGAGGGTCTATTTTACCCGTTAGCCATGCACCAAAGGTGACGGCTGGGTTGAGATGTCCACCACTAATAGCGGCGGTAGCAGTTACCATTACAGCAATGGTGAGTCCATGAGCAAAAGCAATACCCGTTAATCCTGATTCACCACCAGTAATGTGGTTAGCTGCAATCGCACCCACACCGATAAAAATGAGGGCGAAAGTACCGATAAATTCAGCAATTAAAGCTTTCCAATTCATTAGTTCTATACTT
>CAZWGS010000087.1:0-21882 GCA_964633315.1 uncultured bacterium | reverse complement strand
AAGCTACCTTAATTGATTTATGTGTACACCAGTTTAGTCCCCACGGAGTTACAGCTACAGCAACTTTAGCAGAGTCTCATATCGCTATTCACACCTGGCCCGAATACGGTTATTTTGCCGCAGATTTGTTTTTTTGCGGTAAGGGTAAACCAAAACAGGCGATGCAACTATTGCAAAGTGCACTTCAAGCGAAGCAAATTTCTTTAAGAGAAATTGACCGAGGATTTCCGAAAATGTCCAGGACTATTGAAGCACCAAGAGCAGAGATAGTTGCTTAAAATTAGAATACTGGATTTTCAGCTTCTCACCGATGCTGCGCGTAAATCAATATGTTGTGGGGTTAAAATTGTGGCACCAATATTCAAGCAGCATCGGCAAACTAGTTGATATCATTATTTTTAAATTAACTTATCTATACTCGATACTATCGAGGATAGAATATATATTGACTGGGGCAACTTAAAATAAGTGTATTTTTGCCTGCTTGGCAAAAATGAGCGCATCAACAAACTCAGCAAAGATTATCTATAGTTCAGCTCAAGGCAGGTTAACCTGGATTTAGAAGGAGAATGTTATTAATTATTAAAATTATCCTGATCTTTGCCATTAGTTTAATCCTCCCTTTGTTTTATTTGTGGTGGCTGAACAAAGCTAAGCGGAGATTGGAGTCAAGACTAAGACGACGTTCCTCTAGAATTCCCTCAAGAAGTTATTCTACTCTGGAGGTAACTAATGCTTATATTGGTGAAATTAGCTGTCGCTATAATGCGCGATCTCCCTATATTCGCTGTGCTGTAAATCCCGATGGACCATGCGAAAATTGCAGTCAGTATGAGGCTATGGATGAGGATAGTGAATTGGGTAAAAACTAAGTCTACTCGAAAGCAGACTTAGTTCTCAAACGCCATAATTTAAGCTTAACAGGCTAACAATTTGACGTGAGTTTGGCAGGTTATGAAACTCATGTTAATTCATGCTTGGCGTGATTATTGCTAGACAACTGTTAAATCAACCTCGAAGGAGAAATCATTAAAGTCGCCATCACCAATACCAAAAAGATCCTCAAAGGTAAAGATATTATCGCCGATGAGGCGAACGTGGTCTAAACCATCAGCATTAGCAGAGAGGAAAGGACTATAAAACTTGTCTCCATTGGCTAAGAGATAGGGGGCAAAAATATCGCCACCAGAGAGGTTTACAGGTTCGGGGTTCACGCTGCTGAATTGGACAACGCTATTGGCGATGGCTGCAGTTGTGTAACCATCATCTCCTGGCGCAAATAATCCACCTGTTACCGGATCTAAGACTGTACCATCGCTAGATTCGAGGAGGTATAAACCACCCACATTATTAAAAGCAGCCTCTTGGGTAACATTGATACTTGCGATTACAGAATCGCCTGGTAAATCAGTCAGATCAATTACTTCGATATCTCCCTGCAAGGCTGTACCTAATGTTACCTCTGTGGTTACTGCTAAAGTTACCTGTAAGTCGTCAAAATCGCTACCAATACCGTCTTCAAAATTGAGATTGAAAACGCCGCCACCATCGGCAACATCTAGGGTGATAGAATCGCCTAAAACGACTTCACTTTCAGGTGTTTCCCCGGCGAGTACAGCATCTGTGGTACTGTTGCGAACTAAATAGAAGCCAATTTGATCGCCTCCCTGGAAACCAGAAATAATGCGGCTAGGATTGCTGAAACCTTGACTACTGAGGAAGTCAATTGAAGTTGCATTGAGGGCGGAGAAAACAACTTCTCCACTGTTTAAAATTTCGCTTGTGGTTTGTCCTTCAACTACGCGATAGACACCGATTTCGTTGATAAAATCAGCATCTACTCCTGTAAAGTTAATTTCCAAACTTACAGCATCACTAGCATCACCATCGAGGGTAAAGATGTTGTTGGTATCTACGCTTAAGCCACTAGAATTAACATCAATCGCAAAGACAGTAGTGGTACCACTTACCTCGTTAGCTACCACTAGCAAAGGTTCTCCGGTGGGGCTATCTGCAGCGGCGATGAAGGTTAAACCCTCTGGGGCTAAATCTCCGGCTGTACCTGCTTCTGGATCGCCTGTAAAGTCGCGATTGTTGATATATTGGACAAATTCAGGACTGCTGGGATTGCTGACATCATAGACCATAATGCCACCAATTCTTTCTAAGCCAATGAAGGCATAGGTTCGTCCATCAATGACTCCGGTGGTTACGCCTTCTGGTTCAGGTCCTTTGTCGTCGCTGCGGTTATCGAAGGAGTCATTATCATCATTGGTGGAGTTAAACTGTTCTGGTAGTAGGTTGGCGGTAATTTGTTCAAGTTGATCGCCACTATCAAAGACTAACTCCAAACCGTCTTCTGTGGGTCGCCAAATGGAGAAGGAACGACCACCAAAGGTGTATAGTTCTTCATATAAGCCATCACCATCAGCATCTCCCAGGGTAGTGGTGACTTGGAGACGACCAAGAACAGCGTCATCTTGTAGATTAGCAGCATTGGGGAAGGCTTCTGGATCTAAATCTAGGTCAGCAACCCTAGCTTCTTCGCTAAAACCGTCGTAATCGCGAGAATCTCCCTCGTTGGCGGTAATAATAAAGGTTTCACCAGCAATTTCGAAGGTTTCAATAGCATCGGGTTGGAACATTCCAAAGAGATTGGGATAATTAGTAATCCGAATTACCCCATCCTCATTGCTAGCATCGAGGGGATTGGCTGGATCGCTATGGTCTTTGAAACCTAGGGGTAGAATATCAGTAATCTCCCCTGCTTCAATATCGAGGACAGCTAAAGCGTTGTTTTCCTGGAGGGCAACATAGGCGGTGGTAGAATCGCTGGAAGTGGCAATAAATTCTGGTTCTAAATCCTGCGCTACCGTTGCACCAGGACCAAAAATGCGTACTCCTGCAGCTTGTAATTCCTCAATATCGTCGTTAAACGCGCTGAAATCAGCAGTAGTAACGCTAAGATTGAGAATTCCGTTGCTGAGGTCAATGATACTTACAGAACCTTCAGGATCCACTAGATAGTCTTCGCTGGGTTCCCCTTCATTTGCTACCAATACCCTGGTTCCATCGGGGGTAAAGGTAAGCATATCTGGCAATGCGCCCACAGTTACGGAATTGAGGAAATTGCCATCGGTGTCGAAAAAGACTACCTGTCCTGGATCCTGGTCATTTTCAGCGCCAATCGCCACTGCGACAATGCCATTGCTAACATCAACGCTATTGGCAACACCACCAAAAAGGCTAGCATCAATAGCAAAGGCTTGGCTGGGATTACTAGGATCACTGAGATCTAAAACATCAATGCTGCTACTATTAGCATTAACTACAAAGAGACGTTGACTTACGGGATCATAGGCAGTAATTTCTGCTGCGCTTTCATCAAAAACACCTGTTTCAAAGGTGCCAATGGGAGAGAGGGTAATGCTTTCGCTGGCTTCGGGGGCAACACCTATCTGCTGTGTAAAGATAGCATTGACAATGCGCTGATCTTCGGTGGGAGGGACATCCGCAACATCAAAGGGTGTCGTCTCGAAATTAGCTGCGAGGAATTCAGCGAGGGCATCTTGTTCCGAACCATTGTCAGTGAAGGTAGCAAAATTAGTTGCCCCTTCTGGCAGAGGTTCAGAGACTAAATCGACGCGATTTTCACCAAATAAGGGGAAGGGATAGCTATCACCACCGTTAGCAAGGAAATTTAGTGTTACCAGGCGAATCTCTCGGTTAGGATCGCCTACTATCTCGCCATCTGCCACAATGGTATCAATCACCTCACCTGCTTCGTCAACTAAGGCAAGGCTGCTAATTCTTTCTCCGTCAGTCTCAACTCCAGTGACATTACCCTCAGCATCTGTAGTCAAGCTAATTGCTTGCTGTGTCGCATCAAACGTAAAGGATATACCACTTACCTGGGGAAATTGCCCTGGTTCCTCTCCTGGCGCGGTTGCAGCTACACTGTGTTCGATGATTTGCTTGAGTTCAATCGCACTCACCGTCAACAGGGACAACTCATTATTAAATGATAGGGTATTTTCAATATCCAGTTGGGAAATTTGCCCTTCTTCCTTCCCTGTGAGGGGATTAGCCGCAGGTGGAGATAGTTCTAAATCATCTCCAGTACCGCCAGGAGGGATAGTTGCAGTGCCGATATTATCGCGGATACCACCGCCATTTTTAATCGAAACAACAACGCTAGAGTCATACTCTTGGGCAATAAATAGATTCGCATCGGCAGTAAGATTACCCAGATTTGTTTCCTGAGTCCGCACATCACTGCGAGTACCATTGAGAAAGACATCAGTACGACCAAAGAAATTGCCATCTCTATCAAGAACATTCTCTGCAATCGCATCTGTAATTGCTACCACTGCAGGGCTAGCTTCTTCCCTAGGATCCACATCTGTGCCGAAAACCCTATCTACACCAGCATCATCGGTAGCAAAGGCACCACTTTCTGCACCAATATTGGTAATTACACCGTTGTCATCAAAATCTACCACCAGACGACCAACATAGCGATAGTTGCCGTCGGTATTGACTACATAGACGGTTTCTCCGTTGGAATCTACCGCTAGGGGATAAGCGCCGTCACTCTCATCTCCAGCCCTCAGAGGATCATCTTCATTTGCCAGAATAGTATTTGAACCACCAGCAATAACAATATCCACATCATCAAGGAGGGCTGCAACTTCCTGGTCAATGCTAATTTGCTGGAAATGGGAGAGTAAAATAATTTTGTCAATTCCTGTGGCGGTAAGGGCATCAACAGAGTTTTGAATTTCCGCCGCCAAAGCCGCAAAATCCTCATCATCTGCTGGCGCAATATTAATGTCATCTCCAGGGGAAGAAATAGTTGCGAGAGAAGGCGTTGTTGCCCCCACCACCCCAATCAATTCACCACCTACTTCCAGGACAGTACTCCCACTAATACTATTACCTTGGGGTGGCTGTCCGTCTGGTACAACTAAATCAGCTAAATTCTCATCATCGCTAAAGTCAATGTTGGTACTCAGATAGGGAAAGAAAGTTCCAGGATAGGTAGGAAATTGCTGAAAACCCAGAGAAGAAAGGTCAATTTCGGCATTTGCCTGCAACAATTCGCTAATTGTATCAGTACCTAAATCAAACTCGTGATTACCGAAAGCAACTGCTTGAAAACCAAAGGCATTATTAATTAAAATATCGCCAACTCCCGCAGCCCCAAAAACCTCATCACTAGCATTAAAAAAAGGACCAGGAATGTAGATATCTCCCGAAGATAGAATCAAAGTATTGGCGAATTCCGTCTCCAGGGCATTCACCACTGCGGAAAAATTCACTGCATCTTGAATTGCAGGTAAATTTCCTTCTTGATCAGACGCATGAAGAATTTGAAGTTGAATGGATGCCATAGGTGATGAATGAGTCTAATGTTAAAGTCGAGTTTTTGCCTTGGTTGAGGTGAAGCAATAAAGCATAATTACCAACAGGTAAGGTTCACTCGACGCGACTCACTACAAATCGATATCCCTGATTTTATAAAGTTGCTAACTCCTCACCGCCAACGGCAGACAAAAACTGCGCTAGGACAGACTAGCCTGTGGATATTAACAACTGACTCATAAAAAATTAAGACAGGATTATTTTTTAGTTAACAAAAATTTTTACACTCCTGTGGAGACACAAAATTATGCGTCCCCACATTCTGAGAATCGCAACTATCGCAATTATTCAAGGGATAAGACACAAATTAATTAACAAGCAACAAACAACAAACAACAAAAACTATAGTTTTTCAACCTGTCAACTGCATATGCTTATCCTTAACAACCTTGGTGTAAAGCTTTTCTAGGGCATCAATATTGCGATTGAGAGTATAACGTTCTAAGACCCTTTGTCTAGCTTTCCTGCCCAACAAAGTAGTAATTTCAGGATGATCGCGGAACAGAGGAAGTAAAGTTCTCAGTTCCGTATTCACCCTCTGGGTTTTGATCACTACACCAGCCCCATCTTCTAATACTTCTCCATCTGCCCCTGCATCGGTGGCTATACAGGCAACTCCACAAGCCATAGCCTCCAGTAGAGATAGAGATAAGCCTTCAATTAAAGAGGGCAAAATAAACACATCTGCTGCCCTCAAAATATCAATTCTCTGCTGTTGATCTGAGATAAAACCAAGCCAAATAATGCCTAAATCTTCGCCATAAAATGGTCTGAGAGAAGGAGTCAAAGGACCATCTCCCATAATAACTAGCTTACTATCTGCCCCCATATCAGAATACTTCCAAGCCCGCAGTAGAGCCTCAACATTTTTTTCGGTGGAAATACGTCCTTGGTAAACAAAGAGGCGTTTAGCATTAACTTTGGATTTAAAACTAGAAATTCCCGGTGAGTACTTTTTCACATCAACACCGTTGGGAATCACGTGAATTTTGGAACGAGGGACTCCCAAGCGTATCAACAAATTTCGTTGTATTTTCGAGAAGACAATTACCCCATCATAATGAGCCAAAAATGGCGCATAAAGCTGATAGGTGAGGAATTGGGTACTAGACTTCAGATTGCGCATTTTACTGTCGTAGCCAGCATGAAAAGTGGCAATCAGAGGCAGATTCAGTTCCTCACAAATCTCCGGGAGTCGAAAATCCAGGGGCGATAGAGTGAGGGAAGCATGAACCAAATCTGGTTGTAATTTTTCTAGCGCATCCGTAAGGATTTTGCTCGATTTTAGTGTGGGAATTGTATAAACTTGCGATTTATACAAAAAGGGCAGAAACACCTCTGGACATTCAGATGATTGATCATACTCTGTTTCCTCTTGAGCAAAGTGGAAGAAGCTGACCTGTTTCCCCCTACTCAGTAATACATCAGTAGTTTCTCTACCGTAGGTGACGTTACCACAAAAAGGCGATTTTTTTCCTAACCAGGCGATATGCATTCAGTTAACAAAGCTATTAGTTATAAGTCAGATTTATAAGTTATGTGAGCAAGGACTTAACAAATAACAACTTTACTTTACTGCATTTGTTAACTCTAGTTGACATTTACTGACTTAATCTGAGAAATATACCAGCTTAGGATGCCTCCTGCCATGACCACTAGGGCTAAAGTGAGTAATACAGGCTGCAACCCAAAATAGGTTTCTGCAACTCCAGCTAACGCCAAGGGCAGAGACAGAGCAATATTAATCGCATTATTTTGTAAGCCGAAAACCTTGCCTCGCATAGCTTCAGGAGTTTCTGCTTGAATTGTAGTTTGCATAGGCACACCCACCAAGGCTGCAAAACCACCCAATAGCATTGTCATAACTAAAGCTAGCCACAATTGCTGCGTCGAAAAAGATAAACCCACCAGGGAAGCAGCAACTCCCAGAGAACCACAAAAACTTAGTTGGATGCGGCGAAATTTCTGTCCCCAATTACCCAAAATTGCTGCGCCACCAGCCATTCCCACTCCTCCAGCGGCGAGGAGGAAGCCGAATTGTGAGGCTTTGATACCAGGAAGAGTTTCTGCTAAACGCACAGCAAGAACAGCAAGGGCAGCAAAAACGGAGAAAAGAATCGCTAACTGGATTAAAGCGTTGCGAACACTGTGATTTTTACCCAAATAGCGCAAACCATCCTTAATATCTTCAATTGGGTGCTTTTGCTCCCTCTCAGTTAACTTATTTATCTTTTCTCCTGTGTTAAGGAGTAATAAAACTAACCCTGCTATCGCATAGGAACCACCTACTACCAATTCCTTGCCAAAATTGACAGCGAAACCCATTCTTCCTACCAGCAAATCTGCCACTTGCAAAAGCGGTTCCCCCACAGCAAAACCGACTATTAATAAAACCATCATCGTGGTTGTATAAAGGGAATTGGCTGGGAGTAAACTCTCTCGCTCTACAATTAAAGGAATCGCTGTTTGTTCAGCTGGGGCAAAAAATTGCGTCAAAGTAGACACCAAAAAAGTAATCACCAGCAACAGACAAAATCCCCAAGGTAAATTACCCCACCAGACAAAACCCTGCGCTAACCAAAGCAAAGGCGGAATCGCTAAAACTAATAACCCTCGCAGCAAATTTGTTCCTACCAAAACCCTTTTTTTTGACCAGCGATCTACATAGACACCAGCCAGGGAACCAAAGAGAATAGCTGGGATGGTAAAAGCCACCATAATCGCCGACACCCAACCACTGATACTCTGATTCTGGGCTTGGAAATTACTCGAAATCAGAGCGATCATTAACACTAAATACACCTTATCTGCCAGTTGGGAAAAAATTTGCCCACTCCACAACACTAAGAAACGTCGATTGCGTAAAACTGGAACAAATCCGCTATTGAGAGTTTTTTTGTGCATATTATCTGGTGCGGAAGTAGTGTTAACTTCTGTTTCTTTTTCTGGGTAAGGGTTTGTTGGTTCCGATTCAGATAGTCTCATGCTTGGTTGAGGTATCTCGTTGCTGGCTTGATTTTGGGCATAAATCCCAGTTTTGATTAGTCAAGTTAAAAAACTTAATGTCTTCCTTTATAACTTTATCGCGAGCAAGCTATTTAAGGGGAGCCAACAAAAAGCCAAAGTAATGCTGGAGTACCCAAGTTTAAAACCAAGGATACTCCAGCCCTCAAGACGACTAATACTTTCTTCAAGAAGATAGTGACAATGCCAATAGAATTTTCCTCAATTGTCAGAGTCTCTACTTAGTCATTCACAAGTACTACCATGACTAGTTCTAGCCTAACTCAAAGAAGGATTAGTACCAGTTTATTGCTTCAGCCAATTAGCTTTTAGCTGTAGCAACCAACTAAAGTCAGCAGATAGATCTCCACCAAAAATCGGTGTTTTTTGTGGAGTGGCTTTACCATCGCCATTAGCATACTCTTGTTTGATTAAATAACCGGTTGCAATACCAGCAGAGAAATGGCAAGCCATACAACTTTCTGTGCCAAAAACTTGAGTATTATCGAAGGGAAAACCATTCTCTTGGAAATGGGCTATTTGATTGCCTGCTTGAAGGTAGGTTTCCATGATACTGTTAGTCAAGTAAACAGGAGCAGGAGAACCTGTAGACTTTCTGGTAATGGCTTCAGGTAGGTTATCAGGAAATGGACTGCCTTGAACAGCAGCATAACCTTTATCTGTCTCACCCTTATAAGTAGGATAAGGAGCAGTAGGCCATTGAGTGTCAATTAGTTCATAATACTGAAGTGGAGAACCAGCTTGAGCTAACAACTGCTGTTCCTTCTGATTCAATTTTTGCTTAGCTTTGGGGATGGGAATAGGACGAGACACTTGAGTCCTTCTGATACCATTAGCACTGGGTTTACCTGTTGTCACATCGCGAGGGATAGGTGGAACATTTACTGCTAAGGTCTGTCCTGCGGGACTATAATCGTGGAATAGGGCATACAAGGGTCGACCCTTTACTTTTTCTGAATCATCAACATTGAGATTATCAACGTGTTCAAAGGTAGACCAAATCCACTGGGGAGATGATTCAGTTTTGTGGGCAATGTGCATGCCGACTAATCCCACTAGTTTCTGATCGCACTTCGAAAACTTACCAGTCGTCTGATCGATGATTGGTTCACCATTACTATCTAACTCAGGTAGCAAAACTGTTTGGGTATAGAAGCGACTGGGAATATCCATGTGAGGTAGGCTGGAGTCATTAATATTTAATTCCTTCCATGCCAGTTTCAATTCAATTGCTCCCATCTCATTTTTGAGAAAGTTACCAGCAGGAAAATTGACGGGCTTCTTGTTGTTCTGAGAAAACTCAATTTGACCATCAAGGTTGTAGAGCTTATTTTCTACGATGTAGTTATACTCATCGTCATTGATGAAAATTTCGTAACGGACTTCTTTCCCATTTTGATCGTAGAGAGGAGAAGTAAAGGCTTGGTCAACTTCATCGACAACATCTTTATCTAAAGTATTAGAAAAGATAGAACTTGTTGCATAAAGTTCTCTCATATAGTCTTGACTCTTCCCATTCTTCCTATATGGATTATTTTCACAAAGTGGCATAGGTGCAGCTTTGCTAGGATCGCTACCATCAGGAAGAAATACCTGGGGACTTTCTTTCCAAGTTGCCCACAGGGGAGTTCCTGGATCAGTAATCTTAGGAAGAGGTTTTTTCTGATCATCAACAGGCCAATTAACACCAAAGAAAGACTGCCAAGATATGTAATCAAATATATTTTGTACAAAAGGAAAATTCTGGTTCATTAATTCCTTTTCTGTCTCTCTATTAAGGGGAATATCCGGAGGAAGATAGTTAGCCACACCTGCAACTACCTGTTCCCTATTGATATTAGGAGCATTTTCTGCTTGAGCTGGAAGGGAATAAATAAACAAAATGCAACTCAGTAAGCAAGCAGTAAAAACTTTCAAAATTCGATTCATGTGCTCTCCTCAAATCTAAATAATTAAGGTCCAAACTCTACTAAAAATTTTACTTTTGCTCTCCTTTTCTATCAAAAAAAAGTGCTAGCTGCAAGTCAAAATTTTAAAAGTTAACACAGGATATATTCAGCTTTTAAAATGCCCTAAACTTCATTTCAGATAGCATAAATGGGCAATACAAGCAGTGGCCGAGTAAAACAAGGGAGAAGATAAGAGTAAATTAACTATTCTTATCTCCTTCTTTTTCCCTAGTTTTATTTATCAGCCCTAGTTAGTTCAGAAGTAATTACCAAAAACTATTTGTTTATAGTTTTTAAAACCTAATTTTTAACTTCAATAACTAACTATTATCCATGCATCAACTGAGTGCTATTGACTAATTCCTGAAACAAAAATTTTCATTGTTGATTCCGTATCAAAGATTTTGATATAGATGGTTTGATTACTCTCACAGTAGTAATAACCATTACTGCCGGAATTAGCTAAATCCTTAGTGCCGTTTCCTGATAAAGAAAGTTTCTGACCATTAGCGATAACTGAACTTGGAGATTTTTTTTGTCCTAGTAAAGCAATGTAGTAAAAATCTTCAGGAGGTTGGTAGTTATCATAGGTACGAGTCAAAGTAATTTGCTTACCAGAAGCTGTTAGCTGGTGTTCAATCCTTGTGGTGCGATAAGCTTGCTTCTTCTCAGCATCCATGGTGACGTGATCGTCTTGATAGCAAGTATAGCTATTATCCTTACTAGGATCTTCGTTATACACTCTCTCACTACCAGGATAAATGTTGAAGGTCAGGTAATTTTTATCCCACTCTCCAACATAGGATTCAAGTTGACGCACTGGAATAACTGCCCCTTCGCGAATGTAAATAGGGACTAAATCCAGTGGTTGAGAGTTAAAAGACCAATTGGCTGTGTAACCGTTGGGTTTTGCAGGAGTGGGATCTCCTAATTTACCGTCTAGTACAGTGGGTAAATTGGTCTGTAAAATAGGTTCCGTTGCTTTGCTGGAGGGGAAAGAGACATTACCGGTAAAGGCATACCAATTGGAACCTTTGGGCAAATAAACTGGTCGAGAAGCGCCATAATGGGTTTGACCAGGACTATAAGAGTAAGATTGCCAACGTTCAAGAATAAGGGGGGCTACTAAGAAATCAGAGCCGACGAAGAATTGGTCGCAGTCACGATATGTTGGTGTTATGTCATATGTGTACTCATCACTAGGGTTGTAGGGGCTGACACTTACGCCCTTAAGATCGCTTGGAGGATAGAGGTTGGGATCTTGAGGCTCATTCAAGAACAGTGAGCGACAAATTGGTACACCCGTTTGAGTACACTCGTACATTGCATCGTAGAATAATTGTAAAAGTGCGTAGCGAATACGGATGTATTTGGAGCAGGCTGGAAGTACTCTGTCGTCGCGATTAGGACCGTACTTGTAATAGGTGTAGTTGTAGGGCTCCTGATAAGCTTTGGTATAACCATCGTAGTGGTTACGATACCAGGGTAGGAAAGCTCCCATGGTCATCCAACGAGTGAACAGAGTTGGTTCCGTTTGACCTCCGGTAATGTATGGTGGATTGTTTGGGTCGGTGCTAAAGGCATCATGAACTGTTACACCATACTTCGCTTCACTACCAGTACCGTTAGCAAATCCACCGATATCACAGCCACTGAGAGGTTGACCAGACATTCCCCAGTTGATAACTTCGGAGATATTAATTGATAAGAACTCCCAGGAAGAAGCGGAATCCCCTGTCCAGTTGCCAGCATAACGGTGTACTCCGGCATATCCACCCCGAGCGATAATAAAGTTACGCTTATTTTTGTTGTAGTGTCCGTCTGGTAATGCCCCCTTGATGGCAGTCAGGCCATGGTAGGTTGCGTTAATCATGTTGAGGGCATAGGCGTTGTGAATCTTGGCATTGGGAACTTGACTACCATCAAGATCGCTCATTAAGAGGTCACCAGGTAAAGTCTTGTAATGAGCAGCACCTTCTGTACTTCGAGTTACAGCCGGACAAGTCATGTCTTGCCAAATCATGTCTAGCCCGTTGTTAATTAATTCATAGTAGTTACCACTCCACCAAGCTTTGACATCCTTGTTAAGGAGATCAGCGTAGTGACCATAAGTTCCTAGAGGAATACCATCACAACCTGAAACGTTGTTGACATTTCGTATTGTAGATTTAGGGTTAAAACCTGTGTTACAGCCATAGCTTTCGTTGGTGATGAATGGTCCTCCTGGCCCTTGTTTATTTCCATTAGCATCTAGATAGTAGTCAGTGATGAGATAGTTTTTATCTTTACCTTCGGTTATCACATCTCTTTGATAAGGCTCACCCACTACAGAATAGCCATTTTCGTTGTAGCTAAGGTTGATAGCTTGGACAGAATATGGAGTCTCTTTGTGCGTCTTAGGATATTCATCACCTTTTTTCACCATAGTCATGATGCCTGTGATGTTGGTACTACACTTAAATCCCATTCCGTGTAACGTGTGAAATAGGTCTGTAGTACCGTCAGAATTGTTATTATTGCCCTTTGTTGCTTCGGGAAATCTTTTTTTGCTAGTGGTGAAGGTACGGTAGTTGTCTTGGAAGTCAACGTCGATGTGTAAGCCGTCAATGGGAATATTGTACTGACGATACTTTTCTGCAACCTCTATCAAGTGATCTGTATCATAATATCCATATCCTCCCTGTTGATAGCCTAGAGCATACATTGGTGGCATGGGACATGGTCCAGTCAAAGTGGCATATTGACCCAAAACTGAAGGAATATTATCTCCAGCCATGAAATAGTAGTCCATCTCCTTATATGTGGCACCAAAGTAGTACTTGCCAGACATATATTGGGAGTAGTCATTGGTCTGGATATTGAAGAAGCTTTGACCAGGATTATCTAAAAAGATAGCGTAAGCGTAAGGATCTCCAGCAAAATCCCCTGATGGGTTAGGATTCCACTCGACTAAAATCGGCATGGAATTGTAGAGGGGTTCTTCTACATTGAGAGGTCCAGGTCCCGATGTTACAACAGCGTTACTATCTGGTTGGTCTGTAGCGGGTCCTTGGTAGGTGAAGTTGTCATAATTGAAGAAAGTCATGGTGCGGAAGTTTTTGTTGAGATTAATTCCCGCCTTTTCTCCAAAACCGTAGTATCCTGCACCAGGAGCCACTTTCATGAAGCAAGCTGTTACTTCTGGTTTGACATTCCCAGAGGCATCAAATTGTGGAATATAGACTAAGTTGTAATCATAGTCAGTTTCATGAATAGTCTGAGATCCACCCCCTTCAAGTTGACGTTGAACGGAAATACCATAAGGGGTTAAACCGACATTGATAGTAATCTTGTCGAGCTCAATTAGAAGGTTTGAATTACTATTCTGGTCTACTGTCTGAGATGCAACAGTGCCAGAATTGCCATTGTGCAAAACTTTAGTTGGACCTAGGTTACGGTTAACAACAGCACTCGATAAGTTACTCGAATAATCAGTAGAGTTGGGATTAAAACGAACTCGAAAAGCTGAAGGACCAAGGATATAAATTTTGATTTGAAGAGTATCGCTGCTGGCAGCTGTTAAAAGAAAACTTTTTTCCTGATCATCGTAAGACCAATTAGCAATATTACCAATACTGCGCCAGGGATTACTGCCACCATTTGGAGCTGGGGTGAACTCGTTAACCTTGTTAAATCCGTAGGGAATTAGAGACATATCTTTATAAAAATCGTGTTATTAAGATGCTCGCCTCAAATACTAAACTAAATTAACAAAAAAATCACCAAATTAGGCATTTTTACGGAAATTAGCCGAATTATGATTAACCATCACCTCTCTTGAGGAATAGATTAAAACTGGTGTCAGAAACTTATTTTTACTCTATTAAATTAATATTGAAAACATTTAAAAATCCGTTGAATTTCAGTCAAATTAACTTGGTAATTTTATTTAGTCTTGCTAAGAAGAAAAATCAGCAGTAAGTGCTATCCTCACATACTGCTGAAATCAACTAAGTGCTTTCACATAGAGCCTTTTTTTGTCATTTTTCCAAAAGAAGACCCTCACTTCTGGCGACGGGATGAATTTTGGGCAGTTACTTAATGTAATCACCGATAGCTTCTGTCTTGCTATTGTAGTTACTTGATTGCTACAATCACCCTTACAGGAAAGGTAATTAACCTGTCTAAAAACCTAGTAACTTAATATGTTACGTCGCTGAACCTTGACAACTGAAGATATAGGGTTCTATTCCATAGTTCTAGTTCTTGCCCAGGAATAGGTAAAATCTTCATGGGAGCTAGACGAGAAGCATTTGATAACAAACAAATTTCGGAGTAATCCACTACCGTAGGGCATACGGAAAGTTACGCTAGCCCTTCGGGGCGCACTTCGTGTAGGGGAGAGAACCACCTCTGAGTTAAGTACCGCAAGGGGCTTAATTTAAGTGGACTCGTGGAACCAAGAATCCTTCGCGTCTCGCGATGGGAGTGTCAATTAAAAGTAAGACGTTCATCTTCCACGTCAACACTGATAATATCTCCTTCTTTGAATTCGCCACGCAAAATTGATTTTGCAATCGTAGTTTCGAGATAGCGCTGGACGGCTCGTTTCAGTGGTCTAGCACCGTATACTGGGTCATAACCGACTTCAGCTAGGAAATCGAGGGCGCTTTCTGAGAGTTTCAGTGATAGCTTTTGCTGGGCTAAACGTTTCTCTAGTTGCTGAATTTGCAGCTTCACGATGTTGCGTAGCTGAGATTTGTCTAAGGCGTGGAAGATAATGTTATCGTCAATGCGATTGAGAAATTCGGGACGGAAACTGTCGCGCATCGCACTCATTACTCGCAAGCGCATCTCTTCATACTTAGATTCATCTCCAACGACATCCAAGATATACTGAGAACCAATATTACTGGTCATGATAATAATTGTGTTCTTAAAGTCCACCACATGACCTTGAGCATCGGTTAAACGTCCATCATCGAGGATTTGTAGCATCACGTTAAACACGTCTGCATGAGCTTTTTCAATCTCATCGAATAAAATGACTGAGTAGGGACGACGACGAATCGCTTCGGTTAATTGTCCTCCTTCTTCGTAACCCACATATCCAGGAGGCGCACCCATTAAGCGAGAAACGCTGTGCTTCTCCATATATTCAGACATATCGATGCGGACTAAAGCTTCTTCGGTATCAAAGAGGTTAGCTGCTAACGCTTTGGCTAATTCGGTTTTTCCTACCCCCGTGGGACCAAGGAAAATAAAGCTAGCAGTGGGGCGATTGGGGTCAGCTAAACCAGCACGAGAACGCTGAATCGCTTCGGCGACAGCAGTTACAGCTTCTTTCTGACCAATAACACGTTCGTGCAATTCGTCTTCGAGGTTGAGTAGCTTTTCCTTTTCTGACTCCACCAATTTAAGGATGGGAATTCCTGTCCACTTAGAAATAATCTCTGCAATATCAGCTTCTATTACCTCTTCTCGCAACAGGGTACTTCCGGTGGTTTGCATTTCTGCAAGGCTATTTTCTTTCTCTTGCACTTGGCGCTGCAAATCTGTTAGCTTTCCATAGCGCAATTCAGCGGCGCGATTGAGGTCATAATCGCGTTCTGCTTGCTGAATTTCAACGTTAATTTGGTCAATATTTTCCTTCAGGGTGCGCATTTGGTCAATAACTTCTTTTTCCGCCTGCCACTGAGCCTTTAGTCTCCCTTGCTCTTCCTTAAGGTTTGCTAACTCCTTTTCTATTCTCGCCAAACGTTCCAGGGAAGCTGGATCATTTTCTTTTTGTAGCGAGAGACGTTCCATCTCTAACTGTAATATTTTGCGATCAATTTCGTCGAGTTCCTCTGGTTTAGAGGTAATCTCCATCTTTAACTTAGCGGCGGCTTCATCCACCAAGTCAATCGCCTTATCGGGAAGAAAACGGTCGCTAATATAACGAGTGGAGAGCATTGCTGCTGCAACTAGAGCATTATCCGCGATTTTCACACCGTGATGCACTTCATAGCGTTCTTTAAGCCCTCGCAGAATCGAAATTGTATCCTCTGCACTGGGTTCATCCACATATACTTCCTGGAAGCGACGCTCCAAGGCTGCATCTTTTTCTATATACTTGCGATACTCATCCAAAGTTGTTGCACCAATACAACGCAATTCTCCCCGTGCTAGCATGGGTTTGAGCAAATTACCTGCATCCATTGCCCCTTGGGTAGCGCCCGCACCAACAACGGTGTGAATCTCATCAATGAACATGATAATCTGTCCTTGAGATTCAGTCACCTCCTTGAGTACAGCCTTGAGACGTTCCTCAAATTCACCGCGATATTTTGCACCTGCGATTAATGCACCCAAATCCAGCGCAATTAGCTTCCTGTCACGCAGAGAATCAGGTACATCTTGACTGACAATACGTTGCGCTAAACCCTCTACAATCGCGGTTTTTCCCACACCAGGTTCACCAATTAAAACGGGATTATTTTTGGTTCTACGAGACAAAATTTGAATGGTGCGGCGAATTTCCTCATCTCGACCAATTACTGGATCTAGCTTACCTTCACTAGCCAATTGTGTCAGTTCTCGCCCATACTTTTCTAAGGCTTCGTACTTACCTTCAGGATTTTGATCCGTTACCTTTTGGCTACCTCGAACTTCTTCGATTGTCTCCTTGAGTTTCTTTTCTGACAAACTCAACTGCTGAAAAATCTTTTTGCCAAAGCGTTCATCTTGAGCGTAGGCTAATACTAGATGCTCCACAGAAATATAGTCATCTCCAAATTCCTGGCGAAACTTTTCGGCGCGATCTAGTAAACTATCTAAACTACGTCCCAAATACACCGAATCGCTAGGCTTAGAAACCTTGGGTTGACTAGCAATAAAGTCTGCGGTTTTATCGCGCAAGCGAGGAAGACTAACACCCACCTTATTAAAAATACTCGCAGCTAAACCTTCCTGTTCCAAGAGGGATTGCATCAAGTGTTCACTTTCAATTTGTTGATGCTTATTTTGCTTCGCAATATTCTGAGTCTGTACAATTGCTTCCCAAGCTTTTTCTGTAAATTGATTTGGATTTGTTGGTTGCACTGGTACTTAATCCCTCCTCTTGTGGTGCTGTTTTTTCCTCTCAATTGCTATATTTTGCGGCTGTTAACCCTTAGCCACAGAGAAATTGAATTAGAAGTTGTATCTGAATTGATTGTAGTAATTCTGACCCAAACACCTAGATGGGAAAACCAAACATCCCAGGTAGGGGTTTCCTATTACACAACAGATAGGTATTGAAAAGAATGTAGGGACGTAAAATTTTACGTCCCTACAAGAGTTACTCACTTGGAAGTCTCGGTTTGTAATACTATTTCCCCATTTCCCTAACTGCTTACTTTACGCAGTGATACCAGTCAATTCATCACCAGACCACTCTAAAGTATCGCCGATTCCTTTCCCATCGTGATAAGCAGCAAGCAAAACTTCGCAGTTTTTACCCCAGCCTATAGTACCTGTAGCATCCAGGGAAATAGCTCCAAAATCTCTCTTATTAGCAGCAGCTTCCTGAAAAGATTTTTCCAACGCCGCAGCCAAGGACATACCATCAGTAACGCGTATTACAATTTTAGCCGCAAGACACTCATCAATAATATCTTCTCCAATGCCTGTGCAACTTACACCTGCTTGTGCTGTAGCGTAGTTACCTGCTGGCATAGCAGAATCGCTTACTCGACCAATTCTTTCCAATCCCTTACCACCAGTGGAGGTTGCAGCCGCAATTTTACCTTGGCTATCGAGGGCAACTACGCCAATTGTACCGCGTCGCGCTTCGCCAGTAGCACTCAACTCCTCTTCTGCTACTACCCCAGCCATTTTTTTATCAAAGTTTTCCTTACGCTCCTCAATCCATTCATGCAAGCGCAAATCTGTCAAGGGGTCATAAATGGGTATTTGCATTTCCCGCAATAACTCTGCTGCACCATAATCTGAAAGAACTCGATCTTCTTGTTCTTGCAAAATTTGGGCTAGTAAAATCGGATTTTGGACACGAGAAACATTAATTACACCACTGAAGCTTTGGGTGCTACCCACCATCAAAGATGCACTCATGCGAATGTTCCCATCCGACTGTAGTACAGAACCAGTTCCTGCATTGAAGCGGGGATGATTCTCTAGTAGCTGACATCCTTGAACTACTGCATCTTTAGCACTCCCACCCGCTAACAGGGAAGTATAGACTTCTTGAACGATGGTGTGAAGCGATTCGCGCACCACTGCTAATCCTCCCTTACCTTTTAGGGAACTACCAGCACCACCATGAATAATGAGTTTCGGTTGCATCGGCATTATAAACCTGTTGTTGAAGCTTTGATCTGGAGCGCGATTGATTGCTCTAAAAGCGCGCTATTTACGAGATATTTAGTTTATCAGGTCACCTGCTTGCAAAATTAATTCAAAAAAATCTTGACAGGAGTTTAGTTTTTGGTAACAATAGATACAGAAACTAATTCGTTCATCTCTCCAATAATCATGATAGAGAGACGGAAGTAGGGGATTGTCCCGAAGGAACGCGCCTCAAAACACCACGTTTTTTTTCGGAGGCGAAAATCATGAAACTTTCCTATCGCGGTATTAACTACAATCACAACAACTCTGTAATTGCAACTGCAACCAAATCAGAAGGCAAATATCGGGGTCTAGGTTTCAAGCTGCACAGCCCACAAATGGTCAAAACAGCACACTCAAAAAATAAGATGACCTATCGCGGTATTAGCTACTAAACCTTAACCACCAAAATTTTCCTCACGGAAGCTACTGGCTTTGTGTGAAGTTCTTAACAGAAGTAATCTTGAGACCCCATAGATATCTAGAGGTAATGATATTTATGGGGTTTTTTTTGAAATATAGCGGTTCTCATTTGACTGGGGTACAAGCAAAATCCTAATTCTTGTTAATGGTTAATGGTTAATAGTTGATTGGGATGTAGCTTACTAAGAAAGATAATTGCTACATGGAGACACAAAATTCTACATTCCTACAATGGGTACAAATTCAGATGCTTTAATTTTCCCAGATGTCCATTAAGGTCATAGGATTAACAAAGAATCAAACTTTTGGCTGTTGTCAGTTTCCTCTTACCTGTGCATGGAGCAATGCTTTTTTGCTACTTAAAAAATTTAATTGGCAAGGTAGTGTTTTTTCCTTAAACCTGTGCTAATATAAGTAGCTGTGCGACAAATTAAATTTATCCCACTTACGGGTCGCTAGCTCAGTGGTAGAGCACTCGGCTTTTAACCGATTGGTCCTGGGTTCGAATCCCAGGCGACCCATTTTTAGAAAAATAACCAGCCTAGACTCAGTTAACAAGGGTTAATTGAGGGTTGTGACTATTAATCGAAAAAAACAATTAGTCATAATGTTGAAATTTATCTTAAGATTGACAAAGAGAAGAAAATTAATTTTTCTTTAATAATCAGCCTCGATAAATTATAGGAATAGAAAGGAGGATACCTATGGCGCTCGTACCAATGCGATTGCTTTTGGACCACGCAGCAGAAAATGGTTATGGCATTCCTGCATATAATGTCAACAACATGGAGCAAATCCTGGCAATTATGCAGGCGGCTGATGAAGCAAACAGCCCTGTAATCTTACAAGCTTCTCGTGGTGCACGTAAGTACGCTGGAGAAAACTTCCTACGTCATTTGATTACAGCAGCAGTGGAAACCTATCCCCACATTCCCATTGCTATGCACCAAGATCATGGTAATGCACCATCTACCTGCTATTCCGCTATTCGTAACGGTTTCACCAGCGTAATGATGGATGGTTCTCTAGAAGCTGATGCCAAAACTCCTGCTAGCTTCGAGTACAATGTTGGCGTTACTGCAGAAGTTGTAAAAGTTGCTCACTCTGTTGGAGCCAGTGTTGAAGGAGAACTAGGTTGCTTGGGTTCCTTGGAAACTGGTCAAGGTGAGGCGGAAGATGGTCATGGCTTTGAAGGTACTTTAAGCAAAGATCAGTTATTGACTGACCCCGACGAAGCAGTAGAATTTGTTGAGCGTACTCAAGTTGATGCTTTAGCGGTTGCAATTGGTACTAGCCACGGTGCTTACAAATTTACCCGCAAGCCTACAGGCGAAATTCTAGCTATCAGCAGAATTGAAGAAATCCACAAGCGTTTACCCAACACTCACTTGGTAATGCATGGTTCCTCTTCAGTACCCCAAGAGTGGTTAGAGATGATTAACCAGTACGGTGGTAATATTCCTGAAACCTACGGTGTACCCATTGAAGAAATTCAAAAGGGTATTCAGAGTGGTGTACGCAAGGTAAATATCGATACCGACAACCGTCTAGCGATTACCGCAGCGATTCGTGAGGCTGCTTTCAAAGATCCTTCTAACTTTGACCCCCGCCACTTCCTCAAGCCTTCTATCGCTTACATGAAGCAGGTTTGCTTGAAGCGTTATGATGCTTTTGGTACCGCTGGTCATGCTACCAAGATTAAGCAAGTAAGCTTGGATGAATTTGCAGCTAAGTATGCTAAAGGTGAATTGTCCGCAAGCACCAAAAAGACTGCTGTAGCTTAGATTCTCTCCTAAAATTTTATTGTTCTGCTTAGGTTAGTAAGTTCTTTTGGGTAGCTTCAAAGGCTACCCGTTTTTTATGTCTTGCTGAAGATGGGATATTATTTTGCTCTAGCAATAATTGTGCGATGACGAACGGTATTACAGGTAATAGTTGGTTCCTCAAAACCAGCATCCATAATCGCTTGGGCGATATCAAAGGCAAAATATTTATCTAGATATGGTTCTGTACTCTTAAGCAGTGTCAAAATATAGGGCGGCATAGTGGCGTAAACTTGGGAGCGAGGATTCATATCCATAATCGTTAAATAGCCGCCGGAGGTTAATAAACGCCGCGCTTCAGCGAAGATTTCCCGAGATGGTTGTTGGGGTAATTCGTGGAACATTAAACAAGCGGAAACTAAATCAAAGCTTTCGTCAGCCAAACCCGTGGCTTCTGCGGCTGCGTGTTTCCATGTAATATCAGTTTGCTGTTGCTCGGAGCGATAGTGGGCAACGGTGATAAAGTAGGGGGATAAATCTACTCCCGTAAGCTTAGCTTGGGGATAAATTTCTTGCAGTGCCATTGTACTCATACCCACACCACAACCTAAATCGAGGATATTTTGAGGCTGTATAGGTAGTTGGGCTAGCAAAACATCGTGGTAGCTTTGCCTAAGCATAGCATCGCCTTTCTTACCCGCATCTTCCCATAATTTGGAGTGAACTGCGTAGGCAGCAAATTCGACTTCTAAAGCTGCATCCCAATTCAAGTTTCCATTTTCGTAGGCGTGGAATGAGCGTAGATAGTATTCTGGGTAGGTTAGGTTGGGATTTTGGACTGCTGCTAATTCACTATCCCAATCACGAGTACGCAATTTTGCTACCGATTCGCGCCAAGGTACACCCATATCCTCTGCTCTTTTAATCATCATCTCACGAGCTTGATGTTT
>CAZWGS010000086.1:0-22453 GCA_964633315.1 uncultured bacterium | reverse complement strand
TTTGGCACATTTTGACCAAGCCTTTTGGCTGGGCTCGTCGTGCTTTCATCTGGTCTGGTGAAGCTTACCTATCCTACAGCTTAGGCGCATTGTCCATGATGGGCTTCATTGCTTCTTGCTTTGTTTGGTTCAACAACACCGCTTATCCTAGCGAGTTCTATGGTCCTACCAACGCAGAAGCCTCTCAGGCTCAAGCTTTCCTTTTCCTATCCCGTGACCAAAAAATGGGTGCTAACATCGGTTCTGCCCAAGGTCCTACAGGTCTAGGTAAATACCTAATGCGCTCTCCTACTGGTGAGATTATTCTCGGTGGTGAAACCATGCGTTTCTGGGACTTCCGTGGTCCTTGGTTAGAGCCTCTACGTGGTCCTAATGGTCTTGACTTAGACAAGATCAGAAATGATATTCAGCCTTGGCAAATTCGTCGTGCTGCTGAGTACATGACCCATGCTCCTAACGCTTCCATCAACTCTGTAGGTGGCATTATTACTGAAACCAACGGTTTCAACTACGTTAACCTACGTCAGTGGTTAGCTGGTTCTCACTTCTTGTTGGCGTTCTTCTTCTTAATTGGTCACCTATGGCACGCGGGCCGCGCTCGTGCTGCTGTGGCTGGTTTTGAGAAGGGTATCGACCGCGAGACAGAACCCGTACTAGCTATGCCTGATCTTGACTAGGCTCACTTTTGAGTTAAGTTAGATTAGCTCGATGGGGACGTAACAGTGTTACGTCCCCATATTTTTTTGATAATTATTCCTGGAACCAACAGCTTTGCAAGATAAACTTTGGGGAATGGGAGAGCTTGAATCGCAGATCGCTACAATAACAGTTAGTAACCGAAAAATAATAGCTACATAGATGACTATTACCCAGGAAGAATATCGCCAACGCCGTGAACAGTTGATGAGTAAAATTGGTGCTGGAACAGCCATTTTTCGCAGTGCGCCAACGGCGGTAATGCATAATGATGTGGAATATGTCTATCGTCAAGACAGCGATTTTTTCTACCTTACGGGTTTTAACGAGGCACAAGCAGTGGCGGTTTTGGCTCCCCATCATCCAGAACATCGTTTTGTGCTCTTTGTGCAGCCAAAAGACCCAGAAAAAGAAACCTGGACTGGTTATCGAGTGGGGGTTGAAGCTGCGAAGCAAGAGTATGGTGCTGATGAGGCTTATCCGATTGCGGAGTTGGCACAAAAGCTACCTCAATATTTAGAGAAGGCAGACAGAATTTACTACCATCTGGGACGAGACAAGAAGTTTAATGAGCAAGTGTTATATCTTTGGCAAAGACTAATGGCACTTTATCAAAAACGGGGTAGTGGACCAGTGGCTCTTGAGGATACTAACCCCTTACTCCACGGCATGCGTCTGGTGAAAAGTCCGGCGGAATTGGGGTTGTTGCGTCAAGCAACTGCAATATCTGCTGAAGCTCACAATCGCGCGCGAGAATTTGCTCAACCAGGGCGTTATGAGTACCAGGTACAGGCGGAAATTGAGTATTTATTTCGCCGAGAGGGAGGTATGGGACCAGCCTATCCTTCGATTGTGGCTTCAGGTGCGAATGCTTGTATCTTGCACTACACAGAGAATGAGCGTCAAATGCACGATGGCGATTTGCTACTGATTGATGCGGGTTGTTGTTATGGTTACTACAACGGAGATATTACTCGCACCTTTCCTGTTAATGGCAAGTTTACTCCAGAACAAAGGGCGATTTATGAGCTGGTTTTAGAAGCTCAAATTCAAGCTACAGAGGAGGTTAAACCGGGCAATCCTTACAATGCTTTCCATGAGAGGGCAGTGCAGGTATTGGTGGAGGGTTTGGTTGATTTGGGCCTATTGGTAGGAGATGTAGAGGAGATTATTGAGAAGGAGCAATATAAGCCTTTTTATATGCACCGCACTGGACATTGGTTAGGTTTGGATGTCCATGATGCTGGAGTTTACAAGCATAGCGAGGAGGTATGGCAAAGTTTGCAACCGGGACAGGTATTGACGGTGGAACCGGGAATTTATATTGCACCAGATATTAAACCAGTTGAAGGACAACCGGAAGTTGAGGAATGTTGGCGGGGTATTGGTGTGCGCATTGAGGATGATGTTTTGGTTACAGAGACAGGGAATGAGGTTTTGACAGCTGCTGTTCCCAAGTCTGTTGCAGCAATGGAAGGTTAGATCTTGGTTATTTGTTTTTTGTATGAACTGAAAAGATATTTAAAATCTTCTAGAAAAGGGTGTAGTGTACCCGGATTGAAATTAATTTAGCTTGAATACATAGATAAGATTTCTTGTCAGGATGGTTTTTAATCGTTTTAGTGTCAATTCTGGAACTGATTATTTAAATTAAAGCAAGAAATTTCTACAAGCTAAGCAATTGAGCTCTTGCTATAAGTAGCCAGGGAACTAAACTCATGTCTCAATTTCATTTCACTTCTCCAGAGCCTTATAAACTCAAGCCCCTTGGTAAAGTAATGCAACAAGCTGGTTTGCTGTCTACGGCTCAAATTGATGTGGCACTGCGGGATCAACAGCAATATCCAGAGCTTAGAGTGGGAGAAATTTGTTCCCTTCATGGTTGGATTGAGCAGCAGACGGCGGACTTTTTTGCTGATAGTTGGTCAAAGATTATCTTACGACCATCTAAATATCCCCTAGGTTATTATCTTCGACAAGCGGCTTTGTTGAATGAAAGGCAAATTAGTATTATCCTTGCAGAACAAAAGAAACTCCAAGTTTGGCAAAGATTTGGTGAGTTAGCCTGCGATAAAAAGTGGCTCAAGCGAACAACACTCCACTTCTTCCTCAAATATCTCTCTTATTCCGCCCCAAGTTCTCCTTTTCTCCAAAGATGTTCCCAGCCGACATTTCTTTTGGATTACAGAGATAGTGCGAATGCTTAATTGACACTCTCACGGCTATACACGAAGTGCGCCCCGAAGGGCTAAGCGCGTGGGATTCTTAGTTCACAGGGACTCCAATGAATTTACCCTCACTAAGCATCTTCACCGTATGCCCTACGGCTGCAAGTCCTCTAATCAGAACTACTTGGGCGGCTGCAACATCGCGGTCAGTTGTATATCCGCAATTGTCACATTTATGAATACGCTCTGCTAATACCTTCTTGCCTGTTTCGTGTCGGCAGTTAGGGCATATTTGAGAAGTTTTTCGTGCATCTACTTTCTGGAAATAGACACCACGCTGAAAACAAGTTTGTTCAAGGATCTTGAAGAATTGACCAAAACCAGCATCTAAACAGTGCTTCCCTAGCATCCCTCTAGACAAACTAACTAGGTTTAAATCCTCAACAAAGATCATTCCTACCCCATCACACCTAAACCCTAATTCCTGCACTTTCGTGCCAACTACCCCTAGGGGCCAGGTTTCCTGACCCTCCCCAGGAGCCTCACTCTCTGAAGTATCGCCGGGTCAAGGTGGGCGATGCCCACCCTACTTGCTCTACTCCCCCAACTACTCAAAGGGATGCTTAAAATCATCTCCCACAATGAATCGAGTGGTATCGAGAGGATAGGTTTTGACGTAAATGGTGCAACCTTGGGCAGAAGCGGGACTGTAGGGGCAGCCAGGGGGATAGCGCAGCCAACTGCCCGTGGCATAATCTCCCAATTCATCACTCCAACTTCCTTCCAGGACATAGATCTCTTTCACCTCCGATTCAGTGACCTGCTCCAGGGTTGTACCGGGTTGCCACCGCTCCGCCCACACTTTTTCAGGGAAACCTGCTTGCCCATATAAAGGCTTAATCTCAATTTGGGCGATCGGACCCGGTTGCCACCCTTGGTCATTGTAAATATTGGTTCTGATCTGTTGACGTGATTCACCCCCATGTTGCCGCAGTTTCACAAAGGTGAGGCAGCCCTGATCGCTGTAAGGTAAATGCTCAAATCCTTCTGGGTTCAGCATATAGGTACCGGGGGCATAGACCCCTGTTTCATCAGCGAAGGTGCCTTCTACCACCAAAATCTCTTCGCCACCAGGATGGCCATGGAGGGGAAAAAAGCTACCAGGACCAAAGCGGGTTAGCATGGTGACGGGATGCTCTTGCACCTGGTCATCCGATTCAAAACAGCCAAAGGTAATACCTGGAAATTCGGTTTCATGCCAAACCAAGGAATGGGGGGATACTGCGGCTCGTGTCAAGATGTTCGGGTGAATTTTTTGGGGTTCCCATTGAGGTTGTGAAATGGGCGGTTGTGAAGTGGGAAGCGGTGAAGAGGTCATAGTGCAAGTCTTACAGGAACAATTAGGGTTTGATTCGCAATTAGATTGTAAACCCTACGGCAAGTTTGGCTACCGACTGAAGCTGGGAGAGCGCAGCTCTGCACGCCCCGCTCTCTGTTAAAATCCCTGAATTTTCCTCGCCTAATGTGGGTAGCCGAAAGTTTACAGGGATGGGGTAGTATGTTGGTGAATTGATTGTCAGGCTAAGTGGATGGATCTTGTTTCAATTATTACCCCTGCCTATTATACCCAAACCTACATCCTTGGGGCCATCAAAAGTGTTTTGGCCCAAACCTATGAACAATGGGAAATGTTGATCGTTGCTGATGATTTGTTAGATTACCAATCTTTTTGCCAAGCTCAATCCTTGGATGATCATCGCATTAAGTTTATCAGTACTGGACAAGTGGGCAGTGGTGTGCAAAATGCTAGAAATATGGGTTTGGAAGCAGCATCTGGTACCATTGTGGCTTTGCTTGATAGTGATGATTACTTCGTTCCCTCCAAACTGGAGCAAATGGTTCCCAAAACGAAAGAGTATGGTGTAACATCCTGTGCCGTGGCAATCAAATCGGAAAACGGTTCTCTGATTAGAAATGTGGGGGATCAAATTCCGGCAAGTGGATTAACCTATTCCCAATATCCTCTGGTGAACTTTGCCAATAGCAGTATGCTGTTGTTCGATCGCACAAAAATAAAATTCTTTTACGATGCTAGCCTTGCTGCCGTCGAAGACTTTGTCTTCACCATGGCCTGCTATGACTATATCTCTGAGATTTACCACTTTCCAACCCCGTTACATCACTATTGCCGACGTGAGGGTTCCCTAACTAATGATCCAGAAACCACAGCAAGATTTATTAAGACAAAACAAGAACTACTCCAACGCATTGAAGAGGGAGAAACGCCGATCCAAAGTCCTGGGGTTCTGAAGGCTTTACAACAATGTTTAGAAATTACCCTGGAAATTGAGAAACGCATTCATAATGGCTTAGTTCAGTGTGATGATAATGTTCTGTTTGTCGATCTCGTAGAACAAGAGTATTCCAAGCTGGGAATTCTCCCTTATCCTATTATTTGTACTTAAAGTATCCAAAAATCCGCAAATCTCAAAGAAATATTGTCTCAGAGGTGTTATCCATGTCTTATTTTCCTATTCCTGATTCCCTAGAAGGATTTTGGCACAATTGTTTTGATTTGAAACAGCATATTCGAGACTTCCTAGATATTGATGAGACCAAACTAAATCAACAGCTGGATCAGGGTAAAGCTGAGTTACAATCTCGTGGTTTGAGGGATTTCGATTGGGAGAAAGCGACGGAATTCTATCGGGATCAAGTTGAAGAAATGTATCTGTTTGAGCTGGGTGCCTGGCATTTAGGGAGTGCTGATTATATTGGTGATACCTTACGCTTGGTTGCCGATCATGCCCAGGGTAAGGTGTTGGATTTTGGTGGCGGAATTGGGACTCATACCATTGCCGCAGCCCTTTGCCCCCAGGTGGAACAGGTTGTTTACTGTGACCTCAACCCAATTAATTTGAAATTCACCCAGTATCGTGCTCAACAATTAGGTTGGGGAAGTGACAAAATCACCTTTTGCACTGAAGTAGATCCAGCAGAACATTTTGATATCATCCTGGCTTTTGATGTGTTAGAGCACTTGCCGGAGCCAAGTCAACAAATCTTGCGTTTTCATGATAGTTTGCAGGCAGAAGGTAAGTTGATTGCTAACTGGTTTTTCTTTAAAGGGCTTGAACAGGAGTACCCATTTCATCTGGATGATCCGGATAAAATTGCTAATTTCTTTGTCATGTTACAAAAGCATTTTTTGGAGGTGTTTCATCCCTATCCCATTACAACCCGTTGTTATCGCAAATGGGTCGCCTAGAGAGGATTGCAGCTTCCGGTTGGAACCTGACCTAGATGTCTCCTAAATTAAACCAGGGTGCTAAACCAATCTTCAAACCCACATTTCGCACTTCAAAGTGCATTACCAACGAAGCATCTCTTCCAATTCCCCCTCAAACACAAAAAATGCAGTGCCAATCCTGATTTGAGAAAAAGTTCTCCTGTTGCCTATTGCTTGCGCGTAGTACCATAGCATTGAGATTTAGGTTCGGTTTTTGGGAATTCTCAAACTAGAACGACTAAATAGTTTCGTTATTAAGTTTGAGTTATGGTATCTAACCCTTCTCCTGAACCCCCACAATATCCTATACACAACCAAGTCTACCAAAATGTCATGGAATGGTTGGTAGCTGAAGAAGTAGAAAATCAGTTAAGTCAAGTTTCTCCTAGACTTGCTGTGTATATTAATAAAGTGGAAGTAGCAACCTTTGCTCTCAATCGCTTACCACCTCTGTATGCTTCTTCTGAAGAAGGTTTACGCAGACAGGAGAAGCGGGCGCAAAAAGATTATGGTCACGATATTATCAGAGCAGTGCGTCATGCCCTAGCTGCTGTGCAACGAGATCCCATTAGGTTTTCTACTCCCTTGCTATCACAGAGTAGTTTTGATTCTGAGGAAGCCCAAGCTGCACTGAAGGAATTGCGAGAAATTCTACCTCAAAGGGAGTTATCTTGGAAAAATCTGACTAAGCTGGTTAAGCAAGCAATGAATCAGAAAAAATCAAAGAAGTCTATGATCAAGCCAGAAGCGCCGACTGATCATTCTGAAGCTGACTACGCTTGGCAGGATCGACGCTATCGACGTTAAATTAGCTATAGTTCGGGATTAGCTTGTCTTGAATTTAGCATTACCCGAACTCAGTTAAAGCTAGGTTGTATGTTGTCCTTCCAGAGCCATTTCTCTTGTAGAAGGCTCATCGAGGAAGAAATGGTAAATGAATCCGGCGATCAGTGCACCGAGAATTGGGGCTAACCAAAATAGCCACACTTGACTTAAAAGTTCTGTTCCGGCGAAGATAGCTGGTGCTGTGCTACGAGCAGGATTTACGGAGGTATTGGTTACAGGAATACTGATTAGATGAATCAGAGTGAGGCTTAAACCAATGGCGATGGGAGCAAATCCTTTGGGGGCGCGCGCATCTGTGGAACCTAAGATTACGATTAAGAACATGAAAGTGAGAACTATTTCGGTAATCAGACAGGTTAGGAGGGGATAGCCTCCGGGAGAGTGAGCACCGAAACCGTTGGTAGCAAGGGGATTGGAGCCAGTTAGAGCAAAATCTGATTGGCCACTGGCGATGAGGTAAACTAGTGCCGCACCTAAAATTGCCCCCAATACTTGAGATACGATATAGGGTACTAGTTCCGAGCCTGGGAAGCGTTTCGCCGCCCATAAGCCAAAGGAAACTGCTGGGTTAAGGTGACAACCAGAAATATGTCCAATCGCATACGCCATGGTTAGTACGGTAAGACCAAATGCGAGGGAAACACCAATTAAACCAATTCCTAGGGGAAAGGTGGTATCAGCTCCAATTTTAGCGCCTTCGGTTGTGTAGGCAGCTGCTAATACGGCGCTACCACAACCACCGAGGACAAGCCAAAAGGTGCCAATAAATTCAGCAATACATTTTTTTACTAGTGTCATGTTAGTCAATTCCTGACTAAAGTAGAATTCGGTTGTTCCAAATGCTAGCAACGATAAGGCTAATGGTTGATTAAGAAGTACGAAGCACAATTTTGTGGAGAGGTGCTTTTCTTTTTAGCCATTAGTAGCAATGCTCAACTGATAATTTTTGGATGACACCAAAGTTAGTGTTACGTTTTCCTTTTTCTTGGTTGTTTTTATTAAATACAATGAGAGGTAAATCCTAGATAGTGCGACTTTATCAACTTATTAATAGCTGGTAATTTCGGCACTTACCCCAAGATTTACCTCTCTCAGAAAATATATTTTGTTGTTAATTCTGTTGGCTAGACGTCACCAAAGACAATAAAGGTGAAGGTACAGTCCATAGGCATTCTGGGATCGGAAGTTGTTACAATAAAGCCACCTTCCCAAATTTCAATGATAGCAACGGATTTATCGAATGTCTTCCACTCATATCCGTTAATTGTGCAAACAGGCGCAGGTATTTTGGCAAAGGGTTGGGCAAATTCAATAACGTAGGTGCCTTCCTTAATTTTTCTAGACTTAAAGCCTTCACCAAACCACATAACACCATCTGACCAAACTCCACCGTAGATGTGCTGGTGCTTTTCGATAATTGCCATAATCTGATTCCTTTTATATTTACTTACGGAAACTAAATTGAACTAAAAGATTCGGAAACTGCGATGATTCGCTTAACTTCCCAATGAGAGGGTTAGATATGCCCAAAAGCAATAAACGTGAAGGCACAATCCTCAGGGCGATCCATGGAGGAAGTCACGGGAACAAAGTAGCGACCATCAACCTCTACAATGGCAATTGACTTGTCAAAAGTCTGCCACTCGTTGCCATAAATTGTGCAAACGACTGCTGGTGTACCTGCAAAGGGCTGATCAAACTCTATAATGTAAGTTCCTGACCAAATTCTGTGGGCTTTAAAACCTTCACCGGAAATAATTTTACCGTCCGAAGACATCACGCCATAAACGTGCTGTGTTGCTTTTCCATTGGAATCTTTAAAGATTGCCATTACAGATTATTTTTAAACATTACCTTAGGTAGATTACACAAAAAAGGAAGTAGTTGATGGCAACTAAATATTTTTTTTATAATTAAGAAAAACTTATATTAAATATTATTCTTTAGTGATTTTTTAAGCGGCTAATAATGTTATCTTCGCGCTTGATTATACACAAAGAAAATAAATCTGCCTCAGTAATTACAACTAACCAAGACAGATTAGACATTAAAGTTTATTGCGCTATTTTTTACTAAACAACACCTTCTTCTACAATATTTCGCTTTAAAGGTCGCTGATAGGTAAAAGTAAAACTATTTTTGCTCTCGATGACGTGCTGCATTTCTTGGTAAAAAGGGTATTCTCCCACACCACTTACATTTACCCAACCTCTGGCTCTTGTCAAGGCAACAAAAAGTTGATTTCGCAACCTAACATCATCTTCATTCCTTGCTATATTATCTAAGCCGACTACATAAACCATATCAGCTTCGTTACCTTTGGCGCGAGTGACACGAGATATAGTTACTCCACCGTCAAGCCAAAATTGATCTGGTTTTTTATTGGGCCATTGAGGACTAATTTCATCTAGTTCTAAAGCTGTGGGAATATAAATTTTTATTCCCTGTTCAATTAAAAAGTTAGCCACCTTGTTTTCTAACTCCATTGCATCGCTAGAAGCTCCTAAGATAATCACTAAAATTTCTCGGCTCAACTTGAGATCATCTTCAATGACGTTATGCAAAATTTTCTCACTCAGGGCTTCTAATTCTTCTTGACGAGAGTTGTAAGTATTAAATTCTAAAACGGCTTCTTCCCACAAATTTTCTATCCCATTGGGTGAGTTTTCTGGAGGGCGATGGAGGGTAATTGTATGTCCAGGAGTAAACTTACCCGTTACTTCGTAACCAATGGCACGCCATTGCTCTGCGCGGGTAATTCCACTTAACATTCCTTGGGGACGTAATAATCCCATACCAATAGCGTGAGCTGCTGTTACAATTGAGCCTGGAGTACGATAGCATCGACGCATTATTTCTGATTTTTTTATACCACCTGAATATTGAGAACCTTGGGAAAGTAAATTACTCAAATCATCTCCAAATAACTCTTTAGTGGTTGGAATTTTTAAGCTATCAAGACTTTGGGCTTCGTCATAGGCCCAAATCAAACGTCGTTGCTGAGTATTTTCTGGATCTACAGGTCGCAGAGATTGATAAGCTAGCCAGTAAATTGGTTGTTTTTGTTGATATTTTAAATTGTCTTCTACTACTAAATCTTGACCTTCATCAATCAGAATCGCATCAAAAGCAGGTTCTATTTTAGTTTCTTCAAGTACTCTTTTGCAGAGTTCAGCTAAACCATGATTAGGTGGTCTTTCTCTAGTATCTTTAGAAGTTTTAGCTGTTATGCCATGCTGTTGACAAATAGTTCTATAAAATCCTGGCTGATCTTTTGCTCCCCAAGCGTGGAGTATACGCAATTTTTTATTAGTTTGGGGATTGTATTGCACCTCTCCATTACTAAAACGCCGCAACCAGCGATCTACTAAACCGATCATCAAATCATAGAGAGTGCGAGTAAAAAAAACTAAAGCAATATCCCAATCAGGATGTTTGAGGTGCATATGGGCAGCTTTTTGGCAGAGCAAAATAGTTTTTCCAGAGCCAGCCACACCACGAATACGCTGCAATCCAGGAGGAATTTCTTTGCCAATGTGTTCATGTTGCCAATCTAATTCATAGAGTTGCTCTTGCAATGTTTCGATAATAAAAGAGCGATTGTTGCGATCTGAAGTAACTCGGGGGCGACGAGGCTGGCGTAAGAAAGAAACACCACTAATTACCGATAATAACAACTCCCATTTTTCTTCTCCTAAATCCTCTCCAGGAATCATCGGATTTGCTTGCTCTAAGGATTCAATGAAGCTAGTTGGTGTTAACTGATCTTGGAAAAGTAAAGGAGGGCAGTTTTCTATGTTTTCAAATCCTCTTTGTTGCCACTGCTCTTTGGTAATTAAAGGTAGAGCAATCATCACTCTACCTTTAACTTTACGCCAGAGTTGGGGATCGCGATCGCAATAGGCAATTAAGGCTAGCAATTGCACTTGAATTTCTGCATTTGGTTGCACCTGAGAGGAGGGAAAATCTTCCCTGATAATCCATTTTTCACCTTCAATTTGTAGCAATTGCTCTATGGTAATTGGTAGCACCTTAATCAAAGCTACGCCCAGTTGTGCATCTGCAATCAGAATATCCGGTTCCTTGCGCTTCTCGCCTACTTGAGCAAAAATAGGGTAGCGCCAATATGCAATGCACTCTCTAGATGTAAAAGCCTGTTTGGTTGCATCCCAGACCTTTTGCTCATGGACTTGATGAGCTCCTGTTGGGGGTTCAGTGGTAATAAATTTGTAACCCCGCTCTTCATTGTTGATAGACATCTTTACCTGACGATTTGGTAAGTTTTACTACTCCATGAGTAACTTATGAACAGATGAAAATGCCTACAGTAATTGCACTATAATTTATTCTCAAAGTGAGATATTTTTGTGCAGCAAACACTATCAACAATGTAAATTGATGTTGCAAGTCTTTTAAAAAGATTTAAATATCGTCTACAACCAAGACATAGTCTTAATATAAGAGTTCAAAAAACTACGGGAAAAATGATGGATCAAGAAGCTCAAAAGTATCGTATGATTTGCACTCTGACCTTTGGTGATATCTATGGTCAGATTATTGTCTGGTTAATAGTTATTTTCCTTAGTCTTGCAACTACTCTTGCAATGTGGAGTAGTACTCAACAAGCCTCTTCTTTGGTAATCGTAGGTATTGTACTTGTTATCTCTTTGCCCTTTTTACTGTTTGCTTTTGTGACTACTTTACTCAATCATATCGAGTTTGCACCTGTGGAAGAAGAAGCAATGGTGAAACAATCGTCTTATTCTGGCAGTTCAGGTGCAGTTCGTCAAAAACCTGCGACTTAAATCTAACTCAGTTTCAAGAATTTTTACCCATTGTAGGGACACAAAAATTTACGTCCCTACATTTTTGATCATACAGTTCTCTCTGAGTTATTACTAAGAGAAAATATTGGCGATGAAAAAAGCTATAGCAATTAACAAGGTGAGGTAAAAAGCAACTAAACTTTGAAGTTCTAATTTCCAGAGCCAATGCCAATCATAAGTTTGTTTTTGTATCGTTTGATAGCCATAACCTCGTAATTTCATTGCTTGGTAAACTCGCTGAGATTGTTCATAACTACGTACCAAAAGGCTACCAGCTACATTTGCCAACATCTTGAGAGTGCGACGATTTAAAGCTTTAGCTTGAAAACCACGTAATCGCATCGCCTGTTGCATTCGATGACGCGATTCAGCCAACTGTTCCAGGTAACGATAGGAAAGCAGCATCATATCAACAATGATATGGGGTAAACCAAGAGAGCGCAACGCTTTCATACTGGTTAAAAAAGGAGCAGTGCCAAACAAGACAATACTGACAGTTAAAATGCACAGAAACCTAGCTGCGATTAGCATTACTGCGATACATCCTTCCTGCTTCACACTTAGGAAACCAAAGCTAAATAGAACCGTTTTACCTGCTACAAAAGGTAGCAAAAGCACCATAGAAGCAAGAAATACACCAGGATAGCGCAAGCGCTTGAGCAAAAAAGACCAAGGTAACCGAGATAAGAAAAACAAAATTAGAGTTACCAAGATCATAATTGGTAGTAAATTTACCTTTTGTACAAAAGCAAAGGCAAAAATTAAAGTTAGTAATGCCACTAACTTAGAACTTTGTTCCCACCTATGAATTGGCGACTGGAGATGGGCATATTCATCAAGAGTTAATTTCAATTATTTACTTTCCAATACTTCTGGTTTAACTCGCTCCAAAAAAGAGATTAGCATCACGCTAAAACCACCTTCTATAAAAGCGAGGAAAAGGTGAGACACCAGGAAAGAAAACACCGCCAATCGCTCTATTTGTGCATTCAACTCCGCCGGAATTGTTAACACAATTAAGCCAGCAAATAGCAATGCAGCTAAGCTGGTACCCAAAAAACCTGCCCCAAAGGCACAAATTTCTGTTCCAGGAAGTTTTCTGCCTAAATAATGTCGTAAACCAAATAGGTAATAGGCAAACAAAGCTGGAATTACCTGAATTAAGCTATTGACACCTAGAGTAGACAAACCACCATGTTGGAAAAATACCGCCTGGAAAAACAGTCCAATGAGAATTGCAGGCACAGCGTAATAGCCCAAAATCGCACCCAACAAGCCATTAAGCACTAAATGGACACTCGCTGCAGGGGGTATGGGCACATGAATTAGAGAAATAACAAAAAAGGCAGCCGTGAGTAAAGCAGCTTTGGGAATTTGTTCTGGCGAATTAGCTTGTTGCTTAAGCTGACGCAAAGAATACCAGGTTAAACCACCCGTGGCAGCATAGCCAGCAATTGATACTGTTGGTGACAAAAAACCATCTGGAATATGCATTAGGATTCTACCTTTCTACGGTAAAAAAACAAGGCAGTACCAACACAGCCCCAAATGCCTGTTGCTGCCATAGTTAATTTTTGTAATGGTGTATAGCTAATTTCTGTGAACAATGCTTGTGTTTGCACACTAGTCATAGAAGAAGTGTTTAACTGTTCTCCACCCAAATCAATAGTCAGTATTTCACCATGTCCTGCCTGACGTACTTTAACATCCCAATTGCCTGTTTGATTGGGCTCAGGGGTAAAAGTAAACTTTCCTGTAGCATCGGTAGTGCCAGTCAACCAAGGGCTGGAGGGATCATCTGGGGCATAAACTGTAATTTGAGCATTTGCCATCGGTTGTCCGCCATCATAAGCAGCTTGGATTTCTACCGCTTGAGTGGTGCGATATTTAAGCTTGACACCGTGGGCTGATGCTGTTGCCCGCCAACCGATGAGGGGAACAAAAGAGAGGAGAAGAACATAATGCAATTTCATAGCTGCCTTGGCGCATCCGGTTGTAAATTTTACGTTCTCAATCAGAGATTTACCATTTCACTCCCTTTGTTTTAATAATCAAGATTCAGAGACAGTGACCTTCACCCACATGACCTAAACTGAGAATGGCTTGCTCCAGAATTTGGTAATCGCTGCTGTCTAAATTTGCCTTCAGATTGGCACTACTCACCTCTATAGTCTCTCCTTGGGCGAGGTTGGCTAGGGGCTGAAAACCAAGGGCACCAGTATTAATTTCATCGTCAACCGCCGCCTCAGCGTCACCAAAAATATGGTCAAAATGGAATGTAGTTTCTACCTCTGCTTGTTTATCTCCTTTGAGGATACCCTTACGCGCCTCCCCTATAAACTCACCGCAGGTATATGCCAGAGGTTGGTTAATTTTGATAGTAAAGTTCAATGTTTGCTCAGCTTTAGTTGCAGTGCCATCCAAGACAATAGTATTCCCTGCCGCTACTCCTTCCTCAGCAGGAATTAACTTCCAAGATAAAGCATTATAGCTGCCAACAGGAGCATCCACTGCTGTTACAAAAATGGGTGGGGCATTTTCGTCTCCTGTAGCTAAATCTACAGTTGTAGGTTCACTAACCAAAATTATGGTTTCTTGGGCTTGAATTTTGCTGTCAGCTTTTGCTGTGAAGGGAGGATCGCTTTGGTAAGCACTCACCTGCGCTAAGGTAACATAGACATGGTCAAAGTCTATCCGCCAGCCATCCTTACTCACAAATCCCTGACGCACAAAATCCTCACCATTAGCAACTAGGGCGAGAGTTCCCGATGCACTATTGTTTGTCTTATTGCTATTAGTAGTTGAGTTTTCCTGGCTAACATCTGGAGTAGTGCAACTCACCAGCAAAGTTGAAGCGAAGCCAGTCAGACTGGTGAAGAGAGCTAATTTTTGCATGACTTTGATCCTAAGTCCTGAAGATTTGATCGATTGCAATATTGAAGAGTATATATCTCTCAAATTTTCATTAGTTCATCAGATCGCCTCCCCGATTTTAAATACCCCCATAGGGCGTATGATACTAAGTCTGGTAGTCAAAGTAGCTTTTCTTTGCCTGCTTTCCCCGCATCCCCAGTTTCCCCTGCCTCTGTTAACCTTGAAATCTGAAAACAATACCCTTGAAAGCATTTGAGGGAGAGGGTTTGAAGTTTTGCGTTAATGGTTACCGTGTGAACAGGATTTAATCTGAGAAAGCATTTAAGAAAAAATTAACAAAATCTCCCTCAACTCAGCTCAGTTTGATTTCAGCTCGAAGCGTTAGGCTAGAGTTGAGAGGCTAGGGGTAGGGGGAAGACAGATGAACAAGCTAGAAAAATTAGTGAGAGTAATTTTCCTTGGAGCCTCTATAGTAGCGCTCAGTGGCTCTTGGAAAACTTCTCAAGCTCATGAAGTAGTAAATGCAGCACAAATCCCCCAAGATTTTTTTGTGATTCAAAATTCAGCACGGGATTTCTTTGCGCGAGGAAATGAGAATTTGGAAAAGGAAATTGAAATTCTCTATCGCGATTATTTGTTAACTCCAGAAAAACTGTTAATGATAAGTGAAGATTTGCATTTTCCAGAAACACCACAACAGTTTGAAGCACCAGAATTTTTGAGGCAAGAAAATCTCTAACCAAACGCCGATAATCAGGAATTAGTTCAACTCCAAGCCTGCGCCAGAGATTTCACCGCTAACAAGTCTGCCGCATTGTTTCTACTTAGTGGTTTAGATAAGAAAAAGCCTTGTCCATATTGACATTCTAATCTTTGCAGTTGCAATAATTGCTCCACCGACTCTACCCCTTCTGCAACTACTTCTATCCCTAAATTGTGAGCCAAATTGACAATAGTTTTGATAATCGCCGAATTTTCTTCTCTGAATGCCATTTGGCGTACAAAGGATTGGTCAATTTTTAAAATATCTATGGGCAGACGATGTAGGTAGCTCAAAGAACAGTAACCAGTACCAAAATCATCAATACAAAGCTGAATTTGACGAGCTTTGAGTTGATAGAAAATACTCAAGGCTCTATCCACATCCGCCATCAATGCAGTCTCAGTAATTTCTAACTTCAAGTCTTTACCTTGCAAATTAGTCTCATCCAAAATCGCCCCAATGCGTTGATTTAAATCCCCTGAGAGTTGCCTGCTAGATAAATTCACACTCATCCTTAAATCGGGATAATGGGGAAATTGCTCCTTCCACAATCGCAACTGGTAACAAGCTTCTCGCAATACCCAATCGCCAATCGCAGTAATTAAACCAGCTTCCTCCGCTATGGGAATAAATTCTTCAGGTGAGATTAAACCTTCCTCAGGATGTCGCCAACGAATCAACGCTTCAAAACCCGTAATCTGACGTTGCAATAAACCAACAATTGGCTGATAGTAAACTTGAAATTCTTCCTTCGCAATTGCCCAACGTAAATCTGTTTCTAGCTGCAAGCGTCTGACGGCGGCAGAGTGCATTTTTTCATCAAACACAACATAATTGCCTTTGCCCTTTGCTTTGGCGCGATACATTGCAATATCAGCATCGCGCAAGACTTCTAGAGAATCTTTATAGGAAGCTTTACTGGGAACAATACCAATGCTAACTCCAGCAAAAATTTCCTTGTCTATTAATTTTAGAGGTTGGCTTAAATAGCTTTGAATCTTCTGGGTAAGACTAATTACCTCTTCTATGCTCTCAATATCATCGAGCAACATAGCGAATTCATCACCCCCTAGCCTTGCCAGACTATCATGCTCACGCAACAAAGCCCTCAACCTCCAAGAAATCCCAACCAGCAATCTATCTCCCGCCAAATGTCCTAAGCTATCGTTAATCAGCTTAAAATCATCCAAACCAAAGCATAAAAAGGCAAATTTATAACCAGAATCCTGCTTAGTTCGCCTCAATGCTTCTTGCAAGCGATCTTGAAGCCAAGCTCGATTACCTAAACCTGTTAAAGAGTCACGGTAAGCAAAATAACGCAATTGTTCTTCATGGGATTTGCGTTCTGTAATATCTACTACCGAACCTTCATAGTAGAGTAACCTACCTTGCACATTCCTCACTTCCCTAGCACTCAAAAGCACCCAGATAGTGCTATTGTCGCGGCGATAAAATTGAACCTCAAATTCAGAAACCATTCCTGAACTTTTGAGCAAACGGATAAAATCTTGGCGCTGTTGAGGATAGACATAGAGTTGTTGCTCAACATCAGTAATTTCATTGAGTAACTCCGATGCCGAATTATAGCCCAATAACTTTGCCAGAGCAGGGTTAGCATTGAGTAAACAACCATCGAGTAAAGTTTGGAAAATCCCCTCTACTGAATTTTCAAAAATACTGCGATATCTTGCTTGCGCCTGTTTACTAGCAAAAATTGAGCCTAATTGCAGGGCAATAGAGGTCATTATTTGCAACAATCGCCTGTCTGATGTTTGACTGTCAGAGCGGAAAAATACTAGTATTGCTAAAACCTGACCCTCAGCAACGATAGGTACAGCCAAAGCTGTTCGTAAACCACAGCTACGAGCCAAATGCCGACGTGCAAATAAATGCTGTGGTGCTGCAGTAACATCTGCCATCCATTCTGGCTGTTGAGATAACCATACACGACCTGGTAAATTGGTTTTTGGCTGCATTTCCCAGTCAGTGCTTGCTTGACGAAACTTCTCTAATCGCTCATCTCCTTGATGCCAACTGCCAACATAAATCAGATGAGTATCTTGAGGGTTAGGTATCCACGCCTCTGCTAAATCCCAATCCGTCGCCTTTGCTACCAAACCCAAGGTGATTAACAGTGCACTTTGAAAATCTGAGGCTGCACCCACTGCTTTGGTAATGTTAGGTAACAAGCGTAACTCCATTTCTGCTCGCTTACGTTCTGTTATCTCAATTCCTGCGCTAAAAAGGAAATCTAATTTACCCGTCTGTGGATTAGTGACTGCTTGGGCACGCCATTCAACCCAGATTGTTTGCCCCTCTTTAGTCAGCAGACGATGTTCATTGCGGTGAGTTTGCCTTTTCTCACTTAGTTGCCGGAAAATTTTACCCCAGCTCCTCCTCTCTTTTTCTAGGATAAAGGTAGACACATAGTCTTTGTTGACAACTTCCTGGAGAGTATAACCCAAGGCATTGAGCATAACTTCATTCATCAAAGTCACTTTGCCATCAGCGTCAATCGCGACAAAGAAGCCAGGATTTGCAGCAAACAAGGTACCAATCAAATCTCGCTCTTGACGCCAGGATAAATTGACTTTGCGAGACACTTTAGTTTTTTTGAGTTTGTTGGCGATTACAGATAGCAACACGGGCAAAATACAACCTAAACTCACAACACTGAGAGTTGGAGAAGTAGTAATGGTTCTGGTGATACTAAGTAATCCCAAGGTAGAACAGGCGATAATGGCGACCAGTAATTTCACGGTTTTTAAAGCGAAACTAAATCTTAATTAGTATTTCAAATTAGATAGCACCCCAAAATTACTATCTGTGCTGAACATACTATTAGGCAGTAAATTTGCTTTTTGTTGACAGGATAAGGGTATTTTTGCCAAAAAACTTAGTTCCAAGCCTTTTAGATAGAAATACTTAACCTTCTTTCATTAATTAAAGTTAACTAGGTTACTCTTTAACTTCACTTTAGATTTCGGTTTTCCTAGTCAAATCAGTAGTTACACAGATTTTTTACATTTGTTAACACGAAAGCCACACCGCACACCGAAATTTTACGAGTATGTACCCCAGACAAAAATTCCATCAATTGGAATTATCAAACAAACTGGACTTAAAATCCCGCCCTGGAAGGACAGCTTGATAGTCTAGTTAAAATCTCAAACCCACGCCGCCTTGGACAGCTAAAGCAACACCACCACCATCACGGTAGGCATCAAAAGCAATCACTGCATTACCAAACAATGCTGTACTACTATTAGGTATCATGTAGTCAACGCCGGGTTGGAGAGCAAAGCTGATTTGATCACCCACTGCTGAAGTACCAGCGCCAGCGATAGAAACACCTGCACCAATATAGGCATCAGTTTGCCAATTGATGGGGAAATCGTAGGAAACGGTGGGAACAAAGGCGAATCCTTCTCCCAGGAAAGCTTGGGCGCGTAGAGAAATTGGTAACTCTAGAATTTTATAGCGGGCAGTAATTACACCACCAATTTGTTGTCCATCACCGTCATCATCACCAGTAATACCAAAGGTGGGACCCACTCCCACATAACTACCATAGGCTGCTTGGGCTGATGCAGGTTCTGAAGTTAAGCCTACTCCCGCCGCAATTGCAGCACATCCTAATATCAATAGCCAGTGAAAACGCTCCATGCTGTCCCTCTTTAACTACAAGTTAAGCTAATTATAGTTTTTGTTTGGTAATAGTTAATGAGCCATGGGGAATAGTTCAAAGGATGAAAGAATAAGTCTAATAATGTGGCAAAATTCAGGTGATTTCAGCTATGTAGGAGCAAGAAAAATTATTAATAATCTGTCAGTATGTCTATAAAAAGCTAATTTTCACTAATTATCAACTAATAGTATGATTGACAATTATTGTGATTTTTGGTTGATAGTTACTTGCCAACTAGATTTAAGAATTAAGCGTCCTAAACGTAGGGGATAGTAGAGAGGAAATAACCAGTTGGGTAAAGGCAGTATCTTCCACTCTAGAGGGGTTGGAGTCATAATTGCATCTACCCAATACCACAACCAATCGCGCCACGATTCCATCGTCTGGAGGTATATTTTTGCTACAGGGAAAGAACCAATCCAGGAACTGTAATTGTCGAACATACCCTGTTGCACTTGAATTGCTAAAGAGATAATCTTGGGATCGCTACTAATTTGCTTCTCGATAGCTGCAGGTAAAGTTACATCTAAGAGATTATTAACTAGATAAAGGCTCAAATGTAGCATCCGACGAGTGCCAATTTTACCTGTGCGTGCTGCAATTAGTTCCCAATCCAAATTGGGATTAGTTTCCAGTAATTGAGCAATATCACATAACCAGCAAAGATGTGACCAATCATGTTTAGCACTGTGACTACAAAGGAAAAGTAACATATTCTCAGCCGAGAGTGTGGCAATTTTACTCTTCCCGAAACTTACCTGTTGAGGATTATCCCAAATTAACTGGGTTTCTGGGGAAAAGGAAAAATGCTGGGGTAGGATAGCCCAATGTAAATCCACACTAATTTGCTTTTCTTCTTGCCAAAAAGCGTGTTCACAGCGAAGGGTAAGATATTTTTGTTGCTGCCTTTCTGTAAGCTGAAACTGGGGTTTGTAGCCTTCTTGTTTTAGGATCTCGCTAGCTTGGCTTACTGCTGAGGGCGGTATCAATAAATCTAAATCCACAAACTGTCTCAGAGCAAGATTTCCGTAAGCAAGCTGGGCTAAAACTGCTCCTTTGAAAGCGAGACAGGGTATATTGTGAGTCGTAAATAGTCGCTCAATTCTAGCTAATTCTGCAGTTAAAGCAATGTTGCGATAGGCATTGCCATCAAAAGCCTGACTTAGTTTTTGCCACACCGATGATGGTACAGTGGCTGGAGATAGGTGTTTGAGTTGCCAGTATAGTAAGGGCATAACACCATGTTCTTCTGCTGTCGCCAGCACATAATCCCAGTCTAGGTTAGCCGCAGCTAGCTTACTTACCTTAGCTGCGCGTTCAGTGCTAAGGTTAACTCCAGCACAGCTAATTATTAATTCTAGTTCTTGTTTTTTACTGGAAAAATTGAGTGGGCGAAACAACAGACTCATTTTAATTAACGGTAGTATTGTGCCTGAGTTTCAAAAAGACGAGCATAAGTTCCCTGAAACTTCATTAGTTGGTCGTGAGTACCACTTTCGGAGATTGTACCGTCTTCGAGGACAAAAATGCGGTCTGCCAATTTAACAGTGGAAAGGCGATGACTAATTAAAATTGCCGTGCGATTGTGGGTTAATTGACGAAAATGGGCTAAGATTTCAGCCTCAGCTTCAGGATCTAAAGCACTAGTGGGTTCATCAAGGATAATAATCGATCCTGGGTGTAAAAAAGCTCTCGCAATCGCAATTTTTTGCCATTCACCAATACTCAATTCTTCCCCTTCGGCAAATTGATTTCCCAAGATTGTATCGTAACCAGAGGGGAGTTTCTGAATCGCCTGGTCAACTCCTGCTGCACCAGCTACTGATTTAATTTGCTCTAGCTGAGATAGCAAATCTAGATTCCCAAAACCAATATTATCCCGAACACTGAGGTTATAGCGAGCAAAGTCTTGGAAGACAACGCTGATTTGTTGACGCAATTGAGTGGTGCTAAATTGCTTGATATCAATACCATTAATCGTGATTTGTCCCTGATTGGGGTCATAGAGACGGCACAGTAATTTAATTAGTGTGGTTTTACCTGCTCCATTTTCTCCCACTAAAGCTACAGTTTCACCAGCTTTAATACTTAAGTTAATATCTTGCAAAATCCCGCGGCTACTGTGAGGATAGTTAAATTGCACTTGATGAAATTGAATTTCCCATTGCCCAGGTTGGGGTAGAGAAAGAGGGTTTTGGACTTGGACAACAGTGGGTTTCAGTGCCAGAAAATCGACTAAGTTGGCAATAAAGAGACTATTTTCATACAAACTAGCCACACTACTCAAAGTTTGCCGCAATAAAGCCTGTCCGCGTTGAAATGCTTGATAGTACATTACCAAGGAACCGATGCTAATAATTCCTTGGGCAGTTTGGGAAACAATAAAACCTAAAGTAGCAAACAATGCTAAAGTTGCCGTACCTTGGGTAAAAATTTCTGCCTGTGCTCGGTGACGCGAGAGGGTAAGCTTATCTTGACGGATTAGGCTGCGCAGTTGGCGAAAACGCTCCTGGAGAAACAAACCCAGATTAAACAGCCGCACTTCCTTAGCGTAGCCATAATGAGTCATCATCCAGTTGAGATAATCCGCTTCCCTCTCCTGGGGAGTCCATTCTCGCCATTTACGGTATAACTTATTGGCATACTTGAGACGCACCCAAAAAACTGGCAAGACAGCCAGCAACAAAATTAGCGCTACAATCGGGTGCAAAGATATCAGTAGCAGCGCAATCGCAACCAGGGAAACACTACTTTGGGCTAGCTGAATTAATTGATTGAGAATATAGGTAGGACGGTAAGGTGCTTCCTGTTGTGCTAGGTGTAAAGCATCGTAGTATTGTGGGTTTTCATAATACTCTAAATCCACAGCAATAGACTTAGCCTGGAGTAGATTCTGGACGTAGTCGGTAACAACTTTGGATTGTGCTTCGCTGACAAAATTAGCTAGAGAAGCACACCAATCTGCAAGTAGGGCAATCGCGCCAGCAAGTATAATTAAACCTATAAGCTGGCTCCACTCCTGCCTCGCTTCATCCGCAGCCAACACCAGCGTAATCTCATCAATAATTAGCTTAGTTAAATACAGAGAAACCAGAGGCAAAAATCCCTGCACACTCACCAAGACACCATTAGCAATAGTCCAACCAGGGGAACTTTGCCAAACTAGCTGCAAAGCACGGCGGAGATTGAGAAAACTGCTAATTTGTCTAGTGATACGCTCGCCAAAGGACACAGTAATAGGTATAGGATTAGCTAATTCGCGGGAAGCCCCGCGCTGTAATCTTCGATTCAGCGTCGGGATGA
>CAZWGS010000085.1:0-22607 GCA_964633315.1 uncultured bacterium | reverse complement strand
TATGTTACTCAATACTCCCGTTTGCAATTTTGGTTGGAAAGCTCCATCTTTTACCCTCAAAGATCCCGATGGTAAAGTCTATTCTCTGGAAAGTCAAATTGGAGAAAAAGGTTTACTAATCGCTTTTATCTGTAACCATTGTCCTTATGTACAAGCTGTAATAGATCGACTAGTAGCTGACGCTAAAACTTTACAGCAAGAAGGCATTAATGTTCTGGCAATCATGTCCAATGACTACAATTATGTACCCTCAGATAATCCAGCTAATATGAAGCGTTTTGCTCGTCAACATGGATTTACTTTTCCTTATTTAGTCGATGAAGATCAATCCGTCGGCAAAGCTTATGGCGCAGTCTGTACACCTGATTTCTTCGGCTTTAATGCTCAAGGGGAATTACAATATCGTGGTCGTTTAGATGATGCACGGATGGGAGATGCTAGAAATCGCAAAACTGAACTTTTGGATGCTATGCGCCAAGTGTCAATTACAGGAAAAGGTCCACAAGAGCAAATTCCCAGTATAGGTTGTTCAATTAAGTGGAAATAAATAATCATTTCGACATCAGCAATTAGTTTACACAAGTGCCAATCAATTCAAACACTAAAGATAAATAATCATGATCGATTTATATACTTGGACAACTCCCAACGGTTGGAAAATATCTTGTACCTTAGAAGAGTTAGAGATACCATACACCGTACATCCGATTGACATCACCACTGGTATTCAAAAAGAACCTGATTTTCTAGCGATTAATCCCAATGGCAGAATTCCTGCGATTATTGATCGAGAAAACGATAACTTTGCGGTTTTTGAGTCTGGTGCGATTATGATTTACCTTGCTGAGAAAGCAGGTAAACTATTACCAACTGATGTCAAAGGTCGGTCAAAAGTTATCCAATGGTTGATGTTTCAGATGGGTGGTTTAGGACCAATGCAGGGTCAGGCAAATGTATTTTATCGTTACTTTCCTGAAAAACTTCCTTCGGCTATTGAACGCTATCAAAAAGAAACTAGGCGATTGTATGGTGTTTTGGATAAGCAGCTTATAAATCATGAATATTTAGCAGGAGATTTTTCAATTGCTGATATCGCTAATTGGAGTTGGGCGCGTATTCATGGCTGGGCTGGAGTATCAATTGATGAATTTCCGAATCTACAAAGATGGTTAAAACAAATTGAATCTAGACCAGCTTGTGCGAAAGGAGTTAATGTACCGTTAGCTGTAGATTTCTCTGGTAAAAATAATGATGAAGACAAGTAGTCTCATACCAAATCAGCTTTATAGAGTGCCCTTTTTACAGAAACAGAAATGCGAAAAATACATATACAGAGGTGGCTTGAGCATTTGATAATAAAGTATCTAAAAGAGCCGGATTTGTTATAAATAGCAGTATAGCGCTACTGTAGGGACGTCTAATTTTACATCCCTACGTTATTGGTTACAGATGTCTAAGGTGAATGAAGTTTTGATACCCTTGTCATTGCTTATGTAGTCTCAAAATTTTATACCAGATTCGAAAAATTCTGGCTAAAAGGCTTATTTTAAGTTGACATCAGGCATTAATCTATATTCACTGGATAGACACCATTCTTCAAAACATATTTTGACTTGATATTACCAAGCTCATCTTCAAAATTCATGGCAACATTGATGAGACGATAAACCCACTTAGTATTTGCCAGAAATGTTTCTTCTGAAAAATTTTGTGTCTCGTAATTGCGCCACCAGCTTTTCGTGTATTTATCCCAGCGATAACCTTCTGCTTTAAGTAACTCTTTAATACTGTAGGTACCACTACCTCTAGAACCTGTTACTTTATCCTTGACTCTGACTGTGACAAATTTATTATTTTCTGCTACTAGAGGAGGATATTTTGACCAATCTAGCTGTGGAGAGCTATTTCCGTAAATACTTTTTAGGAAATCTGATTTTTTCTTTGTGTCTGTAATTATGAATAAGCTTTCCTTGGCACGAGTTAAGGCAACATAGAAAAGGCGGCGCTCTTCTTCAACTATACTATTAATATTTGTACCCAAAATACGAGTGAAAAACCAGTCTGGATGTATCAAAGGATAGGAGCTATCAATGGCATCAAGTATAATGACTACGTCTTTTTCTAAACCTTTGTATTTATGTGCAGTAGATATAGATACCTTTTTTCTCCATGGTTCAGGTAAATATAAGTACAAAAGCTCAAGGAAAGATTTGATAGTTCCTTTTTCTGAAGTAATTTTGTGATTCCCAGAATCAATTTTTTGTGACAATTTTTGCTTACGGTTCAGCAGAACAACATTTTTATTTTTTTTGCATTTAAGCTTTCCTGATTACTTACTTTCTTAATCAAGATATTTTTTTCTTTGAATTTATTCTGTTTACTTACTGAAGTTTTTTCTATCTTTTCTGTGTGCTTACGATTTAGCTCTTTAAGTTTTTCTTTTTTATCCTGTTCACGCTGCAATTCTATACTTTTTATTTTTGTATGGTTTCTGATATTAGATTGAACTTCTTTGATTAGCTCTCGATATTCATGTTCTTTGGCATCTCTCAAGCAATCTGCAATTTTTTCTATAATCTCTTCATTAACATTTTCTGAGTCATTAAGTTTTGATATAGCGTTTCTCAACTCAAACAGCTTTTTTTCTAGATCGGGCAAAAAGCAAAAAATTTGCTCTTGCTTTTTTATCCAGGATGGCAGATGTTTACAAATTTCAATGCGACCTCCTGGAGATGCAGTTTCTAGATATTTTGCAAAAATAGATAAAATATTTTGATTAGGATTGCTTTCATCTCCAGCTCTAGATATTAGCTCAGATATTTGCTCAACTTGATCAAATATACATACAGAGGAGAAGTATTGATATTTTTTATCCATGTAAGAACAGATAAGTGAAGTGTACAACAAGCCAAATAGCTAAACCTCGAAAGCTATTTTTAACCTGTTATTACTGTTCCCTCAGAGCAAAAAAATCTAACGTTGGTGTCAACACAAAAATATTTGTCTTACCAGAGACGATTAATCTTTTTCCTTCCTCTCTCAATCGCCCACTTTTTTCACTACCAACCACTGCGCGCCTGAATTTAAATAACCCAAAATAGTAAGCTTTTTACCTGTATCGCAACTTGCTAATTTTTGATGTACGTCTGGACGCAGAGTCACTAAACGGTAACTTTTACCACCACATAAAAGCTGATAATCTGTAGCACTTTCTACCTCTAAAATTCCCCTATAAGCACTGCCAAATTCTCGTATTTGAGGCGAATAATCGCTACAAGGACAATTACCATCATTAGGATAAGCTTCAGGATGCTCCAAATAATAGCGTTGCCATTTTAACCACTGAGGATGATCTGGAGACAAGTTCAATAGGGGAATTACTGCTGCTGGTGCTAGAGTATCATTCAATAATGCTTCCTGAAGCTCCCTTACAGGTAAATTCCGAGGCTGACAACCCCTTTCAATACACAATGCAGCAGCCATACCTGCAGCTTGTCCCAAATTCATCACCACTGGCTGCAAGCGGCTGCTACCATTGGCAATATGCGAGACAGAAATATTTTTCTCACACACCAAAAAACCATCGATAGCTTCGGGGATCAAGGCACCATAAGGAATAGTAAAAGGTGTACCTGTCCATCTACCACCCCAAGCCAGTGATTTTGGTTGCAAGGGAAACTCAACACCAGGATAATGATGATCATTGGGGTAATTGCCAATCGCAATCGCACTTACTTCCCCTGTTGCAGTAGTAGGCAACTTTGCAACACATCCCCCCGATAAAGGCAAAATATCCTGTTCTTTTAAAGTTTCCATTCCTCGCAAGCGTCGGCTTTCCCGAAAATAAGGAGAGAGTGCAAACGCCCCATTACCTAAACTATGGGGAAAGTTATTAGTAGCCAAACCATAACGCTTACCCAAATGCTCCTGCACAAAGGCAGCAAAATTGCAACTATGTTCGTAAGCCTCCTGCAAAAACTCCCGTCTTGCTGGTGTTGATTCGATTAAACGCCCCAGATTTCGACCATAATCATTGCCATGCAAAGGCCAATTAATCATAAATCGCTCGCCTGGTAAGCGTCCATAATTTAAAAATTGTTCTTTTCCATGATTATCCCAAGCGCTTTGGAAACAAGAGGTATTGTCGCTAAATTTAGATATCTGCGGTGCTGAATTTGATATCCCATAATCTTGCAGCAAAAATACCCAAGTGGGAACTTGCACAGGATATTCAGTGGTAATCTGATTTTCAGATTCTGGGGCGCTTGCTTCCCCAAATTCCTCCTGTAACTCCCAACCCCAACGATGAGGAATCGAGCCTTGGGCTAATAAATCCCCTAACTCTGTACCATCTATGGTAATATTTGCCTCAACAATTAAATCCTCAAATCTCACTCCAACGATGCGATTTTCTCTACGTAAGACCTCTTGAGGCGCTTTACCTTGAATCCAACTCAAATTAGGTAAATTGCGCTCCCAAGCCGCAAATATGCTCGCTCCTGTAACAGGTTGGTAAGTAAACATACTCACCCAACCATGATTTAAACCTCCTGCTTGTTGCTGCTGTAATTGACGCAGATAGGCTCCCCATAAACCCGTTTGCCAAGCAGCTAATTCATTACCATCCGGTGCACCAACACCCGCACTAGTAAGCATTCCACCTAACCAAGGAAATTGGCTCACCAGGACTGTCTTCGCCCCACGTCTGGCGGCTTGAATCGCAGCCGCACTACCTCCTGTACCCCCACCAACTACTAACACATCTGTCGCGATCTTGGTTATCATGGCTCCGAGGAAACAGGAAATAAAAAATTTAATTTAATTTAGTTTATTTTAGTTAATCTTGAGCAAAAAAGCTCAGGAAACAAATGTATCTTCCGTTTTGTCCTTCAATTTTAAGTTACGCTTGCTTGGGTGAAACAATTTTAGTTCACTTTCACTTGAACCCTCAATATGAATTCGAATCTGAGGTCCCGAACTCGCTAAACGTATTACCATACCATTGACAACAGGCATTTTTTCTACACGCTTACCATCAACATAGGTTCCGTTAGCACCTAAATTCACTACTTCCCAATCAGCATTATTGCGCCTGATTTCCACATGATAGCGAGAAACTACCGCGCTATAGAGAATCACATCATTTTTATTTGATCTGCCGATTCGAATCACTGATTCGTTTTCAAAAGGCCAACTTTGAACTGGTATAGATTGGAGTGGATGTAACAGGGTTATAGTAATCACCGTCATTCCATCTTCGGGTAAGCTCTGTCTTGTAGGTATTTCTGACGCTACCGACTTAAGTGTAGACAGACTTGCTGTTGGGTAGTACACCTTATTTTTTAAGTTTACTCTGCTGTATTTCATACTCGAGAGTGCCACATCATGATCCCCATCGCTTTTTCTGCCTGATCAAGCCATGAACTTCAAATCTGAGGAATTAACTTATAGATATATATGAGTAATAACCTCACTTCGATCTCGTAAAAGCTGCTATAGAAGTTGCGACGGGAGGGGCTGTCCCTTCACTAGACTGGCAGTCACAGCTTTGCTTGTCAAGCGTTATTCACCACTCAACTGTACAAACCACATAATTCTTGTTCTATTATTTAATTTTCGTCCAATTTATGCTGTTCTTGATCAATCAAGATGGTTCAAGAATAAAGCATTGACCCATCTTGAATGGGAAACAAACAAAGCTTTATCTAAAGCAATCCTGCATTACTCAAACCTAAAATCATTCCTGCACCCAAAATATGCCCTAGACTGGTTGTTGCCAGTAGTTCTGGAATACCAAAGTTTTTCAATAGTCCAGAATCTGGGGCACCAGGTAAAGCAGGTCCTTTTCCAGAATTTTTGATCGCCCATTTGCCAATAAAGAAAACAAAAAGGTTACACGAAATCATAACTAAACCAACACCAAAATTCCACTCTGGTGTTACTGGTGTGGTGGATGTAGCTAAAACAATTGCTGTTGCGCTGTTCATATTACTCTCCTGATTATTATTTTGCTCAATTAAACATAAAAATCTTAACGCTTCTACCGCGCTCAAGCGAGGGATTATTAAGCTAATCACTGCTCATTTTGGCGAACCTACTCTAAGTCTGACATGATTATGTCCTCTCCAAGCTTACTAGAATATCAGTCCTGATTGAGGTTCCCAAGGAGTATAGGAAGGGAGAAACAAGTGAGTGTCTTCTCGCGTTTCCAGATCAAAATCTCTGGCTGTAAAATACTGGTTTGTGTCAATAATTAACACTTGTATTAAATTGAGAGAGAAAAAATGCGGGTTAAGATTTGTGGAATCACAAAACCGGAACAGGGTCAAGCAATTGCTCAATTAGGAGCAACAGCTCTAGGATTTATTTGTGTAACCAAATCTGCGCGCTACGTTAGTATCCCACAACTGAGTGCAATAGTAGCCCAACTGCCTAACTTTATTGAACGTATTGGTGTTTTTGCCAACGCTAGTCCAGAAATAATTGTACAAACCGCCAATAATGCTGCTTTAACAGGAATACAGCTACATGGCGACGAATCTCCCCAATTTTGCCTGAACTTGCGCCAGCTTTTACCAAATGTGGAGTTAATCAAAGCTTTACGGATTAAAAACAGCACCTCCCTCGCCACAGCATCTAACTATCTTCAGGTTGTGGATACTCTCTTGTTGGATGCTTACCATCCTCACCTTTTAGGAGGTACAGGCGAAACTATTTCCTGGGATATTTTAGCTAAGTTTAACCCCAAGCAACCTTGGTTACTCGCAGGAGGATTAACACCAGATAATGTTCTGTTGGCTCTCGAGCAAGTCCAACCTTCTGGCATTGATTTATCCAGTGGAGTAGAAAAGTCGCCTGGGGATAAGGATTTAGAGAAAGTAGCTTTACTCTTTAAAAGACTGCGCAGTGCGGCTGTAATTTAGCCTCTAAGCAAGGAAACTTGGTTGGTGGCGAATGAGATTCATGAATTCCTCACGATTTTTCTCCTCATCTTGAAAAACTCCCAACATGGCGCTTGTGACAGTCCAAGAACCGGGTTTTTGTACTCCTCGCATTACCATAGACATATGGCTAGCTTCCATGACAACTGCCACACCTTGGGGTTCTAGAATTTCCTGAATCGCTTCTGCAACTTGACGAGTTAAGCGCTCTTGTACCTGTAGTCGCCGCGCATACATCTCTACAATTCGCGCTAATTTGCTCAAACCTACCACTTTCTGGTTAGGTATATAGGCAACATGAGCTTTACCCATAAATGGCAGCATATGATGCTCACAAAGACTGAACACATTAATGTCACGCACCAGTACCATTTCATTATGACCTTCGTCAAAAATCGCCCCATTAACGATTTCTTCTAGAGATTGGTTATAACCTTGGGTTAGAAATTGCATCGCCTCAGCAACCCGCTCGGGAGTTTTCAGCAAGCCTTCACGTTCAGGATTTTCTCCTACACCTTCAATGATTCTAAGCACAGCATCCATTATTCCTTCTTTCAAGTGCTCTGATGCTGGTTCTTCCTGAATTTGGTGACCATTATGAGTATTACGATCAGGTCTAGTTGAGATGATATCTGGTTGCTTCTTGTTAGGGAGATTTTGACCCATAGAAGTCTTGAAACCTTTAGAAGAGGCAATTGTCATGGTTAATTGAAGTAAAATTCTTGTCTTGGATTTGCGTTTGGGAAAAGTCGTTTAACCTAGAGAGCACCCGCACTAGGCATAATTGTCATTTCCTCCACCACTGCTGCTTCCGGTAGCAGGACTGTTTGAAGGATTGATTGAGCCACAATTTGGGGTGTCAGCATAGCTGAACGATTAAAATCTGCTTGCACTGTATCTGTATCCCAGAGTGAACTATTTACTGCTCCTGGAGAAATAATCGTGACGCGGATGCCATTAGCTCTCTCTTCTTCGGCTAAGGTTTTTGATAGAGATACTAAACCAGCTTTACTAGCACTGTAAGCTCCCCAACCAGGAAAGGAATTGTGGGCTGCAATGGAGGCAACATTAACAATTATTCCCCTTTTTTGCATGCGCATTCCTGGTATGACACCCATAATACATTGAAATACACTAGTGAGGTTCAGGTCAATCACTCTTTGCCAGTCGGATAAGGAAGTTTGCTCCAAGCTTCCTGTGTAACCCATACCAGCATTATTGACCAAAATATCAATGGGACCGAAATCATCGGCGATGTGCTTTAATTTATCCTTGACCTCTCTTACTTGGGCTAGATCTAACGGGTAAACTCGAGCTTCTGCTCCTTGCTCCTGTGCTTGAGTGGCTACCTCAGTGAGCTTTTCTGCAGATCTGCTCACTAGGGCAGTGCTAATATCTGCTTGGGCGAATGCTAGAGCAACTGCTCTACCAATGCCGCTACTTGCTCCTGTAATGATGGCGCGTCTTTTTTTTGTTGGAAGGTTCATTCGAGGTTAAGTAGGGAGTTTTTGGTGATGGATGATTGCCAATTCATCGCACACACAGCCATCTTGAAGTTGGGGCAAACTCCATGACTGCTAGCTTTTTGCACTGAGTTGGCTTCTCGGCTTAGTTAACCAGAATTAGACATGGTAAGTTAGCTGGCATTTTGGTACCAACTCCAGAACTTGGTAATTAATTAAACCTGACAAGCCTTTCTATTTGCCTAGGATGGCTTTTCTAGATCTTGTGACATACTCCCAACGCTGATTCTACGGACGACTCAAGCTCCGGACGCAGGTTCCGGAGTCGCGTCCTCACAAATACAGCGCGACGGGGCTTACAAGGTGCTGAACTGAATTCAGCACACAACCCCTCGGCTTCTTACCAACACCAGCTATTGCTTCGGTTGCTCGGTAAGCTTTACTGCTGACGGAATGCCCTACCGCCAAATCTAAACCTTTGCTGTCAAAGTAAACTGCTTTGGTTATTCAATCTTTTGTTTCCAGTTTTAGGCAAATTATGAGATTGAGTGTAAACAAATGTTACTGGATAATTATAGCACCCTGAGAATATTAAACAGGTATCAATGCCCAATATACTTCCTGAGAGGGAGTAAGGGGTGCAGGGTGCAGGGTGCAGGGAGCAGGGGAAGCAGGGGAAGCAGGGGAAGAAAAGCTTGTTTTTTCCTTCTCACTGAATTGGAAAATCAGCACTTGCTTAAAAACATACCCTTGAGAAGGGAAGCGGGGGGAGAAGAATTGGAGCAACGGAACAAATAACCAACAAATTAACGCTCTTGAAAAACACCAATTTGGCGGAATTTTTGATATCTGTCCTCTTGACGCTGTGAGGGTGTTAGGGAATCTAGCTTTTCTAGGTTATGAATCAGTGCTTGCTTGAGAATTTTAGCTGCTTCTAGGGGCGCAGCATGGGCACCACTGGAGGGTTCAGGTAATAGTTGGTCGAGAATACCCAATTCCTTCAAATCCCAAGCGGTAATTTTGAGAGCAGAAGCTGCTTGGGAGGCTTTACCTGCATCTTTCCAAAGAATAGCAGCACAGGCTTCGGGAGTCGCAACAGTATAAACCGCGTGTTCAAACATTAGCAAGCGATCGCCAACACCAATACCTAAGGCTCCTCCAGAGCCGCCTTCTCCAATCACAGTACAAATAATTGGCACTTCTAAATTAAACATTTGGCGCAGGTTATAAGCAATAGCTTCTCCTTGACCGAGTTTTTCCGCTTCTACCCCCGCCCAAGCGCCTGGAGTATCGATAAAGGTTAAAATTGGCATAGCAAAGCGATTGGCGTGTTCCATCAGGCGCATGGCTTTACGGTAGCCACCTGGAGCAGCCATTCCAAAGTTACGAGCCACATTATCTTTGGTATCTCGACCCTTTTGATGTCCTAACATAACCACGGGACGACCCGCTAAACGCCCGACACCGCCTACTAAAGCAGGATCATCGTAACCGCCTCGATCTCCATGCAACTCAAACCATTCATCGCTAATTGCCTGAATATAGTCTAGGGTAGAAGGTCTTCGGGGATGACGAGCAATTTGCAGGCGTTGCGCTGGAGTGAGAGTGCTGTATATTTCCTGACGCAGTTGTTCTGCTTTCGCCTCTAGTTGACAGATTTGCTCAGAAACATCAACATCGTTTTCAGAAGCTAGTTCTCGAATTTGGTTAATCCTTGACTCTAACTCTGAAAGGGGCTTTTCAAAATCCAGAAAGAAGGGTTTGCGTTCAGTGCTTGGCATAGTTAGTCCTGAGCCTTAAGACTTTGACTAGTGGTTTAATAGGGGTTGGAAGCCATGCTTGATCGATAACTGACCAATTTTTTCCATATTTGCTACTGTAATCTGATTTCGTCCCCAGGAAAAGTTAGTATGCCATTGCTCGAACTCTAGCAGCATTGATTCTGCAAAACAGGCAAAGAGTTGACGCGCAGGAACATCCATACTCACGATTTCCATAATTTTCCAGTCAATATCCAGGGAATGTTCCACAATTCCCCCCTTGAGGATATGGATATCTGGATGTTGAATGTTGGTCCCTAAATTTTTGGGATAACCACCATCGATTAACAAACAGGGCTTTTTCAGATTCTGTGCCTCAATGCTGAGACCTTTAGGCATACTAGCAACCCAAACAATAATATCTGCTTCTGGCAGTGCTTGCTCTAAATTGAGTATTTTGCCCCGTCCTAATTCTGCTTGCAAGTTCTGGAGGCGTTCTTGATTTCGTGCAACTAGGAGCAATTGTGCCACATTAGTTTTGGCATCTAGCCAGCGACACACTGCACTACCAATGTCTCCTGTAGCGCCGCACACTGCAACACTAGCTTTACCCAATTCGATGCCCAATTTTGCTGCTGCTTGTTCTACTTGACGACAAATAATATAGGCGGTGTGGGTATTTCCGGTGGTGAAGCGATCAAATTCTAATTCAACGTTGCGTACCTGTCTATTTTGTTTGAGGTTGAAGTTCTCAAAAATAATTGAAGAAAAGCCGCCTAAAGCTGTAATTTGAATCTTATTTTTTTGAGCCAAAGCCATGGCGTTAAGAACTTTACGCATTGCTGCTTTAATGCGTCGTTGAGAAAGCATTTCTGGCAAAAAGCATGATTCAATATAGCACCCTTCAATTTGTTGCCCAGTGGCACTGGTAACTTTGATAGTCTCAACAACTATGGGTGGTGCGGAACACCAAAAATCAAGACCTTGATCAGCGTATCCCTGGTAGCCCAGGTCTTTGGATACGGCTTGAGCGTGTTGTAAACTGGTGAGGTGACCGATCAGACCAAACATTGATTGTTTTATTGCTTGCTTGTGAGTGCTGGAAAATTGCCTAGGAAACCCTAGTATTTAAAAATTGTTTCAGAGTCTAGATGATGACAAAAAAGTGCCGCCCCAGGAGAGCGGCTTGAAGCAGCGAAAATAGCTACAGTCTCTCCAAATCAACCGTTTTAGGCGGCGATTAAACCGTAGGCAGACATGCGCATGATTTCGCCTGTTTTAAAGCCAATATTGGCTAGTGCTTCACCATAGCTGATCATGAAGTCTTCTATGAGGGCTTCTTTTTCCATCCCTAGCACTTTGGCATCTTTCTCTACCTGGTTCAACATTTTCCAGACTAGGGGTAGGTTTTGGCGATTAGCTTTTTCTAATTCTGCTTTGCACTCTTGGAAGTGTTCTTGGAGCCAAACTTCACCAAAGTTGAGATGGGTATATTCGTCTTTGACTACGCCTTCGGTAATTTTGCGAGCAAAGGGGTCCGCAACGGGGATATAAATGTTGTAAGCTGCGATGGCAAAGGCTTCGATAATCAGAGATTGAATCAAGAAGCAAGTAGCAATTTTACCTTCAGCTCTGGCTGTTTGGAAGTTACCGTGTAGTGCGGCAAAATATTTCTTAGCGAATTCCATGTCAGGAGTGACATTAAGATTTCTACCACAAGCTTGAAAGCCTTTCATATGGCGATTCTCCATCCTCGCAAGAATCTTTAGTTTTTCTTGATGTTCAGGAAGCATCTCCCCCATTTGCAGGTAATTAGAATTTGCTTCATCCTCACCTTCAATCACAATGGCATTGATTCGACTGTAGGCATCTTTGTAGCTCTCAGTTTGGAACTCAAGCTCTTGTGCTATTTCAAGCTGTTGCATATTTTAGTTATCTCCTATTGTTTTACCTCTAACAGTACAAAGCGGGCTAGCCCAATATATTGATGGTAAAATTCCAGGTCAGTTTCATTTAACTTGACCACTAATCATGGTATAGGTAGTCCCTAACAGAAGGCTATTTCATTCTCCAAATCCATACCCAGATTGTTGAGAAATTACGCACTGGAAGGAAAATTTAGGGTTCAGATTGATTAGGCAATGGGGAATGAACCATAGTAGATTGCAGAGATTTTAGCTCTCTGGGTACGTAGGTAATGTTTTTACCCAGAAGATAAAACTGGCAGCTTGATGCTTAGAGGGAGAACAACTTAAGTGTTTTTACTTGGCTTAGTTTGAGTTCTAATCGCATCAATAGCAAAGACAACTCCTTTGAGTGCCATGGTTTTAATTACTTCTGGTAAACCTCTTAACTCGTAGGGTTTATGATCTGTTCCCTGTAGTTCTAGAAGTAAATCCTGCTCTGCAAGATAGGCAATTACTAGCTTAATAGCTGGGTGAGACTCTAGACTAGAGCTAGTGCTATCTAGGTTAAGGATTTCCACATTAAAGTTGCGAATACCCAGGAATTTGGCAACACACTGAGCATATTTTTGATAATCGAGTTGCAGGAGTACACGGCGAATCGTACTGTAGGAAGGCAGTCTTTTGGGCTCAACATCGAGGAGTTCAATTAATTCACTTTGGTATACTTCGATCCAGTTACCAATAGCCAGGAAGCCTTTATTACCTGCTGCGATTGCAAGGGTAAATAGGGCAAGACATAAGGAAACGCTGTGACGTTGACCAGCTCGACTACGGGGATCTGGTACATCTGTAAATGCCTCGATAATTGCTGCCTGCTGCATTTGAATAAATTTATAATACTCCTCAGCCTAGAATTTTACTTTTCTCTAATTGGATTGTTCCCGGACTCAGAGAATAACTTATCAAAAAATACTAATTACAGTATCAATCTTTATCAATGACAGATAAATATTCACCACCAAACCAATTTGATTATGGAAAACCTCTAATCTTGGTGCTTTTATTCCTTGGACTTGGCATTGTCTTGTTACCTCTAGCAGTAATTGTCTTGACTTCCTTGAGTCCAGTGACAGTGACAACGGGTGAAGCTGTGACTGGTAATTCTTTCACTTTGGCAAATTATCGAGCAGCATGGCAACAGGGGGACTTTTTACCTGCTTTGGCTAATTCTACCCTTATTGCTCTGGCTGTAACGGCTTGTCAGATTGTAACCTCTGCTCTGGCTGGTTATGCCCTAGCTAGGCTAAAGTTTCGCGGACGTGAAGCCATTTTGTTGCTTATTTTGGCAACTTTAGTAATTCCTTTCCAAATTTTGGTGATTCCTGTGTTCTTGATTTTAAAGTGGGGACACTTGATTAATACCTATTGGGCGCTAATTTTACCCACTGCAGCTAATGGTTTTGGTATTTTTCTGATGCGACAGTATTTCATAACAATTCCTGAGTCCTTGGAGGAAGCGGCTGCTTTGGATGGAGCAAATCGCCTACAAATTCTCACTCGTATTATGCTACCTTTATCGCGTCCTGCTTTGGTGACACTATGTTTATTCACCTTTATTGGGGAGTGGAATGATTTATTTAAGCCTTTAGTATTTACAACGCGACCAGAGTTGAGAACTTTGCAATTAGCTTTAGCAGAGTTTCAGGAACAGTTTACCAGTAGTTGGTCTTTGCTGATGGCGGCGGTGGTAATCGCAACTTTGCCTGTTGTTGTATTGTTTTTACTAGGTCAAAAACAATTCATTCGTGGTATTGGAACAACGGGAATTAAGAGTTAGTGTGATGTCTCTTATTTGTGTAGATATAAACAAAGACATGATTTTTGTTGATAGTTAATTGTTGATTGGCGAGGGAAAACAGCGAATTTTTTCGCCTAAGGAAACCATGAGCTGTTGATGATAACATACCTCATTAATTTGAGAATCGCTATATTTCATTAACTTAGAGGAAAGCTATAGCCCTTCCTAGGCTAGTGAGGTACACCTAACTATTTCTGTAAATTGTTGATGAAAGAGTTTGCTTTATTGTCTGTACCTCACCAGATTGGGAAACGCTATATACTTAATGCTATAAAATTGGTTGACTTACTTAAATTTTTATGATTATTTATCTTTAATCGCCATAAAATTAATGCTTGATAAATCCATGCCAAATACTAAAACAGTCATCAAACTTACGAAATAGTTCTTTTGAATTTGTTACCCCAATCTCTTGTGCCCAACTTTCAAGAGAAAACAAAAAGCCTTGCAAATCATTTTCTACCAATTTTAGTGCTTCCTTTAGCTGAGAACGCGATACTTCAAAACAAAAGGCATTCCTAACGGACTCTAGCAAACCATCGGACCAAATACTAACCATGTCACCTTGCATTTCAAGCCAAGGACTAGGATCATGTCCTAACCAGGGTGAGTTACCTGTACTGAGGAAATTGAACCATTCTCGCCATCTTTCCAGACCACAGCAACAACCTGGAGAAATAGATTTTTCCCTTTCATCAATAACCTCTATTCCACCTGGTAAAACTAAGCTCTTTGCTTCTAGTATTTGCTCTATAATAGCTGGTTTTGAATTGGAAAGTTCTATGTCATTGTATTGAGCTAACTTGGCAACAACTAATCCAATTTCTGGAATTGTTATTTCTGGATGCAAACGAATTTTAGAAAAAGGTTCAAAATCTGAAACCTTCCAAGGACAAATAAACTCATCTTGATAGTAAGGTGCTTCTATAATCGCTTGCATTTTGATTTGTGTGCTCATTAATTTCTATTAAAAAAGATAAAAAATAAAAACAATGTGATAAATCTTGTTGCTAAATATCTAAACAAAGTTTGAAATTAAACTCAAAAATATTTACTAAAATTGCAAAATATAATTATAAAATAAATTTTCCTCTTCTGTCACTTTCCGAGATTCTGAAGAAATTACGTCATTACAGCCAACGACACCCAAGGAAAGAATTAAGGTTTGAAACCCATTTTTCGGAGTTTGACAAAAGAAGGATATTTATTTTTCTTATCCAGGTGAGCCATAACTAACTTGTATTTATGTTTTGTATATTTGCTTAACTAAAAAAACTGGATTAGACCCATCTCTTCTAGTATATTTATCCGCAGTTTTCATCAACAATCAAGCAACTTATTTCCTGCGACTGGTTTCTCTACATATAAATCACTGGAGAGCCAGATTTTCTGCATAGAGACTGAAGAACAACCTATATAGATTTGAGTCAAATCAAAAACTGTATCATTATCAATCGCAACAAATATTAAATAATCGCTATTTCTTAAATCCTCTGGCAATAAAATATATTCTGAATCATATTCAGAATCATGTTGATCAACAATAGGATACTGCTTAAAAATTTATAAATTGTCCCGGATAATCACTATTATCTCTAATAATTTTCATTGACTATCAGACTGTATTTGTCATGCTCAAGACTACCTTGTGATAGGCTGTAAAAAACACTAAAATAAAAATTGTTTTCTGTTTCATCTGCCTAGACCGTATAGATTGGCAATTAACTTTTTCCCTTACCAATACTAGCGTCCAAAAATGGCGAGACAGCAGGCTGTATTTACTCTATTGTAAAACTATCCTAAACAGCGATTTAGTCTATGCTGAATGATGACCAATGTTATCATGCTGTCCTGAGCCGAGATCGCCGCTTTGATGGCGTTTTTTTTGTCGGTGTTTCCAGCACGAAAATTTACTGTCGTAGTGTTTGTAGCACAAGAAAACCTCATAGAGAAAATTGTACCTTTTATCCCAGTGCCGCAGCAGCAGAAAAAGAGGGTTATCGTCCTTGTTTGTGCTGTCGCCCGGAATTGGCTCCTGGTCAAGCTAAAATTGATGCCGTGAGTCGCTTAGCTGCAACAGCAGCAAGTAAGATTGAAGATGGTGTTCTGACCGAAAAATCGGTTAGTGAACTAGCTGATTCTCTCGGTATTACCAGTCGTCATCTGCGCCACATACTCCAAGAAGAATTTGGTGTTTCCCCCATTCAATTAGCGCAAACCCAGCGTTTACTCTTGGCGAAGAGATTGCTCAGTGATAGCAATTTATCTCTTGCTGATGTTGCCTTTGCCAGTGGTTTTTCTAGTGTAAGACGCTTTAATTCTTTGTTTCAAAAACGCTATCATCTCAACCCCAGCAAACTACGCAAAGCAACAAATTTTCCCCAAGATACCCTAAGTTGTGAACTTGCCTATCGTTCACCTTTTGATTGGCAAGCATTACTTAGTTTTCTGCAAGTTAGAGCAATTTTAGGTGTAGAAATAATCTCCCAATCTTGCTATCAGCGTACTGTCAGAATAGGTAAATATCAAGGCTGGATTAAAGTATCTCCTGTTCCTGAACAAAATAAATTGCAAGTAGAACTATCTTCTTCATTAGTAGCAGCAATTTTAGCCGTTATTACCAGAGTCAAAAACCTATTTGACCTTACAGCAGAACCAGAATTAATTGCCAATCATCTAGGCGACTTAGCCCTATCCTCTCCTGGTTTGAGAGTACCTGGTGCGTTTGATAACTTTGAAGTTGCACTGCGTGCAATTATTGGTCAACAGGTAAGTGTGAAAGCTGCGACAACTCTAATGGGAAGGTTTATTAAGGCGTTTGGAGAACCAATTCAAACCCCAATTTCTGGACTCACCCATCTGACACCAACTCCAATGCAAATCGCTCAACTATCACCCCAAGATTTAACTAAACTGGGTATTATTTCCACAAGGGCAAAGTCGATCATTACACTGTCCCAGGCTTTAGTTAATAATCAGCTACAGTTGCATACTTACTCGAATATTGAAGCTACAATTGCCCACCTCAAGAAACTTCCAGGAATTGGAGATTGGACAGCCCAATATATTGCAATGCGAGTATTAGGCTATCCCGATGCTTTTCCCCACAGTGATTTAGCCCTACGTCGAGCCTTAAATGTAGTAAAACCCGCTCAAGTATTACAGATAGCACAGGCATGGCGACCCTGGCGAGCTTATGCAGCGATGCACCTTTGGAAATCTTTGGAGCAAGAATGATTAACTATAAGATAGTAGCAGCTAACGCTCAACTTTCTATTAATTACTCTGGGACTGTTGTGCCTTTTTATAGTGTTGTACTACCGTATTCACTGCTTGGGCGCGACGCATCTGATCAGCGTAAACACAATGCCATTCAGTAACAGGGCGATTTTCCCGAATGCAAATTCCCAACAATCCAGAGGCACGATTAGTACCTTTTTCCAAATCTAATTCTTGCTTATCATTGAGATAAAAAGAAGCTGTACGTGCCCAGGCGATCGCTTCTACTCCTTTCTTGCCTCCGCGACGTGCTAAAGTTAGAGCCTGAGGAAAACGGCGTGAGTGAATAGGACTCGCTTGATTATATAAATCAGCAGTATTGATTAAGGCTTCAATATCCTGGTTAGGGTTGATTCCTGCGCTGTAAAGGTCTACTAATTGAGTTGGTAGGGCAGATAAGGCTCTTTCTAAGCACATCTTCTCTGCAAGGGCAATATCGCCACGACTACGTCCTTGATCGCTGCAGGGTCCATAATTAGTTACCCTCTCACCCCAGGATAAATTGCCAGGATCGGTATGTCCATAATAGAGGCTGGTTTGTTGAACGTAGAGCTTGCCATTCTCAGTAAAGAGGCGATAGTTACCTTCTGCTAAACCAATTGCCACCATACCCCAAGACACTGGAGTAGCAAACAAAGAGGAGTATACTAGCAAGCTTTGATTCAGGTCAAAGGGGGGTGGAGAAGAATTTTTGAGGCTAACAGTTTGGGTTGAAGTAGTTTTTGGTTTCTCGATACCTTTAACTGTATTTTTTTCCTGATTTTGTACCTCTGTTTCTTCTGGTGTTGGCTGCGCCGGAAGTGGTGTAATCGGCTGTGGTGGTGGGGCAATAGCGAAGGTCAAACCCTTGGGCTTGCTTTCACTTTTGGTAGCATTTTGAGTGCTATTGTCACCCAATGTAGAGAAGATTAGGGGCGCAATCGCTAGGCTACCCAACAAACTGATTAAAATTACCCGAAAAATCCAAAATAGATAGGACATAATTGCTTAATCTTGAGCCAATAATCCAGACATCTGAGAATTTCTAAATGTGTTTGGCTGATGCAGTTGCTACATAAAGCAACCTAAATTAGTTTTTGTCAGGAAAGCCAACAAATTTAACATCATAACCCCTTGCTCACTATCTAGCATCGTGACAATGTCGTAATTGCCACCGAAGATATTTTAACCAGTAGCAAGAAAATCGCCCAGGTAAATGGGTCTTGCAAGAGTATGTTTTTAGATCGGCTTGAGGAGGCGGTGAAGTTGGGGATGCAGAGGATGAAGGGGATGCAGGGGATGAAAACTTTATTTTTCTTTCCTCACTAAATTTGGGGATTACCATTGGGTTAAAAACATACCCTTGTATAAACAGCAAGAAATTTTTGCTCTATCCAATGTTTTTTTTCTTTAGGCAAGGGTTGAACTTCGCAGGACACCTAAATTGAGCCATAATAGTAGACTCTAAGGTATTCAGCCTCAAAATTTGTGCTATGAAAAATCCTGCTTTAAGTCAAGAACTTCGCTATGAACCAGCGACGGTTATCCCTCTCAAAAACAAGTATTCATTGTTGGATTGGTTAAAAGCTGAAAATCGCCTGATTCCACGTGAAGTAAAAGAAGATGATTCTTCCGTCAATGATGAGGATCTCGGTGATTTAATGGATGTTGACGACAACGATGATGATTTCGATGATGACGACGATGACGATCTTGAAGATTAGGTCAAGATCAACTGTTACAGATTAATTTTTTTGCCTTTAGTACTGATCAAAAGACCAACAATCTGGTAGTATTAGTAGCCAAATTCAAAATTCCTAATTTTGGATGGTAGGGAGAGCATTTCTCCCAATGTAAAAGCCCGATTTCTGGTGTGAGAAGATTGTGGATGTTAGATTAGTTCCGCCTGCACAGTTCAGGTTTTCCGGGGTAAGTTTGCTGATTGCATTGACTGGCTTACTCAGTCTATCCGCCCTTCTCTTTGAGAGTTACGCGGATGTTGTACCAGGCTTGTCAATTAGCCTACCATTCCTGATCTGTGCTGTTTTGTGTGCAGCATTAGGCTATCTAGTAGTACCGCTACTACGAAGCCTAAAAGCAGGTCAAGTTATTCAAGAAGATGGTCCCCAAACCCATTTGTACAAGGCGGGTACACCAACAATGGGGGGCATATTTTTTATTCCTGTAGCGGTGATTGTTGCTTTAATCTGGACTGGATTTGCAACTTCTGTTACCGTAGTTTCACTATTAACCCTTACCTATGCAAGTATCGGTTGGTTAGATGATTGGCAAATTTTACGCCGCAAATCCAACAAAGGAATTTCGCCTCGAACCAAGTTACTACTGCAAGTTGTTGGTGCAATAGTATTTTGTATCGGAGTTGCAGCAACTCAAAGTACTAGTATCACCACAGTGCAACTACCCTTGGGAATTAGCATTGCCTTGGGTATACTGTTCTTTCCCCTCGCTATTTTTACCCTGGTGGCGGAAAGTAATGCGACTAATCTTACTGATGGTGTGGATGGTTTGGCTGGAGGAACTGGTGCCATTGCTGCCTTAGGTTTAGCTATGCTGGTAGCACCCCAATCTCTACCATTGGCTATATTTTGCGCTTGTCTGAGTGGTAGCTGTGTGGGCTTTCTCACTCATAATCGCAATCCTGCTAGGGTATTTATGGGTGATACAGGTTCCCTAGCCCTCGGAGGGGCTTTGGCTGGTGTTGGTATAATTTCTGGTCATCTTTGGGGCTTGTTTATTATCAGTGGTATTTTCTTTGTTGAGTCTTTGTCTGTTATTGCTCAAGTTGGCTACTATAAAGCAACAAAAGACTCCAAAGGTAAAGGTAAACGCCTGTTAAAAATGGCACCTGTGCACCACCATCTTGAACTTAGTGGTTGGAGTGAAATCCAAATTGTGGCGATGTTTTACCTCATAAATGCCATTCTCGTAGGCTTAACTATTTTCTTCTAGGAAAGATTCTAACTAGCGAACCAACTAAGGCAAAATTAACTATTAGTTTCGCTGGCGAGAACACCATGCAGAAAAATATCTGCGATTCCTTCCGCCATTTCTTGTAAAGCCTGGGGAGAAGAAGAGGATTCAATAATGGTATCTTCGGAAAAACCTGCAATGGCAAACATTCCCAAAAAAACCTGAGCTACAATCTTAGGATTCATGGGACGATAAATACCTCTATCCATCGCCGTTTGAAAGAAAGCTTCCGCTACATCAGTCATTTTGGCAATTACTTCTGATTGAATGCGTTCCCGTAAATCAGGGTGGAATTGTGCTTCCATGAAGCAAACTCGCATCAAATCGTGATTTTCACGCATCCGAAACATACGACGGCGCATAACTTGGGCTACCGCCTTATAGCTACCCATTTCACTCAACTCTGTTAATAAGTCGGTCAAAATTTCTACCCAACCAGAAGTTGCTACTTCCACAAGAATCGCTTTTTTATTGGTGAAGTGGCGAAATAGAGTACCTTCTGCAACTCCTGCAGCTGAGGCTAAATCCTTCGTCGTCGTACCATCGTAACCTTGACGGGCAAATAACTTCAGCGCTGCTTTTAAAATTCGCTCACGCGTACTTCCCTCACTAGAATTTCCCCCTAAAGCTCGCTGACTAAAAACTTGCATAACGGTTTTGCTGGGTCGCACTCTTTCACACAGTAGCCTGATTTTCCCAGACAGAGTCATGGAGGCTACGAAAGTTCATAAAAAAAAAAGAAAAAATAAACGAGATCGCTTACTTACTATGCCTTTAGACATAGCCCTAGTTAATTGTTGTTGCCAATTTTACTGAAACCATCAGGTTGCTAGGACAAAATTATCTCGATCTGCTTGCTAAAATATTTGAGCAAAGTGTCATGGCTAGAGGCAGAATGAGCAAAAAGAAAACTTGGTTGGTAGCTGGTTTATTGGTTTCAGGAATAATTGCACCAGCCTTAGCTTTAGACACTTCTGTTAGTGAAGTTGGGATTCAAGCAAAAAAATTGCGCGACGCTCCCTACAATCTAACTGGGCGTAAAATTGGTATTGGTCAAGTAGAAATTGGTAGACCAGGTAAATTTGGCTTAGATAAAGCTGTTGCTTGGAATCCAGCCCTGGAAGTAGCGGGAGTTTTTCACCGTGACACTCCTGCAAAGTCTAACACTTTTGTCGATAATCATGCTTCAATGGTAGCTGCTGTAATGGTCAGTAGCGATAAAAAATTAGAGGGAGTTGCTCCAGATGCAAGGCTATATTCCTCTGCTGTTGGTTCTCTCAGGAGAAGCGGACAACCGGAAGAGTGTCTTTCTAGCCAACATGTAGCGCTACAAAATGGTGGTGATGTCCGTGCGATTAACTTTAGTTTTGGTGAATCCCTACAACGCGATCCTAGGGAGGAACCTACACTAGATGGTAACGCCTTGCTGACACAATGTGTTGATTGGTCGGCAAGGGTTCACGATACCCTGTATGTAATTGCGGGAAATCAGGGACAAGGTGGTATTCCCATTCCCACAGATAATTTTAATGGTATCAGCACCGCCTACACCAGAATGTTTGAAGGTGGATTTAATAAGGTAGACTTTGGTAATCTGAGTGCTTTGCCTGAAGGTATTGGTCGGCTTTTAATCCAAAGAGAAATAAATGCGGGAGCAAGACGTGCTATTAGTTTAGTGGCTCCAGGACATCAAATTGCCGTGATTAACCTTGAGGGAGAGATTTTGCGGGTAACGGGGACAAGTTTCGCTGCACCCCATATCACCGCATCTGTGGCGCTATTGCAAGAATATGGCGATCGCCAGTTGAAAAAGCTGCAACCCAACTGGAGTCTTGATTCTCGCCGTCATGAGGTAACAAAAGCTGTATTACTCAACTCAGCGGACAAAATTAAGGATGATGGCGATGGCTTACTTTTAGGGATGAGTCGCACCACCTACGCCAAAGATAATCATACCTGGCTCGAAGGCGATGCCTACCGAGATCCAAAAATTCCCCTAGATATTGAAATGGGAACGGGACATCTCAATGCTTTCCGTGCCTACGAGCAGTTTAGCGGTGGACAGAGCGATCCACAAGCGCCCGTGGTTAATCGCGCTTGGGATTATCGAGAGGTAGAAGCAGGAAAATACCACGATTACGTGTTAGAGAAACCTTTACAAAAGGATAGTTTTGCTTCCATTACTCTAGCTTGGGATCGCTTGGTGGAACTAAATGATGAAAATGACAATAAACAGTTTGATGTGGGGGAAGATTTTAATGATCGCGGTTTAAATAACCTGGATATTTATCTGATGTCAGCAGATAGTGATGATATCCGTCGCAGCATCTGCGCTTCTGTCAGCGAAGTTGATAGTGTGGAACATATTTTCTGTAAGGTTCCCGAAACTGGACGTTATAAAATTCGTGTCCATTATCGTCAGCAGGTAA
>CAZWGS010000084.1:0-22729 GCA_964633315.1 uncultured bacterium | reverse complement strand
CAGTTGGTGATAAAGATGCGGAATTAGGTTTTGCTGGATTAGCAGTTAAAGCAGGAGTAAAATCGGCTATGGGTAGCCTCTGGTACATTAGTGATGAAGGTACTTTGGGTTTAATGACTAGTTTTTATGAACAACTAAAACAAAAAAGTACTAAGGCAGAAGCGCTGCGACAAGCACAACTACACATGCTAAATGGTAAAACCCGTATTGAAGCAGGCCAATTAGTAACTCCTGAAGGTAGAATTGATTTACCAGAAGAGTTAGCAGGTTTGACTAATCGCGATCTTAGCCATCCCTACTTTTGGTCTGCTTTTACTATGATTGGTAATCCTTGGTAATGGATAGTTAATAGACTTTTTGCTCCAAGTCAGCGAACAGGGGACAGATATAACAATTGATGGAAAAAGTATCGGCAAAGTACTTGTGCAAGATGTCTAATAGTTAATATATTTTTTTGTAATTGATATCTAGATAAAATGAACTTTGTCAAGGAGGAAAATAATTTAGTAGACCTCTGGCACACATAATATAAGGACATAAATTTTTACGTTCCTACAATGGGTAAAAGTTAAAATCTGAGGAATAATTAATTGTATATTCTAAGTAATCAACATAGTTAATTTCCTCATTTTCTAATGAACATAGGAATCTTATACACTGGGGGCACTATTGGTTCTGTGCAGGGACCTGATGGACTCTATCCACTAGATACTGAAGGTTTTCAAAAGGCTTTTGATGAGAATATTTTGCCGATTATTCAAAGTCAATATCCAGATTGTACTATTGGCTATATTGATATCGGGTTTGGTCCCAATAACAGCACTCTCGACAGTACTAACTTGCAACCGAAAGACTGGTGTACAATTGCGATGGCGATCCTAGAAGCCTACAGCAGCTATGAGTCTTTTATTGTACTCCATGGCACGGATACCATGGCCTGGACAGCTTCGATACTGTCGTTTTTGCTCACAGGACTCGATAGCGATGGTAACTATAATGCTTTGTTGAGCAAACCGGTGGTTGTGACTGGATCGCAAATGCCGCTATTTGTAGAGAAAGCCGACACCTCCTATACTATACGCTTCAACACCGATGCTTTGCAAAACGTCTGTGGTGCAGTAACCTCCTGTTGTGAAGGTGTACCTGAAGTTTGTCTGTACTTTGATTCCACCTTAATGAGGGGAAATCGCACGGTTAAAACCAACGCCAGTGAGTTCAAAGCTTTCTCCACTCCCAACTATCCCAATATTGGGGAATATGGGTTAGATTTTGACGTGGACAACAAAGTAGTGCGTCCCTTACCCACAGACCCGTCTCTAGCACTCTCTGTCCAGGGCGAACCCGCCTATGACGCTTTATTGGCTCAATTAACCTACATAAACGATAATATTAACAACATTACCGTTCTTCCTTTTTGGGCTTTCCCTGCCTATTATGATGTCTCTGCTGACCCCAATACCAGCGTACTTGGAGATATGCTGGCAGCTTGTCTTAATCAGGGAGTCGATGGTTTAATTCTGCAGTCTTATGGGGCAGGTAATTTCCCTTCTGGTAATCCAGACACTCCTGAAAATGGGGCGATTTACAAAATTCTCGACGAAGCTGATAATAATGGAACGGTAATCGTTAACGCGACAAAGGTTCTCAGCGGGATTGTAAATTCCCAGACTTATGCAGCAGGTTCTTGGTTGAGTCAGGTAGGAGCAATTGGTGCCTATGATATGACCCCAATTGCTGCTGCTACCAAGCTAACCTACTTAAAGCTCTTAGCTCAATACTATAACTGGGATTCATATAAGATTAAGGAATTGGTGATGACCAATCTCGTGGGCGAGATTATGGATGTCAATGTTCTTGATGCCAGAGGACAGGGATTCTTAGCACCGGGAGAGACTATAATTGCTCTTGATGGCACAGCGATTGTAACCAATGAGCCTGGACAAGGCCCAGTGTTAACTGGTACTAGCTTAGAAGAGCCTTTCTTTTTCCTTGATGATCCTAGCTCTGCCAAGTTGCCTGGTCAATTGCATATGCAAGAAGATGGTCAATTAATCTTCTATGATCGCGACAATCAAGCTGTTTATCAAGCAGGGGGCGATCCAGATCCTAACACCCGCTCATCCAAGCTGATCCTAGAAGGTGAAACTACCGATGGTAGTACCAAGCTTTATATCCAAAATTACGGTAAAGATCCCTTCTATATTTATCCTGAACCCATTGCCTTAGAACAGTCTAAGCGTAAGGGTAAACATAAATCCCGAGGTAAGGACAAGAATAATTGACACTCCCAGCGCTAAAAGCGCGGGATTCTTCATTCAACCAGCCAACTTATCAGCCAAGCTTTCACTCAACTGACAGAGGTTAATCTGTCCAGAAGCGTTAATTTGGGCGTGCCCCGCCCTATTTAATATATTTATTGCTGCATTATGGTCTCTATCTAGAACACATCCACAACTACAAACATGGGTTCTAACTGATAGTGACTTTTTCACTATTTCTCCACAACTAGAACAATTTTGGCTAGTGAAATGTGGCTTAACTGCAACAATTTTACGTGTAAAAACTTTGCCAAAATATTCCAGCCAAGTTCTAAACATTGACCAGCTAGCATCAGAAATAGACTTTGCTAATTTATGGTTTTTGACCATATTTTTCACCTGTAGGTCTTCAACAGCTATCAAATCGTTGGATTGACATAGCGCCCTTGCAGTTTTCACCACAAAGTCTTTACGCTGCCTTGATACCTTGAGATGTTGCGATCGCTAATCTCTCCCGAAACTTTTTTCTGTTGTTAGAACCTTTTTGACATTTAGATAATCTACATTGTAATCTTGTTAGTCTTTTTTCAGATTTTCTAAGAAATTTAGGGTTGGCAACGGTATCACCGTTACTATCAGTGTAAAACTCTTTAATCCCAACATCTAAACCGACATCTTTACCTGTAGGTTTTGTATCTTCTAGTCTTTCCTGGTCAATGCAAAATTGTGCATAATAGCCATCAGCTCTTCTAACTACCCGAACTCTTTTGATTGATTTCAATAGATAATAATGTAAATCCCTCGAACCAATTAATTTAAAAGTTCCGGCTTTAAAACCGTCAGTAAATTTAATGGTTTTCCTGTCTTCCGAAATTTTCCAGCCTGTAGTTTTATATTCAACAGAACGAGAAAATTTCTTAAATTTGGGAAACCCTTTTTTACCTGGAATTTGCTGTCTTGCCGAGCGTTCCCTTGCGCCTTGCGGCGACGCGGGGTCTCGGCGCTTCTTGCAATTTTCGTAAAATCTATAAATAGCAAACCAAGCTCTCTCTGCATGAGATTGTCTAGCCATGCTGTTTAACTTTTTAGCCCAAGGAAATTCAGGATTATCGGCTAGAACTTTGGTGTATTTATTCAGAGCAAAACGGTTAATTTTATCCTCTGGTTTAGCATCCATCCAAAACCGTAAACAGGAATTCCTAATAAATTCCCCAGTACGAATAGCTTCGTCAATCAACCTGTATTGATATTCTTTTCCTTTGAGTTTTAGTTCGTAAACTAGCACGGCTCGACCTCCCGTTTGGTATACAATTAGTATATACGAATATTCTAAAGATGACAATGAAAAAGGAAAAAAGAATTAGAGGAAAAGCGGTACATTATGAAGAGGTTAAAGAAAGGAGAACAATCATGCTAACCCCAAGTACTTGGGAGAGTGCAAAAAAACTATCAAAAGAAGAAGGGATTAGCGTCTCGAAATATATAGAGGAGTTGATTAGAGAAAAAGTGTCTGGAAGATAGCCTGATTCATCCCAGCACTGAAAGCGCGGGTCTTCTCAGGAAGAAAGATAAGAAGACAATTATATTGTAGGTTGGGCAGCGGCGACCAAAGAAATTAGCAAGCTTTGTGAATCTGTCTGATTCACTGCCCACCTGCAATGAACTACGGTATTATCCGAGGGAAATGCTACGCGATCACATTTTCCATGAAAGCTATCTGTTTATTTGAGATAACAAAATTCCAGAAATGAAAACGAAACATATTGCAATGTGGACTTGTCCGAGAAGTCGTTCAACTGCAATCACACGAGCATTTGAACAGATTGATAATTGCATAATCTATGATGAACCTTTAGGCGGTTGCTGGTTGGTTAATACTTATCCTGACTATGAGCAGATTGATTATGCACCAGATTATTTATCAAGATATCCCGATAGTGATTATTCAAGCATTATTAAAAAACTAACTGGCGATCTACCAGAAGGAAAATCTTTTTCTTTTCAAAAACATATGTCATATCACCTTGTACCCGGATTTGACAAAAGTTGGATCTCTCAATTAAGAAATTTCTTTTTAATTAGAAATCCAAAAGAAATAGTTCTTTCATACTGGAAAGCCAGAACAGCTAGCGGTTTGAATTGGGAAGATGCAGAATTTTTTGGTGGAGAAGAATATTATCAACTTTTCAAAGAAATTGAGGACTTAACACAAGAAACGCCTTTAATAGTTGATTCAGGCGATTTAGTTAAAAATCCTCATAGCTACTTAAAAGTTTTATGCAGTAAATTAGCAGTGGATTTTTCAGAAAAAATGCTGAGTTGGCAGCCTCAAAAAACGAATGTTTTATCATGGGAAAATACAAGCTTAGAAAAATTCAGTGAAAAGGTTATTAATTCTACTGGCTTTTTCCATGAATCCAAAGAGGATAATATACCAGATATATTAGTTCCATCTATTAATAAATGTATGCCATTTTATGAAAAAATGTATCAATATCGTCTCATTGTTTAATCTCAGTTAAGTTATTTACGTCTCGATTCAATGAACTCAATGAACCTGAAATAATTAATTAGACTTGGACTCAGTTCTGAGGACGGCATATTATATATTGGGGAATTTTATGCTATTGTAATGACTTTAAGCAACATGGAAAGATGAAGGTTAAATTACCCCAAGCTAGCACAGGTGATGTCATTGCTTTTTCAGGTAATGGACTAGATTCTAAGATTATTCAATTATTTACTCGGAGTCCTTATAGTCATGTAATTATTGTATTAGATAATGAATATCCAAATGAACAATGTGAGGATATTCTGATTGCAGAATCTACAACTTATAAAACAGTAGCAGACTTTAATAAAAAGAAGTGTTTAAAGGGAGTCCAAGTTCATTGGTTGAGTCATTGGTTAGATGCCTATAAAGCTTGTGGACAAGCATGGTGGTTTCCGCTACGGCAAAAACTGTCTCATGATCGCAAAACTCAAATGCAATCATGGTTGTGGAACCTTTATCACAATCAGACTCCCTTTTCTTGTCGGAAGAGTGTAGGTGCTTGGTTAAAACAGAATAAATATTTTCAGGCAGAAACTAAGGAAAAATATCCTAAGAATTCAGCAGGTTTTTTTTGTTCTGAACTAGTTGCTGAGGCTTTACAGATAGGTGGAATTATTGACCCTAAAATTAATCCTGCAACCCATACACCTAGAGATTTGATGAATCTTGAATGTTTCCAAGAACCAAAACTAATTTTGTAATCAGCACATTTCGCTATTGTAATGAAATTAGAGAAAAAATGAATAGTTTTTTAGATTTAGGATTTCGTGCTGTACATCGAAATAATCTAGTTTATGTAACTTGCTGGGAAGATCCAAGGCTAGACAGAATAGCAATGAAGCTAACTAAAAATGATACAGTTCTAGTTTTGACTTCAGGGGGGTGTAATGCGCTTGAATATGCACTTGATGAACCAAAGCATATCTATGCAGTTGATGTTAACCCTCGTCAAAATGCCTTGCTTGAACTTAAAATAGCTGGAATTCGGGAGTTGGATCATTCTAGCTTTTTTAAACTTTTTGGGGAAGGTCATTTATCTAAATTTGATGAAGTTTATCAGCAGCAACTCCGTGCTCATCTATCCCCTTTTGCTCAACAATACTGGGATAGGAATGGCACAAGCTTATTTGCCAGTAAACACTCTTTTTTCTTTCACGGCACCACCGGAATTTTTGCTCGAGTTATTAATTTCTACATCGATCATATTGTGAAGCTCAGAGATGCCTTTAATGCACTTTTTGAAGCTAAAACAATTGAGGAGCAACATCAGATATATTATGAAGAGCAGATTTATAATAAGTTTTGGAAAAAAATCATTCACCAGCTCATGAATAGCAACTTGACACTGTGGATGCTGGGTGTGCCTCCTCAACAACGACAACAAATGGAATGCTACCTTGAAAATGGAGTTGCTGAATTTGTAGAAAATTGTTGTCAGAAAGTTTTTAGCGAAATTCCTATCTGGGATAATTACTTCTGGCGAGTTTTTATTAAAGGTAAATACACACCAAGTTGTTGCCCAGAATATTTGAAGGAGGAAAATTTTCAATTACTAAAAGCTGGATTAGTTGATCGAATCTCAGTTCATACAGATACAGTCACTCATTTTTTAGAGAATCAGGATGTTCATATTTCTCATTTTGTTCTACTAGATCATATGGATTGGCTCAGTAACTACCAATACACAGAGTTAAAACGAGAATGGCAGGCTATTGTCAATCGCTCTCAAAATAAGTCTCGAATCCTATTTCGAAGTGCTTGTTTTGAAGTTGAATATATTGATCCTATTTGTGTCTCTATCAAAGGTCAAGAGCATAGTTTAGCAGACCTTCTTCATTACCAAAAAGATTTAGCACAGCAACTGCATCGAAAAGACCGTGTTCATACTTATGGTAGTTTTTATATTGCAGATTTAGTCACAGGTTAAGCAGAAAAAGGTGTCATTTTTTACTGATTTTATTCAAGATATCAATGTAATATATCATCTGATTAAACCGATTCAGGGTACTAACCACCAAGAAAGACTAGAGAGTTTCTATCAGGGTCAAGCTCAGACTTATGACACTTTTCGTAAACGTCTGTTGCAAGGGAGAGAAGAAATATATCAATCCCTGATTCAATATCCAGGAGATATTTGGCTCGATTTAGGAGGGGGTACTGGTGCTAATCTGGATTCAATAGATGAAAACCTGAGCAAATTTCAGAAACTCTACATTGTTGATTTATGTCCTTCTTTGTTGGCAATAGCACAGCATCGAATTATCGCTAACGGTTGGTCTAACGTTGAAACTGTTGAAGCCGATGTCACTCAATTTACACTACCCGAACAAGTTGTTGACATCGTAACATTTTCCTATTCTCTAACAATGATTCCCGATTGGTTTGCAGCAATCGACAATGCCTACCGTTTACTCAAGCCAGGTGGCATGATTGGGGTGGTTGATTTTTATATTTCTCGTAAATATCCTGTAGAACAGTGGTCTTCTCATTCCTGGTTATCTCGTCATTTTTGGCCTGCCTGGTTTGGAAAAGACAATGTCTTTTTATCTTCTGAACATGTTCCTTATCTTCACTACCGCTTTGAAAGTGTCCGATTTATTGAAAGGATGGCAAATCTTCCATTCTTGCCTGGAGTGAAAGTGCCTTATTATCTCTTTATTGGACGAAAAAATCACAACAATAGTTCTGATATACTATCTAGATAAAAATAGCACTCTCATGCTCGATTCCTGATGCTATAGTAATTGCACAAACAAACAACAAACGACCAGCGCTAAAATCGTTCTAGTCTAAGCTTTGTTTGAGACGATGAATCAAGATTTTTACATTCTTAAAAATATTTATAATTCCTTTGACCCTTTTCGTCCTCTACCTCCAGATCATCCTGCTTACGTGGATTGTCGAGAGGTGCGTGGTGATGGTGATATTGTGGTTGAGTTAGGTAGAGAAATTCTGTTTTCAGAACGTATGACCTATCAATTGTATGCTGGCCATCGTGGAGCTGGAAAATCGACTGAATTACTACGTTTAAAGCAGTTTTTGGAGGAACAAGACTGTTTTGTCGTTTACTTTGGTGCTGATGAAGAGGATATAGATGCAGAAGATGCCCAATATACAGATATTTTACTCGCTTGTACTAGACATTTACTAGCAGAACTTAAACATGGCGATTCTAAACCTCTACTTAATTGGTTGGAAAGTCGTTGGGAAGAGTTGAAATCTCTAGCTCTGACAGAGGTAAAATTTGAACAAATAAATATAGAGTTGGCAATTTCTCTGTTTGCAAAAATCACTGCAAATTTGCGAGCTGTACCCGCACAAAGACAAAAAATTCGCGAATTAATTAATCCTCACACTATTACTTTAATTCAGGCTCTAAATCAGTTTATTGTGGATGCTAAAAATCATCTGCCTGCAGGTAAATCTCGACTAATAGTTATTGCTGATAATTTAGATCGCATTGTGCCAATAATTCAAGAAGATGGACGTACTAATCACGACCATATTTTTCTTGATCGCAGTGAACAACTTAAGGCTTTGGAATGCGATTTAGTCTACACTGTACCAATTTCTATGCTCTACTCCAAGCGAGCAGCAGATTTGCAGAATACCTACGGTGATGCCCATATTTTGCCGATGATTATGGTCAGAAAACCTGATGAATCAGTTTATGAACCTGGTCTAAATAAGGTTAAGGAAGTGATTTATAAGCGTATTGCTCAAGTGGCTCCCGATCGCGATTTAGAAACAGAAATCTTTACTGATGCCGCAAGCTTAGAAAGGTTATGTTTGATGAGTGGAGGTCATGTACGAGAACTCATGCAATTGATTCGTGGTGCAATTAAACGTACAGACAGTTTACCAATTCCCCATCGTGCAGTACAGCGCTCCATTACTGAACTCAGAGATGTGTATCGCCGCACAGTGCAACATGATCAATGGTCAATTCTGGCAGAAGTTTCTCGTTCTAAACAACTACGAAATAGTGATGATTACCGTAATTTACTCTTTAACCGTTGTTTATTAGAATACCGCTATTTAGATGACCAGGGTGAGATAAAACGTTGGTGTGATGTTCATCCTTTAATTAAAGAAATTGAGGAGTTTCAAGTTGCTCTTCAACAGTAATAATCTCCTATGAATTTAGATGAAAATGCGACTGAAGAGTATGATTCTCTTCTGCGTTGTTTGCGATGGACAGATGGTTTTGGCTTAATTTTTGCCTGTTGCTCTCCTGGGATGTGCCATGAGATAATTTCACAGGTCAAAGAAGATATTCCAGAGAAAAAAATAGAAGTTTTGCATTTGGAAGAATCGGTTGATAGTCTTTATGATTTAGTGGACAAAATTAATTATCAACAAGAAGTCAATGTTCTTTTTATCACAGGTATTGAAAACTCTCTGCAAGAATATGAAGCTAAGAACTTCAGTCAAGATAGTAATAAGCACCATTTCGATAGTTGGAAGGGTGTGCCACGTATTCTTGGTAACTTAAACTTACAAAGAGACAGATTTAGAGATGATTTCCAAATCTGTTTTGTCTTTCTTTTACCTTTATTTGCTCTCAAATATTTTATCCACCGTGCTCCAGACTTTTTTGATTGGCGATCTGGTGTTTTTGAGTTTATTTCTGAGCAAGAAATTACTTCTAAGGTAACCTCTTTTCAAGAATATCTTAATCTATCGGTCAAGGAACGAAAAATTGCCCTCTTGGAGCTGCGAGCTTTTTTAAAAAATGAAAAACAGAGTTTAGAACCAAAGGAAGTATTTTTGATTCAAGGTTTACTATTATCTATTTCTGAGGAATATGAGTCAGCAATTTTGAATTTTAATCAAACATTGGAATTAGAACCTAATAATGGTTTTGCTTGGTACCATCGAGGCTATGCACTCAAGAAATTAGGACGCTATGATGAGGCGATTAATAGTTTTGCTAAATCTTGGAGAATTTTATACGGTAATTTTCAAAGTCAAATTTTTCATGAAATTCTACAAAGTTTACTAACTCAACTGCAACAAGTAACAACAGCTTCAAAAGAAAATTGTTATGAGGTAGCAACTCGTTTAGCCAATGAAGTAATTCGTGATTGTCAGCAAAGCGATCAAAATAAGTCTACAGAAGAAATTGCCATTTGGGTTGAGAAGAAGGTTAATTATGTTCTACAACAGTGTTTAAATTACTACAATTTTGGCTCTAAGCAAGGACGTATCGAACTACAAAGTACTCTTAGTAGCATAATTTATAGCCATATTCCCGCCTCAGTCAATGCGAAAAAATATCCTCATCGCTTGAACCTAATTGAAGATTTCTTACAAGGATTTTATGCTGAAGCTTTGAATGCTTTCCGTCGTGAAGTTGCTTTAGATGATAGCTATAAACCACGTACTCTATTAGAATTATCAGAATACATGGCTTTTTGTGAACGCTATGCGAGACGAATCATCACTCAAAAAAAAGGGCGCAGACAAAAACTAATCGTTCTACGCGCCAAAAAATTTTGTCAGCAACTTAGACGTACTAATGGTTCTTAAAGTAAAAGCGAGGAATAAGTTGCTATTGTATTCTAGATAGAGACTCTAGAAAATTTTATAATGGTGGATTATTTGTAGTCTCAGGATTCTTGAACACATGCTTCCATATTTGGATTCTTTGGATTGTCAGGGTGATTTAAGGCATACATATAAGAACATGACATATTATGGTTGTTAGCCACATTCCAATAATTAGCTGAAAATGATACCTCTTGGTTGATATGTTCGTAGGGATCTTCAAAAGAATCTGGTACTTTTGGTACTAAATCTACTTGGTTAACAAATCGATAAGTAACAACGCCATTATTATCATAGGCGCTTTTAAAATTTGAATCTCCTACTTTAGGACTAGCAAAATTATATTGCACAACATTACTAGAAGTGAAATTGGTATTTTCCAAAATATCAGGTACTGATAATGTGGATAATGAAGAGCCGAGACTATGTCCTGTAATATAGAGTAATTGGCTATTCTGGATAGCTTTCAGAGTTTGAATTATACTCTCGTGCATAGTTGAGTAAATACTTTGAAACCCATCCTCAACTCTTCCATAATTTGGTGCAAAACTATAGTCTGTTTTACAAAATTCTATATTCTTGAACCAATCAGCACCTGATTCTGTTCCACGTATTGCTAAATATGTTACTCCGTTATCACCCCAAGCAATGACAGCAAATGGTTCAGGATCGCGACTATCTAAAACTTTATCAGTACCCCAAATTGGCTGACTAAATTTTAAATTTACTTGAGATGACCATGAAGGTTTTTGTGGTGACCATTTTTGATTAAAATCTGCTTGATTTGGTTTACCTAATTTCTTCCATTGACTGTACATATCATAAGCTGTTTCTACTAAATCACCGCAATGAATAGCGTCTTGTTGGTTGAAAGGTGAAGGAGGAAAAGTTAGTGGTTGAGTCATGTTTAATTCAACAAAAGGCAAATTTTACTTCATACTGATTGAACTTTAGACAAAATTAGATGTTCTGTCTTCCGTTCTTTTACATATAAGACGCTTACCAGAACCAATTCCTGAATTTTTTGAGTCAGAGAAAATGATACTCAATAAAGAGTAAAACCTATACCCTCACTAATTTTCACATAATATAGTTCAGCAAAAATGTTCTGAAATTTAATTTTACGCAACATTCATACTCGTTTTTCTTGATAGTTCTAATGTATTGTATTAACATAAAATATTAATAGATATAAATTCAGCAAAAGCATAGATGTTTATTATTTCTGGACAGACTAGATTAAGATAAAATAAAGAGCAAAACCAAAACTGATTTTGCCCTAAACAAATAAAATTGTGTAATCTTTTAGTTGATTACTCGGCAGACTTATTACCAGCAACTTGGTTTTTCAAAGAATCAAATTCTCCCCACAATTCCTGGCGATTGGATGCTTTTAGCAGATAGCGATAGACAAACCAACTGGTGTAAGCTAGGCCTATTAACTCTAGCATTGGTGCCATCAAAGGAATATCATTGATAGCGCCGAGGATTGCTAATGTGAATTTAACAGCAATTAAAGCGCCAATAATTAAACCAACCGTGGTAATTGGTTTGTTATAATCGGCAAAAAATTGTGCTAGGTAATCTGGTAGCTGAGATAAAAACTCTGTAACCGGTTGAATCCATTCTTGCAATTGTTGCTCTTGAGATGCTGATGAGGTTGTATTTTTACCTACAAGATCCCCACCAGGTTCAGCATTAAAACCTGAAGTTTGTACCTTTGTTTCTTCTGATTCAGCATTAGATGCCATGTTTGATCTATCCTTATCCTAGATGAGATGTTTTATTAAGAGTTAGAAAGACAGCTGCATTGGTTTGCCAAATTACTGACTTTCGCCCATATTATCAAAACACTATCCTCTGCTTTTACGCTACTGGTAAGATTGGGTGTTAAGAGTTTTTAATTCAAATCTACCTGGTCAATTACTATATATTTATTGACTGCGGAGCAAAATTAGGCAACTATAAAGCTGAAATGCAGTATCCCAGGTGGTTTGCTGAGAACGACCTAAATTCAAGTGTGGTTTTAGATGCTGCAGCATTTGGGAAAAATCAGTTGCTGTTTCTGCAAAAATTTTAAAATCTGACCACAGGGAAGTTTGAGACAATTGTTGTTCGAGGAGATGACGCAAATTGTACCAATTTTGTCGTGCGGTGGTATTATCAGCTAAGGCTACTCCCTGCTTAAATTGATAGTTGCGATCGCACAAACGTACGATAGAATTTTTCTTGGGTAAGTGCAAATCGTAAACGTGAGTATAGTCGAGGATTTTGGTTTTGGTTTGGTATTGGCGACGCACATCCATTTCCTCCACCTCCTCAAAAATGGGAAGCAAACCTTCAACACGCTGACTCACTTCCTCCCACTCAAAGTTTAAAGTTCCCAGTTGACCATCTTGATTGTGGCACAATGCTTTTGGTGTAGGCTCTAGGGTTTCAAAGTAACTCACTTCATAAACGTTTATTTTTTCAACCGCACTTATTGCTGCGCAAAAACAGGGAACTTCTGCTGCTTGTAGGGAAGATACATAGTATTGCAATTTTCCTAGTTTACCAGTACGATATAGACGCCAACCACGACTTGGTAGCTGTAAACGAGCGCTATAGGCATCCATTTCCATAATCTCGGCAAATTTTTGCGCTGCAGCCTGTTTTGATTCTTTAGGTAGTGGTTGTAGTACTAATACCCCTGTCTCTTCGCCTCCAGCTTCAGTTATGGCTTGGGTGATTGCTTCCTGACGTTTATTGCTGGCGATGTTTTGCAAGCGTCCTAAACCCTGACGTGCTTTCGATATGATATTCGGGTTGGTGGTACCTTTGAGTAGTTGGCGATAGATTTTTTCCGCAGCTTCAAGTTTTTGGGTTTGTTCGTAAAAGCGTCCGATGTAAAGATGTACCCAGGGATTTTTGGGTTGCTCTTTTTTTAACTGTTTGAGCAATCGAGCCGCCGTTTTATAGTCTTCATTTTGTAGTGCATCAGCGACAGAGTCAAGCATAATCAAATCCTTGATTGATGTAGGCGAGTTATCTTAACCTATATTTTGATTACTTCATGGGTCTAGTTTTAGTTTCGGAATTTAATTAAAGAATATTTATCGAGATAGGTTTCATTAGTGTCACTAATATTATTAAATTATTTAATGACAATCGTAATTATAAAGAACATTACTAAAGTCTAATTGCTTGAGAGCAGAGTCTTGGATAAAGAAGTTGCCTACACCCACATTTCCCCACATAATGTCTAAATTTGAATCAGAATCAATTTGCAGCAGTAAATTATGTTTTTCTTCCTCTTCTGAATAAAAGTAATACTGAATAATGACTAGAAACATCAAAAAATATATATAGCGTTTCTCAGAATCATGAAGTACACCCAATACCTGCCATCTACCTCAGAACAAAAACTTTGTACCTCACTAGTATGAAAATTGCTATAGTAGTTTTCTCTTGAATTAATTACCAGTAAATTCCTCGTTGTTGTTGATTGCTGATGGGATTTACATAATTAATTACAAAAATAATATATGACTAACATAGTAAATGCGATCAGGAGTTGAAAGTTAAATTCAAATATCTCTAGTTTATTAAAGATAAAATAAGACAACTATAAGTAGCTATCTGTAACTATTATTCAGTTAGTGCTGATAGATATTCAATATGGCAAAGGGAAAATATTCAATCAACTATCAACCATCCACAATCAACTATTCACAACATAGCTCAAAGTTCAGGTTTAGGAATTTGCTTCACTCGCTCGCAAGCGGGTAGGATTGATAGAGACTAGAGAATTGCAAGTGGGAAAATATTACCATCAACCAAAACCCATCTGTTAATTCAATCAACAATCAACTATCCACAATTAACAATTAACAATAATGCCAAAAATTTCCCTCAGCACCTTGGCAATTCGTCGCCATATCGGTACTCTAATGTTAACTCTTGCAGTTGTGGTGGTTGGTGTCTTTTTTCTCTTGCGTTTGCAAGTTGATTTGCTTCCTGCTATCACCTATCCTCGAATTGGTGTGCGTTTGGATGCACCGGGAATTTCTCCAGAGGTAGCTGTTGAGGAGGTTACTAAACCTCTGGAAGAGGCGCTAAGCGCTACTGAAGGTGTGATTCAAGTTTACTCGGAAACTCGCGAGGGAAGGGTTAGTGTAGACTTATTTTTTGAACCAGGGGGAGATATTGACCAAGCCCTTAATGATGCTAACGCAACTTTGAACCGGGCGCGTTCTCGCTTACCAGATTTTATCGAACAACCACGCTTATTTAAATTTGACCCTTCTCAGTTACCTATTTATGAGTTTGCTCTCCAGTCTACCTCCCTCGCACCTGCAGAATTACGCGTTTTTGCAGATGAATTATTGAGTAAGGAGTTAGGTATTGTACCAGGTGTTGCTTCTGTGGATGTCGCTGGTGGTGTGAGTGAGGAGGTAAGGGTTAACCTCGATTTACCTCGTCTACAGGCGTTAGGAGTGGATTTAGATGCTGTTTTAAATACTTTAGCAGCACGCAACCAAGATGTGGCAGGTGGTAGATTGCGTGGTGGTAGTGCGGAACCTCTAACCCGCGCTGTGGGTAAGTTTGAGAGTGTTGAGGAAATTCGCAATCTGGCTTTGACGCTACCTACTCGAGATAATAATACTTCCCGTCGTATCTATTTGCGCGATGTTGCCACAATTATAGATGGTACAGAAGAACAAAGGGTTTTGGTATCTCTCAATGGTGCACCAGCACTTAAAGTTAGCATTCAAAAACAACCTGATGCTAATACTTTAGATGTAATTGGTGGTGTTAAGGAGCGTTTGGAAGAATTAAAAGCAGCGAAATTAATTCCTCCAGATTTGCAAATTTTACCTACCCTGGATGAGTCTCGCTTTATTCGCAACTCTATCACTAATGTTGCCAGTGCTGGATTGCTGGGAACAATTTTAGCTGCGATGGCGGTGTTATTATTTCTTGGTTCCCTGCGTCAAACCCTAATTATTGTAGCGGCGATTCCTTTAGCAACGCTGACTGCGATTATTTTGATGAAATTATTTGGTTTATCGATTAATGTTTTCAGTTTGGGTGGTTTGGCGTTAGGTGTGGGAATTGTGGTGGATAACTCCATCGTCATGTTGGAGAATATCACCCTCAGGGTACAAAATGCAGCATCTCAGGGGAAAGAAAAAGAAAAAATTATTGCTATTGCCCAGCGTAGCAGTCAAGAGGTGGAATCAGCATTAGTTGCAGCAACGTTAACCAATTTAGTAGCAGTTTTACCATTTTTGCTGCTGGGAGGACTAACTTCTCTGCTATTTAACGAGTTGATTTTAACGATTAGTTTTGCTGTTGCTGCTTCTTTGTTATTAGCGCTGACACTAGTACCAATGTTAGCTTCTCGCTTGCTGACAATCAGGCGATCTAGTGGTATTAGTAATTGGTGGTTGTTGAGGAAATTTAATCAGCAATTTAGCAAACTTACCCGAAATTACCAACGCGTACTTTCCCTAATAATCGCCCATCCTCTGGCTGTAATTTTACTAGCCTTTTTCTGTTTAGGTAGTAGTTCTCTGGTTATAGCAGGAGAAATTCCCCAGGAAATTTTACCGCAAATTAATACAGGACAAGCACGACTCTTTGCTCAGTTTCCCCCAGGGACTACCTTGGCGACAAATAGGAAGGTAATGGAAGCAGTAGATCAAATTCTTGCTGAGCAACCGGAAACAGAATATGTTTTTACTACCATCGGTGGCTTTCTTTTTGCCAATATTACCATCGAAAATAGCTTGCGTAGCTCTAGCAATATTACCCTCAAACCTGGCAGCGATGTGCAAAGTTTTGTGGCGCGAGTTAGTAAGGAATTGAAGCAGCTTAATTTAGTAAATATTAGATTGCGATTATTTCCTGGTCGAGTGAGGGGTATTACCCTTTCCAATTCTCCCCTACGCGGGGCTGATATTGACTTAATTTTACAAGGGGAAAAGCAGCTAGAAAGCCTAGGAAGAAAAGTTTTAAAAGCTTTAGATGAAAAAGTAGATTTAGCACGTTTTCGACCTGATGCTGACCCCAGACAAACAGAAATCCAGATTAAACCAGATTGGGAACGTCTGGCTAGTTTGGGGCTGACAACGGCGGATCTTGGTACTACTCTAGAGACAGCGATTCGTGGTAGCGTAGCCACGCAATTACAAAGAGGTCAACGTTTAGTAGATGTACGGGTTCAATTACCCAAAGCAGCACGACAAGATGCTTTTCAACTACAGGAATTACCTCTTTTTGGAGGGAATAATCAACCAATTCGTTTAGGCGATGTTGCAAAAATTGAAAGCGGTTTTGCACCCGGAGAAATTCAGCGTATTAACCAAAGACGGGTATTTTTAATCGCAGGAAACCTCAGCGAAGGTGCAAGTTTAGGTACTGCTTTAAATCAAGTCGAAACAGTTTTAAAAGAAGTAGAATTACCCACTGGAGTTAGATTTTTACCTAGTTACGCCGCCGCTAGCAACCAGCAATTACAATCTTCTTTGCGAGTATTAGGAGGATTGGCTGCCTTTTTGGTATTTGTAGTCATGGCAGTGCAATATAATTCCCTCATTGACCCTTTGGTAATTATTTTCGCTGTACCCCTAGCCTTAGCTGGTGGTGTTTTTGGCTTGTTTATTACTCAAACAGCAATTGGCGCAACTGTACTAGTCGGTGTTGTACTTTTAGTAGGTATTGTGGTCAATAATGGGATTGTGATGGTGGAGTTGGCAAACCAATTCCATCAAGAATATCATCTCACTCGCAAAGCAGCCATTTTAAAAGCAGCACCCCAGCGTTTGCGACCAATTTTAATGACTACAATCACCACAGTATTGGGTTTATTGCCCCTCGCTTTAGGTATTGGTGAAGGTTCCGAATTTCTGCAACCTTTGGGAGTAGTAGTATTTTCAGGTTTACTCGGTTCAACCTTACTGACTTTATTCCTAATTCCCTGCTTTTATGTAGTCTTGCACAAATTCTCGAGACCAAGAAATGCCACTTACTCTCCAAGTGCGGCTAAAATTGACGTACCATTAAATAATTCTGAGAAAAGTCTAATGCCAAAAGTCGAAATTTATACCTGGAGTTATTGTCCTTTTTGCATCCGCGCCAAAGGTTTACTCACAGAAAAAGGAGTGAAGTTTACCGAGTATTGCATTGATGGTGATAATGAAGCAAGAGCAAAAATGACTCAGCGTGCTAATGGTGGTCGTACTTTACCCCAGATTTTTATCAACGATCAACATATTGGTGGTTGTAGCGACTTGTATGACTTGGAAGCTAGTAGTAAATTAGATCCTCTTTTGCAAGGTAGCATCGCTTAAATTATTGCACCAAATGCGCTCTTTAAAGGCTACTTATTAACAATCTCTCCTTGCTCCAGAGCTTTTGTTGATAGTATTTTCGTTATACCAGAGTTAGTATTGCACCCCATCAGTTGTCTGAACCAAGCGATCATCTGTCCATGATACTTGGTTCTTGACATCTTTCCGTCAACGTAGCCGATATCCAAAACAAAATAAATTAGGTACGAAAAGCGGTTTAATGGGAATATTGCTTAGACTTCTTGCTCTCAGTAAAGTAGTAACCGATGTAAGATATTAAATCTCTTTGATAGAGAATTTAGAAACGTAAAATTTTGCGTTCCCACAAGGGTGGAAAATAAGGCTAACTTCAGAATTTAGAGGAGAGAGGGTGAAATTTGCATTTATAATCGATCCAATAGCTCAGCTAGATCCAACTCACGACACCAGTGTAGCTCTTATGGAAGCAGCGCAAGAGCAAGGACACGATGTCTGGATTACTCAGGTAGAATGGCTAAGTGTCATTGAAAGTGAGGCTTGGGCGACTTTAGAGAAAGTAAAGCTAGAGCCTGTAAAATTAGTAGCAGGACATTGGCAAGCAGAAGAAAAATGGTACTATCTATCACCACCTAGCCAACAACCCTTGGCGAAGATGGATGCGGTTTTTATGCGTAAAGATCCACCCTTCAATGTACCCTACCTCTACGCTAGCCAAATTTTAGACTTACTCAATCAAGAAACCACACTGGTAGTAAATTCCCCTCGCGGTTTGCAAACTGCTAACGAAAAACTCTACGCCCTCAATTTCCGTCAGTTTATCCCAGAAACCATTGTTAGTCAGGAAAAACAAACCATCCGCAAATTTGTAGAAGCGAAGGGAACTGGTGTTTTCAAACCCTTGGGAGGATATGGAGGTAAGGGTATTTTAGTAGTTAAAGCAGGCGATCGCAACCTTAATTCTCTGGTAGAAATTAGTACTAAAAGTGGACAGGAACCAATTATAGTCCAAGCCTATCTCCCAGAAGCAAGCGCAGGTGATAAACGCATTATTCTCCTCGATGGTAAACCAATTGGCGCCGTAAATCGTATCCCCTCCAGTAGCGAATTTCGTGGCAATATGGCAGTAGGTGGAACAGTTGCAGCAACGGAAATTACTCCCAGAGAACAGGAAATTTGTGCTGCTGTAGGTCCTAAACTGAAGGCAGATGGCTTGTATTTTGTTGGCTTAGACGTAATTGGTGGTTATCTGACAGAAGTTAATGTTACCAGTCCCACAGGAATTAGAGAAATTGATCGCCTAGATAATACTAATTTAGGGCAAAAGGTAATGAAATGGGTTGAAGAAACTATGGGTAAAGTTTAGCGATTCCAGCAACTTTAAGACATAGAATGTAGGGACATAAAATTTTACGTCCCTACAATGGGTAAAGATTCAGATATTTTAATTTCCCCAGATATCTAATGCAACCACCGCCAACCTTACTCCAGGTAGAAAACTTGCAAGTACACTTTCCTGTGATGCAAGGTATAATCTGGCAAAAGCAGGTAGGTGCGATTAAAGCTGTAGATGGACTCAATTTTGCAATCCAACAGGGAGAAACCCTGGGTTTAGTAGGGGAATCTGGATGTGGTAAAAGCACCACAGGAAGAGCTATCTTACAGCTTCAGCGCCCCAGTGGAGGTAAAGTTTACTTCCAAAATCGCGATTTAACCCAACTCCAGGGAGAAGAATTGCGACAAATTCGCCGTCAAATGCAGATGGTTTTCCAGGATCCCTACTCTTCTCTCAATCCGCGTATGACGGTAGGTAAAATAGTTAGTGAACCCTTGGAAGTATACGGATTAGCTAAGGGTAAAGTGAAGCAGGAAAAAGTACAACAATTACTAGAAACAGTAGGACTTAATCCCAATTTTATCAATCGCTATCCCCACGAATTCTCCGGTGGTCAACGTCAACGCATCGTTATAGCTAGAGCATTGGCACTTAACCCTAATTTTATCGTTTGTGATGAACCAATTGCAGCTTTGGATGTTTCGATTCAAGCGCAAGTAATTAATTTGATGCAACAATTGCAGCAACAATTAAACCTAACCTATCTTTTCATCGCCCACGATTTAAGTGTAGTACGCCATATTTGCGATCGCGTGGCGGTGATGTATCTAGGTAAAATTGTAGAATTAGCTGATAGTAATTCCCTCTACAACAATCCTTTGCATCCTTACACCCAAGCGTTGCTTTCTGCTATACCAATTCCTGACCCTGAACTTGAAGCAACCAGAGAACGTATTATACTCAAAGGGGAAGTTCCTAGCCCGCTAAATCCTCCTTCTGGATGCAACTTTCACACTCGTTGTCCCTTTGCTACAGATGAGTGTCGTCAAGATCCAGAACCAGAATATCGTGATTTAGGCACTGGTCATTATGTTGCTTGTCATTTAGTTTAATCTGCTTGAAAGGGCGACTTGTCGCCCCTCCAGATTTCATTCAATAGTTAATCAGCTATAAAGTTGAGATTGCTAACCAACTACTTTTGAGTGTACCCGTTTTAGAACTACCTTTTAATCAACAGAATCGATTATGTACACTTCATCAGAGCCACTAGTGTGAGATAACTTTGATGCTGCTTTAGTCATGTATGCGTTATTTTTACGATTCCTGACATAGTATTCGTTTTTGTCAGCATTAACAACAATAAGTTCCCATCTTTGACAGTCATCAGTTATCTTCGAGACCATAGTTGTGATACCACATTGGAAGTATGAATTGTTTTTCGCATTTCTGATACCATAAATATTCTGTCCTGGTTGTTGCTCAAAAATCATCGTACATTCGGGCGATTCATAATTGCCCTGCATTCTTGTAGCATTACTAGTACGATATGAATTATTTGATCTGTTTTTCAGGAAGCGTTTATCAAACCATTCTGTTTTTTTCCTGAAGGGATTATTATCATCAACCTTACACCAATCGCGACCTTGTATTTCATCAGTAGCAATGGCACTTACATTAGCTCTGATGCAATTATTCCAATTCTTTTCGGAATTTGCTAACCAAGCACGTACAATTAATTTTTTCTCAGCAAAACGTGGCAGGGTATTAACCCAAATACCATTGTGTTTATCAAAGATATTAACATTGAAAAAAACGATATTTCCTTTATCTGGAGGTTGCAGATTTTCATTGTCATTATCTTCATTACGATCACTAAAACAATAGCGCTGAGGTAAATTCGTGTTCGCATATTCCGATTTCCAATCGCCGCCTCCAGCTAGACAGAAAATGAATTTCCCTTGTAATTTGGGATGTGAAAGCTTTGGCCAACCATACTTAATTACATTTTCACATAATGATAAAGAACTATCTTGGATCAATTGGTTGGGTTTAAAAATTAGCTCTTCATCAAAGTAGCACTTTAAATAAGTGTCTATTTCATCATGAAAATTATTATAGCCACCTCCAGTGCTTTTAATTTCCACAGTAATTAATATTGCATAGTGATTGGGATTATTATTATGCCAATTCCTTAAATCCTGCAAATGGGAGGACATTGTCTTACTCCCACCTCCAGTATGACCAACCTTAAAATAGCCTTCATCAATTTGCTCACCCGGGGTGAAGCTTGAAGAATGGCGCCATATATCGAGCTCTAATGACATACAGCCAAGATTGTAAGGCTTTGCGGGATCGAACTCTAGCTGTTTACTGATTGGTGTGACACTGTCATAGGAATTGTGGGAAGCCTTGAAGGTAATTTGATCGTAGGTTAAGTCGCTCATGAAATCCTCTATTGTGACATGGGTACATCAGTCTAAGTAATTTTGTTACATCTATCTAATGTACTGATTATTTAAGTACTGATTATCCCGAAAATGATTATCTAAGAGTATTTCTGTAAAGTCAAAGTAAAATGTAAAAAAACTAATTTGCTTAACTTTTTGAGCTTTTTTACAACTAGCTTTAGTGATAGATGTCTATTTAGATTAAGGTTTTAAAAAAATACTAGATTATTTTTATCTTTTCATATAAAATTCTGCTTTTCCAGATAAAATTTTCTCTGTACGATATTTTCTCTGAATTTAACTTTTTTTTAAATTTTAAAACAGCTTTTTATGCTTTAAATTGCGTAAACGTTTTCAAGTCAAAAATTACTATATTAATTTTGCCGGAGTTTAATTAATGATGTTTTTAACTGCATTTATATAACGTTTTAATCAATATAATTGAAACAGAATAAATTTTGTTTATTCTCTAGAGATTGAAATAATTTTATTTTAAAAATATCTGCTTTTCTTATTGACTAAATTCAAATAACAAGCTATTTCTGAGTTTATATTTTTTACGTGACATCTGAAATTGAGTAAAGCTGCAAATCTCTACTGCTCAAAAACATACTTATATTCGCTTCATCTAGAAAACGCACTCAAAAGTAATTGGCAAAAATTAATCCCAGGATACGATAGTTGTCCGTTCACTGTAGGTTATCGCATCTATTGTTAGAAAAAAAAACTTGACTTATATTACAGTAACTCATCTTTTGAGTTTACTATTTTAAAAATGGTGATCCAATATTTTTGTTTATACATAGCTTTAGATTGTTATTTTGATAGTTATTATTCAGATAACTATTAACAAGATAAGCAAGATAAGTTGTTGTACCACTGCCATTATTGTCCATTAAAATAACTGGTTTGGGCTGATTTTTGTTAAAATAAAAATTGACATAAAAAATTGAAACTTCAACTCGGTTTTGAGTTGAAGCTACCAGAATCTGAACTTTATTTGATATAGCTAATAACTGTCCTTGATGGAGATGTAACTAATTACTTAACGCATCTTATTGACTACTCCCCCGTCATTTATGCGAGGGATTCTAATGAGGATGTTTCGTGAGGTGTAAAAACAACCTCACTCCAATTTTTTTTCTCATTAACTGACCACAGTTTTATCCTGTGGGGATGAGTCAAAGCACCCCTACACAGTCGACTCAGATTTAATCCTAGCTTTCTGCTTACCTTTTTGATAATATTAGCCGCACCATTGCAATCTGCATTGA
>CAZWGS010000083.1:0-22774 GCA_964633315.1 uncultured bacterium | reverse complement strand
GTCACTCACTCTATCGATTAAAGTGCAGGGCTTCACACGATTTCGCTAAAATGCTGAAGAAACCATATTCATAGTCGCCATCACTTCCTTGGCAATTTGATTGACCATGAACATAGTACCACCGACACTTGACAATTTTAAGTCACCATAGCTGAGTACTTGCATATCTAGACTAACTTCCGAACGAATTGGATTGAGATTAACATCATAGGCTTGTTCCTCAATAGACATACTCTTAATCTGTACTGGTACAATTCGTTTCACTCCCCAAATAAACACTGTTAGTGGAGGACTTTTGGGCAATAGTTCTATTGTTCCTGCTAGCAACATAGCTTCTTTCGCAATCACCTCCACACTCATCGGGTATATTAAGGTTTCCAATGCCGCTAGCTGGGGATGTATTCCCATACTGACTGCTGTACCATCTTCCTTTTCCAAGGCATCTGTGGCATCAAGTTCTATCTTTAGACTGATGTTTTCTTCTGGCGGTAGGCTCATTTTTGTTGACCCATTACTTTCGCTGCCACCGATCCGAGATGTCAATGTGCGCGTCATTGTTTCGGGATTATATTGAAAAATAATCACCTTGGGTAGTGGAATCAAGGGATCAATTGAAGCAATCGCGCCTTTTAGGGTACGTGGAGAACCTGGAAATGTGCTCATATTTGTTTATGCAAGAAGTTTATTTATTCTTATTTACTTAATTCCATGCTTTTGCAGTTTTTGGAGTCTCTTTTAAGGTCTTGGTTGTTGCTTTACCGCCCTTGAATTTCCAATCACATTGGAGCGATTTGAGGGTAAGTTGATATGTTGCTCTCTTGCTTGCATCTGTTATAGTTTTCGCATCTTGGGCATTTCTATACGTACATATAACCGAGTATTTCTCAATTTCTCCTCCTTTTTGGACATGACTCTGTAAATGCCTCTCAACTTCTGAATGATGATGTCTGTTTAACCAACTACTTCCTGGGGCGAGATTTTCTTTATCTTTACCATTTCCTCCTAGTTGACCGTTTAATAAATGCATTCTTTTATATTGAGGCGGGTTTTTTGTCAGTTTCCATGTACTTAAGTCATTCCAGCCAGGAATTGAAACTTGTGGTTCGTTATCTTTCCCTAACTCTCCTGTTTTTGACTTGATTGCTTTTGCTTCCATAAAATTTGCCACTGTTTCTGTACCTATTGTTCCTGTTTTGTATGTAACTGTTCCTGTTACTTTTCCTCCTCCTTTGATGCTTTTCCGTTGGATGGGAACAGTGTCTGATTTTTGATTACCTGGAGCTTTTGTTGCCATCAATTGTGTTTGATTTGATTGATCGCTAAAACTTTCAGTTGCTGTTACTTGACGGTATTGTTTCGCTTTTTCTCCCATCGCATCTGCTTCTTGCTCCAAACTCCTATTGTCATTTACTCCAATCCCATTTACCTCTTGTGTTTGTCTCACACGATTCTGCATTTGCTGCACCACATGCCAAGCTTCGTGGGGCAAGTGTTGCTCTTGTCCTGGCGCAACTTCGATCGCCTGACCTTGGGTATAAGCGTGGGCATTGACCTGTGAGGGTTTGGGGGAATTATAGTTGACTCGCACGCCAGAAAGATCCATTCCAGACAGACTTTCAATTCCTTCTTTGAGGCGATCGGGCAATCCTGTTTTGTTTTCTGGTTCCTTTTCTTTCTCCTGGCGCTGGAGTGGAGTTTCAGTTCCACCAAAGCCTTCTTCTGATTTAACCACAAGCATTTCCCCAGTCTGGAGTTGTGGGAACTGCGTATTCCTTTGCCTTGTTGGCGAATACGTCAAATCTTCCTCTCCTAGTGCATTTTGTGCTAGGTTTCCTGGCAACCTCTGTGATTCGGTTTCCTCCACTCGTTTATTTGGTTCTTTCGTTAATGCCTGTAATGGAGAAGGTTGAGCATCATAATGACCGATGGGTATCTGCACCAAATCCAGTTTATTGTCTGAGCGGACACTAACTTGAGATTGTGTTTGGGGTATCGAATTTTCAGTAGGTAGCTTACATACTGCCTTTCTCTGGAGTATCCAGTTATCGGAATCCTGCTGGGCGGACTCGCTGCTTTTGCCAAAATCGTATTGACGAGTCATATAATCGGTTCAACCTATATATTTTTTGACTAGCTACTGTTCCCACTAGAAATCGATTTTGCGAGTTTTATCTTTACTTTTCTTTATTTTCTCGCATTATCCATCACTGCATAATCTTAGCAGTTTCGGCTTATCAAAAAGCAACTAATTGCTGAAAATATATCATTCCTTTTCACTGGATATGGTAGTCTATTAAAGCTCGAAAGAATTTCCAAATTTTACAGCTACCTAGAGGCGCGGCTCTCCTCTCATTGTTCGAATTGAGAGTATGCAGTCGTAATGATTAAGATGGAATATTTTTTTGGTAAATATCGAGGTAAAGTAAAGAAAAATCAGGACCCAAAAAAGCTTGGTCGCCTTCAAGTTATTGTTCCTGAGGTTCTAGATGCGGATAACGAAAACTGGGCCCTGCCTTGCTTGCCCTACGCAAGTAAAGACATAGGAATTTTTACAATACCGCCATTAGGTGCAAGTATCTGGGTTGAATTTGAGGCAGGAAATCGAGAGCATCCAATTTGGACAGGCTGTTTCTGGAGCGATCAGGAACTACCAAAGGAGGCTGAGGTAGCTTACGAAACAAATCAAGACCCTGCGGAGATTCAAGTTTTTAAGACAGAAGACTTAACTTTTATTGTGAGTAGGCGAACTCAAAAAGAAGGGGTCACCTTGGAGATTAAATTACCTAAAAAAGATAATAAAAACGCGACAAAGTTGATAAAGTTGAGTTTCAACAAAAAAGGTATTGAAATCAAACATGACGAAGATACACTTTGGAGATTTACAGAAGATCTGCTGGAGTTAAAAACGAAGAAAACGGGAGTAGATATTACCGATAAGCAGATTCAACTCAAGGAAAAAGAAGGCGGCGAAGGGAAGCTGGAGGAATCGGGGATTGAATTAAAGAAGGAATCATCCACAGCAAAATTTACACAAAATGGCATTGAGCTAAAAAACGGAAAATCCGAGATGGAACTAGCTTCTTCAGGAATCAAAGTAAGTAATAAAGGCTCAGAACTAGCAGTAAATTCTGCAATTGAGGTCAAGAATAGTGATGGTGCAAGCCTAAAGCTATCTCAGGTCAAGGTAAACATTAATAATGGGGCCTTAGAAGTCATGTAAGTGGTTGGTGATAATTTGTGAACTAGACAAACTTGAATTGAAAAATGGAAATTGCCTATCCTTTCGAGATTGATGATCGCAAGCGAGTAGCAGAAGCAGAATGGTCAGAACATATCCGTCAGATGATCGAGCAAGTGCTATTCACGACTCCAGGAGAAAGAGTCAACCGCCCTACCTTTGGTACAGGCTTAATGCAGTTAATTTTTGCTCCCAATAGCCAAGATCTAAATAGTGCAGTTGAATTGATGGTACAAAGTTCTCTGCAAGAGTGGTTAGGGGAACTGATCCAGTTAGAAAGCCTACAGGTAGAAACTGAAGATACGAAGTTAACGGTGACAGTAGTCTATACAATTAGACGCAATCAACAACGGGAAGTGGCTAAATTCGAGCAGGGAGAATCGCTATGACTGATGAGTTTATGGTGATCGATAGCGAATTCAGACACCAGCGACGGATAGCAGTGGGCACTCACCCGGTTCAAATCGGGCTTGATTATATTCAGGTTGAGTGGCAAGAAGTTCCTGATGATGAGTGGCTTTTGCTAGTCTATTTTATACCTGCTGCCCCGGATTTAAAGGGCAAACAGGTAGCTCCGGCAATAGTAAACGCTAGCAATATATCGATTACGAAAGGCGGAGTGATTAGCAGTGATGTTGAATTGCTCGAACCCACAGATGGAGACACAGTCACCACAGAAGGGAATCTTCTGAAACTGAGGGTGAAGCATCCGTTGGCATCATCAGATAGTGAGGAGCAGAGTAATGCTTATAGTTTAAAGCTGATCAATATTAAACCTCAGCTAGATCCTTTCTTCGAGGAATTGAGCTTTAGTTTCCGAAAACCCTCGCAAATCTCCACGAAAGTCGACCCGCAACAGCCACTCCTTGGGGAGTTAGAAACTCAAGAATCTATAGAAATTACTTATCTAGCTAAGGACTATAGCAGCTTTCGTCAATTGATACTCGATCGCCTGTCAGTGGTGATGCCTCAATGGCGAGAGCGTAATCCAGCAGATATTGGAATTGTTTTAACGGAAGTATTAGCCTACACTGCCGACAGCGCTAGCTATTATCAGGATGCAGTCGCAACAGAAGCATATCTGAGTAAAGCTAGACAAAGAATTTCGATCCGTCGCCACTGCCGTTTGGTAGACTACGTGCTTCATGAAGGCTGTAATGCTAGGGTTTGGATCTATCTAGAGTTACTGTCTGGTATGGGATCATTAATGCTAGACAAAGACTCTATGCTCGTTACAGGGGCAGCTACACTACCACCAGTATTAAAGCCTGATTCCCGTGAAGCGGAGGAGATACTCAAGAAGAAAGGGGCTAGAGTTTTTCAAACTCTACATGAACTGGAACTGCGATCAGAGCATAATCAAATTGAGTTTTATGCTTGGGGGGCAAGCGAATTTTACCTCAAAAAAGGAGCCACGAAAGCCACGTTAGTAGGGCATTTAAGCTATTTAAAAGAAGGTGACCTGCTGTTACTCGAAGAATTGAAAAACCCGGAAACAGGCGAAGATGGCGATCCGAATCACCGTCAGGTAGTGCGCTTGACGAATGTCAAATCTGGGCTAGAAGATCTTGTCGGAGGTAGATTTAAGGATCCACCAGATAATACATCAGTGCTATTAACTGAGGTTGAATGGGCTCTTCCCGATGCCCTTCAATTCTCCGTGTGTGTGGCTAAACCTTCTTGTCCCAAAAACACTAGTCCTCTCAGCGTTGCCAGGGCTAATATTATACTTGCCGATCACGGTCAAAGTCAGGAAGAAAATGACATGCCTATAGTTCCGGCATCAGGTGACTATCGGCCTCAACTATCGAAAAAAGATTTAACCTACAGTGAAGTTTACAAGCATGAACAGGCAAAAGAACAGCCTGCAGCACAAATATTAGAGCAAAACCCTCAAAACGCTGTACCAGTCTTATCGTTACAATCGTCTGCTAGTAACAGTGGTGATTGGGAAACCTGGTATGTGCAACCAGATCTTTTAAATAGCAATCAGTTTGCAGCAGATTTTGTTGTGGAAATGGAGAGCGATCGTACAGCCCATCTGCGCTTTGGAGACGGAAATTTGGGCAAAGCACCCTTAGCTGGTTCGACAATGAAAGCAAGCTACCGCAGTGGTAGTGGTAGCGCAGGTAATATAGGTCGAGAGGCGATTGCCTACCTACTTCCTCAAGATGGCGATCAATACTCAAAACTGGTGGGAAAAATTGCTAGAATCTACAATCCTCTAGCTGCCCAGGGTGGTATAGATCCTGAACCCCTCGCCGAAGCCCGATTAAATGCTCCTCAAGCTTTCCGTATCCGTCAAAACTGCGTCACTGAAGCAGACTACGTTGAAGTGATGGAACGTCACCCAGAGGTGCAAAAAGCTGCTGCCCAGCTTCGTTGGACGGGTAGTTGGTACACAATTTTCATTGCGGTTGATCGCTATGAAGGCAAACCAATCGATGATGCCTTTAAACAGGAATTGCGCGATTATATAATGCCATACCGATTGATGGCTCACGACCTAGAGATTGTGGAACCAACCTTTGCTCCTTTGGATATTGTATTGCAAGTCATAATCGAAGAGAGCTATTTCCAAAGCAGTATCAGACGCGCCCTTGAGGAAACTTTTGGCAATAAAGATTACAAGAGTGGCAAGCGTGGCTTTTTTCATCCAGACAACCTTAGCTTCGGTCAGCCAGTGTTTTTAAGTAGCATTATTCAAAACACAATGGAAATTGATGGAGTGTACCGGGCTGAGGCTACCCGTTTTCAGGTTTGGGGTAGGACACCTCAGGATGAACTTAACCGAGGCGTAATAGCCACTGATACTTTGTCCATTGTGCGAGTTGATAATAATCCTTACACTCCAGAATACGGTTTGATCAAGCTTGAATTAGAGGGGGGCGTATGACATCAGCACCAGAAAACCAACCAGAAGAAATTTACAATCCACCAGGGTTGACAAGCCTATCCTATCGGATTGCCCAGCATGATGATAGCCTCAAGCGAATGCAAGGATGTTTGCATACTCAAACCACTCCTCCTGACGAAAAAGAGGGTTCACGTCCTCTAGCACAACTGACTGCTAGCCACAAAGATGACCCTGCGATCGCGATTCTCGATGGTTGGGCGACAGTGATGGAAGTGCTAACTTTCTATCAAGAGAGAATTGCCAATGAAGGCTTTGTCAACACAGCAACCGAGCGACTTTCCTTACTGGAAATGAGTCGGACGGTGGGCTACGAACTAGATCCAGGTGTTGCTGCAAGTACCTATCTAGCCTTTACAATCGAAGAGTCAGATGATGTACCCGAGATTGTCGAAGTTCCTGAAGGAGTTATTGTAGAAAGCGTACCCATAGATGACGAAGAACCCCAGGTATTTGAAACTGTAGAAACATTGGCAATGCGGGGGGCGTGGAATTTACTGCAACCATATTTACCCTCAGAAGTTGTCCCCCAAGAAATCAGCGAAGAAACCGTATCAATCAAGCTATCGGGTACTGAAACTCAGTTGGCAGAGGGCGATCCTCTACTAATTGTAGAAGAGGAAATAGAACTCTCAGAAGATATTTATACAACTGAAAGTCTTTGTACTCCAATAACAGCAGTCGAAACCGATGACGAACTAGATTATACAGCTGTTTCTTGGGAAAACGGTTTGGGTTGGGAACCTCGCAGCCAGATTCAAGTTTTCGCCCTGCGGGAACAAGCCACTCTATTTGGTAGCGAAGCCCCCGAATGGAATGAACTGAGTCCAGAAGAGCAACGTTTGTATGGTCATGACACCGGTGGTGTTTTTAGCTATATTGACGAGCAGGAGTGGAAGTCAATTTCTACAGGCTTGTTGAAGAATGCTGATGTTCAGGCTTTGGTGCGCGAGCCCAACAGTGGTAACCTATTTGTCGGCACTCATAATGGCATTTTTCGTTCTACAGATAAGGGTAAAAATTGGGTAGAGATTAACAAGGGTTTAACCAATCTTGATATCTACTCTCTAGCTGTTAATGAAAAAGGATATATTTTTGCAGGAGCGAGTCAGGGGAATGTTTTTAGAAGTATTGACCTGGGAGAAAGTTGGGTTGAAATAGGTGGTGGGGGCATTAGTGTTGTCGAACACAGAATTACCATCGAAGGGGATCTAGATCCATCACATGAATGGAATCAAATAACAACCAGTTTGCCTAGCAGTATTATTCGCTGTCTTGCTTTTTCTGGGGACATCCTCTATGCGGGTACTGAATATGGCATTTTTAGCTCTAAAGATAGTGGTCTGTCGTGGAAGGATCTTAATAACAGAACTGATACTGATATTGGCTTAAGTGGCACAATTGTATATTCAATCGCAATCATACAAGAAACTACAGGAGATGAAAAAACTTATGTTTTTATTGGGACTGACCAAGGTGTATTTCGTGGTGAGGAAAATGACAATGGTCTGATGACGTGGGTAGAGGTTAATGATAGCAACCTTGACGAAGGAAAAAGTGTATATTCGTTAGTTGCGGCTAAACCTAGTGATAACGATTATCTATTTGCTGGAACAAATACAGGGGTATTTCTCTGCCAGAATCCTTCCGCTGCTAGTAGTAATGATGTAGCTTGGCAGCAGGTTAACAATGGAAATATGACGGATAAAACAACTGTCTATTCCATGGATATAGCGATTCACCAACGCAGAAACTACATATATGCAGGGACAGATCAAGGTGTATTCTACTCCCAAATTAAGACAGCTGATCCTCAGGTCAATTGGGAACAAATAAATAATGGATTGATAAATCAGGAAATTCGTAGTATTCTCACCTATTTGGATGAAGTCCAGGGAACAAAACTATTAGCAGGAAGTTGGTTTAATAGCCTTTACACAACGGATTGGCCAGGATTCGAGATTGAACAACAGCAATATATAGATCTCAACGATATCTATGACAATATTTTCCCAGGTAGTTGGGTGGTATTGAAACATGAAGCAAGTAACCAAGCTTATAAAGTTAAAAGCGTAGCTACAGTTTTGCGCAATGATTTTGGAGAAAATGGGACAATTACCAGAATTCAACTGGAAATTACTCAAGCAGATTTGAGTGCTTTTGGAGAAGACAAATATCGCGAAACTGTAGTTTTAACCCAAAGTGAAGGCTTAAAACTGTACGAGGAAATTGTCTACCAAACAGAATTGCCAGTGGAAGGGGATGAAATAGAGTTAGATAAAGTAGTTCCAGGACTGGAAGAAGAGCGAAAAATCATTATTAGTGGCAAGCAAATGCGAGCCCAAATACCTCCGATGGGAGGGGTTGTCCGCCAGTCACTATTGAGTGATAAAACTTGGGCAAACTTAACTCAGCTTTGGACTCCAACGGATGTTAATGACTTGTTCATTGACCAGGAAGCTGATGGAGAAACCCTATTTGCTGGAACAGCAAAAGGAGTCTTGCATCTGGAATTGGGAAGTGATGTTTGGTTGGACAGGAAAAGTATTGAAACTTCCCAAAAGAGTATTCAGGTTTTGGAGTCTTACTTAGAAGGTGAATCCCGCTACATATTGGCAGGAACAGCGCTTGGAGTATTCCGGTATGATGGCAAATTTTGGAAATCACTGAATACTGAGGGCTTGACGAATACTGATATACATGCATTGACTAGCTATGTACAAGATGAAGTCCGCTACATATTGGCAGGAACAGCGGATGGCGAAGTCTTTCAACATAATGGTAGTCGCTGGATTGAGCTAATTGACTTAACTGCTACTGATGTGCGCGATCTGACAAACTATTTGGAAAATGGCTCGCGTATCATCTTGGCGGGGACAGATGGTGGGGTATTTCAACATGATGGTAGTCGCTGGATTGAGCTAATTGGCTTGACCAATCCTGATGTGCGTTCGCTGACTAGTTATGAAGAAGGCACCTCACGCATCATCTTGGCGGGGACAGATGGTGGGGTATTTCAGTATCAGAATGATAGCTGGAGTGCTCTTAATGATGGCTTGACCAATCCTGATGTGCTTACACTGACTAGTTATGAAGAAAGTGCCTCACGCATCATCTTGGCAGGAACAGCGGATGGCGAAGTCTTTCAACATAATGGCACTAACTGGAGTGCTCTCAATGGTAGCTTAACCAATGATGTGCGTACACTGACTAGTTATGAAGAAAGTGCCTCGCGTATCATCTTGGCAGGAACAGCGGATGGAGTCTTTCAACATCAGAGTGATAGCTGGAGTGCTATTAATGATGGCTTGACCAATACAGATGTGCGTACACTGATTAGCTATGAAGAAGACACCTCACACACCATTTTGGTAGGAACAGCAGAAGGAGTCTTTCGACAACCCCATGATGACAGTTGGAGCGAACTTACGACTGATTTGCCTGAAACTGTTAATGCATTGGAAAGTTATGAACTAAATGGAACTCTCTACATCTTTGCAGGAACACAAGAAGGTCTATTTGTTCGAGAACAAAATGGTATTAGTTGGGATTTAGATTCTGACTTAGATGAGCCTAATGTCCAAGATCTCGATATTTATACAGAAAAAGGTGAGCGTTATCTGTTAGCTGGGACAGGAAATGGAATATTTTGCCTCAATCTGGATCTTGCGGAGAGGAAATGGGAAGAAATTCCCCATGATTGGGAGGAGAAAGATATCTTTGCCCTGACAACTTATATAGAAAATGGAGTACGCACTATATTTGTGGGGACAACAGATGGAGATATCTTTAGCTTAAAATCTGATTCCCAATCCTGGATTAAATTTGATAATAACGTTCCCAATAAAAAAGATGTAACCGCTTTGGCGACTTATGAATTGTGGGGCGATCGCTATTTATGGGCAGGAACAGAATCGGGAATATTTCGCCTCAAGCTGGGAGAACATGCTTGGGAAGAGTTTAATGATGACTTGCAAAATAAACAGGTTCAGACTCTAGAAATTTATCAAGATAGTGGCGATATATCTTTGCTAGCAGGCACAGGTGCGGGAATATTTGGTCGGGATCTTCAAGACTTGACAGCTAACTGGTGTAAGTTCTCTGATAGCTGGAGCCAAAATAATAAAGAAGTTACAAGTGTCAAAACTTACGACTACAATGACAGGCGCTATATATTAATAGCAATTGGAACAGGAGATATATTGAGTCAAGACTTGGGCGAGAATAGCTGGCAAAAGCTTGACAATGAAGGATTAACCAATACAGATGTTCGCAGCTTAAAGATTGATACCCAAAACAGCTATAAATACCTGTTTGCAGGAACAGCAGGAGGTATATTTTGCCAAGAACTAAACCAACAAAAGAAATGGAACAGATTTGATAATGGCTTAAGCAATACAGATGTAAACGTTCTGGAGATATACAAACAAAACCAATCTCACTACATCTTGGCGGGAACTGTAGAAAAGGTATGTCGCCGCAAGCTACACAATGCCAACGAAACTTGGCATGACTTGTCCAGGGGATGGATCAATCGCGAAGTCCGTGACCTTAAAATTCGTAAATACAATGACACAAACTATGTCTTTGCAGGAACATCTGATGGCGTATATTACCTGAAGTTGATTGATAACTACGATAGTAGTGAAAGCTGGAGTTCGCTCAATAATGATGCGAATAACAATAGCTTACCTGATAAAGACGTGCGTGCTCTGAATCTCTATCATGATGAACCAAATGGCAGGTACTACATCTTGGTGGGGACAAAATCAGGTGTATTTAAAGGCTTGCTGGATTTAGGACAAGAACCTGATGAGGAAGAACTACATGTCGAGCTTTTAACTGCTGCCATTTTTTTTGGTAATGAAGAGCTGTTTTCAAGTTCTCTACGTAGTTCTGTAAGCGGTACTTTTAATCTCGGGGTTTTGAGTTGGGAGCCAGAAAATCGCGCCTTAACTAACAATGATGTATACAGCCTAGCTTTATATCCTGAGAATAATACCACCTGGCTATTTGCAGGCACTAGAGGTGGCAATATCTATCATCGTACCATATCCCAGCAAGATAGTCAGTGGATGCAAATGCGACAAGCCTTAGCTAATGATGTCCGAGCGATCGCCATGAGCAAGCAAGGTCAAGTATTTATCGGCACGCGCAATCACTCTATCCTCAAAGGCACCGAAAGTATTGAATCCCAAGAAATACTCCCTGGAGACTCCCTGTCTATCCTACAGCGTCAGGAAATCACCGAAGATAGCACCTTAAAAGCAATGCCTTCAAACCAGATTGTGGCACCAGGCAGTTTAGTGTTCTGGAATCTGATTGATCAACTTGGGTTTAAGGGTGAGATCACTACACAACCAGGGGAAATTCTTCTGGAGGCTGCCCAGGAAGCAGATAAAAGCATCAGCGAAGTCGCTTCTTTAAAGAACATAAATTACGGACAGCAGCGCACAGTCATCGAGTTAGTTGAACCCCTGGTTAATACCTACGATCGCACCACAGTTAATATAAATGCCAATGTCGCCCTAGTTACCCACGGGGAAACCGTTGCCGATGAAGTACTCGGTAGCGGTGATGGTAGTAAAATGAACCAGGAATTTACCCTGAAAAGTCCACCCTTAACCTATGTTACGGCGGACACAGCTAGCGGTAGCGAAAGCACCCTGAGTGTGCGTGTGGATGGTTTACTGTGGAAAGAAGTTAACTCGCTTTATCAGTTGACATCGCCAGAACAGGCTTACATGACACGGATAGACGATGATGGCAAGACACGTGTAATTTTTGGTGATGGCTATAGGGGGGCGCGACCAACAACTGGTGAAGAAAATGTTACCGCTACCTATCGTACAGGTCTTGGTCCTGATGGTGAAGTTGCAGCTAAAACGATCTCCTTATTACAAAGTGCACCTTTAGGTGTGGTGGAAGTGATTAATCCCCAAGCGGCAATGGGTTCGGAGGCACCAGAAACTCGGGATGAAGCACGCCAAAATGCTCCCTTAAAAACCCTGTCTTTGGATCGAATTATTTCTTTGCGAGATTACGAGTATTTTATTGGTGGCTTCTCTGGTATTGGTAAAGTTATCGCCACTCAGTTGCAAACGACGCAAATTTATGGCATGGTTCAGGCAACCATAGCTGGTCGCAATGGTGCCCTAGTTCCACCAGACTCCAATCTTTACGCTCAAATCAAGAAAGCAGTTGAAGAGGCACGAGACCCGACTCTTAGCCTGGGTGGCGGTCCAGCATCTCAGTTCAGTCTTGACAATTATCAACGTCTATTATTCAATATCAAGGCGAATCTCTGGATTAATCCGCAATATCTAGCTGATGTCGTAATTAGTGATGTGAAAAATGTTCTTAAGGAGGCATTTGCCTTTGAGAAACGTTCCTTTGCTCAAGATGTAACCGCAGCAGAAATACTCCAGTTAATTCAGTCAGTTCAAGGAGTTAATGGTGTAGATCTCGATGCACTCTACTTAGATGGCTATGACCAACAGTTAAACCAATCTCTAGAAGCAAAATCAGCTTCCTGGAATGGTCTTGAGGTTGAACCCGCCCAACTACTATTACTCAATCCGGCATCAGGCAGTATTGAGTTAGGGCAAATAGAATGAGCGAAAAAGGTTTTGGGGAAAACAATAGGCAGACATACCAGATGAAAAGATGCAGATACTTCAACTCAACGAGAATACAACTATTCCCTACTCTAGTTCGCCAAAGGTTGATAGTAGTAGCCAGGAACAGTAGGCATTTCAGCAATGCCTCTTTAAGTCTGAAATTTTAACCATAGCTGATTTGAGTAAGTTTTTTTTAGCGCCAAAAACATGATCAAGGAGAGACTTTACGAACTATTACCAGCTATCTACCGTCGGAAAGATTTCTTTTCAGGCGAACCTCTGCGGGCTTTGCTGGCAATTGTCGAGCAAGAACTGGGTATTCTCGAAGACGATATTTATAATCTCTACGAAAATTGGTTCATCGAAACCTGCGATGAATGGGTATTGCCCTACATTGCCGAATTGGTAGGAATTCAAGACTTAAATGAACCAGAAAAGATTTTACCCGTTCAGCGTAGTCGCATTGGTAATTCAATTCGCTACCGTAGGCATAAGGGAACTCCTAGAACTCTCGAGCTAGTCATTCAGGATACTACTGGGTGGACAGTACGAGCAGTGGAAATGTTTGAGTATGTCCTCACAACTCAGTATATCCAAAGAGTCCGTCCCCAGTCAGGTGCCACCTTTTCTCTGACTCAAAGTCCCGAAATAGTGGCAATGCGGGATTACTTTGACAGTAATGCTCATACCTTAGATATTCGTGATTTTAATTTCAACAGCATCAGATACAATCTCAAGAGTATCAGTATATTTATTTGGAGACTGCAAAGCTATCCAGTTCAACGCTCTACCCCATGCTACAGGCAAGAATTACCCATTAAGACAGTAGACATTAGGCGTTGGGATAATAGCGATCAAGCAAGCAAATATGAATTTGAACATGCAGTTTTTGGTTGGAATACTGAGCCCAGCCAACGCAAGCATACTGTACAGGTTAGTCCTAGGCAGATAAGCAATAGGAATAGCTATTACAGGAACAAGAGTCAGAAAAAAGCGAGATCTGATTCGCCATTAACTAACCAAACAGGTTGCTACACTTTTCATCCTCTGGGTTACGATACCCCTTTGTTCAATCAGCCTAAGGCTAGAGATAGTCAAGAGTTGTGGGCACACAAATTGGACAGTAGTGAACTTCCGATCCCAATTAGCCACAATTCCTTTGAGGAAGATTTAAGACCTTTCCAAACTTCGACTCCCGATGAGGAAATCGGAGAAAAATTTATTAAACTCTTCCAATTAGGCGACGGTGACAATCATGTGTATCCTAATGACTGGGTCGAGCGGACAACAGAAAATACAACTTACAGTCTGTTGAAGACTGAACAAGACTATCGCAAGTCTGTTGATCTCAAAGAAGTGCCAGCAAGACAAGTAGAAAAGCCGGAAATACAATGTAATAGCGATCACTATTACGGACCAGATCGCAGCATAGCAATCTACATAAAAAAGGCAGAAACTCAAGAAGAATCGTCAGAATATCCACTAATCCTACCGGAAAATATTGTTGCTAAAAAATTGGATAATTGGGAAGCACCCCCATCTGGAAAAATAGCCGTAGATGTGGAATTGGGTCGGTTGATGTTTGCTAGTGGCGAAGATCCCGGTTGGGATAATTTAGAAGTTGATTATAGCTATGGCTTCAGTGGTAATATGGGCGGCGGTCCCTATAATCGGAGTCAAACTCTGGCTCAAGATGCAGAAACGATTCGCTGGGTAGCAAGGAAAAAACCGACCGAGGCGAGTGAAAACTGGTACACCTCTTTGTCAGAAGCGATCGCAGCTTGGAAGGAAAGTGGCGAGTCTCACAACACAATCCGGATTATGGACAATAAAGCGCATTTTACAGCGCGCACCACTACAGGACCAGTGGTTTCTGATACTTTGCCCATCGAACTTGGTCCGTGCGATCGCTTGACAATTGAAGCAGGCAATGGTTACAGACCGACTATCAGTCCCCTAGGGGGCGATCTAGTTGTCAGTGGTGCTGAGGGTTCCACCTTACGCCTTAATGGTGTGCTTTGCGGTGGTAAAGTAATTGTGGCAGGGGAAGTGAACCTTGAGATAGACCACTGTACAATCTTACCCAAGCGATCTCCTGAACAAAACAAGGAAACTCTTGTCGGTATTACAGAAATTGCTGCTAGTGCACAAGTAATAATCTCCAACAGTATTGTTGGACAAGTAAATCTTCCTATCGAAAGTGCTGCATTGGAACTGCGCGATAGTATAATCGATGGTGCCGGATCAGCAGCAATCCTATCAAGGGCAAGATACTATGCACCAGTGGCAAAAATCGAGCGCTCGACAATTTTTGGCAGAGTATATGTCGAAGCCATGCAGTTGGGTTCAGAAACAATCTTTGTCGAACCCTTGAAGGTTCAAAATAAAGAAAGTGGCGGCTTGCGGTATAGCTATCTACCAGTAGGTTACAAAACTCCTCCACAGTCAACAAATGAGAATTATTATTCCACACCAGAAAGATACGAGTGTCAGCCAAAGAGCCTAGAAAACTCGAATCTACAACCCAGTTTTGTCTCGAAGCAGTATGGTCAACCAGCTTACGCTCAGTTAAGTCTCAGTTGTCCTCAAGAAATCCAAAAGGGTGCAGAAAATAATTCTGAAATGGGTGTGTTTAATAATTTGCAGCGACCGCAAAAAGAGGCAAATTTAGAGGCAAGTTTAGACGAGTACTTACGCTTCGGTATGGAAGTAGGCTTAGTTTACAAGAATTAACAATAAATAACAAGTGGGGTCAAAAAGATGAAAGGGGATTTTACTCGTTGGACATTCGATGCAAGTAAACGCTACAGCAGTGTTCGCCTACAGCAAGGTCGGGTATTGTTAGATGCGGATTGGAACGAACAGCTAGATATCGTTGCTCACAGAGAGCAGATTGCGAACCAGGAGATTATCGGGATCAATGGAGTGCCAGATCTCGATAGTTTTGATGTGGATTTTGGAGAAAACGGCGAAAACTCTAAGATTAAGCTCGAGCAAGGAGAGTGTTATGTAGAAGGTATCCTGTGTGAAAATAAACAGGAAGATTATAAGCTTGAGATAACGGAAATCCCCGGTATATTAGAAGGAAGCGAAAAAGCTCCCACTGTAGGGTCTTTCCTCGTCTATTTAGAAGTCTGGCAGCATCATATTACCGCGATAGAAGAACAAGATCTGCTAGAACCAGCGCTAGGGGGACCAGATACGACGACGCGCACGCAAACTTACTGGCGATTAAAAGCAGAGAAATTAGCCAACAAGACAAAATGGCGGGAAGAGTGGGGAACGTTACGGAGCAATAACGAGAAAAAAGGGAAACTCAAGGTTGAGAGTGGAGAAGATTTACCCAACGATCTTTACAGGGTAGAAATACATGAAGTTGGGGACAGTGTAGACAACACCACGTTTAAGTGGGCGCGAAACAATGCCTCAATGGCTGCAAGAGTGACCGAAATTGGGGATAAGAAGATAACGATTCTCAAAAATAATCAAATTCAATTTCCGCAACAACAAGGGGAAAAGTCGTGGATAGAGATTACAGACGAAGAGCTTGTCAAAGCTGGTAAACCAGGTCTGTTTCTTAAAGTTGACAATGTAGAAGACGATAATACGTTACTGATTATAGATGCAGATACTTGGCCTGAGGGAATAAGTAATTTCAAGCCAGCAGAAAAAATAACAACGGTACGAATTTGGGAAGCAGAAGCGAGAACAATAGCATTCCTCGAGGAAGAGAAGACTTCGCAGCTTATAGAACTGGAGAAAGGACTAAAAGTTAATTTTGTTGATGCAACAATAGATTATACAAAATACAGAACAGGAGATTATTGGTTAATCCCAACCCGCTCTCAAGACAAAGTTGAGTGGGCAGAAGATAAAGAATCTGACGGTATTTTATATGACTACTGTCCATTGGCAATTGTTGAATATGCTGATGACAGCACATGGAGTGTTAAACAGGACTGTAGAGAAGTTTTCCCGGCGCTGACGGAGATGGCGCGGGAAACGGAATTGGATAACGGACGGAAGTTGTCGATTGGGGTACACAGCTACAATGATGCCCGCCGCACTGACAAAGTAAGTGAACATGCAGATGACCAACTCAACATTCAAGGTGGAAAAGAACTAACTTTAAACGCTGGCTACTGGAAGGATAATTTAGATGGAGATGTACCAGAGACAGAAGAGACAGAAGAGACATATTCGAGCATAATCTTCAGCATTAATGAAGAGGAAGTGATGCGTCTGGGCAAAGACGATCTGGAGATAACCGATGGTAAAAACCTGGTTGTAGATGGGACAAGTTGGCTCAAAGGTGTTGTCGCTATTGGGACGCAAGAACCAGAACAGAACATTGGTTTGCTTGTACAGCCAAACTTGAGTGCGGATAGCGGTAATGAAGCTATTGGCGAACTGTTGGCTCCAAGTTTGACAGCTACGTCCAATCAGCAAAGTCTTACAGCTTTGCATATTAATCCAACATTTGAGAATGGAAGTTATCATCAAGTTCCATGGTATGGGTTGATAGTCGAAAAGGGCAAAGTACTCATTGGCCCAAAAGAGGACCCACAAAACGGTTTAGACATAGGGGTAGATTTGCGACCCAAAGTTCATGCTAGTAACACAGAAGACAAACTAGTTGGACTGCGCATCAAACCGCATTTTCACAACAGAAGTCAAGGTGAAGTGTCTCATTATGGCTTGGTAGTAGAACGCGGTAAAGTTGGTATTGGTAATAAGACTCTAGATACGGATATAGCCAACTATCAGATTGGGGTAGATGTCAGACCAGTAGTGCATGCCAGCGACTCCGAAGACAAGCTAGTTGGACTATATATTAATCCTGAATTTAAGGATGATTGTACATGCGGAATAACAGACGAAGCTAAGTATGGATTACTAGTAGAAGGTGGGCGCGTCGCCTTTGGACCCAAGTTACCTGTGGGTGAAATCCCAGAAAATCAAGAGTATTTAGTAGATATTGGAACCGATACAGATGGTGGTCCACCACGCCTGAAAGTTGCGGGAGATCTGGAAGTTTACGGTAAAGTAACGTTCCATGCAGACCCATCAGAACCAGGTGATGTAGAACTGGGTCAGCAAAATGAAGATCAGATTAAAGTTTATGGAAAACTGGAAACCCTACATACATCGGGTAAATTAAAGGTCACTAGTCCCTTAGAAATCGAGCTAAAAGAAGATGGGGCACAAGATTTTCTGTCGCTGTTTGCCGCAAACGAAGAGAGTAATGATGTTGATGGCAGGATAGTCTGGAAGAAGGGTACGGTAACACATCCAGGCGAAGATCCTGGATACGAAGAACAAGCTAAAGAAGTAGCAGCGATTTATTCATCTACAACTGGAGACGGAACTTCTGATATAACAGCAGGGGACTTAAGATTTGGAACATCCCCAGGTGGAGAAGATGCGACTCTAGACCGGATGGTGATTACTGCAGATGGGAAGGTTGGTATTGGAACTGATGACCCGGTGTCAGAACTGGAAGTGGCAGGAACTAGCACCCTAGAGACTTTGGTTGTAAATACTAACTTACAAGTTCCAGCAGGTGCCGATACCGAGATGGATACACTGAAGCTCACAGGTGCAGGTAGTAACAGTGAACCCACTTTGGCAATTCCCTCAGGAAATGTGTGTATTGGGACAAATGAAATTCCTGATGACGACGAAGGAAATGTAAATGGTAGGAATATAAAGCTTTATTTAGAAGGGGATAAGAATTATGATGTAGTCAGTTTTCGTACGGGTTTGAGTGTTTTTGGTTCTACAGATGTAGACAAACTTACAGTAACACCAAGACTAGATACAAATTCTGAGGGCTCAACCCTGATAGCAGCAAGAATAGAGCCAAACTTTATTCTAAATGGTAAAGCAGGTATCAAGAAATTGGCACTGCAGGTCGCTCAGGGGGATATAGACATTGATGATGGCGACCTCAATATAAAATCAGGGAAATTAGTTTTTGGAAACTCCCCATCCTTAACAGACGATAAGTTGAGCGTAGTAGGAAATACCCTTTTAGAAGGCGATCTGCAAGTAAAAAATGGTGCTAATGTTGCCCTCAAAGTAAATCAAGCAACTCAAGAGGTAGGTATTGGAGCTGCCTCTCTTCTAGGTTACAAGCTAGCCGTTGCCGGTAATACCAATTTAGCGGGTAAGCTAGAAGTCACACCTCAAAATATCAATGGTGTTGGCAATGCTGTAGAAATTAAACCAAAGTTTACAGGAAATGGTACTCAGACAGCAGTGCTAATTGAACCCACATTTGCTGGAAATGGGCGTCTAAAGTTTGGCTTACATGTAGTTAAAGAAAATGTAGCACTCTGTAGCACAAGTGGAGGAGTGGCAATTGGTTCCAACAATCCAGACGGTCATAAGCTAAGAGTAACAGACGGTACGACCTATTTAGAGGAGGGTCTGATAGTCCATTCTGGAGGTGTGACACTCGATTCTGGAGATTTAAAGCTGACATCAGGAAATGTCGCGATTGGATCGAGCGATCCAGACGGTCATAAGCTAAGAGTAACAGGCGGTACGACTCATTTAGAGGGTGAGCTGAAAGTTAGAAATGAAAATTTGGTGTTGCAAGTTAGTGACAACACACAGGAGCAAGGCGTGCTTTTCCAGAATAGTGGTGATCACTATACCTGGCGCATTTACCGTGAAGATGCGTCTAATAACTACGCGAATCTGAAAATTTCTGGGGGCTTGGATGATAATCATCAAGAACTGAGTGATTACGTTACTCTTGATCATGATGGCAATATGGGAATCGGAACAACAGATCCACAGGCAAAGCTGCAAGTCGTTGGTGGCGCTATCATGCCTGCTGTTGGGCACGAAGATAACTCTGGTATATTATTTCCCAAAAATCCTGGAGCAGGTGCGGAAGATGCTGCATGGATACGATACTACCCCAGAACTGGTGAAGAAACTACCTTTGAGATTGGAACATCTGATAACGATACAGATCACATTGTTTTGAAAACTGAGGGTGCTGTCGGTATTACGTCCTACGATTCAGATACAGTTCCTGACATTTCGGGTGGAGTAAAACTGGACGTGGATGGCGCAATCAGAACTACAGACGATGTGCTTACTAATAGTGATGCAACCTTAAAAGATAATATTCAGACCCTAAAAGATGGACTGGGCAAGATTTTGGGTTTGCGCGGCGTGAGCTATCAATGGAAAGATAAAAGAAGAACTGTCCGAGAACAAGAAATCGGACTAGTCGCCCAAGAGGTAGAAGCTATGTTCCCAGAAATAGTAAGTACTGACTCCCAGGGGATTAAGTCTATGAGCTATTCTAAGCTGATTGCCCCTCTGATAGAAGCGATTAAGGAGCAACAAGGGCAAATTTCGGAACTAGTAAACCAAGTTAAACAACAGCAAACTCAAATCAACAAGTTGCAAGCTAGAAAGAAGTAACGGTTGCATAGTTTGCAGATTTGGGGCACTGCGGAGCGTTAATTATCCTAAATTTTAAGATAGTCAACGGACAGGTTTAGTGCCTCTATCCCAAAACTAGTACAAAAAAAGTTAGTTAGGTGCAAATCATGAAAGAAAAATTAGAACAGCGTCTCCAATCCCTCAAAGCCGAATTTGATGCAGGTCAAAAACTCCTTGCTGAGTATGAAGCTAAGCAAGTAAGTCTGCGGGAAACTTTACTTCGCATTAGCGGTGCAATTCAAGTGATTGAAGAAGAGTTGAACCAATTTGCAGAAGCAGAAAATGGCGGTCAGCCAGCGGAAAATGAGGTAGTGGTTGAAAGCTGATCGCATCTAGTAAAGCTAACCTCAGTAGTCAGTAATCAGCGTTTATCTCAAGATAAATCAGTGATTAGCTTTCAGTAAGCTGAATCAAAAAAAGGAGGAGGCAAAATGCCAGTAACAACACCCTCTCCTAGGGTTTATATCAAAGAATTTCCTTCAGGCGTGCGGACGATAATTGGAGTAGCGACTCTCAGTATCTCCCTGAACAACCCTGAAAATATAGAGTTGAACCCTCTGGGAATTAATTGCTTGCGTAATAAACTGCCAGCAGGTATGATTACTGTGGTTAGCTGTAGCTTAGTAAGAAATAACCGCCTAGCCTCAGCATTGAAATACATCCCAGTATGGCGACCGACAGTGTACCTAAAACGGGCATTGTATCGTAATGCGAAATGGAGTGTGTTTGAATCGGAGAACGAACCCTTTTGGGTACATTTGCAACTGAGTATTAGTTCTTTCATAAATAATCGATTCTGCAAGGGGAAATTTCAAGGTAGTTTCCCAAAGACGCTTACCTTGTCAAATGCGACAAGGAAGCAATGACTGAATGCGGTATCGTTCGGGGCATAGTCAAATTATTATCGACTTTGCACCCTTGAAGGTAGCGGAATTTGTGATACTCAAATTCCAACAGATAGCAGGAAAACCATAACTTAGACAATTGCTAATTGGTCGGTTAGGCACTGCCGACTAAAGAAAAAAACAACTAAGGGAAAAAAGGAGAGCCAAATGCCAGTAACACCAACCTATCCTGGAGTCTATATAGAAGAACTTCCGTCAGGAGTTCGTACAATAACAGGTGTAGCAACTTCAATTACAGCCTTTATTGGTCGGGCATTCCGGGGACCAACAGATGAAGATGAGCCAGTCCTAATCAACAGCTACGGAGAATACGAGCGCATATTTGGCGGGTTGTGGAATGATAGTACCATGAGTTTCGCGGTGCGGGATTTCTACAATAATGGTGGGAGTCAGGCGTTGATTGTCCGACTTTACAAAGACAAAGCTGGTGAAAAGCCAAAAGCAAAGTTGAAGGCTGGAAAAGATGGTGGAGAGCAAATTAATTTGGTAGCCGCAAACCCAGGAGTATGGGGTAATAAGCTGCGGACAAGAGTAGACACAGATTTTCCACCAAGTGTTACGGAAGATGAAAACTACGCAACCGATAAATTGTTCAATCTCTATATAAGAGATGGAGAAACAGAGGAAGTAGAAACATTCCTCAAGGTATCGGGAAAATTTGGACATCCACGTCAGGTAGATAAAGTCCTGAAAAATCAGTCAAATCTGGTTCGTTTCGAGACGGAAATGACAGCAGATATAAATGTTCCAACTCCAAATGATGGGGAGGATAATTTAGAGGATGATCTATGGGGTAATACTCGTTCAAATAAGGTGGATGAGGACGATAAAGCTTCTGATGGGGATGATATAGGAGAAAATGAATTTACTGGTACAGGAAAGGAAGGAGACAAAGAGGGACTTTACGCCCTAGAGAAGGCGGACTTGTTCAACTTGCTCTGTATTCCACCTTATAAAGCAGGTGGGGATATAACTCCAACCTTAATTGACACGGCATTAGGATATTGCCTGAAGCGCCGCGCCATGATGATTATCGACTCTCCAAGTGGTTGGACAAGTAAGGATCTGGCGAAAAAAGGGATTGATGCGGGTACAAAGGAAGAGGATTATGGTGTAGGATCGCCTAGTACAAATGGGGCAATCTTCTTCCCACGCCTGAAAATGGCGAACCCTCTCAAGGAGAATCAAATAGAAGACTTTGCTGCTTGCGGCGCTATCGCAGGAGTTTTTGCTCGCACAGATGCAGCGCGGGGTGTGTGGAAAGCGCCAGCAGGTTTGGAAGCAGTCTTAAAAGGAGTTGCAGCCCTCACAGTACCTCTGACGGATCCCGAAAACGGGGAGTTGAATCCGAAAGGGATTAACTGCTTGCGATTGATGCCACCAGCAGGTCGAATTGTCTGGGGTTCCCGTACTCGGGAAGGAGACGATATGCTGGCTTCGGAATGGAAATATATACCTGTGCGTCGACTGGCACTGTACCTGGAAGAAACCTTATATCGCAATACCCAATGGGCTGTTTTTGAACCTAATGATGAACCCCTGTGGTCTCAACTGCGATTGAATATCGGTGCGTTTATGCAAAGTCTGTTCAAGCAAGGAGCATTCCAAGGTAGTTCTCCTAAGGATGCTT
>CAZWGS010000082.1:0-23507 GCA_964633315.1 uncultured bacterium | reverse complement strand
ATCTTAACTGTTCTGCTCGCTGCCTCGTATTTTCTAAAGATGCTTCTGGCAAAATTAACATTATCTCTTCGCCACCATAGCGACAAGCGATATCAGAACCGCGAATACTCCCTTGCAGATAGGTACCCACTTGTTCCAGTACAAAATCTCCTATCTCATGCCCAAAAGTGTCATTAAAGCGTTTGAAATGATCCACATCCAGCATAATAATACCCAAAGGTTGGTTTTTGCGTTTGGCATAGTGGAGTGCTTGTCTTAAAGATTCCTCTAAATAGCGTCGATTGAATAAACCAGTGAGAGGATCACGAATGCTTTGACGATGTAGTTCTTCGCGCAGTTGTAAATTGGCTAATGCCATAGCAATATGTTCCCCTACTGTTGCCGCTAAATAGCGCTTAGCATCACCTAAACTCCCCGTTACCCAGGTATTGAGGTAAAGCAAGCCTAAAACCTTACCCTGAGCCATTAAAGGCACACACAGAGATTCCTTCACTGACGGATCTTTGAGCATATGTTGACAGCGCAAACCAGGATTATTCTGATCTATACAGTAGTGGCGGCTGCGTCGTAGCGCCCAACAATCACCGAGGGAAAACACACTCTGGCTGGCAAGTTCATCTCCCCAATTTGCCACCAACTCCAAAAGATCACTATCGTTGTTAATGACAAATACACCCCCACAAGTTTGGGGAAAGAGAGGGAACAATAACTTAGGCAAAGCATAGTAAGCTTCCTCTTTAGTTAGACAAGCAGGTAGAAAATCGCTCACTTTAACCAATAGTGTCATTTCCTGGTGACGCTCTTGGAGTTCACCTATTTTTGCCGTTAGCTGCTCATTAACCGCCTTTAATTGTGCCGTACGTTCCTCAACCCTAATTTCCAATTCTTGCTTAATTTTGTTCAATTGTCTCTCAGCCAGTTGACGTTCAGAGAGTTCTGTTTGTAATTTTGACAACAAAGTTGCCTGTTGAATCGCAATCGCCACTTGAGTAGCCAGTTTCTCCAACAATTCCACTTCCCAGTCTTGCCATAATCTCGGTGCAGAGCAATTTTGAGCCGCCAACAGCCCCCATAACTGGTCTCCCAGTAGGATGGGTACAACTAAGTTAGCCTTAATTTGCAACTGCTCTAAAAATTTCACATGACAAGGAGTAAACCCCGCTTGATGAATATCAGCAACAGGATTAATTCGACCCTGGGTATAGGCTTTACCCCAACTGGCGGTGCAAGGATCATGAATCACGTTTCCCATCAGTGACATACAGCCAGGAATTACCGATTCTGCTACTACTATGCCACTACCGCCGGAAGATAACTGGTAAATTAAGACTCGCTCAATTTGTAGTAATTGCTGCACCTCCTCCACAGTAGTGTGTAGAATCTGCTCAAAGTCGAGGGATTGACGAATACGCAAGGCTATAGTTGCCAACAAGCGATCGCTCTCAAACTGTTGCTGTAACTTGGTACTACGCTCCTTAACCTGCTCAGATAATTCCTCATTACGATTTGCCAACAGCGCCAGCTTTTCGCCTTGTAGTTGTGAGACTTGATCTTGCAAGCGCTGAAGCGCACTGTACATCTTGAGAGGGTCAAGTGCTTCAAAAATACTAGCTTGCGAAATTAAACCAACAAAATTACCCCTTTCATTCGTGACGATCAATCTTTTAACATGTTGGTAGTGCATTGCTTGATGTGCTGACCACAGAGAATCTGTTACCCTTACCGTAAACAAGGGAGCACTCATCACCTTTTGTGCTTGGATGCGGCAAAAATCTAACTCCAGAGCCTGAAATTGAACTAAATCACAGCCTGTAATTATGCCTACAACTTCTGGTTGTTCGCCAATCAAAACGTGACTCACTTGATGCTGATGCATCAATTGTGCAATCTCTAACAGAGAGATTTCTCCAGCCACACAGATAACATCTTGTTCCATCACCTCCGCCACTGTTCTCATACGTAGTAAGTCCGTAGGCTGGAGTATACTGCGAATGCTTTGTGAGGTCACAATCCCGACTAATTGCTCGTCTCGGTCTAAAATGGGCAAGTAATGAATTTGGTGCTCCTGAAAAACTTCCAGCACTCTCCAGATATTTTGGCAATGTGTCTCCTGGAGTGTCACCACATCCCGATTCATCACTTCGGCTACAGCGGATGAATATAAATTGGTCCTGTTAGCTGCCAATCGAACAAAATCTTGTGCGGTTATTAACCCCAGTAGTTTTCCTCTGTCCATCACTAACACATAGCTATGGTCAGTTTCTGGAGAGAGTATCGTCGCCCTAGATTGATGCACTCGAGATAATGGACAAGTATTTTTCTCCTCCAACATTAAGGCGAGAACTTCTAGTAAACTTGCCTCAGGACTAATCCTGAGAGGATGAGGATCGATCACTGCTTCTAAAGGCAATGCTGAGATGGTTTGGTCATCAAGTTGCATAGAGAGGCCTTGGCACTAGTACGCCACAGTAGGGGAGCCGTATATTTTGGCAACTATATGAAAATTTAAAAATTATTTAAGTAAAAATTTTGAATGACTTAAGTCTTTAATCACAGCCTGGCAAATTTATAGTGATTAACTCAAGCTAATAGGATTTTAGCTCAATTTTATACTTGCCCAAACCCACAATGATCGCCTTTGAGCTCCATAATTGAGAAACTAATTCAGTGAGAACTACTGAGAACTAAGTATTGCTGACGCTTCTTGAGCCTCAACACAGAGGTAAACTCTTAGCCAAAAACTTCTAATTGAAACTTCTAATTTTTTAGTATGTATCTCAAAAAACTCCACTTGTCTTCTTTTCGTAACTATTTCGAGCAACAGGTGGAATTTATGGCTCCTAAGACAATTTTGGTAGGAAATAATGCTCAAGGCAAATCTAATCTTCTCGAAGCAGTAGAATTACTCTCTACCTTGAGGAGCCACCGCGCTTCCAGAGATCGTGAACTTGTCCTCAATGGTACACCCAGCGCCCAAATTAAAGCGACTTTGGAGCGAACCTACGGAGACATTGAACTAGCTATGACTCTCCATCAGCAGGGAAGGCGTAGACTATTAATTAATCAAGAACCTGTGCGCCGTCACTTCGATTTTCTCGGTAATCTCAACACAGTACAATTTTCTAGCTTGGATTTAGAGTTGGTAAGAGGCGCACCCGAAAGCCGTCGCCACTGGCTAGATTCTCTCTTAGTACAACTTGAGCCTGTATATGCCCATATTTTGCATCAATACAACCAGGTATTGCGCCAGCGCAATGCTTTGCTCAGAGAAATCCGCCGTCAAGATACCATAACCCAAGTGGAAAGCTCCCAACTAGCACTGTGGGATGCTCAACTAGCCGCCGCAGGTTCAAGAGTCACCAGACGCAGAGCCAGAGTAATTCATAAATTAGCCCCCCTAGCCCAAGCTTGGCATCGTAGCATTAGTGGTGCTACAGAAATTTTAACCATTACCTATGCTCCCAATGTTAATTGGTCAGAAGATAGCCCAGAGCAGGTACAACAAGCCTTTTTAACTCAAATCGCAAAATATAGCTTCGCGGAACAGCAACAGGGAAGAACCCTTGTCGGTACACACCGAGACGAAATTGAATTAACCATTAATCAAACACCTGCTAGAGCCTATGGTTCTCAGGGACAGCAACGAACCCTAGTACTAGCCCTCAAACTAGCTGAATTAAAGCTGATTGAAGAAGTCGTTGGTGACTCACCCCTACTACTACTCGATGATGTCCTCGCCGAGTTGGACCCCCAGCGCCAAAATCAACTATTAGAAGCAATTCAGGACCGTTTCCAAACCCTAATCACCACCACTCACCTCAATTCCTTCAATACTCAATGGCTTGAAGCATCGCAAATTTTAACCGTTAAAGCAGGGGAAATTATTAACCATTAGCGATCTTTGAACCTCTTAATTGGTGCAGTAATTACCTCAATCCTTTCTCTTAGAGAACTCTCCAATCTCGAATAAACCAGCGACCACCTTGGCGCACTAAATTGTAGCGCACGCGCAGGTTACTATTGTAGGAATCGCCTGGTTGTGGTCTTCCTCCTTGATAAGCATTGGCTATCTCTCTCACCGCCACTTCCACAGTTCCTCGGTTAGGAGTAGCATTGCTGTAACTAACAGACTGCACCTTCATGCTGTGCTGATATTCCATGTGGTAATTCTCACTCTTGAATCTTTGGGCTGTTTGACGACGAGAGGAGAGGGATGGCTCAGCTAAAATTTGACTTAGTAACTCTACCTTATGCTCACGCCCCATGGCTTTCCTCTTAGTATCCAGCCAAACTTCAATTACCTTTTGAGCTGTTTGCGCTGTTAAAGGACCCGTGAGAACTACTTGCGTGGGTTGAGGGGGAATGGAGATGGGAGGCTGACTTAACTCTATACTGGGCTGGTCTCTCTCCAAATTGCTTCCTGCTGTTAAGTTCGACAGAAACCTAACTACTCCAAAAATGATAAAGCCAGCCCCTCCCAAAATTAACAGCACAAATAAAGCAAAAAGCACCCAGCGAGTATTTCGAGGATGCACTTTCGCTCTCTTGGTTCTGGGAGATTTTCTAAATCCTCTACCTCCGCCATTATTATCCCCATTGGTAGTTACAGGTACAAGGCTAGGATTATTATGGCGCTGACGACGACTATTTCTCTCCACACTAGCGCCAGCATAGGTTAAAGCTGAGCTAGAATTCGAAGCTAAATTGTCATCATCACCCAGATTAGCTGTGGTCACAGATGGTCTTGCAGCTGTAGCTGTAGCACCATTCGTAGTCCCTAACACTTCCTCCCTTGACTCGGTGAAGTTATCGCTGAAAGAAGCCGCAACAGCCTCAGCACCATTAGCCGTAGCGTAATCCTGGTGAGGCAATTCTGGAGTAGGTAAATTTTCTAGGTATGCCTGTACTTGTTCATCAGCAAAGTATTCCTTCAGAGATGTTTGCTGGCGAGATAAATCACGGAAGTGGGGGAAAACTTCATTTTGTAGCCAACGTTCTCCATACAAGCACAAACCAGGTAACAAATCTGGAGAATCCACCGAATGCTCGCGGATAAAAGCCAGAGGCTCATACTCCTGACTTAATTCTAATGCCCGGGTTGCTTCCTCTGTTTGCCCTAAAAGTAAGGCACAAACTGCTTGCTCTAAATGTACATCTTGCCTGTGACCCAAACGCACCAACATCTCTTTAGCGCGGGCAATATGAGCTGGTTGTCTCTCGGCAAAACCCCGACCTAAAAGAGCATACACTGCCAAATAGGTTGCCACAGCAGAAGGTCGACGCGCCTCAGCCTCAAATAATTCCTGCTGTTCCGCAGCCGTCAAATAGCTGCGTAATTGCTGGATAAAACGCAGAAAATCATCGATACTTAACCCAGACTCATCTTCTCCTGTACCATCAATTCCACCCCTTTCCTGGAGCATTTCCTGGAGAATTTGCAAACCCTTGCGTCGCTCTAGACGGTATTTTTCTTCTAGTGCCACCAACTCCAAAATGCGGTAGGGTCGTAAACGATAAAGGTCTGCTTTAATTTCGCCACGGACACTGGGGAATAACCCTTCTTGAAGTAGCAAATCCTGTCCAGTTTGCCCAGAGAGGGCAGCCTGTTCATACTGACCCTGTTGCCACTGTTCTCGACCCAATTCTAGGCAAGCTACTGCTAAAGTTAAAACAGTATCTGCTCGTGTAATTTTCGGGTCAACTCCGCTGCCCTTAGCTGAGGTTGAATAATCGAGATTACTGAGAATTGGTTTTCCTAAATTCAGTACGAGCTCATATTCTCCCAATTCCTGAAGTATAATCAGAGCACCGACTAGTTGCTCTTTGTCAATCTCAATTGAAGGTGTGCGAGATTCAACTACACCATTATTGCCGTTGAGTTGGGATGAAAAAGATTGACCTGCTTCTGGCGAACTTTCCAACTCGTAGCTTGTCGTCAGAAAATTCGCATCATACTGGGCACGGCTTTCACTATCGCTTAGAACCTCGTAGGCTTCGCTGAGCAGGCTCTTTCGAGAATCAATAGCAGCTTCACTATACTCTCGACGAGGTAGCTGTAGAGTACGGTCCTCATAAGCTTGGCTCAACTGATCTACTGTTGCCTGAATCGGCACTCCTAATATTCTGTAATAATCTAGCGGAATTTGCACTGTTCGCTTCCCCAGCCCAGAGCTACTGAATTAACATATAGTAGCGGAGGAATCCTGCTTCGTCGATGCTGTCACTGAATAGATATTCAAATGCAACCTCAGAGAGTGGATTCTTCCTCGCGAGAGGTTTTTGGTTCTATAGTATTGACACTGAGAAACCTAAGCATTTTTTTAGACCATACCAGTTTTATCTTAAACTGTTAATGCTTTTTTCCGTAGCTCAGGTGGCGCAGATTGCGCTAAAAACCTGAAGCATACAAGTGGTCAAACTTGAGTTCAAGTTTGATCTTGCTGAAATAAAATTTCGGCACAACTCAAATCGAAAAATTATGTTGGCTTTGCTGTAAGGATACTACATACCCTATGGTTTCCGAACGAACTTTACCGGAATTTCAGGCTACTTCAGCCCAAATCACCAAAGAAGAAGGATTAATTCTCTATGAAGATATGGTTCTAGGGCGCTTGTTTGAAGACAAGTGCGCTGAGATGTACTATCGAGGCAAAATGTTTGGTTTTGTACATCTTTATAACGGTCAAGAAGCCGTTTCCACTGGCGTAATTAAAGCCATGCGTCCTGATGAAGACTATGTATGTAGTACCTATCGCGATCATGTTCATGCCCTTAGTTGTGGTGTTCCTCCAAAAGAGGTAATGGCAGAGCTATTTGGTAAGGAAACTGGGTGTAGTAAGGGTCGTGGTGGCTCAATGCATATGTTTTCCTCCCAGCATAATCTCCTTGGCGGCTTTGCTTTTGTGGCTGAAGGCATTCCTGTGGCGACAGGTGCAGCACTACAAACCAAGTATCGCCGTGAAAGCATGGGAGACGAAAATGCTGACCAAGTTACAGCCTGTTTCTTTGGCGATGGGGCTAGTAACAATGGTCAGTTTTTTGAGTGCTTGAATATGGCTGCTTTGTGGAAATTGCCTATCATATATGTTGTAGAAAATAATAAATGGGCAATTGGCATGGCACATGATCGAGCCACCTCTCAACCCGAAATTTACAAGAAGGCTAGCGTGTTTGGGATGCCGGGATATGAGGTAGATGGTATGGATGTGCTGGCGGTGCGTAGCATTGCTCAAGAAGCTGTAGCGAGGGCGCGTGCGGGTGAAGGTCCCACCTTAATTGAAGCTCTCACCTACCGTTTTCGGGGTCATTCTCTGGCAGATCCAGATGAATTACGCTCTAAGGATGAAAAACAAACTTGGCTAGCTCGCGATCCCATCGAGAAGTTTGCCGCCTACCTCACAGAGCAAAATTTGGCTAATCGAGAAGAACTCAAAGCCATTACTAGCAAAGTCCAGCAGAGGATTGATGAGGCAGTAAAATTCGCAGAAGAGAGTCCAGAACCTTCTCCTAGTGAATTGCATCGTTTTATCTTTGCTGAGGACCATTAAGTTGTCGTTTTAATCCCAGCAGGCTAGATCCATGCCTTGCCTAAAGTGGTGCCAGCTCCTAAGATAAGGAACTGGCACCACTTGGTATTATTCTTATATTTAGGGTCTTTATCTCGGCTGACCCCATTTGAACTATATGAATTATGACCTGGGATCAACCAATAAGGCGCAATTTATAATATTTCCTTTATTTTTCCAGTTTTTTGAGTTGAAGTAAACTCGTAGCAGATAAATTATATTTGTACACTTATGTGTATACTTAACTATGATTTAACATCTCTGAATTTCAGTTACCAGATGGGTGATAGCGAATAAAAACAGTTGCCCCACATAAAAATTAGGCGAGGCCGATTGCTGGTAGTTTTTTTTGAGGATAGAGTGTTAACCCACAAAGCAGTGAGATTAAAGTTGGTCTTAATGAGCAACGAAAATGCAGACAATGGAATTCCCGAAAATTTTCCTACATCAGCAAGACAAATTTTAAATTAAAGCCGGAGATTCACCCTGGGAGTTGTTGACGTTCGTGTCGTTTACACCAGGTTTAGTAGGCTCAATATGGTACTTCACTAAGTTAGCAAGATCTTGAAGCTGACTGATTGCTTCTGCTCCTTCTAATTTCATCAATTCACGGTCATCTCTCATTTCTGTCCAGGTAATACCGTAATCGGAAACTAGGAAGCGAATCAAGTGATTGTCGCTCAAACTAACCATAAACGAAGCGCTATTCATTTTGCCACCACAGGTGTAGCAGGAAGCTAGATAACCCCGATTTTCAAGAACAATTGCCAGAGCTTGAAGATTCATTACCAAGTCCTTGACAAATTCGCGGTGTTGCTGTGCAAGTCGTAAAAACATATGTGTCCTCCAAACACCAGATCTAATTTTAAATCTTTTAATACTTTCTTAAGCATTTCTTGGGGCAATTGTTCAGATTCTGCAGTTAAGACATTTGACTATCAATAATCTAGATGCTTGCTAAAAGGTCAGTGTTAACTAAAAGAGTATAACCTTCTAGTCTGAGTCACTTATTTGTTAATAACCTTAACTGATTAATACTGTTATTGTTTGAACCTCAAATTTTATGCTTTGAACACACCCTGTTAATATACTAGGTAAACTTAGTTTTTTCAGGTTTACCTCAGCCTTGCTCCAGGTTAGCCCGACTCAAGAGCAAAAACCAGTAGTTTTGGCTACACTCGGGAGCATCCTTTATCTAAATTTTGGGATCTTGAACGGCCCAACTTTCATAGCTAGTTTTAGTTAAAGTGCCTACAAACAAAGTCCCCATCGGGAAATAAAGAGTAATTGCTTGATGACTTAAGACCAAGCTCTTTCCCAACTCACTTCTATGACATTGCTTCACGAGTGAGGACAAACATTCCAGATACTCCGAAACTAACAATTAAGCTTTACTGATAGCAACAATTATGAAGCTCTTCTGGAAAGCTCAATTGAGGATGTAAAAAATTGAGATCCAGGGCTAGCAAAAGCAAAAGTAAAGAAGCGAAACTGACAAAAGCTAAACCAATCCAGATTCAGGCGATTCTCAGTTTTGCAGCACCGATTTGCTTGAACTCAATTGTGATTAGTTCCTGAAAAAAAAATCCTCCGCCCAAGCAGAAATAGTTTGCACTCGAGTTACACCTCCCGAAGGTAGCCAAGGAGCTATCGCCGCCAAACTTTTTTTGCTCCAGCCAAGACTCTATTTCTTAAAAAATCACAAGGGGTTTCTTTCTGGATACAAATTTAGCTTCTGGTTCAAAGTTCATCTTTGACTTCAACTGAGATTTAACTTATCCAAAATTGGCTTAGTGCTGACTACATGCCTATCTAAGCCTAACTCTTGGGGACTAATTCCCAGTGCTAAAGCAACCAGTTGGGGGAGATGCAAGACTGGTAAACCTAAAGATTTACCCACCACTTTCTCTACCTCAGGTTGTCGTGAGTCCAGATTGAGATGACATAGAGGACAGGGGGTAACCAGACAATCTGCACCTGCTTCTATTGCCTCCTGAAGATGCCCTCCTGCCATTTGGAAAGCTTGGGTAGAAGCATAGCTAGAAAGAGGCCAACCGCAGCATTGAGTACGTCCTCGATAATAAACTGGAGTTGCTCCCACAGCTCGAAAAACATTTTCCAGTGACTCTGGTTGAAAGGGATCATCGTAGGGCAGAGATTTTTGGGCACGCAGCAAGTAGCAACCGTAAAAAGAAGCGCACTTAAGCCCAGCCAAAGATCGCTTGACTTTAGCTTTGAGTGCATCCAAACCATAATCACCTACCAAAACCCACAATAAGTGTTTTACCTGAGTACTGCCACGATAGGGTAGACAACCCTCCTGCTGCAGCAAAGAGTTAACTTGAGCAAAATAGTTAGGATCGCTTTGCTGTGCTTCCTTGAGGCGTTCATCCACATGACCAATAACTCCTTGACAGGTACTGCAATGGGTCAGCAGAGGTAAATTAGCCGCTTCCGCTAGAGCAATATTGCGTGCATTAACCGTATCTTCAAGTAATTGAGAATCTTCTTTGTAAGTTCCTGAACCACAACAGGCAGCTTTTTTGAGTTCCAGTAATTCGATACCCAGTGCTTGAGTCATTTTGTCAGTAGACATATAGAGTTCTCCGCAAGCACCTTGGGCAACGCAACCAGGAAAATAGGCATACTTGAGGCTGTTATTGGGCATAGTTGATGAATGTGTGACTGGTCTTGAGCAAAAATGCTAGTTTTATCATCTTCCCTTGCTAGCCAAGTGATGAGAACGAAATAAACATAAATTTTTTCCTCACTATGATGAGAATAATTAGTCAAGCTCTCTGTGGCTGAGCCAACAGTGGCACTCAGATGAGAAGATGACAGTTGGGGAAGTGACCATCAGGCAAGATAGGTGTCCCCCTTTCCGATAAGATGAAGAGTGCTGAGAACTTTAAATCTACATAAAATTTTAGTCCAGGCAATCGATCCGGTTGAGGAAAATCTATGAATCAAGAGATTTTGGAGAAAGTCCAGAAAATTGTGGTTACCCAACTAGAGGTAAAACCTGAAGAGGTAACCCCAGAGGCAAACTTCGCTGACGATTTAAAAGCAGATTCCCTAGATACAGTGGAATTGGTCATGGCATTGGAAGAGGAATTTGATATTGAAATTCCCGATGAAGCAGCGGAGAAAATTGCCACTGTGGCTGCTGCTGTTGAATATATCAGTGAGCAAGTAGAGGCTGCTTCTACCTAGGTAAATTTTGGCTCTTACCTGCTCAAAACTAGTAAATCAGTACTTATCACTTCAAATTCTGCAATTTGGGTCGCAAAACCTCTCTCTAGCATCATGACAAATTGGCAACGGAAACGTGTAGTTGTAACGGGTCTAGGCGCGATTACCCCCATTGGTAATAACTTGGCTGAATATTGGCAAGGATTGCTAGATGGGCGCAATGGTATTGCTTCGATCACTTTATTTGACGCATCGAGACATAGCTGTCGCATCGCCGGTGAAGTAAAGAAATTTGATCCCCATGAGTATATGGAGCGCAAGGAAGCCAAGCGTATGGATCGCTTTGCCCAGTTTGCCGTTGCAGCTAGTAAACAAGCCTTAGCGGATGCTCAATTGGAAATTAATGACCTCAATGCAGAACAGATTGGTGTACTGATTGGCACTGGTATAGGTGGTATCAAAGTTTTAGAAGACCAACAGGAGATTTATCTCAAGCGGGGTCCCAGCCGCTGTAGCCCTTTTATGGTACCAATGATGATCGCCAATATGGCGGCGGGTTTAACTGCGATTCAAGTGGGGGCGAAAGGACCAAATTCCTGTACTGTCACTGCTTGTGCCGCAGGTTCGAATGCTGTGGGTGATGCCTTCCGCTTGCTACAAAACGGTTACGCCAAGGCCATGATCTGTGGGGGTACAGAGGCTGCAGTTACTCCCTTAGCTGTAGCTGGTTTTGCTTCAGCAAGGGCACTTTCGACTCGCAATGATGATCCTACTACCGCTTGTCGCCCCTTTGACCGTGATCGCGATGGTTTTGTGATGGGGGAAGGAGCAGGAATTTTAATCCTAGAGGAATTAGAACATGCTTTGAGCCGAGGAGCTAATATTTACGCTGAAATAGTCGGCTATGCCATGACTTGCGACGCTTATCACATTACCTCACCTGTACCCGATGGTCGAGGCGCAACCAGAGCCATAGAATTATCCCTCAAAGATGCAGCTTTGGACCCACAGCAAGTTAGTTACATCAATGCCCACGGTACAAGTACTAGTGCTAACGATGTGACTGAAACCAAAGCGATTAAAAAAGCTCTGGGAGAACACGCCTATAAGATAGCAATTAGTTCCACTAAATCAATGACAGGTCACTTGCTAGGGGGATCAGGTGGTATTGAGGCTGTGGCGACAGCAATGGCTGTGGCGAATGATAAAGTTCCCCCAACAATTAATCTAGTTAACCCTGATCCAGAGTGCGATCTCGATTATGTCCCAGACAAAAGCCGTGACCATAAGGTAGAAGTTGCCCTCTCTAATTCCTTTGGCTTCGGGGGTCATAACGTGACTTTAGCATTCAAAAAATACGTTTGATTGGAGTGTATTTTTTCCCAGAAAAGAAGTCAGATTGATTGAGAGCTGGTGTGATTCATCTGTTTTTTGGCGTGGAGACTCCCGCTATGCGAATGTTAGCGGTGAGAGGAAACGCCGACCCCAAGTATTTTTTTACATAAATCGTGCTAAAATGTGAAGCATGAGCGAACGTGCCTATCGCTATCGTTTTTACCCCACTGACGAGCAAGAACATCTCTTGCGACGGACAATGGGCTGTGTGCGTTTGGTTTACAATAAAGCTCTCCATGCCAGAACTAAAGCTTGGTACGAAAAACAACAAAGGATTCAATACAAAGAAACTTCTAGTCTGTTGACCAGTTGGAAAAAGACCGAAGACTTGGAGTTTCTCAATGAGGTTAGCTGCGTACCTTTGCAGCAATGTCTCAGACATCTGCAAAAGGCGTTTGCTAACTTTTGGGGTCAACGAGCCAAGTATCCCAGGTTTAAGAAAAAACGTCACGGTGGCTCGGCTGAGTTTACCAAGTCGGCTTTTAAGTACCGAGACGGTAAAGTGTGGCTTGCTAAGTGCAAAGAACCATTGGCTATAGTTTGGTCTAGGTTTTTGCCAGATGGTTGTAGCCCATCTACGGTTACAGTTAAGCTTGAACCGTCTGGTAGATGGTTTGTCTCGTTGCTGGTAGACGATCAAAGTATTGAACTATTACCCCCAACATCTAAACAGGTTGGTATTGACGCTGGCGTAACCAGTCTGATTAGTACTAGTGATGGTGAAAAGATAGCCAATCCCAAGCATTTTAATCGGTTGTATCGCAAGCTTAAAAGAGTGCACAAGGAATTGAGTCGGAAAACCAAAGGCTCGAATAACCGATATAAAGCACGACTTAAAGTAGCGTCTATACACGCCAAAATCAAAGATGCTCGTATCGATTTTCTGCACAAGTTGACTACTCGCTTGGTCAAAGAAAATAGCTTGATTGCTGTTGAAGAGTTGGCAGTTAGAAACATGGTCAAGAATCGTAAGCTGGCTCGGGCGATCTCCGATGCTGCTTGGGGTGAAATGTTTCGCCAGCTTGAGTATAAGTGTGATTGGTACGGGCGAAAGTTGGTCAAGATTGACCGATTTTTTCCTAGTAGTAAGCGATGTAACCATTGCGGTTTTGTCATGGATAAATTGCCACCCGGTATACGCAAATGGGATTGTCCTAGCTGCGGAACCAAAGGCATTGACCGTGACATCAATGCAGGAAAAAATATCTTAGCTGCTGGGCAAGCAGTGATAGTCTGCGGAGCAACCGTAAGAGCCGAACAGAGTAAATCTGTTAAGCCAGGTGCTATGAAACAGAAACCCAAATAGTGATGTTTGGGAATTCCCCGCTATAGTCTCTGATTTAGCGGTGGGAGGATGTCAATTGCTTTATATCTAGTATTGAAAATTCAAATCAGTCTGATAAAAAACATAAGGTCTAGTTAGCTTGCTCATCGATCCCCAACAATGGGATGATGGAAACTAGCCTTGGGGCAAACAGTAGCTATCAAGTCTACAAAGAAAAGTTTTTGCCGAATTTTATAGTCCACTCCAAAAGAAATTATGGTTGTTGCCACCCAATCACTAGAAGAACTTTGCATCAATTCGATTCGCTTTCTGGCAATTGACGCTGTAGAGAAAGCTAAATCCGGTCACCCAGGCTTGCCTATGGGCGCAGCACCAATGGCTTTTGTTCTCTGGGATCGCATGATGCGGTTTAATCCAAAAAATCCCAAATGGTTTAACCGTGATCGCTTTGTCCTCTCAGCTGGTCATGGCTGTATGCTTCAGTATGCTTTACTTTATTTGAGTGGCTATGACAGCGTTTCTATCGAAGATATTAAGCAGTTTCGTCAGTGGGGTTCTACCACTCCTGGACACCCAGAAAACTTTGAAACTCCTGGAGTAGAAGTAACCACAGGACCTTTGGGACAAGGTATCGCGAATGGAGTGGGGCTAGCAATTGCTGAAGCTCACCTAGGAGCAAAGTTCAACAAGCCAGACTGTGAACTTGTAGACCACTACACCTATGTAATTCTCGGTGATGGCTGCAACATGGAGGGTGTTTCTGGAGAAGCTTGTTCTCTAGCTGGTCACTTGGGTTTAGGCAAACTAATCGCCCTCTACGATGATAACCATATTTCCATTGACGGTTCTACTGACATCGCCTTCACTGAGGATGTTAGTAAGCGCTTTGAAGCCTACGGTTGGCACGTCCAGCACGTGGAAGATGGTAATACAGACTTGGATGCGATTCACAAAGCAATCGAAGCTGCTAAAGCTGTTACCGACAAGCCTTCCTTTATTAAGGTAACTACCACAATTGGCTACGGTTCCCCCAAAAAGGCTGGTACTTCTGGTGTTCACGGTGCTGCTTTGGGTACTGACGAAGTGCAAGCTACTCGTGATAATTTAGGTTGGGAACATGAGCCTTTCGTTATTCCCGATGATGTTTTGACTCACTTCCGTCAGGCTGTTGAGCGTGGTGCAGATTACGAAGAGCAATGGAATCAAACCCTAGCAGACTACAAGACGAAATATCCTGAAGATGCTAAAGAGTTTGACCGCATCACCAGTGGAACTTTACCCGAAGGCTGGGAAGATGCACTACCTACCTATACCCCTGCTGATAAAGCCTTAGCTACCCGTAAGAATTCAGAAATGACTCTTAATGCTTTGGCTCCAGTAATCCCAGAATTAATCGGAGGTTCAGCAGATTTAACCCACTCTAACCTCACAGAAATGAAGATTTCTGGTAGTTTCCAAAAGGGTACTTACGAGAATCGTAACCTACGCTTTGGTGTTCGTGAACACGGTATGGGAGCAATCTGTAATGGTATTGCTTTGCACGGTTCCGGATTAATTCCCTACGGCGCTACCTTCCTCATTTTCACCGACTATATGCGGGCGGCGATTCGTCTCTCAGCGTTGTCTGAAGCGGGTGCGGTTTGGGTAATGACCCACGATTCCGTTGCTTTAGGAGAAGATGGTCCCACACACCAACCAGTGGAGACAATTGCTTCCTTGAGATTAATTCCTAACTTAGTAGTTATTCGTCCTGCGGATGGTAATGAAACCTCTGGTGCTTATAAGGTGGCGATTTCCAATCGGACTCGTCCCACTTTAATGGCGTTCACCAGACAAGGTTTACCCAACCTGGAAGGTAGTTCCATTGATGGCGTAACCAAGGGAGCTTATACTGTTCTCGATAGCGAAGGTACTCCTGATGTTATCTTGATTGGTACTGGTTCTGAGGTAAGCTTGTGCGTCAAAGCTGCAGAACAATTGACCGCTGGAGGTACCAAGGTACGTGTGGTTTCAATGCCCAGTTGGGAACTATTTGAAGATCAAGATGCAGCTTACAAAGAATCAGTACTTCCCAAGGCTGTAACCAAGCGTTTAGCAGTGGAAGCTGGTTGCAGTTTCGGCTGGTCTCGCTACACTGGTTCTGAAGGTGATGTAATTGGTATAGATCGCTTTGGGACTTCTGCTCCTGGTGGCACAATTATGGAGAAGTTTGGCTTTACAGTGGAGAATGTCGTAGCGAAGGCTAAGGCGCTGTTGAGTTAGATTTTAAACTACATAAATTATGAAGAGGGTGGGCATTATGCTTGCCCTTTTTTGTTGCGATTTGGGTTGATTAACCGCATACTCTTTAAAATAATGAGACTTTAGACTGTGATCGCTTTGCCAGTATTATTAAAGCAATTTCGGCACAAGCGAGTCCAGTAAAGAATTATTCTTGAGCAAAACTAGTAATTTGGCTATGCTCGACCTTAGTTTAAAGCAAAATAATATCAATGAATCAAGATTGGTATGAGATCTGGGTGGACGAATCTCCAGGTTTTCCATATGTTCTAATATTATGTCCAAACAAAAATAATAGCCAAGAATTCCTGATTATAGATCCGCAGGAAAAAGGTAGTATTATTCAAACAATGGCTGATTATGAATCTGCAAAGTTATGGTTGAGTGAAGATGAGTACACTTTAGTTGATGGTAGAATGACATCCGATTAGGTTGAAATCAATCATTTTGTTTCTGAGTAAGACTTCATTTATACCTTCTTTAGAAATCTTTCATAAATATTTTGTGGTGTGGTTAACGGTTGTTTATTTTCGATATTTGCTAATTTAAAATAGTAAGAGTTGAGCAATTTGTTCAAGTAGGTCTTATTAGGGAATTACTAAAGATAAAAGTTGTAGTGATCAATAGAAAGATCTGCAAATTAAGATATCTAAATTTTTACCTTTTGTAGGGACGCAAAATTTTGCGTCCCTACATTCTGTGTCGGAGAGGTTTAATGATAATAATAGTTGATGATCTATCAGGTTGTGAAATCGGACAATTCCTTGAAGAACACATCAAAGAGATGAAAGCAGTCTCGCCTCCAGAAAGCATGCACGCACTAGATTTAGAAGGCTTACGCAAACCAGAGATGACATTTTGGAGTGTTTGGGATAATCGGATTCTAATTGGTTGTGGAGCATTGAAGGAATTAGATGCTGCTCATGCTGAAGTAAAATCTATGCGTACATCTTCTGTATATAGGAAAAAGGGTATAGCTTCGATGCTTCTAAAACATATAATTAATGAGGCAAAAAATAGAGGTTATCATCGCTTAAGTTTAGAAACTGGCTCGATGGCATTTTTTGAGCCTGCTCAGAAGTTATATCTTAAGTTTGGTTTTGATTATTGCGCACCATTTTCTGAATATAAAGAAGATTCAAATAGTGTATTTATGACAAAAAAACTTTGAGTACTTAGTATTTTTTTTATTAGGTTAGTAGTTAATAAATTATGATGTCAACAAAATTAAATTAACTCAAAAATGTAGGTCTTTCTTTCTGAGTAACTTGCAATTTTGCTTCTAATTCTTGCCAATTTTCTTCTTCAATTAATCCAATTAAATTATCTAAACTTTGGCGATACTTTAGGAGTACTTTCAACAATTCTTGCTGATTATTTTGAGCGATCATTAAGCCTAATTCTGGGTTTCCACCACCAACACGACTGGTATCACGAAAACCTGAACTAGCTAAGTTTTTTGCTAATTCTAAAACTTCTGTTTCCGACTCATCCAGACAAGCAGAAATTAAATTTGCACTAATTATTAGAGGAAGATGTGAAATCCAAGCTACAGCGCGATCATGGGTTTGTGGCGAACAAAAATGAATTTTGGAACCAAGCGATCGCACAATAGATTCGACTGTTTTAACGGCTTCTGTTGGGGTATTAGCAGTGGTTGTAAGTACATAGGGTGCATCGACAAATAGTTTTCTTTGAGCAGCATTAATCCCGTTTTCCTCAGTACCCGCCATTGGATGTCCACCAACAAAGTTTGACCACAATGGGCTAATTTCCTCTACTATGGGCGCTTTTACAGAACCAACATCGGTGATAATTGTTGTTAGTTTGAGATGGGGGATTAATTGCTCAACTGTAGGTTTAATGGCAGCGATTGGTGTACAAATAAATATAATATCTGCTTCACTCATCAGCGTAAAATTAACTGAGGCTCGATCAGCAACTCCTAATTCTTCTGCTAGTTTACAGGTTGATTCACGGCGAGATATTCCCAAAATTTCGTAACCAAGAGATCGCAAATCTAATCCTAGTGAACCACCTATTAATCCTAAACCGACAATTCCCACTTTCATGTTTGCTTTTTTAACTAATGTAAGATGATGTCATTATTTAATCAGGTTGTTATATTAACTTGGCATTAATCAGCTTGGTTAGATTTTTTATTTACAGTTTTTAAAATACGTATTTTTAATTTACTATATTAATTTATTAGTTAATTGAAAATAATTCATTGAAATTAGTTTTTCTTTTATGAACAAAGTGCCCAAGGGCAAATTAGCTTGTCTTGTAGTTAATATTTTTGGTTTGTTGTGTCTATTTTTAAAAACTATCCTGAATCAAAATCTACCTTTATATGATGAACCTTATCATTTGAGTACTGTGGGTTTATTAAATCAGTATGGTTTTTCTTTAGCTTTTTTTGGAGGTACAGACGAGTCAGCTTTAGGTCCTGTGTACGCAATCATACACTATCTACTGCAACCAATAACTAATCTTGAGGTACCTGCTGTTCGTCTTGTGAATATTGCTCTCTTATTCTGTATTATTATTATCATATTTTTTACTTTCAAAGAGCTGCGTTCTCCCACACCTTGGCTATCTAGTGTAAGTATTATTTCTATTCCTATGATATGGGTTATTTCTGGTATGGCTCTTACAGAAATACCTGCGATGTTTCTTGCTAGTTGTGGAGTTTATTTACTCCTAATCGCGATTAATAGAAGCAGAAAAAAATCAAAAACTAGTTTGTTATTAGCTTTGTTTGGTGGCTTTTTATTTAGTTTATCAATTTTAGGGAGGCAAACTTTTTTAGTTGTACTTCTAGCATTACCTTTGCTACTAGTTAGTGGTTGGAAAAAACAGTGGAATTATTTACTAGCTTTTCTGATGGCAGGATTAATTTTACCATTAGTTCAATTTTATATTTGGGGAGGTTTAATTCCTAGTGGTATTACTGGTGATGTCACCCAAGGTTTTTCCATAAAACATGGAATTTTATCCTATGCTTATGCAGGAGCAATTATGCTAATCTTAGCTCCTCGATGGTTTAGTCTGGATTGGAAGTTCAATACAATTGTTTTTTGCTGCGCTTTAGTTTTTAATTTAATCTCTGGATTAGTAGAATTTACACCTGCTTTTAGTATCGCTCAGCAATTTATACCTAGTTTTCTGCTACCGCTATATCCTAGATTTGCTTCAGGGATATTGGTTGCTTTGGGAGTAATTTTTAGTATCTCTAGTCTGAAAAACTTGTGGCACTATCGTCAAGATAGAGTATTTTTGTTTCTCTGCATAGCAATGCTATTTGTGTGTGCAACTCCTGGAAAAATTATTCATGTTTTTTCGAGTAGATATACTGCAACAGCAATTCCTTTTATGGTTTTAGTAGCTGATCGCTATACACAGAATAATTACGCTAAGGCGCTGCGTATGACATTTAGTAGTATTTTAGGTTTTCTCAGTCTTAATTCCTATTTCCCTTAAAATAATTAACCTAATCGATAGCAATTCTGACGATAACTAAATGCAGTCCAATTAATCATCAACAAGAATATCATTTTGGATGATAAGTAATACCATGTTGCTAAACAAGTAATAGAGATACATATCTAGAATCCTTTCCCTATTTGAAATCATGTTTTTGTTACTTTAGTAAATTGGTATAAGTCAAATTAAAGCTAAAAATTATCTCCACCTAACAGCACCCCTCTCCTGAAAGGAGAGGGGATGGGGGAGAGGTCTAATAGTACATTTAATCATACCTAGCTAACTACTTAATAATATTTACGAAGGAATATTCTTGTTTTTACGCACTGAATTTAACATTTGTCCTAATAAAGGTAAACCAAGGATCGCAGGTAGAAAATAGCGGGAAGTACAAAGTAAGCCTAATGCAGCTCCAGTTGCTTCATTAAAGTAGTCTTGATAAAAGAAAATTAGGGCACCATCACGAGTGCCAACCCCAGCAAAAGTTAGAGGTAACAATCCTGCTAAAATCGCTAAAGGTGAGAGGGCGAGATTAATTAAAAAAGGTGTCCAGGCTTTGAGAGTAAGGATAAATAGCCAAATTTGCAATAGGTGCAAAAACCAGATAAAAATTGAAGTAATAACAATTTTGGTTAATTGTTTGGTATCTTGCCAAAAATAGCTGTGCATTTCTTCCCAAGAAGCTTGAAGTTTAGCTAACTTTTGCTTGATTGCTTTTGGAGAAATTTTTTGGCTAATTTGAAAAAAAAACTGAGCAAATTGACGTGAACCGAGTAGCAAGGAACCAATAATTAATCCCCCCAATACCGCCGCCGTCATCGACCAAAATAGAGCTTCTTTTTGCGGATAAAGTAATAAGCCAAAAACGCACCATAAAAGTAAAGAAAGTAAATCGCTGGCTTTTTCAAAAATTACTAGAGATAGGGAAAGAGAACCACTTAAATGTCCGCGGTCTCGCATAAAATAGGCTTTAGCAATGTCACCCATCTTGGAAGGTAGCACCATATTCAAAACGCTAGCTCCTAAAATGAGGCGATTAGCTTCAATAAATCCTAAACTGCTTCCTTTCGGCATTAACTGCTGCAAACGCCAGGAGGTAAAGCTAGTAATTGGTATTACCATGCCTAGGCTAATTATTAGCCAGATAAGATTACAATCTCGAAAGACATTAATTAAACCTTCTATGTCTATTTGGGAATAGATAATGAGTAAAATTGTGATACTAACTGCGATGGAGAGTAATCTTTTCATCAATTCATCAATAAAGACTTATTACTTTACCCTATAGATGTTGTTCTAGCTGAATATTCATCAAATTATCTAACCTTATAGCCTGTAAAAAATTACCTTGCTACGCATTATGCTCACGAATAACTTTACGTACGATGGAAATAATTTCCTCAATATTCGCTAGTGGGTTGACGGCAACAGATCGCAGCCAAGTTTGATGATTAAGATTACAAGTTGAAAACATTCCTTCTGGCAAACATTGATAAAATTCCTCCGTGCTACAGGTAAGTGGACGAAATACATTTATACCAGTTTTTGGCATCGCCCAAAGGGAAATTTTATCTTCTTCATCCAAAGCTTGAGCAAGTTGATTCGCCATTTTCATTGTGCGATCAATTCGTTCAGCAATACCCTCTCTTCCCCAAGCGATCATGGTAGCTAATAATGGTATTGCCACTGCACCACGCGAACCTTGCACACCAATATTTGGGGTAGCTAAATAACCTCCGCCATAACTAATTGCAGAATTTGCAATCTCTGGTTCTCGAAACATAATTAGAGCAGATTCTTTAGGTTGAAATAGCCATTTGTGCGCAGAAACAGCAATAGAATCTGCTGCATCAATACCTACAAGCAAATTAGCATGGGTTGGACTTAAACGTAGCGAACCAGCCCAAGCAGCATCAATATGAGTCCATTTTGCCTCACCAGCTAGTTCTAAAGGATCAATGGCTCCTGTAGAGGTTGTTCCAGCCGTCAGAACTAAACAAGCTTCTGAAAGATCGCCCAGTTTTTCTAACAACATTTTACCTTGGTTATCTGTGGCAATCTCTTCACAAGGTAAACCAAGAATTTTTGCTGCTTTCTTAATACTTAAATGTGCTGCTTCTGATGCAATTATCTTTTTTATCCCTTTCCCATCTCTAGCAGCCCACAAAGCGGTAAGATTTGCTAATGTTGAGCCGGAACACATATGACCGCCATTCATACCAAAAAAGGGAATTAGCCACTCTACAACTAGTTTTTCAGATTCTAGGGCAAATGGTGCAGTCGCAGGATGTAGTAAATTTTGATTGAGTCGAGCATTCCAAAGAGCTAGCGCCCAGGTAATCCAAGGCGTTGGAGGATCCATATGGGCTAGTGCATAGGGCTGATCTAAACGCGCTGCACAACCTAGTACATTAGGAGCAAGTAAGTCTAAGGTTTCCCTTTCACCAATGCCTAAATCTGGAAAGATATCAGGCAAATCTACTGCTGCAAAATCCGCTTTTCTCAGTAGGCTAACAGCATACTCTAAACCTTCTTCTGGAGCAAAACTTTTATCTGGTTCATTCATGTGGATGATGCTGAGGGATTTCTAGAATCTTAGGTTTAAATTACATCATAAAAAGCGGCGGAGAATGGGAGGGATAGCCTCTTTGTCAATAGTGATTAGTACACAGTAGACAAAATGCCACATACTCTAGTCTTGGGATGAGCTTAAAGAAACACTTCCAAATCTTTTTATTGATTCACAGCAAACAAAATGTATTATTAATGTAATACAAGTAATTCAACACGGCGATGAATTCCCAATTTAGCTATCGTCCCTTTACTGATGCAGATGAGCAATCATTCTTGCAGATACCATCCCAGTGTTTTGGTGGTTCCCTAGAATATACCGAAAATTACCTTAAACGCATTGGCAAGGAAAATGTATTTTTTCTGTGTCAAGGAGAGCAAGTAGTTGGCAGTGTAGCGATTTATCATATGGGGCAGTGGTATGGTGGACGCAGTGTACCGATGGCGGGAATCGCAGCAGTGGGAGTAGCGCCAGAATATCGTGGTACAGGTGCAGCTTACACCTTAATGAGTCAAACCCTTCTGGAATTGTACGCTTCAGGCACTCCTATTTCAGCACTCTACCCAGCCACCCAAGTACTGTATCGCAAAGTGGGTTATGAGCAGGGAGGTATTATGTGTTTTTTTCAAATACCTGCAAAAGATATAATACTTCGTGACAGAAACTTGCCGATGCAACGAGTGGAAACTCTCAAACCAGAGATTTTCCAAACACTTTACTCCCAGCAAGCGAGTCTGAATAATGGTAATTTAGATCGCAATCAAGCGATTTGGGAAAGAGTTATTGAACCTCCCGAAACAGGAGCAATCTACGGCTATTTAGTTGGTAAACCCGGTAAACCCCAAGGCTATATTATCTTCAGCCAAGCTCGAGAGAGTAATGGTTTTGAATTGCGGATTCGAGATTGGGTACTTCCCAACGCAGAGGTGGCGCGTCGTGTTTGGACATTTTTAGGCGATCATCGTTCCCTCATCGACAATATACATTGGCGTGGTGCGACGATTAATTCTAGGATGTTGCTATTACCCGAACAAAGCGCCACCATCGAGAAGCGAGATTGCTGGATGCTACGTATTATTAATCTCCCTGTGGCTTTGTCAAAACGAGGTTATCCACCCAATGTGGAAACTAAATTGCACCTAGAAGTTACAGATGATTTAATTGCACCTAATAATGGTAAATTCTGTTTGCAAATTTCCCAGGGATGGGGAGAGGTTACTGAGGGGGGAAAGGCTGAATTAAAGTTGGATATACGTGCTTTAGCTGCGTTGTATACAGGTTTATTTACGCCTTACCAACTACAACAGGCTGGTTACCTAGAAGGGAGTGTAGCAGCCTTAGCCACAGCAGCACAGCTTTTTGCAGGTAGTGAACCCTGGATGTCGGATTTCTTTTAATCTTGATTTATTGCTCAATCGCTGCATTAGGTAAGCGACTCCACTCATTCCAAGAACCATCGTAATTACGAACTTTGGGATAACCGAGTAAATACTTCAAGACAAACCAAACATAACCCGCTCGCGCACCAAGGGTCTCACCAATAGAGAAATTGGTGCAACTTTGTGGATTACAGAAAATTCAGTGAAACAAGCTTTAAAGCGAATGTTTCGTAAACTAGGGGTTTCTTGACACTCCCCCGCATGAATGACGGGGGATTCTTCCTTCACAGGGATCTTTGCAAATCTCTCCCTCCAGAAGCTTGGACGGTATGCCCTACCGCCACAACTCCACG
>CAZWGS010000081.1:19043-23728 GCA_964633315.1 uncultured bacterium | reverse complement strand
TGCCATAGTTAGATATTTCTTGGGAATGGGCAAAGTTTATATAGCCACAGAAAATCACCACTACACTCAAAAATAATAAAATATTTCTCGCGAGTTGAGGCAATTTCATTAGATTTCTTACAAAAGTGAAAAAGCAATCATTGTTGAGACTTTTTTCCTTAATTAATGTATGCTGTCCCCTATTTCCTATTCTCGAATTTCGCAAGAAGTTTATTACTGATATAGGGACGTAAAGTTTTACGTCCCTACAATTTTGGATTGGTTTCAGGATTATAATCTGGGAACGTAATTTACAAAACACATCCCCAAATAAACATTTAAACTTGCGCTTCTTCGCGAACTAATTTATCCCAACCTAAATCTTTGAGATTATTATTACGACGTAGAGGACGAGTTACTAACTCTAGCACATCGCGGGCATTGGTAAAGCCGTGAATTTGAGCAAAAGTGAACTCAACAGACCATTTTGTGTTGATACCGCGTGCTTCTAGGGGGTTTGCGTGCGCCATTCCCGTAATTACTAAGTCTGGCTGCATTTCTTTAATGCGTTGCAGCTGATTATAATTGTCTGGTTTCTCTACAATTGTGGGAGTAGCGACACCCATTTCTCGACAAGTTTTCTCCAGAAAATCTAACTCAGCTTTCTGATAACGCTTATCCATGTAGGGAATACCAATTTCTGGTACAGTCATTCCACAGCGAATTAGGAAGCGCGCGAGGGAAATTTCCAGGAGATTGTCACCCATAAAGAAGACAGATTTACCACGAATTAGTTTCACATAGTCTTCGATACTTTCCCAAATCTTAGCTTCTCTTTCTTCCAATCCTTGAGGTTCAACACCAAAAACCGAGCAAATCTTCTCAATCCAAGCGCGACTACCATCTGGTCCAATGGGGAAGGGTGCGCCTATTAGTTTACACTTGCGTCGACGCATTAAGGTAGTAGCAGTGCGTGAGAGGAAAGGATTAACACCAGCAACATAGTAACCTTCTTCTATCACTGGTAACTCAGTGTAGCGTTTTGCAGGTAACCAACCAGAAACTTTAATTCTTTGCTTCTTCAGTTCTAGGGTAAGCTGAGTTACTACAGGGTCAGGAAGAGAACCAAACAAAACTAAGGGATGATGATCTGCATATTCTGACTCTTCTGCCTTTACCTCTTCCTTTTTACGTCCAAAGTTTAGCAGTTTGGAAATAGAATTGCGTTCCTCTTTTTCCTCTTCTGCTACAGGCGCTTCCTTAGGACAACGTTGCGCCATGGCTGCAAGTACAGTATCCTCACCTTGAGTAAAAGCATAATCTAAACCATTGGCTCGTGCCACCACAATAGGAATACCAATTTCTCCCTCCAATTTTGGCGCTAAACCTTCCAAATCCATTTTGATGATTTCGGTGGTGCAAGTGCCAATCCAAACAATTACACTAGGATTGCGGTCTCGTTTGATTTGTTCACACAAACGCTTCAATTCTTCGTAATCATTTAGTTTCGCTGAAATATCACCTTCTTCCAACTCCGCCATCGCATAACGAGGTTCAGCAAAAATCATCACTCCCATGGCATTTTGTAGGAAGTAACCACAGGTTTTTGTGCCAATTACTAAAAAGAAGCTATCTTCAATTTTTTGATAGAGCCAAGCAACACAACTAATAGGGCAAAATGTATGATAATTTCCGGTTTCACATTCAAAATTTAGTGAGTTTGGTTCCTGTGCAACAGTCATTGTAGGTTCTCCTTGTTGTTTGTTGTTTGTTGTTTGTTGTTTGTTGTTGGTTATTTGCTGTTCGTTGTTTGTTGAGAAGGAGCGGTGTTTTCTTGTCTTTTTTTCAGTTCGCTTTCTGAGTTAAAATCCAAACCGAGAACTTGAATTAAAGCTTCAGGATTTGAGTTAAGCTCACAAAAGGCTGGTAAAAATTCTCTTAATCTGGGTTCTATTGCTGAAATACAACCTAGAATTAGACAAGCTTTTGCAATTCTGTAGTTCTCACCACCTTGAAATTTTAGTATTAGGTTTAACCAAGTTCGATTAGCTTCGTAGTAATTTAACCATTTCTCTTTTAGAGTTGGCTTTAGTGCCTCAAAGAAGGTCATAATATTCTTTTTTACTAAATACCAAAATCCTCCTTTTTTAGTTTTGTTGTGGCGAAGCAATAATTGCAGATGTTTGAGATTTAAAGTTTTCCTCTCTACGTCTTCCTAGCTCTACTTCTGGATTAAAGTTCAAACCTAAAATACTTACAATTTGGTCTAAATCTTTGGAAACCAAAAAAAAGCAAAAAAGATACTCTTCTACCCTAGGTTCTAAAACACTTATTATTCCTAAAATGAATTCAGAGTTTGGACGACTAAAACCATTACCATAAGCAAGTTTATGACCATTCTTCATGAGTTGTATAACCATACGCTGGTTAGCTTCATAATAATCCAACCACTTATCCTTTAGAATCGGCTTTAGCTCCTCAAACAAGCTTGAATCCATGATGGTTTAAACCCCAGTTTCTAAAATTACCAGCTACCAGCATAGCCTCAACAAATTTCAACTGATAACCGATGAATTACTAGTTAACTGGAAAAACTACATTTCCTCCTCTGTCTTCAAATATCTAGAATCAACTTAAGCTTCAGATTCAGGTAATAAAGAGACAGCCTTGGTTTCAATAGTTTGCAATTCTCGCTGCGTAATCGCAAAATCAGGATCGAAATCTAATCCCAACTTGGCCAACATTTTATCGAAATTGCTATTTTTACACCAACAAGGCATAAAACAGGATAACCGCGGTTCTAAAGCAGTCATTACAGGTACAATAAAGCTACTTGAAGGGCGACTATAATGGTAGCCATTACTTTCCCACCGATGATTATTGTGCAAATCTCGAGCAAAAATCCAAGAACGATTAGCTTCGTAATAACTTAGCCATTTCTCACGCAATTGCGATTTAAATTGCTCATCTAACTCCAGAATGCTCATTAATAACTGAAACTAGTTAATATTTGAAACTAAATTTTGGTTGCTTGCCAACAACAAACAACCAAAAACAAACAACAAAATTAAACCATCATCATATCTAACTCTTCCTCTTGTTCAACCTTAGGTTGCTGTGGATTGAGGTAGAAATCAGACAACAAAGAGAACAAATCTCTATCTTGAGCATCCTGAGGAACAACACCCTCTGGCATTGCTATAATCTGGTCAGCAATATTGAGATAATAATCGCAAACATAGTTCAAAGAAGGGTCATCCTCAGCCATTTCAAAGAGAGTTTTACCCTTAACACGAGATACTCGAATATCTTCAATTAAAGGTAAAATTTCCAATACTGGCATTGGTACTGCTTCAATATATTTATCAATTAAATCTCGCTTCGAAGTGCGATTACCAATTAAACCTGCTAAACGTAGAGGATGGGTTCTTGCTTTTTCGCGTACAGAAGCAGCGATGCGATTTGCAGCAAACAAAGCATCAAAACCATTATCAGTGACAATCATGCAGTAGTCAGAGTAGTTTAAAGGTGCAGCAAAACCACCACAAACTACGTCACCGAGAACATCAAACAAAATTACATCGTACTCATCAAAAGCGTTGAGTTCCTTGAGTAGCTTAACTGTTTCACCAACCACGTAACCACCGCAACCAGCACCAGCAGGAGGACCACCTGCTTCCACACAGTCTACACCACCATAGCCTTTATAAATCACATCTTCAGGCCAAATGTCTTCGTAGTGAAAATTCTTCTCTTGAAGCGTGTCAATAATTGTAGGAATGAGAAAACCTGTCAGGGTAAAAGTACTATCATGCTTAGGATCGCAACCAATTTGCAGAACTTTCTTACCTCTCTTTGCTAAAGCGACGGAGATATTACAGCTAGTTGTGGATTTGCCAATGCCGCCTTTTCCGTAAACTGATAGTCTCACTTTTCTAATCTCCTTGTCTATTTTTTATCTACAAAGATTGACTCTTTCCCATCGCCACAGACATTTATTTCGGTGGGCTAATCGCATTATTGACGAACTGAGGCTGAAAATAAAGAGTGTGCCCGGACAATATGGGCTTTAAATCATTGCTATTGATAGCATTGTAATTTATAGCAAATAATTTGATTTTTGGTTGTTTTTTATACTATTTTTTGATTTATATTAAATATTTGTTTTTTTATTTATATTAAATTAGAACAAAAGACAAAAAAGGTATAATCGAGTATTTACTTTTCCCAAACGCCTTTTAAATCTGAGGTTTCAGGGGAACAATCGAATGTTAATAACTACCTCATGTACTCAAAAGCAAGGGAATTACAGATAAAGAGTATTTTGGTAAAGAAGAATTAATTTTTTGAAATTTGAGGTTTTTTGCACCTAAAACAGCTTCTGAATCAACCCAAGCGATATAGATGGATTTTGTGGACACTTCGCTGACACAGGATTTCTCAAGAAAAAGTAGAAGTATCTTATCCCAAAGCTTTGAGGCTATCTTGTAGCCAAGTTACCACAAGCATTACAGCAGCGTGAGTTTGCACCGCTTGTTAACTAAATTATTCATCCTTCAATCTTCGTAATCCGCGACTCTTGTCAAAGATATTATTTTCTGTAATTATGTTTATTTTGCAGGTGGCTCTAAACGCAATCAATTGTGGCAGTTACACCTCTAAAACTTTTCGGATTAGTTCTTGAAAACTCATTAGACATCTCTGAA
>CAZWGS010000081.1:0-18943 GCA_964633315.1 uncultured bacterium | reverse complement strand
TACACCTCTAAAACTTTTCGGATTAGTTCTTGAAAACTCATTAGACATCTCTGAAAAATAATGTAGAGACGTAGAATTTTACGTCCCTACAATGGGTAAAAATTTAAATATTTTAATTTCCACCAGAGGTTGATTGGGGTTTTGAGATAGTTTTCAAATCCAGGTAATACTCGCCTTCCAACTGCAAAATTAGTCGCTAGATGTAAATCCCTTCCTCAAACTAAATAGGTAATTGACCAGTTTTCTGCTTCAGAAAATTAATTACCTTTTGATAGCCTTCAGGATCGCCTCTACCAGAGATAATAATGGGAATAGAAGAATCTGGTAACCAAAAGGTAAGTCTATCATTACCAGAGAAACAAAAACTACTTATGCTCTCTAGATTGATAACATATTGATCGCGTTCGTAGGTAAGTTTTACCCAAGAAGAACTATCTAAATCCATTGGCAAGTTTTTGATATAGTGAATAACTTTATGGTATGCACCAAGGTCAATATATCGGTTGAGATTGATAGCAATGCCACTTTCGGGTAACCAAAAAGTCACTTTGCCATTATTTTTCTGGCAAAAAACACTGATCCGCTCTAAATTAACAAGATAACGACTGCGTTCGTAATTAATAGTGAGCCAAAGATTCACAGAAAAGCAAATAGAGAATAAGGAACAAAGTAGCAGGAAAAAAAGAAAATTGAGCCAATGGCGATCATCAAATTTCAATTGCCTATTACTCTAAACACATGACTAGCTAGTTATGGTCAGATAATATCTAGGATACTTCCGCTTTTGGCTGATTGGTTGAGCTATTAATCCCATTTTGGGAATCAACCGAATCATCACAACTACTCGAATAGGACAAAATCGCTTCCACAAAACCAAAGAACAAAGGATGGGGATTACTTGGACGAGAACGGAATTCTGGGTGAAACTGAGTAGCAAGGAAAAAGGGATGTTCTGGTAATTCAATAATCTCAACTAAACGCCCATCAGGAGAAGTTCCACTAATCGCATAACCCGTTTCCAGGAACAAATTGCGGTAAGCATTGTTAAACTCATAACGGTGGCGATGACGTTCGTAAACCACTTCCTGTTGATAGAGAGAGTAGGCTAGAGTATCTGGTTTGAGGCGACAAGGATATAAACCAAGACGCATTGTACCCCCCAAATTAACCACATCCTGTTGTTCTGGTAGTAAGTTAATTACAGGATTATTCGTGTGGGGATTAAACTCAGAACTGTCGGCATTTTCCAGCTTCGCAATGCTACGCGCCCACTCAATGACAGAACATTGCATACCTAAACATAAACCAAGGAAAGGGATTTTATTTTGGCGTGCATATTCCACAGCGTTTACCTTACCATCCACACCGCGAATACCAAAACCTCCAGGGACAATAATCCCGCCCATATTTTTCAGATATCTTTGTGCGCCATTAGCTTCGAGATCTTCTGCGCTAAACCAATGGATATGTAAATCGCTATTAGCTGCGATTGCAGCGTGACGCAGGGCTTCAACCACAGACAAATAGGCATCACTCAACTGAATATACTTGCCCACAATTGCCACGTCAATCTTCTGGGTAGGACTATACATCCGATCCACCAAAGTGCGCCATTGTGTTAAATTAGGCTCGCGCTTTTCAAGTTGTAGTAAATCTAGAGTTTGCTCCGCCAAGCCTTCCTGCTCTAAGATTAGGGGTACTTCATAGATGCTATTAGCATCCTGACAAGTAATTACCGACTCCAAAGGCACATCACAGAATTCCGAGAGTTTATCCTTCATACCTCCCTTCAAAGGGCGATCACAACGACAAACTAACACATCTGGTTGAATACCAATAGAACGCAACTCCTTAACCGAGTGTTGTGTTGGTTTCGTTTTCATCTCCCCTGCTGCGGGAATCCAAGGAAGAAGAGTAACATGCATATAAAGCACATTACTACGTCCCACATCTTTGCGAAACTGGCGAATTGCTTCCAAAAAAGGTAGGGATTCAATATCTCCCACCGTACCGCCAATTTCTGTAATCACCACATCCGGATTAGTATCTTGGGCAACTCTTTGAATACGTTCCTTAATTTCGTTGGTAATATGGGGAATTACCTGCACTGTACCCCCCATATAAGCACCACGACGTTCCTTATTAATCACCGCTTGGTAAATAGAACCCGTTGTTACACTATTGAGGCGAGATACAGGTGTGTCGGTAAAGCGTTCATAATGACCTAAATCTAAGTCTGTTTCGGCACCATCATCGGTGACAAACACCTCTCCATGCTGGAAAGGACTCATCGTTCCAGGGTCAACATTAATGTAAGGATCTAGTTTAAGAATAGAAACAGAAAAATCGCGTGATTTCAGTAAACGCCCTAAGCTAGCAGCAACGATTCCTTTACCGATACTAGACACAACGCCGCCAGTAACAAAGACAAATTTAGTCATAAAATCGAATTGGCTACAAATGCACCAGTAAATTGTGCCACAGGTTAGGGAGTAGTGCAGGAGATTAAACTTGTATCAGATTAATAGCTGCATTTGGATTGAGTACCAATTCAAGAGCCGCACCTTGTATTCTTGACTAGAGATAAAATTCTGTTAACTTGTGCTTGAGGAGTTTAAGTTATCAGTAGGAGTAGGCACAAGGTGCAAAGTCGGCAGAAAAGTCCCAAGCTAAAGTCTCAAAGTACAAATAGATCTTTACTTTCCCTAGATACAGTTTATCAAAGAGCTTGGGTAGAAATAGATCGGGTAGCCTTAGCCCATAATGTACGCCAACTCAAGAAGATTTTGCAGCCAAAGACAGATTTACTTGCAGTGGTTAAAGCAGATGCTTATGGACATGGGGCGATACGCGTTTCCCAGACTGCTTTAGAAGCAGGCGCTAGTTGGTTGGCGGTGGCGACTTTAGGAGAAGGAGTACAACTGCGTGAAGCGGGAATCGCAGCCCCAATTTTGCTTTTAGGTGTTGCCAATACAGCCCAAGAAGTAAGTGCAATTGCCCACTGGAAACTACAACCTACCATCTGTAATCCCCAACAGGCATTACTTTTCTCAGAAACAATCACCGATTTAGGTAAAACCCTACCAGTACATCTCCAGTTAGACACGGGAATGTCTCGTTTGGGCACTCCTTGGCATCAGACGGTAGAATTTGTTGAATTTGTAAGAAAACTACCAGGGTTGAAAATTGCCAGTGTATATTCCCATTTAGCCACCGCAGACGACCCCGATGCAACGGTGATGCGTCAGCAACAGCAAAGGTTTCAACAGTCAATTACAGCCCTAAAACAAGCTGGAATTGTTCCTCCTAAGCTACACTTCGCTAATTCCGCAGCTACTCTCGTTGACAGTAACCTGCACTATGATTTAGTCAGGGTAGGTTTGGCTCTCTACGGTTTGTATCCAGCACCACATCTTAATTCTAAGGTGGAACTCCAACCTGTTCTACAAGTTAAAGCGAGAGTTACGCAAGTCAAAACTATTAGTGCAGGTACTGGTGTTAGCTATGGCTACAAGTATATTGCTCCCCAGGATTTGAAAATTGCCGTTGTCGGTATTGGTTATGCTGACGGTGTACCCCGCAACCTTTCCAACTCTCTGGAGGTATTAATTCGGGGACAAAAAGTACCACAAATTGGTGCGATTACCATGGATCAATTAATGCTAGATGTTAGTAGTATCCCTGATTTACAACCTCAAGAAGTGGTTACTTTAATTGGCACAGATGGCAATCAGACAATTTCCGCCGACGACTGGGCAAACAGCTTGGGTACAATTTCCTGGGAAATTCTCTGTGGGTTCAAGCATCGTTTACCCAGAGTTAGTTTGGACTAACTTTTCGCTACTTATTCGTTGTAATCGTTGACCCAAAGTTAGGTTGAACTAATTTATCAGCGAGACAACGGCTAATGTAACCTATGAGTCATGTGGTTTTTGCTAATCGCTACCTATTTCAGCGCCCCTCGAATTGTCTCCACTCTCTGGCGATTCACACCCAAATCAGATTTACCCAGGCGTGATGCAGAACGAACATGAATTACCTTTGCTGCTTCATCTAAGGAGAATTCTACATCATCTACAAATCCCATCAATTTAGTAGTAAATTCTGTGTAAATGTAGTTGCTGCTTTCTTCAATAATTTTAGTGCGTTCTTGACTTTGGATTACCTGCTTCAGTTTTGCCATTGCTTCTTGGGGTGTGCCATCATAGTCAAGAGGCTCAACATAATGCTGAGTATCTGATGACGGACTTTGAGAACAAACACAATTAGGTGTGGGAGGGCAAGATTTGAGCTTGCCTTCTTTTACACCTAAATCTGTTGGTCGTTTCCCTGAAAATTTAAACATACTAATCCCTTCGAAAACACTGCTGCTACTGCTAAGCTTACAAGCATCTTGAAAACAGATGCAATTTCTAGTAGTTAGTAGTAAAAATTAGATCTAAGTTATTAGTTATTGTTTATTTGTCATTCCACGCGGGTGGAAACTCAATAAATTCTCATTTTTGTCCTTTATCCTTCGTCATTAGTTCTCTGTCATATCTCCAACTCTCTATTTTCTCAAGGGTTTGTTTTTAAACAAATTTTCTTCCCTTGCTCTCCCAAATTACCCATTCCCCAACTTCTTCATCTAGTATGGGCAAAATTAGACTGAGATAATCTAGATCCAAATAAATTTGCTAGGTAGTTTAGTTCTTGCTTTTAGCTAACTACAATGTAGGATGACAACCAAATTTGGGTGGTTGCTGTTTTAGTTTGACCTATTTCAGAAAAACCATTCATTTCTCGACTTTCCCTAATTAAGTTAAAATCCTCAAGCCAATAGCACGAATGGTGTGCCTGTAAACAGAACTCCATGACCCATAACCAAGAAACACAAACAATTTTAATTGTTGATGATAATATCGCCAACTTAAAGGTGTTATCCCACACCTTAACTAAAGCTGGCATGGAAGTGGTGGTCGCAACTGATGGCGAAAGTGCCATTGAACAGGTAGAATACGATCCGCCTCATTTAATCCTGTTAGATGTTTTGATGTCAGGTATTGATGGCTTTGAAACTTGTCGTCGGCTGAAAGCAAATCCCCTCACAGCGGAAATCCCTGTTATTTTTACCACTGCCTTGACAGGAACCAAAGAACATGTTAGGGGTTTAACCCTGGGGGCAGTAGACTATATCACAAAACCCTTTCAGCAAGAGGAAATATTAGCCAGAGTCAAAGTGCATCTGAAATTAAGCAGTTTGACGAAAAAAATGGAGCAGCAAAACCTTCGACTCAAGCAGGAAATTGTTGAACACGCTGCAGCGAGAAAAGCCTTACACGAACTTACCAAAGAACTGGAACAGCGGGTTGAAGAACGCACCGCTCAACTGCGACAAGCTAAAATTGCGGCGGATAGTGCTAATCGTGCCAAGAGTGAATTTCTCGCTAATATGAGTCATGAATTACGTACTCCTCTCAATGCGATTCTGGGCTTTACTCAACTGCTAAACCGAGACCGCTCAATTAATCTCAAACAAGGCAAAGTTCTCAATATTATTAATCAAAGTGGTGAACATTTACTGACTCTGATTAATGATGTTCTGGAAATGTCCAAAATTGAAATGGGTAGTAATACCCTCAATAGTAGTCTTTGCAACCTCCATAGCTTGCTAGATTCCCTCCAAGAAATGTTAGGTTTGAAGGCTGCCTCTAAGGGTTTAAATCTAATTTTTGACTACGAGAGTATTCCCAGTCATATTTATACTGATGCTCCTAAATTACGCCAGGTTTTGATTAATTTACTGGGCAATGCAATCAAGTTTACAGAACAAGGAAAAGTTAAATTAAAAGTATCATTAGTGCCAGATAGTCCACCGATAACGCTCAATTTTCAGGTGCAAGATACTGGTTGTGGTATCGCCTCTGAAGAATTAGCAACTCTCTTTGAACCTTTTGTGCAAACCCAAAGTGGACAAAAGTCTCAGCAGGGAACGGGTTTAGGTTTAACTATTAGTCAGCGATTTGTGCAACTGATGGGAGGAAATATTCAAGTAGAAAGTAAATTGGGTAAGGGTACGAAGGTACAATTCGCAATTCAAGTTCAAGAGGCTGAAGCACTTAAGGTGCAGGAGGTTCAATCGCAATCCTCTCAACAAGTCGTTGGCTTAGAGGCCAATCAGCCGTCATATCGCCTTCTAGTTGCTGAAGATACCACAGTCAGTCGCCAATTGCTAATGCACTTGCTCAAGTCGGTGGGTTTTGAGGTTAAAGGTGCAGCCAATGGACAAGAAGCACTGCAAATTTGGGATAGTTGGCAACCTCACTTAATTTGGATGGATATGCGAATGCCAGTCATAGATGGTTATGAGGCTACCAAAAAAATTAGAGCACAGCAACAAGCCCAGCTCAAGAGTGAGCAATCGCCTATAATAACTAAAATTATTGCTCTTACTGCTAGTGCTTTTGATGAGGAAAGAGAGCGAGTATTAGCTGTTGGCTGCGATGATTTTGTGAGTAAGCCTTTCCAAGAAGAAAGTATTTTTAGCAAAATGGCTTTGCATTTGGGTGTCAGATATATTTATGAAGCGATGGAACAACCAGATATTGCTGAGCCAAATATGCCATTAAATCTTGCTGTAATGTCTCGTGATTGGCGCAGAAAACTACATCTAGCTGTAGAAAAACTAGATGAACAGCTGATTCTTGACACTATTGACCAAATTCCACCCGAACACACCAATTTAAGACAGGAAATTAGGGATTTGGTGCAGAATTTTCGCTATGATTTGCTTCTCGATTTGACTCAACAGGTGAGTAATTCCTAATTTGTTGACTCATGGCAAATTTTTTTGTTATCAAAAAAATTGGGTCTAAAACCCCGTCCTTCTTCCGGCGGCTTTCTCCGATTTGTAGTATACTAACAGGTATCACAGTCGCCGGAGGGCTTCGGGAGACTCTAAACGGGCGTGGAGAAAGGCATAAGACTTCTGTTCGAGAAGCAGCATTCCGTGAAGCGTCAACCCACCAAGAGTTCAGATAACTTTTATTGTTTGGATAGATTGGAATCCCCGCACTTTTAGGGCGGGGAGGATGTCAACTTAGCGGGAGTAAGCAAAAAACTAGATTTTGATGTCAAGCAAGCGCTACTTTTATTTTTGGTTTAGCCCGGTTCACCGAGAGTGAAGCACCTTGCTTTGGTAAATCTCGGTGAACCGCAGTGTAAAAGCTGCGGTTTTGTTTTTTCTACCCACCAAATCATCTTTCCATGAACCTTAATCTCAGCTACTGGTATTACTTTTCTACACCCACACTCAATTCCGGGTAGAGATTAACTCATGCAACTTTCCCACACCCGGACATCAGTTCCGGGTTTTTTCTTGTTACCACTTTAACCAAAAGGAATCTGATCTCATGAATAATGCCAAACTAACAGTGAAATCTCATACTCAGCACTCTAGTGTAGTGCCATTAGCACCAGCAATTACTGTTGGTGGTGAGGAATTACTGATTATTGGCGGTCCCTGTGCTGTTGAGAGCTATACTCAAATGGAAACAGTTGCCAAAACACTACAAGGGACATCGATACAAGCTTTGCGTGGAGGAGTCTACAAACCTCGCACTTCTCCCTACTCTTTCCAGGGTTTAGGCAAACCGGGACTAGAAATTCTCGCTCAGATTAGAGAAAAGTATGGTATGCCAGTAGTATCTGAAGTCATGTCTGTGGAACAGATTGAGACGATAGCAGAGGTTGTGGATTTGCTGCAAGTGGGTAGCCGCAATATGCAAAACTTTGACCTCCTCAAAGCTTTGGGAAAAGTAAATAAACCCATACTCCTCAAACGTGGTTTAGCAGCTACTGTGGAAGAATTTGTCTATGGGGCGGAATATATCCTAAGCCATGGTAACCCCAACGTCATTCTTTGCGAGCGAGGTATCCGTAGTTTCGATACCTATACTCGTAATGTCCTCGATTTAGGTGCAGTAGCCGCCCTCAAACAGCTAACTCATTTACCTGTAATTGTAGATCCTTCCCATGCGGTGGGTAAGCGGGAATTGGTTGCACCTTTAGCGAAAGCTGCAATTGCCTGTGGTGCAGATGGTTTAATTATTGAATGTCATCCAGAACCAGAAAAATCCGTTTCTGATGCACGTCAAGCACTTTCTTTAACACAAATGCTCACACTAGTAGAGAGTTTAGCACCAATAGCTACGGCTGTGGGTCGTTCTCTACCAAAGGCGATGCAGAATGTTGCTATGTCTGTAGCTTAAGCAGAAGGTATTCAAAAGATGGGGTGTGGAGAATCTCTCCAAGCTATGTTTTTGTTGGACTTTGGACAAAAAACAAAATTTTTTCCCCCAACTCCCCCATCTCCCCATCTCCCCAACTCCCCATCTCACAAATCTACCGCCACTCCTCCCAGGAATTGTTAAAAATAGAAGTATCAGGAAAAGCAGTAGGATTACTATTTTGGTGTAGTCGCCAACGTAAATCTTGGAGTTTAGGATTATTCAGGCGCATTTCTTCTACTAACTGATAGGGCAAAATACCCTCCTCGAGAGCGAAATCTACAGTTGTACCAGCAGCAGCACCCGATGACCATTCGAAAGAATGAACCCGATACGCAGCCGCCGCAATATGGCTAGTAGCAATACTTTTACCTGCCACGAGTAAATTATCAAGCTGTTGAGGAATCATGGCGCGTAGGGGAATTTGGAACGGAAAAGATTGTCCTGCACCCTGACGTTCCCCTTCTCTTTCAGTATTTCCTGGTCTTTCAGGGAAGCTTAAATTCATACAGGGGTGAAAGTCAATCGGATAGTGACCAATTCCTACACTATCAGGATAAATTGTAGACCGAGAACGCGGTGTCACTTGTTCAGGACTAACGATATCTCGAATTACCGGAATCGCATCCCTTCCTGCCAATCTTGACCACAGCGTCCTGTAAAATTGCGGCGAGAGGTTTTGACGGTAAAAATCACTACGGAAGTTCTGACGCGAAATATCAGTCTCCTCAATGACAAAACCTTCACTATAACCATAGCTAGGTCGTCCCATAATTCGCCTTACTTCCCTCATATAGGGAAATTTCGACAAACCATGTACCGTTCCCATGGGCGAATCTAAGCCAGAAAGAAAGCGATTATTGGGGTGAGTTTTTTTCACTCCTCCTCCCAACTGAGAATCGGTGGTTCCTGCGACTAACCAATAGAAATAACCTAAAGCATTTTCTTCCCCGCGACGCAGACTATCTACGCGCAAACCGCCTTGCCAATTTCCAGGTTCAAGTTGTCCTGTGGCTTGGAGTTGCCTTCTAGTGTAGATTAGGTTGTCCTGAGGGTTTCCGGGACGGTAATCATTACCCCAAGTCCAATTCTGCATCGAAATGTCCCCTGGAGTGGGCGCAGTGAAGCCAATACCACGAAACCTTTGGGCTTCTCCTGTTTGTGGACTCCAAATGCGTCGATAGGTAAAAACAAGGTCAAAACTAGCTAAACGCGACAGTTCATAACTGTAATAGGGAGCATACTGGGAGTAAAAACTGGGTCTTTCGTGATTCTGGGGTTCCGCCGTTGCCTCCATGGCAAAGGTATAGGTGTAACCTTGGGTACAATAGGGATCCCCTGTAATACTAGAAGCAGAAGGTTCAAAGGGAGAGCGAGGATCAATACCAAGGCGATAGGGAACATCTGCTAGGGCGATTAATTCCCCGGTTTCGGTGGCTTCAATCACAAACCAAGTGTTGTCTTGGGGTTGGAAACGAATAATGGTTTTCGTAAATAACTCCGAATCCTCGTAACTATAGGCATCCTCAATGGTTTGGGAGAGAGGATAGGTATTGAGAGGAGGTGCATTGGGGGCTGGCTGGTGTTGAATCGCCACTGCACCAGTGATTAAATTACCTTGGGAGTTAAATTCTAATTCCTTAATTACTGTTGCTGGGAACCACTGCAATTTCCCTTTACCCTGTCTCTGGGCATCTTGCAATTGTTGATAGAGTACCTGATGGGCATCTTTGGGCAAAAAGCATGAAGCGCTAACCCAACAATCGCCAGGATTTAATTCACCGTATTTGGCCTCAATACGCTGTCGCAATTCCAAATAACCACGGGGAAAAAATAGTCTTGATCGCTGGGTAGTGCGTTCATCTAAAGCTGAAGTACCCTGGGCAGAAATTTGTCCGCCTACCCAATCAGTAATCTCTGTCAGACAGACTGTTCGCCCTGCTAATAAGCCTTCGTAAGCAGCAGCCGCACCAGCTAAACCACCGCCGACAATTAGCATTTCACAAGCTACAGTTTCTTCTGGATTCGGTGCAGCCTTAGCTAGATTGACTGTCCCTTCCAGACAGAGGAAACCCAGGGGTAGGGACATTAGAAAGCACCAGTATCGATTTCGGAGTTTACGTCGCTGCGGCATTCAATTCTCGATAGAGTTTTAATTTTAAGATCGGTTATTGCCAGAATTATGTTCCCCTTGACTTTTACTCTGCCAAGATTTCAACGTCTTATGTTGTCAAGGAAAAATTGAAAGGAAGAAGGTACTTGTCCCTATTCTAGCTCGCTGTTGTTACCTAAACAGGGAATCCTAGACACTGAAAAATGATGGAAGTCAGTAGGTCAAGCTACTTAAACATCAAACTAATTCACCCAAACCCCATATCCCTGAGTCCCTAAACCAAAACTAATTTATGTTTAATCAAGAGGAACTACTTAATAAGAGCTACTTACCCATTGTCTTATTTTATGTGTAATCAGGAAGAACTACTTAATAAGAGCTACTTATCCGCTGTCTTATTTTATTTTGAATAAAGTGGAGTTAGTAATTAATTAAGCCTTGCTAACTTTAATTAATTCTGTAGTAAATCCAGAGTGGTATTTGCTACCACCTTACAATAGACTTATCTTTTTCCTTACCAAATTTAAATCATGAAATTCAATATCATTACAGGCGCAGCTTTAATCGCCACTTTAGGTGTAGTCACTCCCATCACAGTTTCCTCACAACCCAGTAATAGTGGGAGTTATGAAGCAGGCTACTGGCAACCAACGGCAACAATTAATAACAATCAAGTGATTAACGTTATCCTGCAAAATGAATCAGGAGTTCCCGTTACCTATGATTCTATCTATGGTCCGCGATTCGGAACTAGACTGTCTCATGCAAACACTGTGTTATTGAACTTCCCACCCATCAAAAATGCAGAGGAAATCGCTAATATAAATATCTATAATGGTGGTGGTGCTCTCTTATCCTTCGACTATCGCACCGAAGATAATAATACTGTGATTGTTCGCATTCGCCGCTCCGATTTGATTCAAGGACAAGTTGACAATGCAGCAGTAGGCACTAGTTCTGTTAGTGCTAAATACGATAGTGCTGTTTATATTGATGAAAGGGGAAGAGTTTACTCATTTTAAATTTAAGTGGTAGCTTTTTTTAAGAGGTGATGGTTCACCAATATCACCAATAAAAAAACTATAATTTCTGAACTCTGGTGTAAAAAAAATGGCTCGTATCAATCCCTATACCCTGCAAATGCAAATTACCCGTATGTTTGAGCAAGGGCAATCATTTTTTGCTACTACTAAAGTCAACGATTGGCTACGGGAACGCAACGAAGATCCTAATGATTATGAGGTGATTTTTCATCAGCAGCCAGCACCACCAGGTTCAGATTTAGTGATGGTGATTGAAATTGAACTGCGTCGTCGAGATGGAAAACCTGTGGATTCTTGGCTACAACAGGAAGTAAACCGCCATAGCTAAAATTTAATTGCTAACTTTTATTAAGCTATCTTCTATTAACTTAACTAATCATTATCATTTTAAATAGTTAACTAGTTTCAGTCCCTAGCCGTATCTGGTAAATTTCTCAGGCAACTTCCGGGCTCTAGTTAAGTTGGAAAAACGCTCTTATTATCTTCAACAATGACATCACCTTTTATCCTTTCTCCCCGCTATCGTTTAGATGACGAGTCTATCTGGCTAGAAGGAATTGATCCCTCCCGCAATTACTGGATTTATATCAATGGCGAGGCAAATACTGCTACCTTGATTCCAGGGTTAATTGTGTCATCGGTGATGGATTTACGGCAGGTTATGCAGCAATTTCGGTCTTTGCAACCCCAAGAACAGATGACTGTGGCAAGAGCTGCAGCTAACCTAACAATACATTGTGTGAGCTCTAATTGCTACGCTATAGAAGCCGAGTTTGCTGGTGCCCCCCTATGGCATCTGTTTGATCAAGAAACATTGACTAGCCTACTGATGACTAGTCACCCTGATTGGCAATGTGCGCCCAAAGATATTGAGTTGGGCAGAAAGTTATTACTACGTTCCTTGGGACAAGCGACAACAGCCAAAAGCTAGTTAGCGACGCAACTTGAGTAATTCTTCAGGAGAGGCTAACAACTTGACTTCTAGGTGGAGTATCTCCCGTGCTGGGCTCAAAACAAATTGCCAAGCTACATTAACACTGAAAAAGGGAGTTTGTACCGAGCCTTGAATCTGGATTTGAAGTAAGTTATCAGCTAACTCTGTTTGCCTGCTATGATGAGGCGATAATTTCATGCCTCGTGCTTCCCTATGGAGGTAATAAGCAATGCTTTCTCGACCAGAAATAGCCGACTCGAAAGGAGGCTGCAACTCTCCATTTGGGTCAAATAAATTTGCCGTAGCGACAAAATTTTCTGCATTGAAGCTCTCAAAGTAGCTTAGAACTACAGGTTCGGTAAGTCCAGAACTACTTAAGGGGTTTTCAGTTACTTCAAGCATAGGAATCTTAAGGTAAAGGGTTCTTGATTAAATTCCTCCCACACATTTAAGCTGTGAGAGCTGTTGGCACTTGTTATTTGTTGCCGCTTGCTTGCATACCAAATTCAAGTAACCAATAACTAAGCGGTGGCTAGCTATCTATTCACTCCAAGGATGACTTACCACCGCTTTAAGTTGCTAATTGCTTAGATTCCCTACAATTCACTCTACATAGTTGAAGAGAATCTAGATTCTAACTAAGCAAGGGGATCTACACCCATGTCAGCAACAGCATTACGTAGAATAGTGATTTGCTGACTAAAGTCCATGAAGACAATGTTGTTGAAGATTTTTTTTGCATCACGGCTCATGGTGTAGCCTTGGGGAACTGGAATGACAATACCCTCTTTCATCAATTCTGCTAGCTGATACCAGAAAGCTAGTTTGGTGTTGGTGCTAAGGACTCCGTAGGCACGAGTTAGAGGATTGTTAACTTTATTGACCAAGTCACGCATGAACTGCATTTGCTCACTTTGAGGCATGTTTTTGACTTGGTTGAGTAAACCTTCAGCAAATTGAAGGCGGGCAGCGCCTGTTGCTGCAGGAGTGATGGAGCGACCAATTTCTGTGTAAATGAACCACAATAATCCTAGTTGATCGTCAACGCTCAGATTCTTGAATAGTGTTGTAGTAGAAGAGACAGGATTAGCAAACTGTTGGTTGGAGAAAAAGGTTGATGGGGAGTTACTAGTGTAAGCCATGGAAAATTCTCCAGTAATGTTGAACTTAATAGAACTAGTTGGAGGTTTGCATTTCTTGTCCTCCTTAATTTACATTTTGCAACCTTTTGTAAAAAACTGCAAATAAATATTACAAATGGCAGTAAAAGCCCCTCACTATCTGGCATAATAACAGGCTGTGATCTAAATCACTGTAGTTGCCAGTGTTAGTTGATAGTTCTCAGGTCAAAGCTCAAGCTCGCCAGCTAGGTTTCCATAGGGTAGGTATTGCGGCTATTGGTGAAGAGCAAGAAACTATAGCTATAGAGCACCTCCAAGCTTGGTTAGAGAAGGGTTACCAGGCTGATATGGCGTGGATGGCAAATCCCAAACGCTCAGATATTAAGGCTTATTTTCCCCCAGTGCAGTCGGTAATCGCCGTCGCCCTCAACTACTACACTCCCCATCAACATTCCTCTAATCCAGAAGATGGTAAGATTTCCCGCTACGGTTGGGGTAGAGACTACCACAGGGTAATGCAATCCAAACTCAAGCAGTTAGCAAGCTGGTTACAAGGCTTGGCAGAGGAAGTGCAGGTTCGCTACTATGCAGATACTGCTCCAGTACAGGATAAAGTCTGGGCGCAAAAAGCTGGACTGGGTTGGATTGCGAAAAACGGCAACTTAATTACCCGTGATTATGGTAGCTGGGTATTTTTGGGAGGTATTCTCACTAATCTCAAATTAGCACCAGATCGCCCCCATACCGAACATTGTGGTAGCTGTACCCGTTGTCTCGATGCCTGTCCTACCCAAGCGATTACTCAGCCTTTTGTCGTCGATGCCAATCGCTGCATAGCCTACCACACCATTGAAAATCGCAGCGAAACTTTACCAGAAGAGATCACGCCCCATCTACAAAATTGGGTTGCAGGTTGTGATATTTGCCAAGATGTTTGTCCTTGGAATCAGCGTTTTGCTAAGGAAACAGACGTAGAAGATTTTCAGCCCTATCCCCACAATCTTGCCCCGAAACTGGCGGAACTAGCACAAATGGACGAAGCAGAATGGAATCGCCGTTTCAAGGCTTCTGCACTGCGGCGCATTAAACCTCAGATGTGGCGGCGCAATGCCCGTTCTAATTTACCCCAGAGCCATTGATTTACTTGGCAAAAACAAACTTGCTTGATAAATTATTAATATCCCCCCCTAGGGGATATGAAGGTGATATCTTGAGATATATCAAGATAGATGAAGAATATTTAAGGTATTTTGTTAATTCATAAGTGGCGCTCTCTGCCGTTATCTAAAATCTGGTTAACTGTCCTGAGTGCAAACAAAATCAGCACACAGCACTGGCTAGTGTTCCTGGCTGCTGGCTTTCTGGTCTCTGTACCAGTTTTTGTCCAAGCACCCCTAGTGAGATTATTTCCTTGGTTAAGCCTGGCGCTAACGCTATTTTGGCTGGGCTTAGCCTGGAAACTGCTATCCCATCCCCGAACTCAATTGTGGGGAGATTTAATACTAGGTTTTAGTTGGAGTTGGCTAGCAGGAGGAATCTACTGGGGCTGGTTGCGCTGGGAACCCCTCATTCATTTACCTGTTGAAGCAATTGGTCTTCCCTTCGCTATTTGGTGTTTATGGCGCGGTTACTGGCGAGTGGGGAACCTTTTTTACCTAGGCTCATTATTGGGAACAAGCCTCACTGACATTTACTTTTACCTGACAGATTTAATCCCCTATTGGCGGCAAATTATGCAGGTTGAGCCAACCTTAGCTGCTCCCATTCTCCACAGTGCAAGTACCCATGTGCAAACAAATTGGGGTATTGGTTGTGCTTTAACTCTGGTTACAGTTTTAGTTGTTACAGGAATTTGGGGACTGCAAAAGCAGGAACTATCTTGGTGGGCATTTGCAGGAGCCGTTTTAAGTACACTTTTGGTAGATGGTTTATTTTGGGCTGCTGCTTGTGCGGTTTAAAAAACAAAATGGGGACATAACCAATTCAATTACGTCCCCATTGAAATTACATATTAGATTGAAAAAGCGATCAATCTAGACATCGTAGTACATGGAAAACTCATAGGGATGAGGACGTAAACTGAGAGGAATTACCTCGTTGTCCAACTTATAAGAAATCCAGTTGTCAATGAAATCTTGAGTGAAGACACCAGATTCAGTTAGGAAAGCGCTATCCTTACCCAAGCATTCCAAAGCATCTGCCAAAGAAGCTGGGGTAGAAGGAATCTTAGATAACTCTTCGGGGCTTAGTTCGTAGATATCTACATCTAGAGGCTCACCGGGATCAATTTTGTTCTTGATACCATCTATTCCTGCACAAAGCATCGCAGCAAAAGCAAGATAGGGATTGCTAGAAGCATCAGGACAACGGAATTCTAGACGCTTCGCCTTAGGATTGGGTCCAGAAAGGGGAATACGCACAGAAGCAGAACGGTTACCCTGAGAGTATGCTAGGTTTACTGGTGCTTCAAAGCCAGGAACTAAGCGCTTGTAGGAGTTGGTGGTAGGGTTAGTAAATGCTAGCAGTGCAGGAGCGTGCTTAAGGATACCACCAATGTAGTGCAACGCCATTTCGCTGAGGTTAGCATAGCCATCGCCCCAGAATAGAGGCTCTCCACCCTTCCAAATTGACTGGTGACAGTGCATACCTGTACCGTTGTCATTGAACAAGGGTTTAGGCATAAAGGTGACAGTTTTGCCGTACTTCTTGGCAACATTCTTGATCACATACTTATAGGTCATCAAGTAGTCTGCTGCACTTAGTAAATCAGCGAAGCGGAAACCTAGTTCATTCTGACCACCAGTTGCTACTTCGTGGTGATGCTTTTCAATAGGAACACCGCAATCTGCCATTGTTAGCAGCATTTCGGTGCGCATATCCTGTAGAGTGTCTGTAGGAGGAACTGGGAAGTAACCCTGTTTATAACCTGGTTTGTAGCCTAGGTTACCGCCTTCTTCTTCACGACCAGAATTCCAGCGTCCTTCAATACTATCTACGTAGTAGTAGCCTTGGTTTTCCTTTTGGTCAAAACGAACGTCATCAAAGACAAAAAATTCGGCTTCTGGACCAAAAAAGGCAATGTCACCAATGCCTGTGCTATTTAAATAGTCTATTGCTTTCTGAGCAATACTACGGGGGTCACGGCTATAGGATTCTCCCGTACGAGGTTCTTGAATGCTGCAGATCATGCTTAGGGTTGGTTCCTTGAAGAAGGGGTCGATCCAAGCAGTTTTTGGATCGGGTACCATCGCCATATCGGAGTCGTTGATGGCTTTCCAACCCCGGATACTAGAACCGTCGAAAGCAACACCACTTACAAAGGAATCTTCGTCAATTTGGTTTTGATAAAAAGAGCAATGCTGCCAGATACCTGGCATATCAATGAACTTAAGATCGATGATCTTGATGTTGTTGTCTTGAATCATTTTCAAGACTTCTTGTGGGGTCTCTGGCATGGATGACTCCTTCAAATCCTATACTTTTGCAAGTCTCGCATCATCCTAGAGATAGATTAATGCTTTTTTTTGTATTCTCTGCTACAGAATACCTGTTTAACTGCACCTATAAATCTGTATTTTTTGCAAATATGTTCTTTATGATACAAAAAAAACTTGATTCTACCCCTCTTTTAAAGAAATGTATCGAGAAGTACTTTTGGAGTAACAACTAATGGTAGTCATGATCAGGTGAAAAATCTTGCCCAGAAAATGACCTGTGTCAGCCAAGGCTATGGGATGATTAATATTTAAGACCAATACAGAGCTTTAGCTCAGCAAATCAAGACAACCTGCTGTTGGGAGAAAGATTTAATGCGGGATGCGATAACAAACTTAATTAGAAACTATGATGTCAGTGGTCGTTACCTCGACCGTGATGCACTTGATAGCCTGAAATCTTATTTTGAGTCAGGTACTGCTAGGGTGCAAGTAGCAACAATGATCACTGGGAATGCAGCATCAATTGTTAAACAGGCTGGTTTAAAACTGTTTGAAGAGAAGCCAGAGTTGATTCGTCCAGGTGGTAATGCTTACACGACTCGTCGCTACTCTGCTTGTCTGCGTGACATGGACTATTATCTACGCTACGCCAGCTATGCTTTGGTGGCGGGAGATACTAATGTTTTAGATGAGCGAGTTTTGCAGGGATTGCGGGAAACCTACAATTCTTTGGGTGTTCCCATTGGTCCTACAGTGTACGGTATTCAAATCATGAAGGACATGATTAAGGATATGGCAGCAGAGGCGGGAATTACAAATACGTCTTTTGTTGATGCTCCTTTCGATCATATGACACGCGAATTCAGTGAAACAGATATTTAATTTTCTGAGTTAGAAGTTAAGAAATTAGGAAATGGGGGAACAGCTTTTGTTCCCCATTTTTTTGATAGTAAAGTCCAAATATTTAAAGAGGATAAAAATGCTAACCTCCTCACTGAGCAAATTATTTACTACGCCAAACTTACTGCTGTACTCGTCAAAATTTCGCGCACTTCATCAGGAGTTAAATTTGGGTTAGCTTCCAGCATTAATGCTACTATTCCTGCTACGTAGGGTGTTGCCATAGAAGTTCCACTTTTGTCGTCATATCCGTCATTTAGTACTGTTGATAAAACATCAACTCCTGGTGCTACTACGTGTTGCAGATTGCTATTTAAGCCTGCACGATTGGAGAAATTAGCAATAGTACTATCACTATCCACAGCACCAACGGATATACCAAAATCTGTTGCTAGTTGAGCAGGAAAACCTGCTCAACTAGCAGAATTATTTCCTGCTGCCATGACTACAACGGAACCTAGACTATGAGCATACTCCACTGCTGTAGCAATTTGACTAGAAAAACCGCCTCCCAAGCACAATCAGCGAAACAAGATACTACTTAGAATAAGAGCATTGTGATAATCGCTTCCTACCCCAATGGCATCATTAATATCATCAAAGCCATTACCAAAGCCATTACTGAAGTTAGAAGGAACAGAATCGTCGATTGTGGTGGGAGTCAAACCTACTGGACCTTCTAGATTATACTCACCTGTTTGTTCAAAACCAAAACTAGTGACGCGCACAATATAGTCCACTCCCGTCTGGGCAGTCAAGGTTAGTTGAGAGTTTAAGCTAAAGCCAAAATTATCATTAAAGTCAATGAGATTTCCTGTTTCAGCATCTACAAGTTGTAGATAGGTATCGAAATCAGAAGAACTCAGATCAATTTCAATCTCCTGCGGCGCATCTGTCCACTGCAATAGATAATCGTCTCTAAATCTACCTAGACGTAAGGGATTTTCAGTGTCTGTAGATTCCAGATTACCAGTGATAGTTTGCTCTTCTGGGAGAGGAGTTGCTGTACCACTGAGAGTGTAGTCACCCGTTGCTTCAAAAGCAAAACTGGTGGCGCGTATGATATAGTTAGTACCTCTTTCGGCGGTGAAGGTGAGTTGGGAGTTTAAACCTAAACCACTGTCATTG
>CAZWGS010000080.1:7303-23922 GCA_964633315.1 uncultured bacterium | reverse complement strand
CCAGCAAACGTTACAGACTTAGAGTAAGTTTCTGTACAGTTGCTACTCATACCCCGGCTTTTACTATTTCTAGTCCAAAGAATTATGAAATCTGTTTAGAGTTGCGAAAACAAGAGATAAGGGAAAATCGCACAGCAGGAAAGATACGTTCAACTGGCTGGCAATGTAATAGTGAGAACCCGGAGAAATATATTGATTTAGGTGACGATAAAAAATACTATAATCAACAGTTAAGATTTAAAATTATCAAGCAGTAAGTAGATAGTAAAAAGTGAATTTGAGTTTGGGAAAGTTCCTGTCCCGCTGACATCCTCTAAGTCTATATATTAAATCGAGCTTCATAGCATTTCAGATGAAGTTTTAATGTTTGCCTGAGCAAGTTAACCTGTTTTATGGGGTTTCGTTGAAAATTTTTGTTCTTTCCATGAAACCCCTTTTCTCTCTAGTTTTTCAACTTTTTGTTATTTACTTGGATCTTCCCCTAAATCCTCTATTTGTCTCAACCAATAATTTCAAAATTTACAGACTAATAGGTAGCACCATCTCAAAATAACAGATAGCACTACCTATAATTAATTATCCTCTAGTTTTTTGTGACCAAATTCTAGTTGGTAAACCCCAAACATAAATAAAGCCTTCCGCTGCTTTATGATCAAACTTATCATCAGCACTGTAGGTAGCTAAATCGCTGCTGTAGATAGCTAAATCAGAACGACGACCTACAACTTTTGAATTGCCCTTAAACAGTTTAACTCGTACAACTCCCGAAACCTGCTCTTGGGTTTTTTGGATAAAAGCATCTATAGCTTCCTTAAGAGGACTGTACCAGAGTCCTTGGTAAACAAGCTGACTATATGTCTGTTCAATTCCTCGCTTGTATTGAGTAACATCGGAGGTTAGGGTGAGACTTTCTAAATCTCGATGAGCATCAATTAAGACTAAAAGTGCTGGTGCTTCGTAAATTTCCCGTGATTTAATACCAACAACGCGATTCTCAATCATATCAATGCGTCCCACACCGTGGCGACCTACAATCTCATTGAGTTGTGAAATGAGGCTGACAGGATCGAGAGCTTGACCATTAATACTAACAGGAAGACCCCTTTCAAAACCAATCTCCACATATTCTGGTTCATCGGGAGTATCCGCAATAGCTTTAGTCATGGCAAAAACTTCCTCTAAAGGTTCTGTCATGGGATCTTCCAATGGTCCTGCTTCAATACTACGACCAAGTAGGTTGCGATCGATACTATAGGGAGAAGATTTTTTCACTGGAGAAGGAATACCATAACGCTCTCCATAGGCGATGGTTTCCTCTCGACTCATTCCCCAACCACGTGCTGGTGCAAGTACTTTAAGATTAGGGTTTAGTGCCATAATACCTACATCAAAGCGTACCTGATCATTACCTTTTCCGGTACAACCATGGGCTACTGCATCAGCACCATATTTTTCCGCAGCTTCTACCAAAATTTTAGCGATTAAAGGACGCGCTAAAGCTGTGGAGAGAGGATAGCGATTTTCGTATAATGCGTTAGCTTGAATTGCGGGAAAAGCAAATTCTTTAACAAAAATCTCAGTGACATTCTCTACTAAAGATAATGATGCTCCTGAGGAGAGTGCTTTAGCTTTAATTGGTTCTAATTCTTCACCTTGACCTAAATCAGCAGCAAGGGTGATTACTTCTTTTACACCCCACTCTTCCTTCATATAGGGAATGCAAACAGAGGTATCTACACCTCCAGAATATGCTAATACTACTTTATTGACGCTACCCATAAATAATTTCCTATAATTGCCCAAAACACTAATCATTAGCTATTAAAGAGGCTTATGTCAAGATTCTGGAGCAGGATAGATCATGCAGGGGGAGCAGGGGATGCAGGGGATGCAGGGGGAGCAGGGAGATCAACGGATTGGGTGCCCTTGGAAGCTGGGGAAGAAAAAGTTTTTTTTCCTCTCATTAGATTGAATTACTGCTACTTTGCTAAAAACGGATCATTGAGAAGATGGGGACATGAGACAACGGATAGGTTGTTGACTTTTTACCCCTAATTAATGACAAACAACAAACAACAAATAACAAACAAAAAACCATGATCAAAACTAAAGCAGTCAGTTATTTTGTGGCGGTAAGTGATATCTCGCAACCAATGGAAGAGCAAGAGGGAATACTCCTGGAAGTGCAAAGTAAGGGAGGAGACACACCTAAAAATCGCGCCAAAGCTTTGGAAATGGTAACTCAGATGTGGGAGAAAGGGGAAATTGATGATGAGCATTTTCCCGATGGAATTACGTCAGATAATATATTTTATGTTCCACCTGAAGATTCCTCACCAGCAGCATCTGAGTCTGGTGTTGTGAAGTCGGAATTATCACCTGTAGTGCAAGGTGCTCAAGAAATTATTCAGCTGACAAAATTGCAAATTGAAGTTCAAGAAGCGGCTACAGCAGTTGCACCCTACACCTCTATCATTGAAGCAGTTTTAGACCGCACTCGCCCTTTAACTTCTGAAGAGCAAAAGTTAGCTAAAGACAAGAAATATGGTAAAACAATTGAACGCATAGGTAGCGCCATTGCTAGCCAGGAAGAATACCAAGAAAATTGTACTGGTAACGGTAAGCTAATCCTCAATGCGATTTCTTGGCAGTTGAATCAAAGTAATGAGTGATTCAGTTGTAGATTAATTCTGCTAGTTCTTGATTCAGTAGCGCCACCTGCTCAGTGTAGCCTAATTGTCTTGCAAGGCTGATCGCACGAGTATAAAAATTCTCTGCTTCGGTTTGTTGCTTCCTTTGTTTGTGCAATCTAGCGTAGCTACGCAGAGAAAGGAACTGTTGACGAGAATTTTCCTCTATGATGGCAAGATTAAGCCATGCTTCCAGATTTTGCAGAGCAAGGGAATAGCTGTCAATTGCAGCATAGGAAAGTGCTATACCCTGATAGGCGAGGAATTGATTCGCTAAATCTTGTTGCTCCACTGCTACCACGCGAGCTAGACGGAAAGAAGATAAAGCCTCTCCATGCTGTCCTACGACTTGCTGAGCATTGCCTAAATTATTCAAGGTACTTGCCTGCCCTGTCAAATCACTGGCGCTCTGACGCAATTTTAGAGCTTCTTGATAGTACGCAATTGCTTGGGGATATTGGGATTGATTGGCGCTAATTAAACCTAAATTATTCAAACTCAAACCAATTCCCGCCAAATGCTTGATATCTCTTGCAATAACTAATGCTTCTTGAAAAAGTGTCTCTGCTGCTGGTAAATTAGCCTTCTCAAGCAAAAGTATTCCCAAATTATTTAAGCCATAAATTTGCCCTTGAAAATCATTGCGATCTCTTGCAATCGCTAAACGACGGCGGAGTGCAGTTTCTGCTTGGGAATATTGATTCAAACTAATGTAGGTTAAACCCAAGTAATCGTAAGTCAAACCCAAAGCTTCCTCATCACCAAGACGATGATAAATTTGTAGTGCTTGGAGCCAATAAGCAATTGCTTGCTCTAAATTTCCCTCCTGGCGCGATTGCACTCCTAAATTCAATAGGGAATCTGCATCTTCTCTACTACTAAATGATTGGGCTAAAATTGCTGCTTGAACTTGAGTTTGAGTCCACAGGGGATTGATACCACTGAGCAGAATGATACCAGCAAAATAAATACTACCAAATACTATTTTCATACAAAAATTTATCTATTTCGGGGAATAGTGACTAATGCTCATTATTCCCTGTCCCAGTGCACTACCTACATTTTTAAACTGTTTAAACTGTTGTGGCTAACTCAGAATTAACTGACATCAAATAAATTCTCTTGATATCTTCTGGTAAAGCATCTTCTAGTAACTGATAACCTTCCTCGAGTATGGCATGAACTTCGCTCGGAGAAATTTTTTCTCCTTCTGCTTGCATATAAGCACAGATACGAGTTTCACTCCAATGGAAATTTTCTGTCATCAAAACAACTAAACGTGTTGCTGGTGGTAGCGTTTCTAATGCTAACTCTAGAAAACACCACAGAGGAGGTGGCGCTGCTTGGAGATTATAATTAATAGATTCTACCGGAGGTACCTGTTGCTGGTTGATGCAAAAAGCTGTCATATTAATCAACCAGTTTTGCAAAGAATTAGCCTCTGCTGCTTGTGAGCGCAAATCTAAACCTCGCATTTCATAGAAAATATGTCTCCAAGTTAGAGCAAAGAGGTAGTCTGCTTGGACAGCAGAACGAGCTGAATGCCAAATTAGGGTATGGACAATGGGACTATAGCGACAGAAAATGGTCAGAAAATACTTTCCTTCCTCTGGATGATTTTGGAACAGGGTTAGTAGTTCGCGATCGCTATGGTGAAATAGCGATTTTATCAGTGGATGATTGGCTTCTGCAAACTTGGGTATGTGCACAATTATTGTTGAGTTATTCGATCTTGCTTTTCCATTAGTTTAGGCAATCTTCCAACTTTATCAAGATCTCATCGTAGTTATCTTTTTCTTTCTTTAAAAAGAATTACCCACTGCTGATCTTACCCCATTGCTTGGATCTCTAGTGGCAGTTGATTCGAGAAAATTATCGCTACTAACACGATCGGGGAAATTACACAGACTTAGTTTTTCACTTTATTGCATTTTTACTCCCCTCAACAAAAATCGAGATATTCTAAGAATATAAGGGTATTTTGTTCCTGACTGAAGGAGATAAGTCTGGCAAGCAGTTCTATTAACTTCTACGGTGCATCAACATCACTACTGAGTCATTATTTTCTTGAATAAACAAGGTTAATATCAAGTTTTTCTTGATGTTAAGGAAGGTATTTTTTGGCTATACAGTTTAACTGTAATGCCTAATTCGTAATGAAAATATTTGTAGTCATGAGCAATAAAAAAAGTCTTGTGGAGCAGCTAAATAAGAAAGAAGATTCCGCTCTTACCAGCAACAGCGAGAAGATTAAACAGAAACAGGAAAGTATTTATCAATTCTTTCTCAAGAGTGTTCAGCATTCTTCTCCAGAGTCCGTACTAGAAAATTTTAATCACTTATTTATCTTCGCTGAAAGTAGTAGCTCACCAGAAATATTGTCCTGTGTTTACGAAATTATATTTAGCAAAAACGAAACTGAATTTTTCCACACTCTTAAACGAGTTAGCTATATATTAGTGAATAATTGGTATTTAAATAGAGAATATAAAGCAATTGACAAATTGGTGAGAATATTAGGCAATGTCAAAACAATGTCTCGCCCTCTTTCTCGTAGTCGCAACCAACTAAGAACATGGCTGTTACACTTTATTGATAGTGAAGATTATCAAGAATTAAAAATATTTGCAGCCTACTGTAATGGTCACAATCAAAATAAATGGAGTCAACGCTACACAGCTCATTTACTAGTTCCCCAATACCTAGATTACAACAATCCCCAAGAACAGAGAGAAGTTGCTAGAAACTTAGCACTCAAACTCAAGCAAAGATTTAAGTTTGCTCTAGTTAAGTACACAGCTCACTTCAATGCACCGCAACTAAAGCATCAGTATGCACCAGCTAATCCTACTAAATTAGGAGAGGGTGCGATTAGATTAATTCATCAAGTCCTAGATCACCACCTTGTCTTTAACTATGAAAACTACGCTCACATATTTTTACAGCAGGTCAATGGTTTAAGTTATCAAGAATTCAAACAGAGTCTCAAAAAATATCTCTTGCTTAAAGTAAATAATTATCATTGTTCAGCATCAATTAATAGAAGTACAGAACAAATTATTGATGGTTTGTATACAGACCATAATCATAAGCAATTTAAGTTTGATTTACTGCTGAGAACTAGCAGGAAAATCATTAATTACTTAACCACTGAAGATGGTCAAAAACCCTCGGCTATTTTTACCAGTCTCATGATTCAAAATAGCTTTCTTTCTTTGGTGGTTACACTGCTGAAAATAGTTTTAATTTGTCCGGATGTCCATAGTCATATAGAAATTGTTATTGCCCAGTTAATTCGCTACCATGAAAAACTTCCAGAATCCCAGTGTCAAAGTTTCATTAATTTCCTAGAAGTTTTTGATATTGTCTTTGCCCTGTACACAGAAAACGTTCAATATAGTCTAGTTCAAATCCAAGATGAAACCTTAGCTACTAAGCATCTGATTTCCTTAGAAAAGAATCGCATTTTTTCCCAAATTAAAGGAACACAATTGCAAGGTATTAATCTTAGTGGCTCTGATTTGAAAGCTGCGGATTTTAGTCTTGCCAAGTTAAGTAAAGCCAATTTGAGTAACACTTGTCTAGAAGCAAGTAAACTGATTCTAACCGACCTTCAAGAAGCCAATCTCAGTTATGCTCAACTCAAGAGTGCAGACTTGCGTCGCGCTGATTTGCGTCAGGCAAACCTGGCTCATGGTAACTTAAGTGCAGCCAAATTGTGTCATGCTAATTTGCGTCATGCAAATTTACAAGCAGCTCAACTAACTAGCGCCAATTTTCAAGGAGCAAATTTAGGCTCAGTTAATTTACAGGGTGCACACTTGCGTTATGCTGACTTGAGATACGTGAATCTCGATTATGCTAATCTGCGCTCTGCTGACCTCAGTTATGCAGATTTACGAGGTAGTACTTTACATCACGCTGATTTAACTGGTGCTGTTGTGCGTCATGCTCAAGTAAACCGTGCAGACCTAAGTTATGCTAACTTTTGTGAGGCAGATTTAAGCCATACTAATTTGAATCAGAGCAATTTGCACAGTGCCAATTTTAACTATGCTTGTGCTCGTCACGTCAATTTCTGTGGTGCAGACTTGCGCGATGTCACATTCGAACATAGTAATCTTTTTGGCAGTAAATTAGACCAAAAATTAAACCAAGTTAAGGTGTAACAAAGTCAGTCGCTTCGCTCCAATTAAAAGTTAAAAATTAACCCCATTTATACTTACAGGGGGTTGATTTAATTTAGTGCTACACAAATTATCTTTTTGACCACATAGACTTACAGAAGCTTGTATCCCTAGTTAATCATTGGTATTAGAAATTATCAGTATAGCGATTCTCTTTCTTAGTGAGCTAAACCTCAATCAACGATTAACTATCAACCATAACAAAAATCAGGATCTTGCTTGTATTGTAGTTAAATGAGAATCGCTATATAGCTCTACGCATATAAGTTAGGGCAGTATAGATTGGTTAAAAGTGAACAATAACAAAGAAATAGGGAATAGATAAATTTCCTAATTTTGTCCCGTAGCGCTATACATCTGTTTAATTTTGAATTTTGAATTTTGAATTTTGAATTTTAATTTTTTTTCTCAAGAAGCTATTTTCAGTAACTAATTAGTCCTTAGTCAATAGCTTACCCGTTGTCTAACTAGCCGTCATGGGATGACATATCAGTTGTGTTATTCCATGAGTCCTTTGCCAAAAAACTTGGGTGGTTCTTTAAGAGTATAAACTTGAGTAGCATTCTCAATGGCGTGTCGAATGTAAGCCGGAGTTTGGAAGATTCCTAGTAAACCGATACCATCAATTAAACGCAAACCTCCTGTGGTTTTTTCCGCTAACAAAGCATCAGTTTGTTCTGGATTTGGTTGACGAGGAATATTTTGTTTAGAAGCGAGAGCAAATCCCCATGGACAAGCATAGGAAGGAACGTAAGAAGAGTAGGAAATTACATCAGTGAATACTGTACCCAAAGTTTTAATTAGGGAGGCGTGGAGATCCATATCTGTGGGACTTGTTGGTCCAGCTTGAACGGTGATCAAGCCTTCTGGTGTGAGGATTTGATGTATTTTACTATAGTATTCCTGAGTAAATAGTTTAAATGAAGGTCCCGATTCAATGGGATCGGACAAGTCAGAGATCACAATATCCCATTTTTGTGAGGTGTTATCGAGAAATTCAATTGCATCACCAATAACTAATTCTACACGGGGATCATCAAAGGAATTTTGATGCATTTCTTCAAGGTATTCTTGACAAGCTGCAACTACTTCACCGTCAATATCTACCATTACCACCTTTTCCACAGTATGCCAGCGCAGTGCTTCTCGCAGCGTCGCGCCTTCACCACCACCGAGAATCAAAACATTTTTCGGGTTCTGGTGACAAATCATCGCTGGTTGCACTAGTGCTTCATGGTAGATAAATTCATCACCACAACAAGATTGCCACTTACCATCGAGAATAAGAGCTATGCCATAGGCTCCTGTCTCAACAATATACATTTCTTGGTAGGCTGTTGTTTTGTGTATTAATACCTTAGTAATACCATGTTCGTAAATATCCCAAGGGTTAAGATATTCCTTAATCCACAAATCAGCTTTGATTTCGCTACCAGCCATTGATTAACCTTACTTTATTCTATAAAAAACGACTCAAATCGAATTCCGTGCCTGTTGATGTACTTTGAGAACGCGTAGCACTAAGCAGGAGTAAAATCCGCTCAGTATAGTCTACCGTCCCTCGCAATCTTTCGCGCAAAATTTCCAATCCTCCGTTAGCATACTCCTCAAAAATGTGCACCCGTTGTGCTTCCCAACTATGGTCATAGGTGCAGAGAACTTGGGGTTTTTGAGTTTCTACAATTGCTAGTAATTTTAGTAGAGTGTCGTAGCCACGAGAGACAAATACTTCTAAGCTAATAGGGGAAGGTTCTGTGTTGGAAATGCCCTCCAAAGGCACTCTTTTACCTTGCTGGTATCCTAAAGCTGCAGCAAAACTCACAACATCAGCATAGGTAGAAAAAGGGGCTGTATTGCTGCTAGAAGAAACTAAATCCCGAACTAAATCTGCCTTGTCTTTGGCAACTCTGACTCTGTGGGCTACCATCTGGTTGTGCTTACTGGTGAAAGATGCTCTTAAAAGCGCCTGGTTTTTTCAATACCGTAAGCGATACTGATACCTAAACTCAACAGGAGAAGTACGGAGATAATACCGCCGTAAATGAATGTGATAATGCCAAAACCTCGAAGCAGATAAACAACGATGGTGATTGGTACCACACTCCAGAATAGACGAGCTAAAATAGATTGTTCACGACGGGGAGAAGAACTCACAAAAAACACCTCAGCAATAGGGATTGTATTATTATTGGTCCTGGGATAACTCTAGGCGAAAGCGGTGACGGTTACCTGTGCGATCTCCAACAAAAATGCGGTATCTTCCTCTTAGCCAAAGACCAGAAATCTCTGGATTTTCTCCAGAGGTGCGATCTCCAAAAATACAAAAACGACCATCGGGGCCATCTATTAGTAAAGTGGGTTCACCCCCTTCTGCTCGGACAGTCAGTTTCATATAGTCGATCCGGTCTGTTACACTCAAAACGTGTTGGGGTCGTCGAGTTATAAAACCACAATCTTTGCTATTGACACCACCACCAGATCGCCCTCGCATGACTAGAGGTTCAGCAGATAATTGCCCTCCTAATTGAATCACCTCTGACTGGGCAGGAGCAACACTTGCACTCCAGAACATAATGATGAGGCTGCTAGAAGCAAAGAAACGGATTAAATTATTGATCTTAACCATTGACTCCCCCTTGCTGAACTGAAGATGTGGTTATGAGTTCGGCATACTTCAGTAAATTGACACCAGTAAAGCACAATATGTTTCTAGTTACTTAGAAGTGAATCTACTTCTCAATTGCATTCTAGACTATTTGATAAGTGCAATTAGCCAGGCAAAACTGGCGATTCCAGGGATACCATAATAGGTAACCCACTAAGCAACACATTCACACAAGGGTACAAGCAAAATGGATCCTCAAGAACCAAAAAATTGGCAACAAAAACTCCAGGATTTGGAACAACAAATCAATCAACAGATGAACAGCAACAGCACCAGTAACACAGACTCACAATACCCTCTTCCCAATGCCAACATAAAGTGGGACAATCTCAACCAAAAGCTAGAAAAAGCCAAAACTTGGTTTGGGAACTTAAATTCTCCTGTTCAAGCAGTGGTAGCTATTGCTGGTATCGTGGTTGGTTTTGCCGTACTGGGTACGGTGTTGAAAGTAATCACTTCCCTGGTTAGTATCGCCATCTTGGGGGTATTGCTGTACCTTTTATACAAGTTCTTCTTCGCTCCTCAAACTCCCAAATAAACCAAAGTGCAAACTCTTACCCTGGTATGGAATTCTCTTCATGACTAGCCCAACACTTAAAAGAGGCAAAAAAAAATCTCGCCCAGCAATAACAAATCTACTCCGATTGTCTACTCCCTTGACAATACGACGATGTGGTGCATGGGCAATAGAAATCTCTCTCCTTGCCGCTAGTGCTTGGGTTCCCCATACTATCGGTGACTATATTAACTCCCACTCTGTGGGCAACAAAGTACCCCTTAACCCAGTCCTAGTCAGCAAAGAAGAAGCAGTGGCAAAGGTTTTCGCCCTCCCACGACAGCTAGATCCCCAGCCCAAAGTACCACCTCTGACTAACTTGCTGTGGTGGGTTGCTCTGGTGACACCAGTAACATGGGGAGGCTATCAAATTTATCTTTTAGCCACTACTGGACAAACCACACCAAAAAAATGGCTGGGAGTGCGCGTAATTAAGGCTACAGGGGATGGAGAAGTTCCCGGTTGGCAAAGGGTCATTTGGCGTGAAGCAGTTGGTCGCTGGGGCGTAGCGGGCGGCACAGCCTACTTTATTTGGCGCTTTTCGGGTGCATTCCCTGCTACCTGGATTTTACTGGGACTGACGGGAATTATGTTTGCGGCGGAATCAGCCTATTACTTTCTCGATGAACATCGTCGCACCCTCCACGATAGAATTGGTTCTACCTCCGTAGTCGAAGCGGATTCTGTCTCCACACCAGAGGCTTCAGAAACAGAAGAAGAACAACCTCCCACCGTAGGCGTAATCGAAGTACATAAAAATATTGCCAGCGATATCTCCTCGGATTCATCCCAAGAGGGAACTACAACTATTGTTTTCAGCACTCCTGAGGCGAAGGAAGAGCCAATTACCTCAATTTGGCAATGGATGCGCCAAAATCCAGGTGCTAGCTTGATAATAGTCGCTGGAACAGCCATGGGAGCAGTCTTAGCAACTTTTGTCGGCACTCAAATTTATATTCAAGGTCAAACCAACTACCGAGAATTTGCCCAGCAAAATAATGAGGCATTTTTGACCTTAGTGCAACAACTCAGTTCTACTTCCAAGATAGAAGAGCGCAGGGCGGCGATTCTAGCCTTGGCTCGCCTGGATGATCCCCGTGCTGCACCCATGCTGGTAGACTTGTTAGGGCAAGAGCGCCATCCCGCCTTGGTAGAGACGATTCAACAAGCCTTAGTGGGAACTGGACTCGGTGCATTACCTCCCCTACGCCATCTCAACCAAGCTTTAACTAATGATCGCTCATCTTTGCTAGTAAATAAAGATCAGCCAGAACAAAAATTACTCGCCCTCAGAATTCGCGCTTCCCAACGTGCGATTGCTAAATTAGTCGCGATTCACAATGGTAAAGTTAGCAGCACAGATTTAAGTCGCACCCATCTGAGCCCAATTGATGAAGAAAACGCCGATTTTAAATTGGTGTGGAATTATCTGAATTTGGCGGGTATCAACTTTAGAGGCTCAATCATGAGTCACGCCAGCCTACGCGGGAGCAGCTTTTCCGGTGCTGGAGCCGATAGACGTTTGGGTACATTTGATGATTTAATGGCAGACTTGAGTGGTGCAGACCTCCACGATGCGGACTTGAGTGGAGCTAATCTATCTAATGTGTCGATTAATAATACTAACCTGATTCGAGCCAGCCTCAATCGCGCCAACCTCAAACAGGCTGTGATGAAGCGAGTTAACCTTAGTAGCGCCTCCTTGGTGGGAGCGAATTTAGAGGAAGCAGTGTTGTCACAGGCGAGTCTAACGGGAGCAAATTTAGGCGAAGCTAACTTTGTCCTCAGCAATTTGCAAGAGGCGAATTTAGGTAAAGTAGACGCACCTGGAGCCAATTTTTCCTCCGCTAATTTGCGCAATTCCAACTGGCAAGGTGCTAATATCGCCAAGGCAAATTTCCACAATGCTAATCTTCTCAATGCCGATTTGAGTTCCACCACTTTGACAGGAGCAAATTTGAGAAATGCACGACTCCAAAATGCCAATTTAGCCAACGCGAATTTAAATGGGGCGGATTTGCGGGGTGCGAATTTAAATGGTGTGAATTTAGAGGGTGTCACCTTTACTAGTAAACAGAGTGAGCAAGCGGACAAGATTTTGCAAGCCACATCTGGTAGTGTTGCTGATGCGAAAATTAGTGGCGTGAATTTTGCTCCGGCGAAGAATGTGAGTGAGAGTCAGTTGGAGTTTATTTGTAGTAACAAGGGTTTGCATCCTGATTGTCAGTAAGAATTGACCCCTCTTAGTCTGCCCTTTGAGGGGAGAGATGATATCGAAGAAAACGTGAGGACTAAGCAGCTCAGATCACCAAAGACTAGCAGATTTGAAATATATTCTCGAACTTCTCTATGAAAAGCTCGGTGCGGAGGTAAAGTATGGCTAATGGATATTTAGAAGCAGCCCTGAACGACTGGAAAGAAAAGCTTGCTGCCTTTGAGAGGGAATTAGCTATAACTGATAGTCCTGGTAAAAAGTTTGAGCTGCGAAAAGAAATAGAGGAATGTCAAAGGCAAATCCAGCGACTAACTAATCAGCTAAGTAAAGTTTCGGATCTTCTCGCTCAAGAGGTGAAGTCGCCTGAGTCTCTATCTGGGGAAAACAGCCCCCAGGTCAAAAGAATCTTGATTTTATCAGCCAATCCCAGGAAAACTAGCAGGCTTCGTCTAGACGAGGAAATGCGCGAAATCAAGGAAGGGCTGAGACGAGCCAAAGGGCGTGACCAATATTCGATAGACACAGCAGAGGCAGTAAGGTACAGAGATATTCATCGAGCCATCCTCGACTACGAGCCACAGATTATTCACTTTTCAGGACATGGGGCAGGAGAAGAGGGTTTGCTTTTTGAGGATGAAACAGGTCAAGTAAAGTTAGTTGATGCAGAAGCGATCGCAGGGTTGTTTGAACTGTTTGCTGACCAAGTGGAGTGTGTTGTGCTTAATGCTTGCTACTCAAAGATTCAAGCGCAAGAAATAGCCCGACACATTAATTATGTGGTTGGCATGAGCAAGGCAATTAAGGACAGAGCAGCCATTGAGTTTGCAGTGGGATTCTATGATGCTTTAGGGGCAGGTCGTTCGATTGAGTTTGCCCATAAGTTGGGCTGTAGTGCGATTCGGATGGCGGGAATTGCAGAAGAACATCTAAAACCGATTTTGCTCGAAAAGACAGCCACTTAAAGATGATAGATGGGTTTTTATTCTCTAGAAGGAAAAATAGATCTTGGTCTTCTTATCTTTGCCTGGAAGTTAATCAAGGGATTAGTGCGGAGGTAAAGTATAACTGACAAATCTCTTGAAGAAGCCCTTAAGATCTGGCAAGAGAAACGTGCTGCCTTTGAGATAGCATTAGCCATAACTGATAATCCTGGTGAAAAGTTTACTCTGGAACAAAAAATACAAGAGTGTGAAAGGAAAATTGAGCAACTAACTAGTCAGCTAAGTGAGGTTTCTAAGGTTCCCCCTCACCTTGATGAAGATAGAGGTAAGGAAAATAACCAAAACCACAAGACTTCAGACTCCCAGCCCAATCGATTTCCCCGACGGAGTTTATTACTAGGGGTTGGTGCAGCAGGTGCAACGTTAATTTGGCGACCATTCTGGGAGTGGTTACGACATAGACTTCCTATCAGGCTTAAAGAATTTAAGTTTACCGTGGTAAAAGTTGATGATCGAGGAGAAAAAATTGAGCAGACAGAGAAAACAGCTAAATACTTTACCGAGTATTTAGGCAATGGTGTCACCCTAGAAATGGTATCTATCCCAGGCGGTAAATTTACCATGGGCGCACCAGAAGAAGAGAAGGGGAGTAAAGAGGATCAACGTCCTCAAAAACCAGTGAATATTAAGCCTTTTTACATGGGGAAATTTGAAGTTACCCAAGACCAGTGGCTAACAATGATGCCTTTCGAGACTGACCGTGAAGCTGATAGATACAATGCATTCAAAGGAGAAAAAATGCCTGTAGTAGACGTTTCCTTTACCAATGCCAAGGCATTTTGTAGGATGTTATCAGAGAAAACTGGACGGAAATACAGACTACCCAGCGAAGCAGAATGGGAATATGCTTGTCGAGCTGGAACTAATACGCCATTTTACTTTGGAGAAACAATCACTGCCGATTTAGCTAATTATCGTGCAGATCGAACCTATGCCAGTGAACCAAAGGGGAAATATAGAGGAGAAACCACCCCAGTAGGTGAATTTCACCCCAATGCCTTTGGCTTATATGACATGCACGGAAACGTGTGGGAATGGTGTTTAGAAGCCTATAATTATGAGCGTTTGATTCGTGGTGGTTCGTGGCTCAACGAGCCTGTACACTGCCGTTCGGCTAACCGCGATGGAGCTTACGACAACAAAGACTTGGATTATACTGGTTTTCGGGTGTGTTGCGAGGTTCCCAAGAATCTTGAGTAGGCGGAAATACAAGGTTCGTGCGACGGAGTGCAGCCTACCGCTGAAACCAGCTTCCCCTGCTTCCCCTGCTTCCCCTGCTCCCCCTGCATCCCCTACTCCCTACTCCCCACTCCCTGCATCCCAACCCCTCAGCCTTATTTAAGCAATAGCTAAGAAATCATTAAGAACAGGTAAGTTTTTCATTTGTAATTTCTCTTTCTTCACAACTAACCGGGAAAAACCCTACCCAGATGACCCCCTCAGTCCTAAACTTAATGTGAGAGCTAGCGGCATTTAAGAGGTTTTTTTGTGAAAAAAGTATTAAGTATTATTTTAGGAGGCGGTGCTGGTACGCGCTTATATCCCTTGACAAAGTTGCGAGCCAAACCAGCAGTACCACTAGCGGGTAAGTATCGCCTGATTGATATTCCTGTTAGTAATTGTATCAATTCAGAAATTTTCAAAATCTACGTACTGACTCAATTTAATTCAGCATCTCTTAATCGCCATTTAAATCGCGCTTACACTTTCTCTGGTTTTAATGAAGGTTTTGTAGAAGTTCTCGCAGCGCAGCAAACTTCAGAAAATCCAGGTTGGTTCCAGGGAACTGCAGATGCTGTACGTCAGTATCTCCATGTCTTTGATGGCTGGGATGTGGATGAGTATATAATCTTGTCTGGAGATCATCTCTACCGCATGGATTACCGTAAATTTCTCGAGCGCCATCGAGAAACTAACGCAGATATAACCCTTTCTGTGGTTCCTGTGGATGAAAAGCGAGCATCAAGCTTTGGTTTGATGAAAATTGATGATGAGGGTAAAGTAGTAGACTTTTCTGAGAAGCCCAAAGGTCAGGATTTGGTTGATATGCAAGTTGATACCACCGTCTTGGGATTATCTCCAGAGGAAGCGAAAAAGAGTCCTTACATCGCCTCTATGGGCATTTATGTCTTTAAAAAAGAGGTGATGGCAAAACTGCTACAAAGTAATCCAGATCAGACAGACTTTGGTAAAGAAATTATTCCCGCCGCTGCAAAAGATTTTAATCTTCAAGCCTATCTATTCAAGGGCTATTGGGAAGATATTGGGACAATTGAAGCTTTCTACGACGCAAATTTAGCTTTAACTCAACAACCTGAGCCTCCCTTCACTTTTTATGATGATAAAGCTCCCATTTACACTCGCTCTCGTTACTTACCTCCCAGTAAGTTATCAAATTGCGATGTGCAAGAGTCGATGTTGAGCGATGGCTGTATTTTAAAGGATTGTAGCATTCATCACTCGGTTCTCGGAGTTAGAACGAGGGTGGAAGCTGATTGCAAGATTGAAGACAGTCTCTTGATGGGTGCTGACTATTACGAATCTGCTTTTGAGCGTGAATCGTGTCTCCAAGAGGGAAAAGTTCCCGTGGGAGTTGGTTGTGGCAGCACAATTCGCCGCGCTATTGTAGATAAGAATGCTCGCATCGGGCGTAAGGTACTAATTGTCAACAAAGATAGAGTGGAAGAATCCCAACGTGAAGATGAGGGTTTCTACATTCGCAATGGTATTGTCGTTGTACTGAAAAATGCAACCATTCCCGATGGCACTGTAATCTAAAATCAGTTAAGTGTCGCTATGTGTCGATGCCTCAATTAATTGTATTGGTGGGCTTACCAGGAAGTGGTAAGTCCACTTTAGCAAGGGAGTTAGTTCAGTTAGATGCAGATTGGCGTATCATTGCCACAGATGCGATTCGCGCCCAACTGTATGGAGATGAGGCGATTCAAGGTTCCTGGTTAGCGGTGTGGCGACAGGTAGAGGTGCAATTGCAACAGGCAGTTATTGACGTGAATCGGGGGCAAATTGCAGGAGCAGTGTATGATGCAACCAATGCTGCACGCCGTCAACGACGCAAGGTAATCGCTTTGGCGCGTGAGTTGGGTTTTACTCATCTTACAGGAGTAGTTCTCAATCTTCCTTTTAATTTGTGTTGGCAAAGAAATCAGAAGCGTGAGCGCACAGTGCCTCTGGAGGTTATACTCAGGATGCATCGTCAACTGCAAGATGCTCCTCCTGCTGTTGATGAAGGTTGGAATCTGGTGTTGTACTATTGCGGGCAAAGTAGTACGGAAATTGCGATGTCA
>CAZWGS010000080.1:6000-7203 GCA_964633315.1 uncultured bacterium | reverse complement strand
TTGGAATCTGGTGTTGTACTATTGCGGGCAAAGTAGTACGGAAATTGCGATGTCAGTAGTAGGCGAGAACCGAACTTAAGCCAATTGGATTTTTGCTAACCTAATCGTGAGGATAATTGGTATCTAGAGTACTGAGCAATATAAATCTGAATTATTAACTACCGACGAGACTTCTATTAATGGCTTCGACTAACTTTAAAGATTATTACGCAATTCTGGGAGTAAACAAAAAGGCGAGTGCAGAGGAAATAAAAAAAGCATTTCGCAAACTTGCTCTAAAGTACCATCCTGACCGCAATCCGGGTGATAAGAAAGCAGAAGCTCGTTTCAAGGAAATTAGCGAAGCCTACGAAGTTTTATCTGACAGTGATAAACGTCAAAAATACGACCAATTCGGTCAATACTGGAAGCAAGCGGGGCAAAGTGGTTCTCCTTTTGGTGGAGGGGCTGGTTTTGACCCTAATGGCTTTGATTTTGGTCAATATGGCAGTTTTGATGAATTTATTAGCGAATTACTAGGCAAATTTTCTACTCCCGGTGGCGCGAGAAATAGTGGCTATTCCTATAGAACTAGCACTAATGGTAGAACTGGAGTTAATGATTTTGGTGGTGGTTTTGGCGCTTCTGGGAATGGTTATAGCCAGCAAAAAACCTCTTCAGAAGTGGAAGCTAACATTCGCCTTAGTTTCAGCGAAGCTTTTCGTGGTGTGCAAAAACGTCTGAATCTCAGTGGTGAAATAATTGATGTGCGTATTCCACCTGGGGCTAAGCCAGGTAGTCGCATTCGTGTGCGTGGTAAAGGAAATTATAATTCGGTTACCAGACAAAGGGGCGATTTGTATTTGCTGGTGCAGTTAGAGAATCATTCTTTCTTCCAATTTGAGGGGGATAATCTCGTTTGCGAAGTCCCCATTACTCCCGATGAGGCGGTTTTGGGTGCTTCTATTGAAATTCCAACTCCCGATGGTACAGTGACCATGAGAGTACCTCCTGGCGTTAGTTCTGGTCAATCCCTACGTCTCAAGGGAAAAGGCTGGGCGAAACCAAAGGGAGGGCGCACAGACCAATTGGTGAAAATTACGATTGCGATTCCTAAAAATTTGAGTCCTCTAGAACGGGAATATTACGAGAAATTGCAAGCTTCTCGCAGTTTTAATCCCCGCAGTAATTTGCCGAAACAGGCTTTGTAATTGGTTGTTGGTT
>CAZWGS010000080.1:0-5900 GCA_964633315.1 uncultured bacterium | reverse complement strand
AGTTTTAATCCCCGCAGTAATTTGCCGAAACAGGCTTTGTAATTGGTTGTTGGTTGTTGGTTGTTTGTTAATTGGTATTTAATAGAGCAAAAATTGAGTAGGGATGTAATATGTTGTATCCCTAAATTTTGGTTTTTCAATACAGTTGTATAAAACTCAATAGTTATAGCACTATGCACATACTTTAGGACAGAGTGTGTCGGTTAAAAGTGAGCAATAAACAGTAAATGGGGAATAAGTAAATGTCCTAAATTAACACCGTATAGCTATATAAATTATAGGAGTATAAGTTTTCTATTTATTGATTCTTTCTATTTAACAAAAGAGATAAAAAAGATGGTTAATGTAGATTGTATTGCTGCCATAAATGCTAATGTTTACCCTATATGAATAATAAATTTATAAAAACCATAAGTATTAGATAAATTCACGAGATAGGTGAAACATCTTATAGCAATTAAATCGCACAAGATTGCAGCTAATAATGAAGCTACTTCTGCATCTGGAACAATAGTAGAAATAAAAACACTACAACCGAGAATGAGAAATAAAGTTCCTATTGTTAGGGTTATTTAATTTAACATATTGGATTTTCATATTCGATAATTAGCTAAAGCAACAGGAAGTTTATTTATTCTGGAGATGGAAATTGCAGTTGCTTACTGCTTTTGATGAAATTATTTGTCCTCATCTAAACCAAAAGCATACTTAAAAACAATGGGATCATAATATTCACGAAACAGTTCAATTTTGCCATCAACTACATGGAATAATCCACCATATCGCTGTTGATAAAGACGTTTGGTTGGCACAATTTCTACCTTCCCTTTCCACTCAGCAAAAACCATCGTTGAATCCTGCAAGGGATAGAATACTAATTCGTCGGTAAAACTGGCTTTACCACTAATTTCTGGCCAAGCAGAATAGTGTTTAATTAGGTTAGCTTTTCCTTCTACACGTTTGGGAAATCCTTCAGGAGAAAAAGGCATATCTTGTACCGCATCTTCTGACCAAAGCGAGGCAAATTTCTCCATGTTTTTATCTTCTAAAGCCGTGAGAAAGTCAATTACGGCTTGTTTGGTTTGTTGACGTTTAATATAGTTTGCAGGATTAAGATTTGTTTGCTCAATCGCCTGATTAATAAGCTCGCGATTACCTTCTTCAGATGCAGCGATAAAAGTCATTTTTTCAATCACCCACTGTCCATCTTCTTTGATTAAGCTATATTCATAACTACCAGAAATTTGCCAGAAATTATCTTTGAGGTAATGATTTGCAATCACATCAGCACTAGCATTTGCTTGATTTCCTTTGATGATAGTTTCTATGTTGGATATTTTGTGGCGAGTGCGATCAAATCCTGGTAATACATTTGCCCATTGTGTCATCAATGCTTGGGGACTTTTTAATTCTACTTCGCCGCCAAAAGCTGATGTATAGTCTACTTCTACCTCTTGAGAGTATAGTTTTTCTAGACTTTCAAAATCTCCTCTATCTGCTAGAGTTGCCACACTTTCAACAATAGTATTAATTGCTGCTTCATCAGGTGTTTGAATATTGAATTTATCAGATGATTGAACTGTAATTGTCATGACTAGCGCTCCTGTAATCGCTCCTAGAATGTATTTCATTTTTTTCTTGGTTTTTGAGCCAAAAATGTTTATTTTTTATTAAAATGCTGACCTATAGAGATTGATTGTGATTAAGATTAATCGCAGTTAAACGCAATCAAAAAAAATCAAACTATGCTCGAAATAAAATCATTAATTCAAGATTATGTCTCGGCTTGGAATATTTCAAATTCAGAAGAGAGGATTGCTATGATGACTAAAGTTATTGCTGAAAATTGCCTCTACTTGGACTCTCATTTACCCGATTCAATTGTTGGTAGAGAATTACATTGCCAATTTATTGGTAGTTTTCGGGATAAATTTCCTGATCTTAGTTTGCGCTTAGTCTCTAATCCCGATGGTCACCACGGTTATTTTCGATTTAATTGGCAGATGCTAAAATCTGATGACAGTATTTTTACTCAAGGAAGTTTTTTTGGCGAAATCAATGAAGAAAATCTAATCACTAAGTTAGTTGGTTTTGTTAATGAGAATCAGTAATACTAAAAATTATTGTTGATTATTTATAGTATTTTTTCAAAATATGCTGCAACTTCATAACTCGCCATACTGACAGCTTCAGGAGAGTCATAAAAGTCAAACTGAGTTGTACTCTCTAACCAGATTTGGCTTTTTTCACCCGATAAACTCTGATAAAATGCTTTTGCACCTTGGGGAATAGCTGCATCTTCTGAATGAATAATTAAGACTGGTTTAATTAAATTTTCAGCAATAGTAATCGCATCAAAGGTTAACCAGCCTTCCCAAGAAGCGAGATTAAATTCATTGATATACTCAGGAATCATGCCTCGATTTTCTTCTGTATAATAGGGTGCTTGATACATAAGTGCATTTTCATCTGTCATACTTGCAGCAGGAATTAAAGATAATTCTCCAGTGGTTTCGTATTTAGCTTGTGCCTGACGACTGGTATCAATTAAACTTTGTACAGATTCTTCTCCTCCATACACTTGGTTCACAATTTCTCGGTTGTGTAACCAGGGTGCAACTAGTGCTATTGTCTTAATGTTTTCGCTTTGTAGTGCTGCATTCGCCATATATCCTGCGCTAGCACAAATTCCTAAACCAGCAATGCGATTAGCGTCTACTTCTGGGCGTGTTGTTAAATAATTGGCAGCAGCAATAATATCTTGAGTCTTATTAGTAGGATTTTCTAATTGACGCTGGTTTCCGCTTGATTCTCCCCAATTACGGAAGTCAAAAGCCAATACAGCATAACCACGATTTGCCATTGCTTCGGCGTAAGTGGCTGGCATTTGTTCTTTTACCGTTGTCCAAGCGCCAGTTACTACTACTCCTGGTAGTTTATCACCTTCTTGATAGTTGTCAGGAAGATAAAGATTACCTACTAAGTTTTGATTATTGCTTTCAAAATTAACTTTTTTCATCTGTGCTGCTTCACTATTATTGGTTAAAGCTAATTGTAGTGTGGTGACGGTGGCGGTAGTTAAAAGTAGATTCTTCATTGTTTTCGCTTTGTTGTAATTGAACTTGATACCTTCAATTTACAGAAGCGCAAATAATATTTCTTGTAAGCTTGTGCTGAATTTTTTGAAGATTCTTGCTTTGATTTAGCAAACAGACATATTTAGGAATCGCGTATCGCAAGAAACGGGTGGCTTTGAGAAAACAAAATGGTAGATTAAACACAGCAAGCAAGATTGAGTTTCAATTAGATGATGAGAAAGAAAGGTTTCTATGGAGAGCGACAATTATCAAAGAATTGCCAAAGCAATAACATTTATTCGTGAAAATCACCTCAGTCAACCGAACCTAAAAACTGTTGCTCAACATATTGGAATTAGCGAATATCATTTTCAAAAGATATTTACTCAATGGGTAGGTATTAGCCCTAAGCGTTTCTTACAATATTTGACTATCGAATATGCTAAATCCAAAATAAACCAGAGCAAAAATTTATTAGATTTGACATTAGATACAGGATTATCTAGTCCAGGAAGATTACATGACCTATTTGTCAACTTGGAAGCCATGTCTCCTGGTGAATATAAAAATGGTGGAGTCGGCTTAAAAATTTATTATGGTATTCACGATACCCCATTTGGACAATCTCTAATTGCAACAACTAATCGTGGGGTTTGCAATCTTCATTTCTTAGATGAAGATTATGAGCAGATGGCTGCAAAATTTTTAAAAGAATCATGGTCAAATGCCGAAATTATCCGTGACCAAAATGCCACTCATGATTTATCGGAAATATTTTTAAACTTGGCTAATTTTGAAGAAAAAAAGCAAAATAAAATATCACTTTTAGTCAAAGGAACTAATTTTCAGATTCAGGTTTGGCGTGCACTGCTGCAAATCCCATTTGGGGAAATAACCACTTACCAAACTATTGCTAAAAAAATTGATCGCCCTACTGCTGTGAGAGCCGTAGGTAACGCTATTGGGAAAAACCCCATAGGCTATTTAATTCCCTGTCATCGAGTGATTAGAACTTCAGGGGAACTAGGTGGTTATGGCTGGGGAAAGGATCGCAAAATTGCCATGTTAGGCTGGGAAGCTAGCTATAAAATTAATCAGAAATAAGGCTGATGTTATGAGAATTTCAGATATTATTGAGATGCTAATTTTGGCAGCTTTGTGGGGTGGTTCGTTTTTGTTTATGCGAATTGCTGCACCTGTATTGGGTCCAGTTTGGTTAATTGAAATACGAGTTTTATTAGCAGGATTAGCCTTACTTCCTTTTTTAATTCGTTTCAATCTCTGGGATGAAGTACGTCAAAAATTTACTTCATTATTTATAGTGGGTTGTATTAATTCTGCGCTGCCATTTTCATTACTTGCTTTTGCTTCCGTATCTCTTCCTGCTGGATTTACTTCTATTTTGAATGCGACATCTCCTTTATTTAGTACAGTAGTAGCTGCAATTTGGCTCAAAGAAAAACTAACTTTTAGTCGAATTAGCGGCTTAAGTTTAGGATTTACTGGAGTCATAATCTTGGTAGGGATGAAAAATTTTGTCACTACTACCTCTTTCTCTTTTTTTGTTGCTATTAGTGCTGGCTTGACTGCAGCATTACTATATTCTATTGCTGCTCCCTACACTAAACTTAAACTATCTGGTATCTCTCCCCTAACAATCGCCACCATAAGCCAACTAAGTGCAGCTATATTTCTGTTACCTGCTTTGCCATTTACTATGCCAAAGGTAATGCCTACAGCTATTATTATGTTATCGATTTTAGTGCTGGCTTTATTTTCAACATCATTAGCATATATCCTCTACTTTCGACTCATTAAAAATGTTGGTTCAACTAAAGCCTTAACAGTTGTATATATCGTTCCTGTATTTGCTATGCTTTGGGGAAGAGTTGTTTTAGGAGAGCCTATTACTTCCTCAATGATTCTTGGCTGTTGCTTAATTTTACTTGGTACAGCAATCGCATTATCGGGAATATTCAACTGGTTAAAAAGTACCTGATACTAAATCATGTTCTGTGAGTAGGCTTATACGAAAAACCTCAAACCCTCCCTATAACTCCCTATTACCCTACAAGTGAAAAAGCTACTATAGCGGTTCTCATTTGACTGAGATACAAGCAAAAATTGATTTTTTTGACTGTTAATGGTTAATGGTTGCTTGGCATGTCGCTTACTAAGAAAGAGACTCACTATATCACAACCGGATTTGGTATTATTTATGCACCTGTAGAATTCATAGCAGGTAGTTGAATTTCTTTAATACAAGTAGAACGAGAAAGGGAAAGAATACAGTCAATAATGCTTAATAAGTCTGAGAGAGGAATCGCATTTGTTTCCGGTTCTCCAGCTTGTTTAAGGTCGTCTAATACTTCAGGAGTAGCAAGATTACCAGGATTGATAATTGTAACGGCAATGCGATCTTTTCGCAGTTCTTCACGTAAGGAATGTACTACACCCCGAAGACCAAACTTTGATGCAGAGTTAGCTACTTCATTAGCGGGAAAGTTATCTAAACCAGATAACGCGCCCATAAAAATTATTTTGGGATTGGGTGCTTGACGTAGTGAAGGTAATAAAGATTTAACTAAACGAATCGGTGCTAAAAGATTGACTGCGATTACATTTTCGATATCTTCATCACTGCATTTTTCAAAAGCATAATCACTGGTAAAAGCATGGGTTTCCCAAGTTCCGCCCATATATAAAAGTGCATCCAAAGCCGAGTTACCCACAGCACTAGCTACAGTTTCAATTCCTCTATTCGTACTAATATCTGCTTGCACCCAATCCCCCAATTGAGTGGAAGAGCGAGAAACAGTAATT
>CAZWGS010000079.1:0-24225 GCA_964633315.1 uncultured bacterium | reverse complement strand
TATACCCCCAAGGGAATTCGAATCCCTGTCGCCTCCGTGAAAGGGAGGTGTCCTAGGCCTCTAGACGATGGGGGCTTGTTTGATTCACCGTTTTCAATAATAACCACTATTTTATTGTTTGTCAATATCTAAAGCAGTATTTTTTTTAGTGGATGCCTCGACGTAAATCAGATAGGCGTTTTTGAGATTGAGCATCAAGGGAATTGAATAAAAAACGACCACGAGATTGTTTTTTTGGTTGCTGTTTACCCCTTACCCGGCGAATGCTACTGTCTACTTCGTGTGCTAATTGTAGTGCTGAGAGCCACTCTGCACCGTAGCCTAAGACAGTTTGCTGCTGAGCCCGATCTGAGGTAGCAACAATTAGACGTGCTACACGAGGTTGACGTTGGTAATTGGCACAGGTTTTTTCTATATAGGTATCGGCTGTTTGCTGAAAGTCTGTATAGTAAACTGACAAATGAGAAGTTAAAACTTCGCTATTAGCAGGAGTATTTTGGTAGTGAGCATCAAATACAACCTGAGTCTCAAAACCCTTGAAGGCACTGTAGTTAACTAAGCTTTCAGTTAATTGGTGTCTAGCGGCTTCGAGTCCGTCGCGATCGCGTATTACCTTTAGATCAGACCAAGCTCCGATTACATTGTACCCATCAACGAGTAAAAAGGCCTGGTGGTAGTAGGGAGGCATGGAACATTAATAAAACTTCTTAAACTATTATTAATAGTTATTCTAGTTCTATTTCATCCCGATTAGAGCAAAACAGTTAACTTAATCAGCCATCATCTTCGTAATAACTCGTAACTGCAAGCCAGGAGGGTAAGTGCCTTCAGCTTTAATGCGCTTAATTTCCCCTGGAGGAATAAAAAGATTATTTTTGGCTGCAATTGCAGCTACTAAATCTCCTTTGTCAATTACTCCAGCAACAGTACCCGCAGGAGACAAAACCGTGATTCGGTTTAGATTTTCCTCTTCTAAACGATGGATTACTTCTAGCAAGTTTGCTTTTTCTGGCACTGAGGGAATATCTGTCAGAGGATGTACAATTTCTTCAAGAGTTTTATTTGCCCAAGTACTACGCTCAGCAGCCTGCAAATCCTGGATTGATAGTAAACCTCGATAGCGTCCGTCAGAGGCGGCATAATAGGGCTTTAAGTTATGTTCTGATGCTCGCACATACTCCTGGGCAAAATCTTGTAGAGTCAGCTTAGCATTAACCACTCGAAACTCACGAGTCATAACGCCTGCAGCTTTAATTTCCAGTAAAGATCCTTGCAAGCTAGCTAATCTCTCGTGGGCATTAGCGCTGCGCAGGATAAACCAACCGAGCAAAGCTATCAGAAGGCAGCTAAAACTATTTGCTAGGATTAAACCCAGTAAGCCAAAAGTAATACCCATGTAACCTGAAGCTTTGCCAATACTAGCAGCCCAGCGTATACCAGTAAGGCGACTACCAGTGAATTTCCAGACAGCAGCTTTAAGTAATTGTCCGCCATCTAAAGGTAGGGCGGGGATTAGGTTGAATAGTCCCCAAATCAGGTTAATATTTGCCACATGGGAAGTTAACTTATAGGTTAGGCTAACCTCTTGTGCTCCTTGGCTAGCGAGCCAAAAGGATACAGCTACTAACATACTAACTACAGGACCAGCTACAGCGACTTGAAAAGCGCTGCTAGGGGTTTTAGACTCTTGCTCAAGAGTGGCAAAACCTCCTAGTAAGAATAGATTAATAGACTTAACAGGAATACCTTGAGATTTGGCAACTAAACTATGACCTAGTTCATGTAGCAAGATAGAAGCAAACAAGGAAAAAGCCATAATCAAGCCAAATAGCCAACCCAAAATCAGCTTTCCATCTTGGGATAGTTCACTACCATTGCTGATAGTGAGTAAAATCATTATGAGAAACCAAGAGGAGTCTACATAAAGAGGGATTCCCCATATAGAACCAATTCGCCAGTTTGCTTGCATGAAACCTACTCAGTTTTTACTGTATTTCCTATTTAACCAGGTTAAAGTCAGGAAAGTTTATTCGTTTAAGAATGCAGCCCTTCGTGCCCAGAAAGTTAACTACCTATCTACAGGATAGAGTGAATCTGGGCAAGACCAGGAAAAGTTTGCGATTGGTTAAGGGGAATCGGTAATGTTAGCGGAACATACTGCTAACAGAACTATCCTCGTGAATACGCCAAATTGTCTCTCCTAATAAATTTGCCACAGATAGCACCGTTAGTTGCTCAAATTTCTCTGCCTCTGGTATCGGAATAGTGTTAGTCACAATCACCTCTTCAAACAAACCGCTGGAGAGGCGGGTAATAGCTGGGGGAGAGAAGACAGCATGGGTAGCGCAGGCGTAAACCTGTCGCGCGCCCACTTCTTTGAGAAAACGCGCACCCTCAAAAATTGTCCCCGCAGTGTCAATCATGTCATCCACAATCACGGCGGTTTTTCCAGCTACATCACCAATTAAATTCATCACCTCTGCCACATTGTGGGCTTGGCGACGTTTGTCGATAATCGCAAGAGGTGCATCATTGAGTTTTTTGGCAAAGGCCCTTGCTCTAGCTACACCACCCACATCAGGTGATACTACTACTAAATCAGATAATTGTTTGCTATTTAGGTAGTCAAGCAATACAGGAGAACCATAGACATGATCTAAAGGAACATCAAAGTAGCCTTGGATTTGAGCAGAATGTAAATCCATTGCCAGAATCCGATTTGCCCCTGCTTGTACAATCAGGTTAGCAACTAGCTTGGCAGTAATTGACTCACGCCCAGCCGTTTTGCGATCTGCTCTGGCATAGCCATAATAGGGTATTACAGCAGTTATTTGCCTAGCTGATGCACGACGACAGGCATCTACCATAATCAATAATTCCATCAGGTGATCGTTCACAGGACGGGAACAGGGTTGGATGAGATAGACATCACAACCCCGAATTGATTCTTGAATTTGAACGTAAAGTTCTCCATCAGCGAATTGCTTACGTACCATTGGTCCTAAATCCATGCCCAGATAACGGGCAACTTCTTTAGATAAAGCAATATTCGCGGAACCAGAAAAGAGCCTTAGCCGATTGTTTTCTGGCAGTGAAGTAAAGGTTGGTTGGAGCGTTAAAGTTACAGAAGGGTTCACCACGAGCTTACAGAACCTCAATTGATCGCCATATTATCATTGTGATTTAACTATCTCAGTGCTGGATACAAACTTTAAGGTATCCAAGAAGACAGTTTCATATTCTGTGGGTATTTTCACCAGATTGTTTACACAAATCAATTCATAGTTATGGTAAGAAATATTTGTGAATAATCCGTAAACATCATAAAAAATGCAGGCATTACTTGTCGCTGGTACAGATACAGAGGTGGGAAAGACGATGTTGACAGCATCTTTGCTTGCCTACGCACAAACCCATCTGCAACATCTTAACTGGGGAATCATGAAATTGATGCAAACGGGGTTGGGTGATTGTGAGTTTTATCAGCAACTTTTTCCTTCTCTTGAAGTGGTAACACCAATTTACCTTAAAACTCCCGTCGCACCTCCAGTTGCTGCGGCTATAGAAGACCAAGAAATTAATTTAGGTCTGGTTTGGCAAGCTTTAAGAGGGTTGCAAACTACCAAAGATGTGGTCTTGATTGAAGCCTTGGGAGGATTGGGTTCCCCGGTAACAGATGAATTAACAGTGGCAGATTTGGCAGGAGATTGGCGTTTATCTGTGGTAATTGTGGTTCCTATTAAATTGGGTGCAATTGCCCAAGCTGTGGCTAATGTGGCTTTGGCAAGATCTGCTAAAATTCAGCTTCGAGGTATTGTTCTCAATTGTACTCAACCTCTTGAAGATGAAGAAATTGCTAAGCTTGCTCCCATTGGTTTAATTGAATCTCTTACCCACACTCCAGTTTTAGGTATCATTCCTTTCGTAGAAAAGACAACAGATTTATCTCAACTGGCACAGATTGCCGCTAATTTGGAGTTGGAGCGTTTGCTGCCCATTCCAGTTTTGCTTTAAAAAAGGAGTAGAAGTGGTAGTTTTTTTATTTTCAATTAACATAAGAAACTTGACTAAGCACTAGCTATAATTGCTTGTGTTTCAAGCTGATATCAAAAAATAAAAAAGTTTCACTTGTAACTAAGTTGAAGATAATACCAAATTAGCTTTATGGAGTACCCTTTTTACAGACACCAAAATTCGATGAAATACATATACAGAGATAGATTGAGCATTTGGGAATAAAGAGAGGGTATTTAGTTGAGGCAATAATTTTACCTAAAGCAACCTATTCCGGAGTGATTAATCACTATATTGTTGCGACAATTCCCCCACTAAAGTTAAAGCAGCTTGCCAGTGGGGGAACTTTTTGGGAAACTCAGCAGTTAAGGTATGGGCTATATTAGCTAAAGTTTGTCCCTGACTCATCAAATCTAGAATTCTTTGGGTAATTTTTCCTGCTTGATTAAGCTGGGGTTGATAGCTATCAGCTTGTTTATGTAGTTGAGAAGGGGAGAAGGGTTGAGCCAAAAATGTGGATTGTTGAAAATTGGCTTTAATTGATTGGTTATTTTCTGCTTCACAAACTTGAGAGTGCCAACTCCAGATGTAATCATCTTTTACCAAATTGGCTTTAATTTTAACTTTAACGCGATCGCCCGGTAGCAGTTTAACTGGTTCTAGCCAGGGAAAATAAGCTCTGCCATAAATTAAATCTGGTTTACCTGGCGCATTGGAAAAACCGATACCTTCTGCCAAAGTTGCATCAAACCAAGCAGCGAAACCGTGGGCTATACCTGCTTGAGTAATAGTCCACTCCAATTGAGCTTTCAGGTTCGGCTGCTCAATTGTGGTGTAGTCTAAGGTTGCCCAGCGTTGAGGCTGTGTTAGTAAATGTTCTGGTTTAATTTTGCTTTTAATCCACTTATTTTTCACCCATCCAGACACTCCTTCCATAGAAACACCGTAGGGATTTTGATTCCAGGGTTGGCAATAATAGTCATAGAGTTTGGGTACTGAAACTAAGGCTGCCCACAGGATATCTTGTTGGGGGATTAAGACACCACCAGGAGCTAATAAACGCTCTCTAGCATCGATAATGGAAGGGATGTGGTGTTGCAAGAGGGGCAAAACACCGCGCAAATCGCAAATAATTACATCTGCTGGTTCTGGTAAGTTTACCTTAGTAGATAGTTCTTGGTAAAACTTAATGCGTTCAGCTAAACCGTTAGCTGTGGCTAGTTTCTGGGCGACTATGACAGCACTATCAGGTTCAATAGCATAAACTTGTCTTGCTCCAAATTTACAAGCAAGAAAGGCAAAAATACCTGTTCCCGTGCCAATATCTAAGACAACAGAACCAGGTTTAACCGCCTGTTGCAATGCCTGGACATAGGGTTCCATGCGTCCAGAATCTTTGATCATCATGCCATAGTCTTCGATGCTATACACTGGTGCTGAAAATCCCTAGAGCTTCAAATAGTGGTATTTTGCAATTGAAGCACAAAATCGAGTAAATGATGGGCAAGTTCAAGCTTAGTGCAGGGTTCAACTTCCTGTTTTCTACCTTGGCAATCGAGAAAAACAGCTTGATTAGTATCGCTAGCAAAACCAGCATTTGGCTTATCTATGGGATTAGCTGCGATCGCATCTAGTTTTTTGCTCTTCAGTTTACCTAAAGCTGGTGTAATAATATCTCCTGTTTGAGCTGCAAAACCAATTACACGTTGCTGAGGTTTTTTATGCTGTGCTAATTCCTTCAGGATATCCGGTACTGTTTCTAGGGGTAAACTTTCTGGTAGAGAATGTTTGGGCAATTTCTGTGCTGTGTATGTGACTGGTTTCACATCCGCCACCGCCGCCACCATAAACAGCCAATCAGCTTCAGGAAAAACACTTAGTATTTCTTGGTGCATCTGGGCTGCACTCACCACCGCTAGGCGACGAATTTGGGGTAGTAAAGCCAGTAATTCCCGTGTCATGGGTCCATGTACGAAAGTTACCTCTGCTCCCCTGTAATAGGCAGCTTGGGCAAGGGCAACACCCATTTTTCCAGTGGCGGGGTTACCCAAAAATCGTACTGGATCTAAATGTTCCCTTGTACCGCCAGCGCTAATTAGAATCTTTTTCCCCTGTAAATCCTGTTGAGCGTTAGTGTGGAGAAGGGATTGTAAGGCGATTAAAATCTCCTCAGGTTCAGCCATACGCCCTTTTCCTACCCTATCGCAAGCCAATAAACCACTCCCTGGTTCAATGGTGTGATAACGTGTATTTTGCTTGATTTGTTGCCAGTTTCGCTGCACCGTTAGCTGTTCCCACATCTCGGTATTCATCGCTGGTGCGAGTAAAATTGGGCATGGGGAAGCTAAAACAGTGTTTGTCAGCAGATTATCAGCTAAGCCATAGTTTAGTTTACCCAGGGTATTGGCAGTGAGGGGAGCAATCAGGAAAATTTCAGCCCATTCTCCCAATTCAATATGAAGAGGGCGTTGATGAGTAGAAGCCCAGAAATCTTCATCTGTGTAGGCGCGATGACGACTGAGGGTACTTAGAGTTAGGGGCGTGATAAATTTAGTTGCAGTGGCTGTGAAAAGTACCCGCACTTCAGCCCCTTCCTGAAAGAGACGCGACACTACCTCAGCTGTTTTATAGGCGGCGATACCGCCGCCCACACCCACTAAAACTCGCCTACCACGAAGCATAATTTATGCCTCATCATAGGCTTCAATATCTAACAGGTAGAGATAGGGTTGCGCTAAATCTGAACGCTGAAACGCAATCGCCCTCAATAAATGCCAATCCTTTAATGCTTCAAAGGGATTGGTATAGCTATCTTGTTCTAAACGCCCTGCTAATTCAGCCACATCAGTCGCAGTAACTTCAGCCACCTGTCTTTTGGGAATGCTCACAGTAGTCATGCCACAATACCTCCATCAAGCCGCACGCTCTATAAACCCACAATCATTTTAACTCCAGCGTTCACAACAAACATCCCAGTTAAGTAGAAACTATGAATTAATCATAGAAAAAATACATAGATTGGCATTCTCTTGATTAAAAGTTCAAAGTTTGGTTTTTGGTGTAAAACAAGTCACTTATCCGTTGTGTTTTTTTTCTTGATAGTTGGTTAAATTTTAGGTCTAGAAATGCTGAAAGCCTTGCTCTAAAGTCAATTTTTGCTCTGAATCATTATCTAGAGTGTTCATTAACTCTACTTCCTGTGCGGAGGTTACCGTACCAATTACTGCTGCACCTTCACCCAAAATCGCTGTTAGTTTTGCTGCAACAGGAGATGGTAAACATAACACCAATTCAAAATCTTCACCGCCATACAAAGCCCATTTTTGAGCCTTGCTAGGGGAAACCAGCTTGCTCAGAGCTGGGGATTTGGGTATGGTAGCAGCATCAATAACTGCGCCCACACCGCTACTCTGACAAATTTGTATAATCGCATCAGCTAAACCATCGCTGCTATCCATACCCGCAAAAGAAGCATCAGCTTGCAGTTTCTGTAAATGATTTAGCACATCTAGACGTGGTTGAGGATACTGATGAGCTTTAATTAACCATTCTCGCTCCTGAGTGGTTAAATTTTGACCAAGATCGCGATTGAGTAATAATTCTAATCCTGCTCTAGAATCACCATGAAAACCAGTTACCATAATCGCATCACCAGCTTGCGCCCTAGAGCGACATATCACTTTCTGAGGTGACACTTTACCAAAGGCTGTAATCGCGATAGAAACTACCGAAGAGCGACAAATATCACCACCTAGAATACCGCTATTGTGGGCTTGTAGACAATCGTTTATTCCTTGATAGAGTCTTTCTACCCAACTGACTTCAACCTCACCCTTGAGTCCCAAAGCTATCGTAATTCCTACAGGCTTTGCCCCCATAGCAGCTAAATCTGATAAATTAGCAGCAGCAGCACGCCAACCTACTGCTTCTGGAGGCGTTGTGCGATCGCTAAAATGGACTCCATCCACCAACATATCTGTCGTTATAACCAAAGATTCAGCTTGTTTCCAAGGTATAACTGCACCATCATCTCCCACCACATCGCGCAAGCAAAAGGGTTGTATAAGTTTCAATAAACCCTTCTCACCAATTTCTTGAACTTTTAGTGCTTGGTTGTTGGTTTTTGATGGTTTATAGTTGATGGCAATTTCTCCAATTATTACTTATTACTTATTGTTCATTCCCAAATAATCAAATCCTCCTCATTATCCACCTCTGGTTGTCTCATTTCCTCTAAAGTTTGCCAACCAGCTTGCCATAGAGAGCGATCTTTTAGTTGTTTCGCATTCACCCAAAAACGAACACTAGCATCGCAGGAAGATACCATTTCTGCAAATACCCATTGACCTTCATTTTTGCGATTTAAAACCTGAAAATGCCGCCAGCCAAATGTTTTTTGTTTTGCTGTCCATTTAGAACCTAAAAGATGGGGAAATTTTTGCTTTTTTGCCATGAATACTCTTTAAAACTAGCGCTTTCCCACTAAATAAGCCGCAACTACACCACCGATAAAGCCAAATAAATGTCCTTCCCAAGAAATTCCTGGTTGGCTAGGCAAAACTCCCCAGACTAGTCCACCGTAAAGGGCACCGACAACTAATGACAAGAGAATTGAAGGTAAATTGACTTGAAAAACTCCCCGCAGCAGCAAGAAACCTAAATAGCCAAAGATTAAAATACTAGCACCAATATGTACCGAATTGGGAGCACCAAATAGCCAAACTCCCAATCCTCCCACTAGCATAGTCACGCCACTGACCAAAAAAAAGTCGCTGGTTTCTTGTAGCATCACAAACCAGCCCAAGGTTATCAGTGGTATTGTATTTGCCATAAGATGGGCTAAATCACCGTGGAGAAAGGGTGCAAAAAGAATACCTCGTAATCCATCTTGAGTACGCGGAATAATGCCATATTGATTAAGTCTGTTGAGAAATAAAAGTTGATCTGCAATTTCCACCATCCAGAGGATAGCTACGAACCCAAAAATAATAGTAGCTTGGGTTCTTAACTCACTGGCAATGCTTCTGCTTGATTGGTTGGTCATGGCTTGTGCATAAATGTTGCCTAAGTAATTATTCTAGCTTTTGCACGAGCCAGACAACGGGGAAATTGGGGATATAGGGAGTTGGGGAAGTAGGGGAGTAGAAGTCGATGGCAGAGCATTACTCATCCGTTTCCACATTACTATCAATTACGCTATGGCACTATCCATCATCCGTTTCCCCAATCAACTATCCACCATTAACAATCCACAATCAGCAATCAACTATCCACCATCTGCCATCTACCAATTGCGCCCATTAATTTTGGTTAAAGTAAACTCATCTGGTACACTGCCTTGGGTATAGTAACCAGCAGCAGTTTTAGCTGCAATTTCAACTTGAGCATCGGCAGGAATATAAGAATCGGGAATGGGAACCCTTTCTAACACCTGAATTCCAGAGTTGGTAATGGCGTTGTATTTCAGATCGCTCATAGAAACAAGCTGATCGATACGCTTAATTCCTAACCAATGTAGAACATCAGGCATTAATTCTTGAAATCGCATATCCTGAACTCCAGCTACACATTCAGTGCGATTAAAATAGGCATCAGCGCTATCTCCACCTTCTTGTCGCTTGCGGGCATTATAAACTAAAAATTTGGTAACTTCTCCCAATGCCCTTCCTTCTTTGCGGAAATAAACGATTATCCCTGCACCACCCATTTGTGCGGTTGTGATGCACACTTCGATACCATGAATTAAATAGGGACGACAGGTACAAATGTCGGAACCAAAGACATCGGAACCGTTACACTCGTCGTGTACTCTAACTGCTAAGGGTTTATTTTTGTCGGTAATCGCCGCAATTTCTCCCAAAATATAGACGGTAATACCACCAATTGGAGGCAAAAAGATTTTCAAATCAGGGCGTGTGATTAATTCAGGGAACATTCCCCCCGTTTGCTGAAAGAGAATGCGCCGCAGATGACTTTCCTCGATGCTGAGTCGTTGGGCTATTCCTGGTAGATACCATACAGGATCAATAGCAACTTTAATGACTGAAAGACTACCGTTAGCCTTGATAATTTGACCATCAATAGTCAAGTTTCCTTTCTCTACCGCATCTTGTATTTCTGGGAGATTAATTTGGGCTTTAGTAATCGCAATTGTGGGACGAATATCGTAGCCTTTTTGGTATAAAGGGGCATAAACTTGCTCTACACAAGCACCAAAGGGATCTAGGGAAACGATTTTTTTCGGATCGCCCCAACTCGGATAAGGACCAATAGGTACAATAGGAGAAGTATGGCTCAAATCCGCTTTGTGATTAGCTTGTAGCGCACCACTAGCTACTGCTAAAGCGCGATAGACAGCATATGAACCCGAGTGAGTACCAATCACGTTACGATGTGCTGTATTAATCAAACTACCAATAATTGCACCCCTTTGCTGAGGATCGCGATTACCCCAGTCAATTTCTGGCGCTTGGGAGTTTTTTCCGGTGGGATGGGAGGTTAAAACGATGTGCTTTGGTTGATGCATTGGTTAGATTCGGATTGGGGAAAATAAACATCTACTTTCGATTTCTAGAAAGCCTGATACCAATGTTTTTTTAGTTGATTTAAGTAGCTTGAAGTTGCTAGCATTGGCCAGCAACTGGACAAATATCTGCCAAAGTGAGGAAGGCAAAGATATCTAGATTCTAGAAATGAATTTTTGATTGGTTAGGCGCAAAATCCTAGAGTAACCGAAAGGGATTGGTGATTCTCTCTCTCTGAAGAATTAAATTTACTTGATATCCAGAGTTCCAAACCTCCCGAAATGGTGATGTCGGGACTGAGAGATATAGGTTTTTGGGGAATTAGTTAGACTAACTTAGCAACAACAAACAATTACTCATCCGTTGTCTCATATCTTGTCTCACCAATGAAATCAAAACATCAATACCCCATCCTCAATACCCTATCCTCAACACCCTATCCGTTGATCCATCTTCCCACTACCAAGACGCTGCATATAATCACCTAAGTCCCTAGCTACCTGATTAGACATCAAGAAGCAACCCAGTAAATTTGGTACTGTCATTGCTAGGTACATCATATCGCTGAAATCTAGCACAACTCCCAACTTAAAGATCGAACCGAGGAAGATACAAAAGAGAAAAATTAACTTGTAAATAATGAGGCTGCGTTCCCCTAATAAATAAGCCCAAGCCCTTTCGCCATAATAACTACAGGAAATGAGGGTGGAGAAGGCAAAGAGAAAAACAGTCAAACCGATAATGTAGGGAAACCAGCTAATTACTGATGCAAAGCTAGTGACTGTTAATTGGGAACCACTAATTACTGTGTTTTCTTGGTAGATACCAGTAATTACGATTACCAAAGCGGTTAAATTACAAATAATAATGGTATCAATTAGGGGCTCTAGAGAAGCGACAATCCCTTCCCTAACTGGTTCTTGGGTTCTTGCGGCTGCATGGGCGATTGCAGCAGATCCCACCCCCGCTGCATTGGAAAATACGGAACGACGATATCCCATGATTAAAACACCGACAACGCCTCCATAGCCTGCTTCAGGGGTGATAGCTTGTCTGATAATGGTATGAATCGCCACCGGAATTAACTCCAGATTCACCACCACAACCCACAAACAGGTTGCTAAGTAAATACCTGCCATCAAGGGTACAATCCTCGCCGCCACAGCGCTAATTCGCTTGATACCACCGATAATAACCATACCAACTAAAAAGGCTAGAAAAATACCATAGAGCCAGTTAAAATCGGCTAGCCAGGGCAAAATATGTGCCGCTGCAGCATAGGATTGGTTGGCTTGAAACATGTTACTACCGCCAAAGCTACCCAACAAGCACAGCAAGGCATAGCTAGCACCCAAAATCTTACCCAGTCTGGGCATTCCCTGCTTATCTAAGCCCACGGATAGATAGTACATAGGACCACCTGCAGTGCTTCCATCCGGTCTGATGCTACGATATTTCTGACCCAAGGTACATTCGACAAATTTAATCGACATTCCCAAAAAACCAGCGATCGTCATCCAAAATACTGCGCCAGCGCCACCTAAACGTATTGCAATTGCTACTCCTGCAATATTACCAACACCAACAGTTGCTGATAGTGCAGTAGCTAATGCTTGAAAATGGGAAACTTCTCCCACTTCATCGAGTGTATCGTACTTGCCAAGTAGCACATCCAAAGCATGTTTAAAGGCACGAATATTGATGAAACCGAAACGTAAAGTACAGAAAATTCCCCCAGCTATCAACCATAGAATAATCAGGGGCATACCAGCAACAGAGAATAGTATTAATTGTTCAATAAGTGTGACAAATTGAGCAAATTTAACATTCAACAAATTAGTTACTTCTATGATTAATTGTTGTTGCTGAGCTAAGCTGATTACAAGAATACTAAAATCAAACATTATTACTAGAAATCATTGCAGGCTTAATTGATGTCAGGAAATATTTGAAGCCAATTTTTAGCCTAACATATCTTTTAAAGGTAGCTCTTCTCAAATTAATGAGGCACATTTCCATCAGCAATCAACAATTAACCATCAACAATTAACCAAAACCATGATTAAATTAAAAGGAATTCACCACATAGCAATAATTTGTTCTGATTACCAAAAATCAAAGCAATTTTATACTGAAATTTTAGGTTTGAGTGTAATCAATGAAACCTATAGAGAAAAGCGCAACTCCTATAAATTAGACCTCAAAATTAATGACACAGAGCAAATTGAACTCTTTTCCTTTCCCGATCCTCCTGCTAGAATTGGCTATCCAGAATATCCCCAGGAAGCCTGTGGCTTAAGGCACTTAGCTCTTGAGGTAGATGACATTGACAGCTCAGTTTCCCATCTTCAGTCTCAAGGAATAGAAGTCGAAAACATTCGTCTGGATGAACTAACTAAGAAACGATTTACTTTTTTCAAAGATCCAGATAATTTACCAATAGAACTCTACGAAAGCTAGAGAAGAACACACAGAGATCCAAAAGAGAAGAATCATGACAAAGTATGTTTGTAATACTTGTGGCTATGTTTATGACCCAGAAGAGGGCGATCCTGACGGTGGAATTGAGCCAGGAACAGCCTTTGAAGACATTCCCGACGACTGGGTATGTCCAGTTTGTGGTGTTGGTAAAGAAGATTTTGAGCCTGAAGAATAGTTGAAACAACGACCCAAAGTTATTGTTATTGGTGGTGGTGCAGCTGGATTTTTCGGTGCGATTACCTGCGCCATTGCCAATCCCTATGCCAAAGTTACACTTTTAGAAGCAGGACGAAAACCCCTAGCTAAAGTACGCATTTCCGGTGGTGGTAGGTGTAATGTTACCCATCACTGCTTTGATCCTCGTCTCTTAGTACAAAACTATCCTCGTGGCGGTAAAGCCTTGCGAGGTGCTTTTACCCGCTTTCAACCCCAAGACACAGTAGCTTGGTTTGCTGCTCACGGTGTGCGTCTCAAAACCGAAGCAGATGGTAGGATGTTTCCATTAACAGACAACTCGCAAACCATCGTCAACTGCCTTATTGAAGCAGCTCAGCAAGCGGGAGTAGAGATTTACACTGGTAATGCCGTGAAATCTGTGGTGCGTCTTTCAGAAGGATTTCAGGTAACCTCCAATAAGGGGAAAAGCTGGCAAGGTGATTACCTTTTAATTGCTACAGGAAGCAACCCATCAGGTTACCGTTGGGCGAAGGATTTGGGGCATCAGATTATATCTCCAGTACCTTCCCTCTTCACCTTCAATATTAATGATCCACGCTTGCAAAATTTAGCTGGGGTTAGCTTAGAAAATGTCCAACTACGCCTTTTGAGTACTCAAAAACCTAAACTAGAACAAACTGGTTCTCTCCTAATAACTCACTGGGGTTTAAGTGGTCCTGCAGTACTTAAACTATCAGCTTGGGGTGCAAGAGTTTTGCATGATTGTTACTACCAACTACCATTACAAATTAACTGGTTACCTCCCCATAATCTGGAAACAATAAGACTAAAGCTACAAGAATTAAAATCGCAAATGTCCCGTCGCCAAATATTTAGTTCTTCTCCTTTTCCTCTACCTAAAAGATTTTGGCAACGTTTAGTAACCACCGTAGGCATTACCGATAATCTACGTTGGGCGCAACTTCCCAAATCTACCCTGAATAAATTAGCAAATGAACTTACCCAGGGACGTTACCAAATTCAAGGTAAAGGTATATTCAAAGAAGAATTTGTCACCTGTGGTGGCATTAACCTTAAGGAAGTAAACTTTAAAACCATGGAAAGTCGTTTGTGTCCAGGACTTTTTTTTGCTGGAGAAATCTTGGATCTAGATGGCATTACAGGTGGTTTTAATTTCCAAAGCGCCTGGACAACTGGCTGGTTAGCAGGTCAAACTATTGGCAAGTAGCAATAACTTGTTTGGGTTGACCAACAAAGCAACAAAATATTAAAGCTAAAATGCTTGTAGTTATGGATGAGAGTTCGATTAAAAAAAGAACAATTCCCCTTTATGTCCTCTATAGTTGATAAATCTGTTGTGGATACGGAGTCAACAGCCTACCTAGTTCTCCATACTGAATCTGGAAATCGCTGTTTACCTCTGGTGGGTAGCGGTAGCTGGACTTTTGGTCGAGGAGATGACAATGATTTTGTACTGTGTGATCGATGGGTTTCTCGTAACCATTCTATGTTGCAATGTAAAGAAGGTGGACAGTTTTATCTCATTGATTTAGGTAGTCGCAATGGTTCTTTTGTTAATGGTCGCCGAGTTAATATTCCTGTAATTCTCAAACATAACGATCATATTACCTTTGGTGAAACAAAATTAGAATTTTATTACTCTCAAAACCAACAGCATCCAAAGAGTACAGCAGATAATAGTGCAGATAATAATAAATATAGCCAGACTGCTACTCTACACGTTAGACAACAAATCTCGGTTATGGTAGTCGATATCCGAGACTTTACAGTTCTTGCTAGACAACTGGATGAGGAGTTACTTTCTAACTTAGTTGGTAGCTGGTTTCATCAAGCAGGCTTAATTTTACGTCAATATGGCAGTTGGGTAGATAAATATATTGGCGATGCAGTAATGGCATTATGGTTTCACGGTGAACAGGAATTACGGCGAGAACAAGTGGTGCAGATTTTGCAAACCATCAGCGATATTCACAAAATGACTGTGGATTTAGGAAATCACTACACTCTTCCTTTTCCTCTACGTATCGGCGCTGGTATCAATACTGGCTATGCGATGGTGGGCAACTATACTGGTCAAGGTGCTCGTCCTGAATATACTGCTATTGGTGATACTGTTAATGCAGCCTTTCGTCTTGAATCTGCCACTAAACAATTAAAACTGGATGTAGCTTTAGGAGAAACAACCTATAATTCCCTGTGTGAGTTTAGTCAGGTTAAGCATCGCTTCCAAGAATATTTCGTAGATTTAAAGGGTTACGAACAGCCAAACTTAACTTATGCTGCCACTTTTGAGGATGTAGATAACTTTTTATTAGATAAATTTGTTCAAGAATATAGTCACAAACCGCAATTTTGAGTCCGAGTTAGCCAAGCATCTGTCATAGAAGCAAAAACTGAAGGTAAATAACCTGCAGGTACTAAATTAACACGACTCAAATCCACATAATTGACCCAGTCTTGATCTTCTCGCCAACCTAACTCGTAGGCAAAGCGTTCATAGCTACCTTCTACTTGCTGATAAATTTTACTTTGGATACTAAAACCAAAATGTCCCCTGCTAAAGTGCTGCCAAAGTTGGTTAATAGTACGCAAATCAGTGCAGGGAAATCTTTCGATATCTTCTGTGTCGAACCAACCTTCTTTTTGCCTGCGTGCCACCATTAGCATAACCTGGAAAGTTTCTCGGTTGGCTGCCTTATAGTTTTTGGCTGCAAGTAAATCTCGCAATCTTGAGTAGTCTGCTCCCACATCACTTGCCAGAGAACCAGTATAGTAGGTAGTGGGAAAATTATCTTGATTTTCTGGTTCGGGAGTTGGTTCTACTGGTGGTAGTTGCTCTTCACCCTTGCGCAATCTATCTTGATCTTTATCTTGATCTTTGGCTTTACTTTCCTCTTCCTGACTCACTACTTCCAAAGCAATTGCCCCTACGACAATTACGCTAATAATGATACCCAAGATAATCCAACTCATCGCCTGTCACATTTCAAGTTCTGATTGGGATTTTAAATCAATTTCTTAGATCTTCACTGCTTTGCTACAAATATTTTTGAACTTACGAAATTAACAGGGCGCAACATCAACTGTACTCCTTCGTTTCCACTAGCTGACGCAGTGATGCTAAGCTCCTAACTAGAAGCAACTTAAGCTATTAGCTTTCGGTAAATGTGGCAACAGATTCTACAGTTGTCTACTAAGCTTGATTGTGAAAATAACCTAATCTCGACGCTCAATGGTAAAGGAAATAGATTGCTTAGCTTGTATTTGACCTTGATTATTAGCCACAGGAGGATGTGAGGCAGGTAATTCCTCCTCTAATTCTCCATCATGAATTGTCGGTGCTATGCCAAAAAATGCGCCAATTCCTTTTTCGTAGTTAGAGGCAATGGCTAAAAATGCTCCCCCTAGTATATATACGGGTAAGGGTAAGTTAAACCCTTTTACCCACTGATAAAGTTGCGCTAATCCGAACAGCAGAGCAAAACTAGCAATCCAAACTCTCATCTTTATCGTCGCACCTAACTCATCAGCCAAAATTTTAAACTATGTTCTCAATCACCAAGAAAAAACGCGAGAGCAAATCAAAACAACTAGCTTCTCGCGTCTGTTAGTAAGAAAATACAAAGGAAAATGAATAAAAAGAATCTACCTTTTCTCTATATTGCTGCTACAGCCTGACTATCAGCAGTACTCAAGCGTTCGTAGGTTTCTCTCATCTTTAAACCTACTAGCACCTGGAACAAACCTGTTCCATTGTTGGAGCCTGGATAATCTTTGTGCTTGAGTAATAGTTCAGTCATCTCACCATAACTCTTGGTGGATGTATTACTCAAATGGCTTTCAATGTAGATCATCTCTTCGAGATTATCAAACTGACCATCAACCTCTAGAATTGAAACTTCATTACCGAGGAAATTATCTGGTCCATAGTACATCTTAATACCAGGATAAGCACAGGTAAGCTTTCTACCACATGGTCTCCAGTCAATTGTTGAACCTTCATCAAACAGGTAGACAGGATTGAAGCCTTCTACGCCTTCTTTCTGGACTAAGCGCACTCGCAATAGCTTGCTTTCTTTGTCTTCAATTAGCTGAGTAGGTAGAACTTGAATGACTACATCTGCGTGTTGCTTTTGTGGTTCGATATAGGCTGTGAAGTCTGGCTTTCTAGCATTAATAGAAGCCAAAATATCTTCATAGGTATGACCTCTTTCAGCCATATCTCTCTGAATCTTCCAGTTAATTTTTACTTCATCAGAGATATCAAGGTAAACGCTAAAGTCAATTAACTCTCTTACCCGCTCATCGTAAAGAGGATGGAGTCCTTCGATTACAATTACCTTATTGGGCTCAATTCTTTCAGGAGGATCAAGTTCCCCAGTCTCATGATTGTAAATTGGTTTGTCTATGGCTTGACCACTTTTGAGCGCCTTAATTTGCTCAGCCATTAAGTCAAAGTTGTTCGCCTTCGGATTGAGGGCTGTAACCTTGTGTACCTTTCTCTGCTTGCGGTCGAGGCTATGATAGTCATCCAAGCAGATAACTGTCATAAATTCTTCGCCAAATAAATCTGTTAAGCGACGTAAAAAAGTAGATTTACCGCATCCAGAATCTCCCGCAACTCCGATGAGAACCACGCGGTCTTGCTGAGTGGTCATGAGCTTTCCTCTAAACTTAAAAACAAATATTCAAAATAGTGTTAAGCAAGCTAAAATCTTTGCCTGCAAGGTTATTTCATCTGCCAACAAGGTGACATCTTGACCCACAGCCAACCTACTCCCTTGTGAGTGAGCGGTAAGTCTTTGACTCAAAGATCTCAGCTCGCTCCAGTTAGGTATTTAGTAATAAATACTCATAAGGGATCTTACCAGAAGGTAATAGCCTCCACAAGATGAGGTAGGGATAGAATCGCCTTGCTCAATATATATGCTAAGGTAGCCTGTGCACTTATAGTAAAGAAAAAATAAAATTGACTCAAGCTTTACTGTTTTTTTCCTGCTTATCCTTTATTGTTCCATCGGCAAGGTAATTTGGCTGAGGTGTGTCTGTTTCAATCAAGCCCTAACTGCGTGAGCGTCACGGTGCAATGCTAGGCTAAGTAATACGTAGCGTGTTCTCTTTTCCTGTGCTGCTTAAACAGCACTAGGTAAAACTAAACAGGAGAAGAATTGCCACGCCAATTTTTAATAATTCGAGTTGGGAGACTTATTGAAACTTATGTACGGCTCTAGTCTAGCGGCTGCCTCCGGAAGTGTTCCAGGATACGCCAGTCGTATGTTTATCTATGAGGTGGTAGGTCTATGTCAAAATGGCAATACTGACCGCCTATCTCACCCGATTCGCAGTAGCGGTAGCGTATTAATCAGCGTTCCCTACAGTCGTATGCAGCAAGAGATGCGCCGCATCACGCAAATGGGTGGAACTATTGTCAGCATTAAACCTGCACAAGTAAGCGGTTTACCAGAAGCCAAAGCCATCGCCGACAATCAACAACAGACGAATACTAGCAAACCCATGACTTCAGCGAAGGCAAAAAAAGATATTCCAGTAAATATCTATCGTCCCAAAAATCCTTACATCGGCAAGTGTCTGGAAAATACAGAACTTGTTGGTGAAGGCGGAGTTGGAACTGTGCGTCACTTGACATTTGATATTTCTGGTGGTGATTTACGCTACGTAGAAGGTCAAAGTATTGGTGTTATTCCCCCTGGTGTGGATGACAATGGGAAAAACCATAAGCTAAGACTCTACTCCATTGCTTCTACACGTCACGGCGATCATGTGGATGACAAAACTGTTTCCCTTTGTGTTAGGCAGTTAGAGTACAAGCATCCAGAAACAGGAGAAACTGTGTATGGAGTTTGTTCTACCTTCCTGTGTAACCTGGAAGTTGGTGCTGATGTTGCTATCACTGGTCCGGTTGGTAAGGAAATGTTACTGCCAGACGATGAAAATGCCACCATTATTATGATGGCAACTGGTACCGGTATCGCTCCTTTCCGCGCTTACCTGTGGCGTATGTTTAAGGAGCAACATGAAGACTATAAGTTCAAAGGTTTAGCTTGGCTCATCTTTGGTATTCCCAAGACACCTAATATTCTCTATAAAGAGGAGTTAGAGAAGCTACAGGAAGAATTTGGTGATCATTTCCGTCTCACCTACGCCATTAGTCGTGAGCAGCAAAACCCTGAAGGCGGTAGAATGTACATCCAACACCGAGTTGCAGAACACGCCGATGAACTTTGGGAATTGATGCAGAAAGAAAATACCCACACCTATATTTGTGGTCTCAAGGGTATGGAAGGCGGTATCGATGAAGCTTTAGGAGCAGCCGCAGCTAAGCAAGATATTGACTGGTCTGACTACCGCAAGCAAATGAAGAAAGCACATCGTTGGCATGTAGAAACCTACTAATTTCCAGGCTGCTGCTAGCCCCAACAATTTTAAATTAATACTGATAAGCGCGTCTTACTTTTACCTTTGTGGGGACGCGCTGTTTTTTTTGCTGTGAGTGACTAGTTTGCCAGCAATCTGAGAGTTATGTTAAGTTTAATTAAGATAGGCTAAAACAAATAAAGCGTTGCTGTCGTCACACAGCCCTCAATTGCTAAGAAGAACGATAAATTAGGTATAGTAAATAAATTTTCAACGATTCCTATCTGAACTTAGTTACTCCCTAGACGAGAAACAAATAACAAATGAAAATTTCTTGGAAAATTGTATTACTTTGGACTCTACCAGCTTTGGTGGTGGGTTTCTTTTTGTGGCAAGGAACATTTTCCTCCGCTACAAGTGATTTGAGTGGAAATACCGCCAATACTCGCCTCACCTACGGTCGCTTTCTAGAATACCTAGATGCCAATCGAGTGACACGGGTGGACCTCTATGAAGGTGGTCAAACCGCCATTGTTCAGGCAAATGATCCCTTGGATAATGAGGTGCGTAGATGGCGAGTAGACTTGCCTGTAAATGCTCCAGAATTGGTTTCCAAGCTCAGAGAAGCTAATGTTGTCCTGGATTCTCACCCAGCCCGTAACAACGGTGCGATTTGGGGCTTTTTGGGCAATTTAATTTTCCCCATTCTCTTAATTGCAGCTCTATTTTTCCTCTTCCGTCGCTCCAATAATATGCCTGGCGGTCCTGGACAAGCTATGAGTTTCGGTAAATCCCGTGCTCGTTTCCAGATGGAAGCTAAGACAGGGGTGGTTTTTGATGATGTGGCTGGTATTGACGAAGCGAAGGAAGAATTGCAAGAGGTAGTTACTTTCCTTAAGCAGCCAGAACGCTTTACTGCTGTGGGAGCTAGAATTCCTAAGGGTGTATTACTAGTTGGACCTCCTGGAACAGGTAAAACCCTACTGGCAAAAGCTATTGCTGGGGAAGCAGGTGTTCCATTCTTCAGCATCTCTGGTTCTGAATTTGTAGAAATGTTTGTGGGTGTCGGTGCTTCACGGGTACGCGACTTATTCAAGAAAGCAAAGGAAAATGCCCCTTGCTTAATTTTCATCGATGAAATTGATGCAGTTGGTCGCCAACGTGGTGCAGGTATCGGTGGCGGTAACGACGAGAGAGAGCAAACTCTGAACCAATTGCTCACAGAGATGGATGGTTTTGAAGGTAACACAGGTATTATCGTGATTGCCGCTACTAACCGTCCTGATGTACTCGATTCTGCCCTACTGCGTCCCGGACGCTTTGATAGACAGGTAATTGTAGATGCTCCTGATTTAAAGGGTCGCATTGGTATTCTGGAAGTTCATGCTCGTAACAAGAAGCTAGCACCAGAAATTTCTATTGAGTCCATCGCCCGTCGTTGTCCTGGATTTACGGGTGCAGACCTATCTAACCTCTTGAATGAAGCAGCAATTCTTACTGCTCGTCGTCGCAAGGAAGCGATTACGATGTTAGAAATTAACGATGCTGTTGACCGTGTGGTGGCTGGTATGGAAGGCACTCCTCTGGTGGATAGCAAGAGCAAGCGCCTCATCGCCTATCATGAGATTGGTCATGCCATGGTTGGTACTTTACTCAAAGACCATGACCCAGTACAAAAAGTAACCTTAATTCCCCGTGGACAAGCTCAAGGTTTAACTTGGTTTACTCCTAGTGAGGAGCAGGGTTTAATTACTCGTTCCCAGCTAATTGCACGTATTGCAGGAGCTTTAGGTGGACGTGCCGCGGAAGAGGAAATCTTTGGTCATGATGAAGTCACAACTGGTGCTGGTGGAGACTTACAGCAGGTTAGTTCGATGGCGCGGCAGATGGTGACTCGTTACGGTATGAGTGATTTGGGTCCTCTGTCTTTAGAAGGTCAAGGAGGAGAAGTTTTCCTTGGCGCAGGAGCAATGTCTAGGGCTGAATACTCAGAGGAAGTTGCAGCGAAAATTGATGACCAAGTGCGCGTTATTGCGGAACATGGTCATAATCTTGCACGACAAATTATCCGAGAAAATCGTGTAGCGATTGATCGCTTGGTAGATTTGTTAATTGAGAAAGAAACTATAGATGGCGAAGAGTTCCGTCAAATTGTTGCTGAGTACACCGAAGTACCAGAGAAAGAGCAGTTTGTACCTCAACTGTAGTTGAGACAGGGAAATTCAATAGTTTACTGAAACTTTAGGGGGTGCAATTAATGTACCCCTATTTTTTTTAACTTTGTGCAATTAATTCTCAATTAGCATAGTTTGTTGCAAATGAGATGAAGAAAAGATTATCATTGTCAATAACTAGATTTTCTTGAGAGGAGCTTGATATGCCTCCCTATACAGCAAATTCCTTCAAAGCTGAACTTAACTCCAGGGGTTGGCGTTTAACACCGCAACGCGAAACTATCCTGCAATTATTCCAAAATTTACCTCGTGGTAACCATCTGAGTGCGGAGGAAATTGCTCATCATTTGGAGAAAAAAGGGGAGGCGATTAGCCTATCGACAATTTACCGCAGTGTTAAACTCATGGCGCGTATGGGTATTTTGCGGGAATTGGAATTGGCTGAGGGACACAAGCATTACGAACTCAACCAGCCCTATCCTCACCACCATCACCATATGGTTTGCATTCAGTGCAATAAAACAATTGAATTTAATAATGACTCGATTTTGAAGCAAAGCTTAAAGCAATCGCAGAAAGAGGGTTATCAGTTAATTGACTGTCAGCTGACGGTGATGGCAGTTTGTCCGGAAGCGCTGCGCATGGGATGGCCTTCTTTGCCTAGTGAGTGGGCTTGTACCCGTTCCATTGCCCAGGGTGAGGATAAAGAATTACATGAACAGATAGATTAGATTCTCTTAAAAAGAGACTGCTTTGTTATCAATTTGTTTTTAATCCCTGTAGAGACGTGAAATTTTGCGTCTCTAAATTATTTGTGGGAATCTTTTGAGGTGTTGAAGAGTGAGTTTAGCAGGCTGCGCAAACTTGAGCAAAATCCCTAATTTTGACTGGACAACTGAAAAACTGACACAAGCAATCGCTTTTTTCGCTCCAAATTGACCATGATGGCAGTGAAAGGATTCGAGTAGAAGCTCCAGATGCTTACTTTTCCGGAAAAACTTTGAAATTCTTCACAAAGTCGATAGCTATGGTAGTATCTGGGTGGTTTAGTCGGATTGTTTTTGCGTCAGCGCTGAATCCCAGTGGTGACAATGGTAGTGAGGAATGCGAGATTTCGGATGTCAGAAGCACAAAAAATTTTTCAGGTGCCGCGAAGCCAACTCCAACCTATTCGCATTGGTGTAATTGGCATTGGTAATATGGGGCAGCATCATACCCGCGTCCTCAGTTTGCTTAAGGATGTTGAACTAGTTGGCGTTTCTGATGTCAACGTGGAAAGAGGTTTAGATACTGCTAGTAAATATCGAGTTCGTTTTTTTGAAAATTATTTAGATTTACTCCCTCATGTTGATGCTGTTTGTATTGCAGTACCAACACTATTACATTATGAAGTGGGCATGAATTGCCTCCAAGCTGGAGTTCATGTTCTGGTGGAAAAGCCGATTGCTGCAAGTATTGCCGAGGCTGAATCCTTGGTGAATGCAGCGGCGGAATCTAATTGTATCCTACAAGTAGGACATATTGAACGCTTTAATCCTGCTTTTCAGGAATTGAGCAAAGTCTTGAAAACTGAGGAACTACTAGCGCTAGAAGCCCATCGCATGAGTCCCTACTCTAATCGGGCGAATGATGTGTCGGTAGTTTTGGATTTAATGATTCACGATATCGACTTATTGCTAGAACTAGCAAATTCGCCTGTGGTGAAGTTGACTGCTAGTGGCAATAGTGGTTCTGATTCTGGTCGTTTAGACTATGTTACGGCAACTTTGGGCTTTGCCAATGGTATTGTTGCTAATTTGACGGCGAGTAAGGTGACACACCGGAAAATTCGCCGTATTGCAGCCCATTGTAAGAATTCACTGACAGAAGCAGATTTTCTCAACCATGAGATTCTGATTCATCGTCAGACAACTGCTAATTGCACGACTGATTATGGTCAGGTTTTGTATCGCCAAGATGGTTTAATTGAGAAGGTTTATACCAGCAATATTGAGCCACTACATGCAGAGTTAGAGCATTTTGTCAACTGTGTGCGCGGTGGTAATCAGCCCTCTGTGGGTGGCGAACAGGCGCTTAAGGCTTTGCGGTTAGCTAGTTTGATTGAGCAAATGGCGCTAGATGGTCAAGTATGGCATTTTAGCGAGGGTGCACAGCAAAAAGTAAGTGCGGCGAGTTTAACGCTTCAGTCGCGATTTTAGAGGCTGTATAGAGGATTTAAAATTTAACATAACGAGGGAGTTTGAGGGAGCTATAATTCCCCCACCATAATCTTTGATTTGATGGCGGGATACATGGACTCCCTCAAGTATTTCAAAAGGCTCGATGCCTTGTGGATATGCAATTTACCACAAAATTAAAGCATGGTATCATTTAATGATGATACTAAATTATACCTATCAAGTTTATTGGACTTTGGACAAAAACAACAGGAATTTGCCTAATAATTACGCAAATCTATT
>CAZWGS010000078.1:0-24499 GCA_964633315.1 uncultured bacterium | reverse complement strand
CAAGTATTACAGCCTGAGAGTAAGTTTTGATAGAGTTGCTCATCATACCTCTAGAACACTTGTTCTAGTTACTTGGCTAATGGCTTACAACAATCATTAAGCAATCTTATGGATAGCATAAATATAATTTTGTCAAAAATAGTTTACAAAACTCAATGATATTTGTTACATTAGTTTACATAAGAGAAAAACAACTTTTCATCGAGGTCTAGAAGATAACCATGTTTGCACCCATCGTCGTTCTAGTTCGTAACTATTTAGGAAAAGCCAAATTCAACAAACTTCGCGGTAAAGCAATTGCCAAACACTCTCAGGTAATCACGGCTGTTTGCAATCGTATCGGTATCGAAAGAACCACTAGACAAAATTTCATCAGAACTGCTCGTGATAATGGCAAAAAATTAGGTTTACTCGCTTAAAGTATTTTTCTCATCTCTAGTCAATATTGAATTTCTCCTACTAAACCTTGGTATATGTACTAAGGTTTTTTATTGCATCATCGCGCTGCGCCATACCTGTGGTATGGTCGCATATCAATAATTTCCTAACCGTAGGAAGGTTTTTCTCCTACAGTCCACTTCAAACCACTTTTATTACTTATTACTTATACCAAATCCACTTAATAGATTACCCTTTTTACAGACACAAAAATGCGACAAAATACATATACAGATGCAGCTTGAGCATTTAAGATTCAGGTATCCAAAAGAGCCGGATTTGGTACTATTACTAAGGAGCCAACCTTTCCCTTAACCAACTACCATCTTCCTGTTGACGATAGCGCAAACGGTCATGTAGCCTACTGGGACGACCTTGCCAAAATTCAATTTCTGTTGGCATGACGCGAAAACCACCCCAATTATCAGGACGAGAAATTTCCTTGTCTTGGTACTTTTGCTGCAACTTTTCAAAATCGCTTTCTAAAATCTCGCGATTGGGAATTACTTGACTTTGTGGTGAAACCAAAGCACCAAGACGTGATGCTTCTGGACGACTTTGAAAATATTCGTCAGATTCTTTTTCAGATATTTTAACAACTGAACCTTGAATCCTTACTTGGCGTTCTAGTGGTTTCCACAAAAATACAAGTGCAGCTTGGGGATTGTTTTTTAGCTCTTGTGCTTTTTGACTATTGTAGTTAGTAAAAAAAACAAAACCGCGATTATCAAAGTGTTTCAGTAAAACAATACGAGCAGAAGGTTGACCATCTTTGGTACTGGTAGCAAGTGTCATCGCATTGGGTTCTGTTACTTGAGAATTTACAGCTTGCTCTAACCAAATTTGGAACTGTTTTATGGGATCGCGATTAGCATTTTCTTCGGTCAATTCATCACGGGTATAGTTTTGACGTAAATCAGCAACGGAGAGATTCATAATTAGATTTGGGTTTGCATCACTGGCGTTAGCTAGTGTAACTGATTTACTGAAAGTTTTTCCTCTCGTATTTAGTACAAAATACCTGCTTAACTTGAGGAGATATTTATTTGACCTTGGAACTAAATTATCCTCAACTCAAAAGAAATCTTGCTTTCCTTGGATTAATAGCGCTAACAAAGCTTCTGACATCACCATAAGAGTCAAAGTAATCTGGACCAAGAAGTATTTTTATCTCCATTTTTGAGTCAATTTCTTTACTAATTACTTATGAGCTGAATTTTGCAATAATTCTAAAGCATCACTCAATCGCACCCAATCAGCTACACTCAAATCCTCGGCACGGGATTGGGGATTAATTTCTAACTTTTCTAACACTGTTGTTAGGTTAGCAGCGTCGATAATACTGGTTAAATTATTACGCAGCATTTTGCGTTTGTTGGCAAAACCTAGTTTGATTACAGTAGACAAATGTTTCGGGTTACTAGCAGCAATTTCTGGAGGCTGAGGAGATAAACGCACCACCGCTGAATCCACTTTGGGTGGTGGATAGAAAGCTTTGGCGGGAACATCGCAAATAAACTCACTTTTAGCTAAATATTGCACCCGCACTGATAAAGCGCCAAAGTTTTTTGAACCTGGTTTGCTACATAAACGATGAGCTACTTCACGCTGCACTAATAAGACTATGCTCTCATAGGGTTGAGTTGCAGGAACCGCAATTGTTCCCAACAATTTTTCTATAATTGGTCCTGTAATGTTGTAGGGAATATTGGCTACTACTTTATTGGGATGGCAAAAGAGGGGAAAAGGCTGAATTTGAGTCTCCAAATTCATCGCAAGAATATCCCCTTGCAACAGCAGAAAGTTTTCTCGCACTCCCAGATTTTTAGCGAGTTTAGCACACAAATCGCGATCAATTTCCACTGCCACCACTACTGCTGCTTCCGCAAGGAGGCGACGTGTTAAGATACCAGTCCCTGGACCAATTTCCAAAATGCGATCATGGGGCTGTAATTGCGCTGCACTAACGATTTTGTTCAATGCTTTCTCACTGCGCAACCAGTGTTGAGCAAAGCGTTTACGAGGTCGAGTTGACATTGATCATTCTTCTTTGGGCATTGGCAAATGGGGACAAATTGGGTACTAACTCTTGAAAGGTAGGAAGTTAAAGTCTACCAGTTTCCTTTGCCAAAATTTCTTTCTGATTAAATGTTACAAATCTTAAAAAAGAATTATGAAGTAAAGTATCTGGCACTACAATCTCATAATTTGGAATTTGGCTAGGCATAAATACTCACTATCTCAGGGGCTAGCCATTTTAACCAGGTAAGAGTAGCAGGCAAGATGCAAAAGCTAAGCGCAGAGGAGTTACAAGCAAGTTATGCTCAAGGTCAAAGGAATTTTGGTGCTGTAAGTTTACGTCAAGCAGATCTATTTGAAGCCCGGCTCAAGGGTATAGACTTGGAGGGTAGCGATCTCGAAGAGGTTTATCTGCCCTACGCTAAACTTAATAGTGCTAACTTAGAGCAAACCAAGCTCAAAGCTTCTCAGTTGAGCAATACTGACTTATCTCAAGCCAATTTGCGAGGGGCAGACTTGCGAAATGCTAACCTATCGCGAGCAAACCTACGTTATGCTAATCTGCGAGGGGCAAACTTGACTAATGCTGAACTTGAGGGGGCAGATTTATCCTTTGCTGATTTAAACCAAGCCAATTTAAGCGAAGCTAACTTGCAGAGTGCTAACCTCGAACAAGCAAGCTTGGAGAAAGCTATACTCAAGCGCACTAACTTGTTTCGTGCTCAAAATGTTGACTTAATTTGTGCTTTTGTGGATAACACAACCATACTACCTGATGGACATCGGCAAGTTGAAGGTGAAATTTAATACATTCTTGGTCGCGCAGTTTTAATAGCCATAGTAATTTAGATCTGTATTAGCTTAATAATTACCGATGAAGGAATTAATGAAGCTATGATCTTAGACGGTAAAGCCCTTAGTCAAAAAATTCAGCTTGAACTTAAAGAAAGAATACAGCTTGTAAGCACAAAAATTGGTCGTTCCCCAGGCTTAGCAGTGTTACTCGTGGGGGATAATCCTGCTAGTCTGGCCTATGTGCGTAATAAAGAGCGTGCTTGTCAAAAAGTTGGCATTGCTTCATTTGCTCGCCATTTTCCCACTAACACTTCCCAAGAAGAACTAGAGCAAGTTATTCAAGGTCTTAATCAAGATACCAGAGTTGATGGTATTTTGGTACAGTTGCCTTTACCTGAACATTTGGATGAGGTATCTCTATTAAATCAAATTGCTCCAGACAAAGATGCTGACGGGCTACATCCTCTCAATTTGGGTCGTTTGGTGCGCCAAGAGGAAGGAATACTCAGTTGCACACCAGCAGGAGTTATGCGTTTGTTGCAGGAGTATGAAATTGAAATTCAGAGTAAGCAGGCAGTGGTTTTGGGTAGGAGTATTTTAGTCGGTAAGCCTCTATCTCTGATGCTGCTAGGTGCAAATGCTACGGTAACTATGGCACATTCGCGCACAGCCAACTTAAGCGAGATTACTCGTCAAGCTGATATCCTGGTGGCAGCTGTGGGTAAACCCAAACTTATTACTGCTGAGATGGTCAAACCTGGAGCTGTCGTCGTAGATGTGGGTATTAACCGTCTAACTACTCCTGAAGGCAAATCTCGTCTGGTAGGAGATGTAGACTTTGAAGCAGTGGCCAAGATTGCAAAGTTTATTACTCCAGTACCCGGTGGTATAGGTCCAATGACAGTGGCAATGCTGTTGAGTAATACAGTATTTAGCTATACTCAGAGGGTATCAGTATAAACTAATTAGAAGCCAACTAACACGTTTTTCTCGCACCAGGAAACTATAACCTTTTTTGGAGCCAGTAAGTTTTGCTCTAAGCTCTACAAAACCTGTACCATTGGTGTGAGCATAAAGTTGCAAAAATTGGTTGGTTTAAGGAATGAAGGCATGGTAAAGACGGATAAGCGCCCCACCCCTCAGGGGGAGTCATCTCAATTTGAGTTACAAGCCTACTTAACTCAACGCAAACAACTAGTTGAGGAAGCCTTAGATAGTTCCTTATCCGTCCTCTATCCCCAGAAGATTTACGAGTCGATGCGTTACTCTCTGTTGGCTGGAGGTAAGCGTCTGCGCCCCATTTTGTGCCTTGCTACCTGCGAGTTAGCTGGGGGAACTATTGAGATGGCGATGCCTACTGCTTGTGCTTTAGAGATGATTCATACCATGTCTCTAATTCACGATGACTTGCCAGCAATGGATAATGATGATTATCGTCGAGGTAAGCTAACCAACCACAAGGTTTATGGCGAAGATATTGCTATCTTGTCGGGAGATGGACTACTTGCCTATGCTTTTGAATACGTTGCCAGTCAAACTCAAAATGTATCGCCACAACTAATTCTAAAGGTTGTTGCACTTCTGGGGCGAGCTACAGGAGCTGCTGGCTTGGTTGGTGGTCAAGTGGTAGATTTGGAATCAGAAGGTAATAGTGACATTTCTGTAGAAACGCTCACTTTCATTCATACCCATAAAACTGGTGCTTTGTTGGAAGCTTGTGTTGTTTCTGGAGCGATTTTGGCTGGTATGCCAGACCATGATGTGCAAAAATTATCGATATATGCTAAAAATATCGGTCTAGCATTTCAAATTGTTGACGATATTTTGGATATTACGGCAACTCAAGAAGAACTAGGTAAAACCGCAGGTAAAGACCTAGAAGCACAAAAAGCTACCTACCCTAGTTTATGGGGTTTGGAGGAATCAAAGGCTCAAGCTAAGCGCCTAATTGAAGAGGCAATTGAGAGTTTAGCATCCTATGGCGAAGCGGCAGAACCTTTGAGAGCAATTGCCAAATTTATTACAACACGCAAACATTAAAAAACATACCAGAAAATATAGACTGGATGTGACAGAGTGAGGACAAATTTTAACCAGATACCATGCAGGATTTTAGCAACATTCTTAATAATCACGTGCTGCTAGCTGCGATTTTAGCTTGTTTTGTTGCCCAAGCACTAAAGCTAGTAATTGAACTCTTTAAAGATGGTAAGGTAAATGTTCGCTCTCTGGTAAGTACCGGAGGTATGCCAAGTGCTCATTCAGCTTTAGTAGCGTCTCTGGCGACTGGAATTGGCATGACAGCAGGTTGGTCAAGTACAGAGTTTGCGATCGCTTGCTTATTTGCTGTAATTGTAATGTACGATGCGGCTGGTGTGCGTCAAGCAGCTGGTAAACAGGCGAAGATTCTCAACCAAATCATTGATGAGTTATTTCAAGAAGGTAAAGAATTTAATGAAGATAGACTGAAAGAATTGTTGGGACATACACCATTTCAGGTAATAGTTGGTTTAGTGTTAGGGATTGGAGTTTCTTTAATTGCAGTACCAGCTTTGTGATTTTTTGTATTTTTTAATTGTCCGGTTGTAGCATTGGGAAAACTAGTGAAATAGGTGCTTGTTCACGGAGAATAACTCTAACTGAGGTAGTTGTTCCCGATGAAAGCTGTTGACGTGGTGAACCATTGGCGGAAGTCCATTTGTAGCCACTGAAGCTAGTCATATCTGTTTCTAGCTGCGCCACTACTTGCATTTTCCCTGTTTGGGAGATTAGGGAGGCTGCTAATTCCCTATTACCAATCAATTGTGCCGCACTTTCGGTAGTAATAGGAAAGGGAGAAACAGATATTACTGTGCCAAAAATGCTACCAAATTCTTCTCGTTTGACAGTGTCTGGAGTTACCATTACCCTCATACCCTCTTCAATGCGTTTACCATCACCAATGGTGAAATAGGCTACATTTGCCAGAGGTGCACTATTAAGGGAATTTGCTTGTGTTGCAGGTAAACTATTCAACTGCTGGGCTTCAAGTAAGACACCTCTACCGCTAACTGTAACCGGAATGCGCCCCAGAATACTCCAAACGATAGCCAAAACTATTAGAACCCCTAAAGTACTTAAAGGTAGCCAATCTTTGGCTTTAATCACTTGCATTAGTTGGTCTAATCTTTCTGGAGATGATAGTCGCTCTAGGGATTCTTTTCGAAAGATGCTATTGTCTTGGCTGGGCATATTTTAAGTAATAAGTAATAAGTAATAAGTAATAAGTAACGTCTAATGTGAATTGATTACCAAAATTACTGGTATGACGTTCATAGTCTGCAAAACCAAATTTTGAACAAAGCTTGAAAAACTATAGCTATGAGACTCTTTGTTAATTTATATCAGGCGTAATTAATAAGTTTATTGGCAATGAGTACAAAAATTGGCTGTTTTTTGCTTTATTACCCTACTTTCTACTTCTGTCTCTTACCTCCATCAACGAAGGACAAATTAGACAATGGATAAGTTAGACAACAGATAAGTTATTGAATTTCAATCAATGACAAAAGACAAATTACAAACAACCAATTACTAATTCTAAATATCTCGAAAACGTCTCATAATCCAATCAAATCTGGCTCCTGCTATGGCAGTATCATCTAACATATCTAGGTTAATTTCATTGATATCTTCTACTTCATCACTGAGCATTTGACTCATACTTAAGTCTACATTGGGCTTAGTAAACCTCATCAGATTACTGCGTAAGCGGTCTTCAAGTACACTACCTAAAGCAAGATAAAATCGAGAAGCAAAACCTGGGTCAACCTGGAGTTTAGCTGTTAATTGACAGCGTGGCAAAGATAGTACCCAAGAATCTTCCACTGCGCTAACTGTTGCGGAAGCGGGTTCATGATCCAAAAAAGACATTTCACCAATAATTTCTCCACTTGATATCCTTGCTACTTCTGGAGGTTTACTCATTGAATCATCAACTGCAAAAGTTCGGGATAAGCAAGTAATTTTGGCAGTACAGATGGAAATTGACATTGTTCCTTCCATCAGAATATAAAGATTATCAACAGGTCTACCTTGTTTAATTAAATCTTGATTGGTATTGATTTTCTTTTTACTACCGTTAGTCAGTAGCCAATCAATATCACTGTCGTTTAAAGCACCAAGGAAAAACAGCACTTTTTTCATCGACTGTGGAGATTTAACTGCTAACTTTTCCTTATCTAATTGACTGTTGAGCCATCGCATTCGATGGGGAATCAACATAGCTAACGCACGATAAAGATGGGTAGCAAAGGCGATATCTTGCCTTATTTTGGCTTGTATTTTCTGAATAGGAATTGAGAGTACCTGGGAATTTTCAATGGCTTTAATGGTAAAAACAGAGGGACGAGGATCAATAAGGTACCATTCACCTAAGAGTTCACCACTAGTCATTTTGAGTAATTCTTGTTCTGACTCTTGGTTGAATTTACTCGATTTATGTTCTTGCTCTGGGCTAAGATAAAGTCCCAAAGTGCCATCGAGAATAATTTGAAATGATTCTACAGGTTTACCTTTTTCCACAACTACCGTACCTGAATTCATTTCCTGACGGTTGGCTGTGCTTTTAATCCAATCCACATCGCTGTTGCTTAATTCTTTGATGAGGATATCTGTAACTTGTTGCATAATATTCAGTTGCTTGAGGTTAAGTTTGCTAATTTTAATTTAAATTTAAAAACCAAGTCTAGCCACTGTACTTGCTAGATTTACTTTTGCAGTAGAGAGAAGTTTTTGTGCCTGTCAAAAAAGCCCCTGATGCTTCGCTTATTTAACTTTTTGCAATTGACTAATCTAACACTAAAATGACTCCAATGTTGTGAGCTATAGTACTTCTTAATACTAACTTTAAGCTATTGAGCAGAAAGCAACGATTGATCGTAAGCTGTTCTATGGCGTTTGTAGCTATCGACTATGGCAAAAATTAACGACAATTATCTCAAGCTTAAAGCAGGTTACCTTTTTCCTGAAATCGCACGACGGGTAAATACCTTTGCCCAGGAAAATCCCGAGGCACAAATTATTAAACTAGGTATTGGTGATGTCACAGAACCTTTACCAGAAGCCTGTCGCGCAGCTATAATCGCAGCAGTGGAGCAAATGGGCAATCGCTCTACTTTCAAAGGCTATGGTCCTGAACAAGGCTATCTCTGGTTACGTGAAAAGATTGCTCAGCAAGACTTTCAAGCGCGCGGTTGTGAGATAGATGCATCGGAAATATTTATTTCTGATGGTTCTAAGTGCGATACGGGTAATATTCTTGATATTTTTGGTAAAGATAATACCATTGCAGTTACTGACCCTGTTTATCCTGTCTATGTCGATACTAACGTCATGGCAGGAAACACCGGAGAAGTCAATGAGGCGGGAAAATATGAGGGTTTGGTTTATTTACCCATCAGCGCAGAAAACAACTTTACTGCCCAAATTCCCTCCCAGAAAGTTGATTTAATTTACCTGTGTTTTCCTAACAATCCCACTGGCGCAACCGCAAGTAAGGCGCATTTGCAAGCATGGGTGGATTATGCGAAAGCTAATGGTTCAATTATCTTTTTTGATGCTGCTTACGAAGCTTTTATCACCGACGATAGCATACCCCACTCAATCTATGAAATTGATGGTGCTAGGGAGTGCGCTATTGAGTTTCGCTCTTTTTCTAAGAATGCAGGTTTCACTGGAACTCGTTGCGCCCTAACGGTGGTACCTAAAACTTTAACAGCAAAAGCAGCCGATGGTTCGGATGTGCAATTGTGGAAGTTGTGGAATCGCCGTCATTGTACTAAATTTAATGGCGTATCCTACATTGTGCAAAGGGGTGCAGAGGCAGTATATTCGGAGGCTGGACAGGCTCAAATTCAGGCTCTGGTCAGTTTTTATCTCGAAAATGCCAAAATTATCAGTGAGCAACTAACCGCAGCTGGATTGCAAATTTATGGTGGTGTAAATGCACCCTATGTTTGGGTACAAACTCCTGATGGTTTGTCTAGTTGGGATTTCTTTGATAAATTGCTCCATAGTTGCAATGTTGTGGGAACGCCTGGTTCCGGTTTTGGTGCTGCGGGTGAAGGCTATTTCCGTATTTCTGCTTTTAATAGTCGTGAGAATGTATTAGCAGCGATGGATCGCATTACCAGTAAGTTTAAAGTATAAGCTGTGGCGCTTTAGTTGTGGGGGAAAGGTGCAGAAAATACACACTGGAAATCATTCCCCCAGTAGAGGAGTAAGTAATAAGTAATAAGTAATAAGTACAGATTTGGGGAGCTGGGGAAGTTGAATAATCAGGGGTAGCTGGGGTAGCAGGGGAAGAGGAGGAGATGAGGTGTAGAATTATTTTTATTTTTTGTGTTTCATATAAGTAGCTTTTGAAAAAACAATTTGGTATTAGATTATTTGCTGGCAAACCAAATACAAATTATCAGCACTCACTTCTTTCAATTTGAATCCTGCTGCTTTCATGGTATTTTTTAGAAGCTGACCGTGCAGGTTTAAAAACTTGTGGCAATCGCGAGCAACTATCTTATCTTTTTTTATAAAAATATAGTCTTTTTCCCAAAAATACATTTCTTGATTTTCTAGAAACGAGAGATACTTTTGCTGACGATAGACAATGCCATGACCAATTTCTTTATCGCCATCAGCATCAGTTTCTTCTGCTTGAATATTAAGTACTAACAAACCTCCATTAATCAAATGATGGGAAATGTTGTTTAACATATTAATGGTTTCTTCAAAGCTAGGAAGGAAGCTGTATAAATGGTAATCTTCTCCAACCTGACTAATGTCTAATGGACCACCTTGGGAATAGATAGCATCAAATTTTTCTGGTAGATTCATCGATAAAACATTACCTTCTACCACCTTTACTCGATTGCCCAAACGAGCTTTACTCTTAGCTAACATAGCGGTCATGAAATCTATTCCAGTAATTGCTCTGCTAGCAATCCAGTTCCAATACCTATTTCTAGAATCTTTTTCCTCTCTGTGAGGATGGAGTTGAGGGAGTAAGCCGATTTTGTATAGTCATAATATCCACTCTCCATAATCAAGTCATAATACTGAGCGATATCGTCGTATTCATTCATGTTTAGTTATAGAAAGTTGTTAATCTTGTAAATTTGGTCACGATTAAAGTCAAATTTTACGCGATCAGAGATACAAAAAGATATCGCAGTTCTTATTTGAATGAAGTACAAGCAAAATCCTGATTTTTGTTAATGGTTAATGGTTAATTGGGATGTACTTTATTAATTTGAGAAGCGCTATAGTTATAATTGAATTTAATCTTAAAATTATCACAGACCAAAATTTTGATAACGTGCAAATGTATCTATTAATCAAGGTACTAACCTAGTATCTCTGGTTAAATTAGGACAGGAAACAGGCTAAAAGTTCATTCTACTCTTAACAGCTAGCTTAGGTAGTTAGTAACTGGATTTTTGCAGGTTTATTTATTATCAAGCTGTTTTAATTTACTTTTTTGTGCTAATTTATCTGCTACTCTAAATAATTTTTTAAACTTCTCTTGTTTATCAATAAAAAATACCGGAAAGTTTTTTTATTGATTGATAATTAATGAAAATCACAGTTAATTTAGAGATTATTCCTGCTACAATCATCTACTTATCTTTAATCTACATTAGCTGTTGAACCTCTCGCTAGCGCTCTAGAAAATAAAGGTTCAATTATTTTGATTTCCCCTCAATTAAGCAACCCTTGTGGGGATGTAAAATTTTACGTCCCTACATTCTAAAATTTTCTGTCCCTACATTCGTTAACCTACAGATCTAATAAAAAAAATTACACACAGATCTCTCACCTCATCAAAGATTGAGTGATTCCAAGCTTCTCCCATATTTCCCAGAAATAATCAAACTCCAGTCAAACGAGCATATAAAATAATTGAAGTAATCGGCCTATTGCCTCAAACTTATATTGATCGTCCCTATGACTGCAAATATCCCTAGCCTACCCAGCCAATACGACGCTGCACCCATTGAACAAAAATGGCAGCAATACTGGGAAGATAAAGAAGTTTTCCAGGCGAATAATCAACAGGATAGTCAGTCTTTCTCCATTGTCATTCCACCGCCGAATGTCACGGGTTCTTTACATATGGGACACGCCTTTGAAATCGCCCTGATTGATACCCTGGTGCGCTATCACCGCATGAAAGGTGATAATACCCTATGTTTACCAGGAACTGACCACGCTAGCATTGCAGTACAAACCCTAATCGAAAAACAACTCAAAGAAGAGGGCAAAACTCGCTACGATTTAGGCAGAGAAAAATTTTTGGAACGCGCTTGGCAGTGGCGGGCAGATTCGGGTGGTAAGATTGTTAACCAACTCAAGAGTATGGGACTTTCTGCCGATTGGTCCCGTGAAAGGTTTACCATGGACGAAGGAAGAGCAAAAAGTGTGCTACGCGCCTTTGTCCAACTCTACGAAGAAGGGTTAATCTATCGCGGGAATTATATGGTGAATTGGTGTCCCCAATCCCAGTCTGCGGTGTCGGATTTGGAGGTGGAAAATAAGGAGGTAGACGGGAAATTATGGCATTTTCGCTATCCCTTAACTGATGGTAACGGTTCTGTGGAGGTGGCAACAACACGACCAGAGACTATGCTAGGTGATACGGGTGTTGCTGTTAATCCCAATGATGAGCGTTATCGAGATTTAATTGGCAAAACCATTACTTTACCCCTCGTAGGTAGGGAAATTCCTATCTTTGCTGACGAATTAGTAGATCCTGAATTTGGTACTGGTTGTGTTAAGGTAACCCCAGCTCACGATCCTAATGATTTTGAGATGGGTAAACGCCACAATTTGCCCTTTATCAACATTATGAATAAAGATGGCACTCTCAATGATAATGCAGGAGATTTTGCCGGACAAGACCGTTTTCAGGCGCGTCAGAATCTTGTTCAGCGTCTGGAGGAAGAGGGTTACCTAGTAAAAATTGAGGACTATCGTCATAGTGTACCCTATAGCGATCGCGGTAAGGTTCCTGTAGAACCACTAATATCTACCCAGTGGTTTCTCAAAATTGAACCCCTCTCCAGTAAAGCATTGCACGCTTTAGATGAGGAGCAATCACCCAATTTTGTACCAGAGAGATGGCGCAAAGTCTATCGCGATTGGTTGGTGAAGTTAAAAGACTGGTGTATCTCGCGTCAACTGTGGTGGGGACATCAAATACCTGCTTGGTATGTGGTGAGTGAAACCAATGGTGAGATTGCTGATAATACTCCCTTTATAGTTGCTTATGATCAGGCGCAAGCAGAGGAAAAAGCGAAGGCGCAGTTTGGGGAGAATATAGAATTAGTTAGAGATCCAGATGTTCTCGATACCTGGTTTTCTTCGGGTTTATGGCCTTTTTCGACTATGGGTTGGCCTGAGGATACACTAGACTTGCAAAGATATTATCCTACAAGCACTCTGGTGACGGGTTTTGACATTATTTTCTTCTGGGTAGCCAGAATGACGATGATGGCGGGACACTTCACAGATACAATGCCTTTCAAAGATGTCTACATCCACGGTTTAGTCTTGGATGAGAAGGGACAAAAAATGTCCAAGTCTAAGGGCAATGGTATTGACCCCCTACTCATGGTAGACAAGTATGGAGCCGATGCCCTACGTTATGCCTTAATAAAAAAGGTAGCAGGTGCAGGACAGGATATTAGCTTCGACTATAATCGCAAAACCGATGAGTCCGAATCTGTAGCAGCAGCGCGCAACTTTGCGAATAAGATTTGGAATGCTTCTCGTTTTGTGATGATGAATCTCGATGGTAGAACTCCTCAGGATTTAGGACAACCTAATCCCCAACACTTGGAGTTATCTGACCGTTGGATTATCTCACGTTACCATCAAGTGGTTGAAAGCACGAGATCGCAAATTGAGATTTATAGCTTAGGGGAAGCGGCTAAAGGGCTTTACGAATTTATCTGGGGCGATTTTTGCGATTGGTATATCGAACTGGTAAAACTGAGACTGCGAGAAGATAAAACATCTACTTCACGTCTAGTAGCTCAACAAACCCTAGCCTATGTTCTCGAAGGGATACTTAAATTATTGCATCCTTTTATGCCCCACATCAGTGAGGAGATTTGGCACACTTTAACTCAACAAGCTGATGCACTGCTTTCTTTGCAAGCATATCCTGAGAGTAGCGATTTCAAGGAAAGTGAGGAGGAATTAGTTACTAGTGAAGCCGAAGAGATTGAACCAGTTATTGTCTCTACATCACCATCTTCTCCCTCCAAAGGAAAAATTGGAGCATTTATTGAGCAATATCAAAAGCCTATTTTAGGTGCTAGCCTGCTCTTAGGTTCACTACTAGCTATAAAACTACTCTCTACCCTCGTAGGTGCGATTAGCCAAACACCTCTGTTGTCGCCACTCTTGCAAGCAATTGGCTTGGGTTATACTATCTGGTTTATAGTACGTTATTTAATTAAAGTCGATGGTCGTCAAAAATTAGCAGAGCAAACTAACTCACTCAAACAGCAGATTGTAGGAGGAAAAGAGACTCCAAAGGCACTATCAACGACAGATTTATCAACTACTACCCTTAATATTCCCATAGAGCAACAATTTGACCTCATAATTGATACTATCCGCACTCTACGCAACCTGCGAGCTGAAGCAGAAATTAAACCAGGGGTTAAAGTAACAGTAATTCTGCAAAGTGAAAGTGAACAAGAACGCCAAATTCTCCAAGCAGGGCAATCTTACATTAAAGATTTAGCCAAAGCGCAATCTTTAACCATTTTGGCAGATCTCAAGCAGCAACCAGAACAGGTTATGGTGGGTGTAGTTGGTACAGTTCAAGCTCTAATTCCACTTACTGGTGTAGTTGATGTAGAGTCTTTGCGAGCCAAACTAGAGAAAAACTTGGGTAAAGTTGAAGCAGAGATAAAATCTCTAGAGAGTCGTCTGAGTAACCCTGGCTTTGTCAATAAAGCACCTGCTGAAATTGTACAAGGGACTAAAGACGCATTAACAGAAGCCCAGAAACAAGGTTCAATTTTACAAGAACGTCTTAGTTATTTGCGCTAAATGTCAGCTTGGATCATTGAGCAAGTCTCTAAATAGCTTAGGATATGGCACTGTTCCTATACCAATCATCTCTAATCTAAGTAATGATAGATCACTAATAAGGGAAATTAAACTAACTAGCTATGTTACACCTAGCCCAAGTGCAAAAAAATCCCAACTCAGGTAAGGTTGAACTACAACTGCTAGCTCATCAAGAATCTGAGGGAGATTGGCTGGTGAGTGATTCCCAGTGTATTCCCCTTGACGAAGGTAAGACAAAAGAAGTTGGTGAAGGAATGCTGGTTTTAGTAAACTTAGGCGAGCAATCCCACTTGATGAGTATTGAAGATGCTACTGAGTGGGTTGTCTCTCTAGTTTCACAATACTTTCCCCTGAAACAAGAAGAAGAACAATGGCGACAAAATTTAACTTCCCAAAGTCAGGATTTAACCCGTCGCAATCTCGAAATTGAAACTCGCACTGAACAAATTCAAGAATTAGAAGACAAGTTAAAACAGGAAAAGGAGATCATTGAAAGTCGTTGGTTGCAAATTCAAGCTTTAGAAGAAAAACTGAAGCAGGAAAAGGAAAAATTAGAACAAGAGGGGAAGTAGAAGCAGGGGAAGCAGGGGAAGCAGGGGAAGCAGGGGAGGATTTATCCTTTCATTCAAGGTTGACACAGTAGTCGGATATAGTACCCAATCAGCTTCTTGGAATCATATTATTGGCAAAACCTATAAGACTTATTATTGGTAAAACCTATAAGACTTACCCCAACTCCCCAATTCCCTAAACTAAAACCTATATTATGCGCGTAATCAAGTGAAGCTACTTAGTTAAGAACAGTTACTGTTATCTTTCAATGACTCAAGTGTTTGCGGTCCTACCTTACCATCATTGTCAAGGTTATGCGTTGTCTGGAAATCCTTGACAGCCTCAATTGTTTTCTCGTCATATTGTGCATTGAAATCTATTTGATTCTTATAGTCATACTTCTTGATGAGGAATTTTTGTAATAGTTTTACAGATTGCATATGTGATTTTCCATTTTCAGGACTCAGTAAAGGCGGAAATTGATGCTCAAAGAATTCACTGCATAGGTCAGCATTATTGTCTTTTTCTGGCTGTGTGGGAGGATTTTCTGTACTACTAGAAGTTACTTCAGGAGAGTCAGTTGTCTTATCAGCTGTTGCTTCTGCTGGTGAAATGTTTTCTGTACTACTAGGAGTTTCTCCTTGAGATTCAGTTGTGCTATTGGCTGTTACTTCTGGCTGTGTGGGAGGATTTTCTGTACTAGGAGAAGTTCCTGCTTGAGGGTTAGCTTGATTCTCGTCTGTTCCTTCTGCACTTATATTAGGATCTTGAACTACATAATTAGGAAAAAAAAACTTTTTACTCCTCCCCATAAGAGCAATCCTAAAAGTAGGAAAATGAGAGAAGTAACTATTCTTTGTGAATTTATTATTCTGAAAATTGCTTCTCTGATTGATGAATTTTCTCGTCGGTTGTTACTTGTCGCTAGTTGACTAGTTTCTATATTGCATGTTAGACCCCGCCACACCTCTTTCTTTCTAAGAACAGATTCAGGAGTGCTTCGAGCTACTATTACTAATAAACCTTCTTTTCTAGGAAAACGGTAGTTTTCTAATTCCTCGGAGAGTTTAATTTTATTTTCATCAGAAAGAAACTGTATTGTATTTTCTGCTTTTTTGGGAGGTGAACCACCAGCTTTAAATGTTGGAGTTATTTTTTCTAATAACTCTTTATAAGTAAACTTTACTTGAAACCCTTCTTCACTATCAAACTCAATTGTGTCTTCTAGTTTTTGAGCTAATTCTCCTTGCAGCGCACTAGCCGCAATTAAGCGAAAACGCTCTTCATCTGACCAATTGGCGATTAATGCAAGAGAATTACTAATTATACGTCTTTTAATATCAATTCTACTATTTTCAGGTTCAAGTCCAGTAATAAGCAAGAAAAGTTTTTGTTTTGAAGATGCTAGAACTAGTGAAAAATCTTCACGATCTATGCATTTTGAGTACTCTCTAATAATATCTGGCTCAGATGCTGGTCTTTCACCTTGACGACTAATGTGACGCCAGTGGTAATCTTGATTTTGTTTTTTCCCTCGACTGTTGATATAAATCTCCATTTTTGCCTCCTTAATCTAAATGTCTAACCATTTATCCCCTTGTAAAACTTTGCAGTTAGGGTTTATTGGCATTTGAGCAAATCTGGTTGCTGCTTCTCGAAAGGGTTTGTCTAGCTTTAACAATTTAAGAAATAATTTAACAACAGGATTTCGTTTTTCTAGGTGAAGCTTGAGAATAAATTGTAATAAATATTTGATGGGCTGTTCAGAATCTTTTGGTTCATAAGAAGCATTAATACGAGTCCTACAAAAATAAAACTCAGGTTCTTGTTCTTCTTTTTCCTCTAATCTTGAGAATCGCACATTACCCACAGTTTGTACTGGTATTTTAACCACAGCTACATTAGCGCGAAGATTTTCAGACTGAAAGAACTCAATTAGTTTTTTATATTCTTCATCAACACGTCTTAAAAGTTCTTCTCCCTTCTGTTTTTGCATATATAACTCGCACTTTACAGGAGCTAAAATTACAAGACGTGGAGAATCAAGATTTTGATAGGCTCTTTGGATTAAAGCAGTAACTGTTGTTCCTAAGTTAATATATTCATGATATTTGCCGTTTTTTTCCATTATTGCTGTAGCATCAATAGGTATTAAAACAGCTACAGACTCTCTTAAAAATTCAACTACTTTATCTATATTTTCAGGATTTGAAGCTATCCATCCTCCCGGATAATCTTGAAAGTGTAAGCTCAATGAGGGGTTTTTACCCTTGATACCCATGTTAAAGAAAAAGGAAGATTCACTGTTAGTGCCTTTAACTCCTTGTCCTGGTTTAATCCTTATATCATTATGTTTCTGAGTTAAACTTTTTAATTTTTTTAAACAATCTTGAATCTGGATTAAAGTCTTAGACTCAGGATCTATAGTTATTTGAAGTTTACCAGCCGTATCTTCAAATTTTTCATAGATGGCGGTCAAAAGACTTGTTTTGCCCACACCACTAGGACCAAGCATTGTGATTTTATATTCTGGAATTCCCATTTATTTTCGTCCGGAAAGTATTTGTTACTTAATAAACTGAAAGTTATCTAAAGAGTTAGATAATTTAGCTCTTTCAAGCAAGTCTTGCCATTCTTTTTTAGATTTATTTGCACCACCTCCTCCAAATTCATTAGCCCAGATTCTTTTCCTTTCTTTTCTTAAAAATAATCGCCATTCTGTCTTAATTCTTTCACTGAAAATAACCTGCTCTTGAAATTCTTCCACAATTGCTAGTGCTGCTTGAACTGGTTCAGTTAACATATTTCCCAGAACATCTTTACATTGGTAAATGACTTCTCCATGTAGGGTTTCAAGGTTACCTAATATTTGTTCTGCTGCATCTAATCTTTCAGTGGCTTCAAGGTTTATAGCCCTAGGAAAAGATTGTAAGGGTTTTAGACAAGGGCGAATACGGGGTAAAATCAAGCCTTTAAATGATAGTTTATATTCGGAAAAAACTTGAAAGCCCTGTTTAAGCTGACTACTCTGACCCCGCAATGCTTGTTCTGGGAATAATTCAAACATCGCTTGAATAAATTCAGCTCCACGTTTATCAGTTAAATCACCAAAACCAAGCTCTTCAACGAAAAGCTTGGCTACGTCTATTTTTGCCTGTTCAATAGCTCTATTTAAACCATCATCTAAAGCATAAAAATGCCTAGTTAGATTGGTTCGCACTTTGTTTAAAAAATTAGAGTATGCTGTGTCTGGATCGCCTTTAGACTTAATAATTTCTCTCACTATTTGTGATATGGCTGTTTCGTTCTCACTCTTGTCTAAAGGTATTGCCGTATTATTTTTAGCAGTTTCAATGACCAGTTCTACTTGTTCTTGGAAAAAATAATCCTCTTCTTCAGATTCCTCTCTGAGGTTATAAATCAATTCATCAATCCTAATAGTAAGCTTTCCCCAAAATTCCTCAAATAATTCTTCAAAAAGCTGATCATCATCTTCCTCTTGGGATTGGGTAACCAGAGAATTACTAGCCTTTTCTAATTCAAAGCTAACTTGGTTTTGAAGTTGATTTAATTCCTCTTGATAAGAAGCAGAATATTCTTTATCGAGAGCTTCAACATTCCCAACTAGATAGTTAACTATTGGCTTCAAAATAATATCTCTAGCTTGTTGTTCATCCGCACAATTGGCAATAATCATGTTGTCGCCAATAACCTTGATTGTTTCAGGAACTTCCTTCTTGAGGACATCACACTGTAAGGTGTTATTTCCCCTTTCTGGATCATTTGTTTGGTTCAGTACAAAGAAAGACCACTTTTCTAAAGGAAGATGATTGGCTAATGCTGTATTAGCAACACTATATAGTTCAATATCTGATGTTCCCCAATAATCTGCTACGGGGTTTGGCATTTTAATAAACAAAATTATGTCCACACTTTTGCCTAAGATCTCAATTAATCTTTCTTTATCACCAACCCCTGTATCCCCTAATCCTTGTGTATCTACCACGGCAATTTTATCAGTAGGAGCGTTGGGGAAAGGACAGAAAATATCACACTTTTTCACTGCCATATAATCATAGGTAGGACTCCCATTTAGATCATATTGGGCAACATATTTGCGAATGTCAGAGTTATTAATTCTCTGTGGTTGAGATGAGGTTATGCCTAATAAATGTTCGTATTTACCTAAGTTTGTATGATATCGCTCGAGATAACGATACTTTTCTTGATAAATAGTGTTAGTGTTTTTTGCTAATTCAGGTGATAGAAGAGGGAGTGGCTTTTTAAATTCTCCAATAGTGTTGGGCACTGCACCTAAGCCTAGCTCTTTATAGTAAGGAGCAATAACCTCTGTGACAAAAGAATCTGGGGTATGAAACCAAACTTCGCCATAAGTTTCGCTGCTATCACGGTTAGGTTTTACTGTACTTGCAACGCCAGTACAATGTCCTTGATTTCCATCAGGAATTTCATTTTCAGACAGCCCAGTTAAACTTCTTAAAAGGCGACTTTTACCCTGTTTGGCATTAGCAACAACCGCCAAATTGAGGGTATCCCTATCAAAGCGCGTCTGCACCTTACCAAGAACCTCCAACTGATTCATAATCGCTGCTTGAAGGTTAGAAAAATTCAATTTATTTAAGTTTGCAATTATTCCTTCATCTTCATCAGCCAGTTCATTTTGAAGTAGCTCTTTTTTGTTTTCAAGCTCATTTAACAGAGAGTAAAGCGATCCTAAATTGGTCTTAACCCCTGCAATTTTATCTGAAACAGGACGGCGTGTTGCTAAAATTCTAGTGATGTTATCGTGTATAGACATTTTAAGTAGGACTGCTCTGAAGTTTACTAAACAAAGAGAGTGACAAAAAAGTTAATTTGCGATCTAAGCTGAGCCACACTAAACCTGCATGATTTCAGCTCCTAAACCCTTGATGGGCTTGAGTTGACTATGAAAAATAAATAGATATCTCCCGAAAATATTTTTTTTTACACTGTTATAGCACAACGGATATACGTTATGACAAAAAAAGACAATCCAGAATGGCGTAAAGCTATATGGAATGGTCTTTTTCATACCCTACATCCTAAACCCTTGGCGTAGAGCTATACCATCAATTACTCCGCCTTTTACTTCTTACCTGAATTCTAAAAAAAGTCTAATGTTAATTAGTTTATATACACCTGAATAAGTAATAATAGCAAAAATAAAAAACATGCTACATGTTGAGCTAACACTTAGCAAAAAATATAGAGAACTTTGCTAGTGCAATTTTGATGTTAAGTTGATTAACAAGAATTAAATTATTTAACTGAACCTAAAGTTTCCATACTTACCAGATTTACCTCTTGCCGTTATCTTATTTTCTTTCTAATCAAGTAAAACTACTGAGAAACAAAATTAGCAAAACTTTGCTGGTTAATGCGATTCCATTCTGAAACTTTCTGACGAAACTGCTTCCAGGGTTCGTAAATTTCCTTAAAAGCTGGATTCTTACTTGCTGTTTCCTCATACAATTCAAAAGCTGCTTTTTGAGCAGCGGTCATAATTTCGTTGGAGTATGCTTTAAGTTGGGTACCACTAGCAATTAGACGCTGTAAAGCTTCCCGGTTTAAAGCGTCGTATTTTGCCAACATATTTAGATTCGCTTCCTTCGCCGCAGTAATAAATACTTCCTGATATTCTTTTGGTAATTTTTCCCACGCAGTTTTGTTAACCTCTACTTCCAAAGTTGGTCCTGGTTCCCACCAGCCAGGATAATAATAAAAAGGTGCTGCTTTATTTAAACCCAACTTCTCATCATCATAGGGACCAACCCATTCCGCCGCATCAATTGTTCCCCTATCTAAAGCGAGGAAAATTTCGCCTCCAGGTAAAACTTGCACATTTACCCCCAAGCGAGACATGACTTCTCCCCCCAGCCCAGGAATACGCATTTTTAAGCCGTTAAGATCGCTAATTGAATTAATCTCATTTTTAAACCAACCTCCCATTTGCGCCCCAGTGTTACCAGCAGGGAAACTAATCACGTTGAAATCAGCATAGATTTTGTGCATTGCTTCCAAACCGCCACCGTGATAAAACCAGGCGTTTTGTTGTTGGGCTGTTAAACCAAAGGGTAAAGAAGTTCCGAAGCCTAGGGCTTGGTTTTTGCCTACATAATAATAGCTGGCACTATGACCACACTCTACCGTTCCCGCTTGCACTGCATCAAGCACCTGAAGTCCGGGAACAATTTCTCCACCAGCGAAGGGAGTAATTTCGAAACGTCCTCCAGTCATAGCCTTAACGCGATCGCATACCGTTTGCGCCCCACCATAGATGGTATCAAGGGATTTAGGCCAACTGGTAGCCATGCGCCAGCGAATGCGGGGTAAACCCTCACCAGAGGTGGAAGGGGAAGAGGTGGTGGTGGGGCTACAGGCTGCTAGGGCTGCTGCTGTGGTTGCGCCAACAGCAGTATTGTTGATAAATTGCCGACGCTTCATATTTATGAAATTAGGGGAGAAATATGGCTGTGGAAAATACTTAGTAATTTTCAGCTTCTGATTGTAGCAAAGGAGGTTAAGGGTTGAATGTAATTTTTTGCTAAGGGCGATTAACTCAGGTTATCTTGCCAAAGTAGGGGAATTGGATCTTCTATCATGGCAGCAAAACCATGACCAAAGGAGTTGATATTACTTTGGTTGGTAACGGCGCGAATTTTGATTCCTGCTAGTTTTCTCCAAGCAGAATTATCTTTGTCTCTTAAGAATTTAAATTCATGTTCATCTAGGGGAGTAATGTCGATAATTACTCCATTGCAAGGGATTGTCCAATGATTATTATAGGAACTCTGGATTCTTGATGTTTGTTTATGTTCTCTACTACCAGGTCGTGAATAATGGGTTCTATAAAGACCATACTTTTGTCTTTTGATAAAACTACTTCCTCTTTCTTTATTATTTTTCTTGAAACTTTTAATTACACGAGCACAACCATTTTTTCCTGAGTTCTCATAGTTGTAGTTGGCATAAACAGTAGGAATTTGAGATGGATTGTTTTTCTGGATACTAACAACAACAATTAAAAGACGTATTTCCTGTAATAATTCTCTCAGAATGACTTCGGAAGGAATAACTTTTTTTCTTGTGACTCTTGTATTGTTCAATAGAGGTTGATAACGACTAATTAGGTAGTCTTCAGCTACACTCAAGTCTTCTTTATTCCAAGGAAACCAAGCAATTCGCACTGCATCTGTTTGATTTATTTCTGCTAGCTGCTCTTTACGATGATGACTCTTCCATCTATCTAAAATATTATTAGCTTTGCCAATATAAAGAAAGCGATTATTTGAATCAAAAGCAATATAGATACCTGAGAAGCTAGGTAGATTATTCAGCTCATCGAAGCTAACAGAAGTTAGAGTATCTAGGTTAAGTTGCATTTTTTTCATCTTGAAAATCCAGACATCATAGCGCTACGCCCAAGGCAGGGGGAAGAATTTACTGCCTATAAGGTTTCAGTACTTGAGATTGACAAACACGTTAATACCTAGGGCTATATGCTTTTATTTTGTCTGAAGAAAAAGCATTTGAGTTCCGTATAATCGCCTATTTAATCTGGGTTTAATCCAAATTCAAATAATAATCAAATCTCTCTTTTAACTGAACTAGTTCCAAATCTTGAGTCCAATATTCCACTAAAGCATGACCAAAAGCCCAGGCATTGCGATCAGGTGCAGCGGAATTTTCTAATAGCAATGACCACAGAGAGAGTAAGTCAAAATCAGTTATTTTTGAATCGCTATTTAATAAGTTAAAAAGGTCATAAGCCATTTGCAGTTTGCCAATTACTACAGGCAATTGTTCCACAGGAATTTGTTCTGCTAGTAAGTATGCTAGAGCAGGATTTCCGGTGGAAAGGGTGGACAAAAATTGCAGGATAGGACTTTTTAAAAGTGCAGTTAAACCCTGAGTGGTTGCCATCTGTAAGGTATAGCGGTCTATAATTTTTGCAGCAGCTATACTTCGGGCTTCAAGGTTACTAAGAAAGCGCGCTAGACGCAGTTGTTTTGCTGGGGTGATTGCATCGATGAGGGCGAAGGAAAGAATATCAATACCCCAAGAAATCCTTCCTGTATCTAAATCTCCTGCTACTAACGGTAGCACTTGCTGGCAAAATGGATCTAGAAGCTGGGCACGATATTCGGTTGCTTCTCGGATCGCCTTTTCCTTTGCCCTATCGCCTCTTTGCCAATTATAGGGTGGTTCCCACTCCCGAATTGGGCGCAGGCGATCAACCTGAGTTACCACAGCGATGGTAGGTAAATCACTAACTACGGTTGCGATATCACTCAGAAAGTCTACATCCATCTGCAAGGCGGGATCGAGGGCGGGGGTTACGAGTACTAGCAAGTCGGCATTTGTGGCATAATCTAGGACTTGTGTACGTAAATCTGCTCTTTTCACCTGTTCATAACCCGGTGTATCCCACAAGGTGAGTTTTTCTCCCGTTTCCGCCTCCCAGGAATAGTTTTGGATGTCTTCGGTGCTGGGTAATACATCTACGGTGGCGAGGTTAGCTTGGAAGAGGGTATTGATGAGGCTACTTTTTCCTGCTCCAGTGCGTCCTACTAGTAAAATATTTACAGGTTCTGTCTCTACTTCGTCTACTGCTTCAGCTTGAGTGAGAATTTCTGTGATAGTTTGGGTTTTGGCTGTGGGTAGGCTGGTTTCAGAGTCTGGTGGAGAGAGGGGGAGATTGCTACCACCGTAAAGCGCCATCGCCTGTTGACACAAGTTACGCAAGGCTGCTTCGCGCAATAGTTGACTTAGGTTAGCCAATAATTCTTGATTGGCTTGTTTACTATAACGCTGACTTGCCATTTTCGCCGCCGCGGTTACCGGATTGAGTAACCATTGCGCCCAATTCCAGACACGCCAGAGTTTACGGGCAGAGGGTTCTAATTTACGATATATTTCATAGGCTTGGTAGGCTTGTCCCACTGTAACCTGATTCAGGGCTGGGGATAGTTGCTGCATCCAGCGATCTAAATCATCTACTGTTCCTCGCAGCAATCCATAGGCTTGGGGAATGTAGATATTGAGTAGGGGATATTTGACTTCAGGATAATAGATTTTAGCAATGGCAACAATTAATTCTTGACAGCGTTGCCAAAATGTTGTCCAATCTTCCCAAATAGGTGGATCTTCGTGTGTGGCTGCTACAATTTCTTGCAAGGTAGCTGCTGCTTTCTCCGTTGCTTCATCTGCTGTCACTGATGTTGCTTCCAAGTTAGTTGCAATGTCAGCGTTAAGCTGCGCCATCACTGTTTCTAATTGCGCAATTGCAGGTTTTGTCCATCGCACCAACAACCATCGCCAAGGGACAAAGAGTAAGATAAATATTGCCCAAATCCAGCTAATACCCCAGCTATGAATTTGCGATCCTGCTGCAAATAGTAAGAAACCGACAACTGCTACCACAGGAATTGCAAGAATAACCCATTGCCACTTTTTTAAGCGCATCATGACTGTGTGACTTCCTCCCAACGCTAATTACTCCTTAAGTCGTAATCTAGCGTGGGCTTCC
>CAZWGS010000077.1:11414-24859 GCA_964633315.1 uncultured bacterium | reverse complement strand
CTGCAATTCATCCCATCACTAAAAGTGAGGGCTTTCTCGCAGTTTCTAGGTAACCAATCCGATGGAGATCAGCTCTCTTCTCTACAAACAACCAAAAACTAACAACCAACAACACGAAATCCCTAGTGCTTTAACCAGGAAATGAGTTTATATTCCCTACAGTTTTACCCAGCAAGCAACCTGGTGTTGTTCTCCCACTGTTTCCAAGGGAGGATCCTGAGTGCGACACTTAGCTATAACATGGGGACAACGAGGTGCAAAGGGACAACCTTGAGGGTAATTAATTAGATCTGGGGGTAAGCCTTGAATCGCTTGCAGACGTTGAGCCCGCTTCCCTACAAGGCGAGGAATACTTTGCAATAAGCCCACGGTGTAAGGATGGTGTGGATTTTTGTAGAGTGCAGATACAGGAGCCGTTTCCACAACTTGACCAGCATACATCACCATAATCCTGGTCGCCAACCGAGCTAATAAAGCTAAGTCATGGGTAATCCAAATTACCGCCATACCCAGTTGTGTTTGCAGACGCTTAACCAAATCTACAATTTGCGCCTGAATCGTCACATCAAGGGCGGTAGTAGGTTCATCGGCGATTAAGAGTTGGGGATTACAAGCTAGCCCCATTGCGATCATAACTCTTTGGCGCATCCCACCAGAAAATTGATGAGGATAATTCTTAACACGTTCCTTGGCTCCAGGGATACCTACTAACTCTAGCAATTCTACAGCTCTAGTTTGAGCTTGGTTCCTACTCATTCCTCGATGTAGCATCAGGGATTCGCTAATTTGCTTGCTGATAGGTAAAACTGGATTGAGGGAAGTCATGGGATCTTGAAAAATCAGGGAAATTTGATCGCCACGTAATTTACGCATTTCCCTAGCTGTTAATTGCAGCAAATCTCTTCGATTAAATAGCACCTCACCATGGGTAACCTTTCCCGAAGCAGGTAGTAAACGAGTTAGAGAAAGCATGGTTATACTTTTACCAGAACCCGATTCACCAACAATTCCGAGAGTCTCTCGGGCGCTGATTTGAAAAGAAACGCCATTAACAGCCTTAATCATACCTTCGGGGGTAAAAAAGCGAGTTTCTAGGTTACGAACTTCCAACAAGGCTCTCATCAAAATTTTCGATTTGCCAGTAGCAATCAATGATCGCTAATCATAACCCCAGGATGTTATCGTCACATTTGATATATTGTGCTAAATTATAGTTTTTTTATTAAGAATAGTAACTTGGGTTCACTCCAGTGATAGAAACCACAGGAGATTATGGCTGCCAAAGGTAAGCTCTTACATTAAACCAAGAAATAGCGCTAATCGACTTGTTTCTGTAAGACTAACCACTGGAGTCTTCCTCTGTTGTTATTGATTCCATGCTCCGCAAAAATGCTATCATTGGAGTCGAGAATTACAAAGATTAACGATTAAGTTTTTATTCAGTATTGAAGGTTTTGCCGTAAGGTATTGAGCTATATTCTTGTCCAATAATCTTGTCTCTCTAAAAACATCATTCCTTGAGAAGACAACTCAAAACTATGTCAATTTACGTCGGTAACCTATCTTACGAAGTCACTCAAGAGGACTTGAATGCAGTCTTTGCAGAATACGGAAAAGTGAAGCGAGTTCAGCTTCCCACTGATCGTGAAAGTGGTCGTCCTCGGGGGTTTGGATTCGTGGAAATGTCAAGTGAAGAAGAGGAGCAATCTGCTATTGAAGCTCTAGATGGAGCTGAATGGATGGGTCGCGAGATTAAAGTTAACAAGGCTAAACCTCGCGAAGATAGACGCTCTGGTGGTGGTTATAACCGCGGAGGCGGAGGCAGAGGCTACTAAACTGCTACTCTTAGATTAAATCAAGAAATAGCGCCTCTAGAAAGCCAAGTACTTTGGTTCTTTTCTCATGTGGGCGCTTTATTGTATCCTCATCAATACCTTTTTCATTTCAGTTCACTACAGATAGTTGGACACCACAGGGGAGAAGGGAGAGAAGCGAAACGATGTTCCCAGAAAACTTAGATCAAGAAAATGGGCGAGGAAAGGGAAAATTAGTCATAGGTCAATCAGTAATGTTATTTTTCTGGTTTCACTGTGTAATTCCTAACCAATAAATAATGTTTTTGTGGGCAAACTAGAAAGGAGACTTTATTTTAGATTTAGTAGCCAGGTAAATCTCTACTGAATTTAGAACTCCATAGCTGTATCCATTCAAAAATACATTTAGAAAGCCACTTCATGAGCTCACCGAAGATTTCTCCTTACTTGTCCGATCGTTGGCGCAAAGTATTAATACAAGGGTCTGGATTAATCTTTTCCAGTGGTCTGCTAGTAATAATTGTAGCCACTCTCTCCCCCTTTAATTTCTCCTTTGGCGATCCTGTTTCTCGTGGGGAAATTGCTCGTAGTTTAGATGTTAATAGCGATTTTTCTGACCTGTTGGGAAATTTATTGCTATTTATACCCTTTGGTCTAGGTTTAACAGGTTTACTAGCTTACAGGACACGAAGTGGTACAAGATCGCTATTGTGGGTTATTCTCGCTAGTTTTTGTCTTTCAACCACAGTGGAAACCCTACAACTATTCCTCCCTTCTCGCTTTTCGAGTGCTACGGATATTTTGATGAATAGTCTCAGTGGGGGTTTGGGTTGCTTAACTTTTTATCGGGGATATTGGGCAATTGGCAAGCGTCTGCGCCAGTTATACTCTTTCAAAAGACTCGCCATTGGCTTTACTGGCTATCTAATCTTCATTTGCTTGGTGATGTTGATGTTCTCTTTTCGCGTAGATTTGAGTAACTGGAACCCCAACTATACATTACTTTTAGGTAACGAACGCACACAAAATCGCCCTTGGCTTGGTTCTGTTTCTGAAGTAGCTTTAGCAGATCGAGCTTTTTCACCAACAGAGGTAAAACAAATCTTCTCTGGAGCTAATTTAGATACTCAATTTACTCCATCGATGATTGCTCACTACAAGTTTACAGGTAACGGCAACTATAAAGATCGCATTGGGAATTTACCAGATTTATCTTGGCAAGGACAACCATCATCGCTAAATTCAGAAACTGGGGCTAATTTTACAGGACAAAGTTGGTTAGCTACAGAGCAGCCAGTCAATATAATTGCGGAAAAAGCAGCGAAAAACAGCCAATTTTCTCTATTTACCAGCTTTCAGACAGCAAGGAAGTGGCAAGGAAACCCAGCTCGTATTGTATCTTTTTCGAAGGATACAGTGCAGCGCAACTTCACTTTTGGACAAGATGGTTATGATTTATCCCTACGCTTGCGTACACCTCTAACAGGAGCTAATGGAGCCAATCCTGCATTCAATGTACCAGGAGTTTTCCAAGACACCAAGCCTCATAGTGTGGTACTAACTTATAATCAGGGAGCTTTATCTTGTTATGTTGATAGTGTGGATAATCACTACAGTGCTCACATAATTCCCGGCATAGCTATATTCAAATTATTAAAACTCTTAGAATATAGATGGGCAATTATCTTAACTAATTCTAGTTTTAAGATCCACACTTTTGCTTTCTATTGCTTAGTTTTTATCCCTCTGGGCACAATAGTTGCTCTGATTACCTCTTTGATGCGAGGCAATTTTGTCTTTTATCTGGGCTTATTTATTCTTGGTCTTTGCTTTCCAGTGTTATTAGTGGAGACAACATTTGTAACCGTCAGTGGTCAGCCTTGGAATTGGTTTACTGTATTCTCCTGTGCCACATTAATGATTATCTCTGGATTAGTCTCTAAATTAGGTCTATTTTTGTGGTTTGAATCGCAAGTTGAGAAGCAATAATTAAACTTACCCCTCAAATTTAATTATTAGAAGAATTTTCTAATTTTTGTAGTAATTCTTCTGTTAGTTTAGCGAAGGATTTTGCTCCTGGAGCATTGGGATTTGCTACTACGACGGGACTAAAAGTATCCACTGCTTTAGCAACATTAACATCCAGAGGAATGCGATTCTCAAATACTTGGTCAGGACTAAAGTCTTGTGCCACTCTTTGCATAACTTGCTTATAGTATCTACCTAGTAAATTGCTTCCAGAGAGGATAAACACTATACCTAATAATTTTAGATTTAAAACATTATCTGAATCATGGGTATTTTTGAGTTTAGCAATACGTCTTTCTAGTAGTTGAATGCCAACTAAAGATAATGGTTCTGGTCGTGCAGGGAGGAGATAAAAATCACTGGCAACAATGCCACTACGGGTTAATAAATTATAACCTGGGGCACAATCCATCAAGATAAAATCATATTTCTGTTTAACGGGTTCAAGAATACTTTTAATTAATATCTCTTCAAAGCCATTCCAAACATCATCAAAGTCAGTTTTTTCACTCTTGATAGCTTTTTTGTGCAAGGTTTCAGAGATAATATACTCGTCATAAAGTTCAATATCTCCTGGTAATAAATCCATGCCTGGTATCTCGCAAACGTTAGTAGCGATCATGTCTTGCACAGAAAATTTACGTTTGATATAAGGTCGTACTATTTTGTCAATTTGATAACTGAGAGTATGTCTTTTCCTACGTAATTTAGCAAACTCGTGAGGAGACATTAAGCTCAGAGTTGCACTAATTTGAGCATCTAAATCGATAACGAGGACTCGCTTACCATGATTTTTTGCTAAACAAGTTGCCAAGTTAACGGTTAAAGTTGTTTTCCCAACACCGCCTTTCATGTTAACGGTACTAATTACAAATCCCATGCTTAATCCTTAGGTAAGAATAGTGATTTAATATTTATGAATTCCTGATTAAATATGTATTAGTTTATCATTGCTTTTACTCGGTAATTAGGGAAAAAATATGGATAAATTCTTGGGTTACATTTATTAAGGCTTTCGCACCTTTTGCTTGAGGATTATTGAGCACAACAGGTCGGGAATAATCAACAGCTTTTGCCACGTCTACATTCAAGGGAATTTCAGTTTTAAAGATTGTATTTGTACCAAATTCTTCCTCAAGTCTGTGTTTAATTTTTCCTCCCATTGTAGTTGCATGACCTAGAGAAGTAAGAATAATTCCTAGACGTTTTATTTGGCTGCGTCCAGTTTCTCTAAATTTTTTAATTCTACCTTCTAACATCCCAATACCAATCACGGATAATGGTTCTGGTTTGGCAGGTATTAAATAGTAATCACTAGCTAGAATACCACTGCGAGTAATCAAATTATCTCCGGGTGAAAAATCTAGCAAAATAAAATCATATAACTTAATTAATGGTGTGATTAGATTACTAATTAAACTATCTTCAATTAATTGCCACACCTGAGTGAAATCTTGATTATTTTTGGCTGCGCGATTGTTGATCATGGTTGCTAACCACAAATCATTATAAAGTTGAATATCACCTGGTATTAAATCAAGCCCCGGAACCCCACAGACTTGAGTTTGAACTATTAAAGGAAGAGTTGAGTTTATGTCTGGATTTGGTTGTAGGACTTTGCTAATTAAAGTCCTCAGAGTACGTTGTTCGTGTTTCAGCTTGGAAAAATGTAGTGGTGGAACCAAACTGAGGGTTGCATTGATTTGCGTATCCAAATCAATGACTAGCACCTTTTTTTTATAGTCTCGTGCGAGACAAGAGGCTAGATTGACGGTAATTGTAGTTTTACCGACTCCACCTTTCATATTAACTACAGCAATAACATCTCCCATAGGACTGCAGGATTAAAGACGTGATTAATCATAGTTGAGAATTGCTCAGAAGTGGTATTTTTTGGGGAAGAGAATTAATATTTAACACTTTCAGACTCATAAATGGGAACAATGATCCTGATGTTTATCTACTAGCTTTATTAACTCATCCCCCGGCTAAAGCACGAGGAATTTCATGTTATTTGTTGTTAGTTGTTGGTTGAAAGTCAAACAACAAATCACCAATAACCAATAACCAAGGGTTGGGCGGCTATCCCTTCTACATATGAACATCCGTCGGTTTCTTTGAAAAAATGGGCTTTTGAGCCCTTTCGGTGATGAGGTTTCTGACAGAAGAAGAGCTGTATAATGAGCCTAATCTTTATCTGGTAGATCTACAAAGGGCTGTTTTTCCCTACATCAGGGCTGTATATGGTTTACTTCCAGCGATTCTTTTCCCGTTGCTCTTCCCAAGTTTCCTTGCGCACAATTCTGATTGTTTCGATTACAGTGCAGGTTTTTAGTACTGTGGGATTAGTGAGTTACTTGTCTTTTAGAAATGGTCAGAGAGCAGTTAATGATCTCGCACAACAGCTACAGAGCGAGATCGGTAATCGCATTGAACAAAGTATCAATAATTATCTCCAAATTCCTAGAGTTATTGCCCAAGTTAATGCTGATGCTGTAGCGCTAGGACATTTAGATTTGCGAGGGCGAGATAGCCTAATTTCTCAATTTTGGCAGCAGAGATATTTATTTGATACTGCCAATGTTACATCAATTTATTTTGGTAGTAATAGGGGAGATTTTTTGGGTTTAGGATTGCAGGGGAATAATCAATGGGTAGTTAGTCAGGTTAACCGTTCTACAGATAATAAATTTCATATTTACTCTACTGATAAACAAGGAAATATTGGGCAATTATTAGAAATCAATCAATATTATGACCCTAGAGTTCGACCTTGGTACAAAGATACAATTAGAGGCTATAAACCTACCTGGAGTGATATCTATATTGATTTTAGTACTCAGCGCCTCGCCATTACCTTGGGTCAACCGATATATAATGAAATTGATGCTTTGCAGGGGATAATTGGTGTTGATTTTTCTCTCTACCATATTAGTAATTTTCTCAATCAGCTAGAAATTGGCAAATCAGGAGAAACTTTTATCATTGATCGCTCTGGTCTTTTAGTAGCAAGTTCAACAAAAGAAAAATACTTTTATAGCGGTAATAATGGCAAGCTTGAACAAAGACTACAAGCAATTAACAGTACAGATACTCTGGTTAGTTCCACAGCCCAATATCTGATTAAAAAATTTGGTAACTGGACTGAAGTAGAAGAAAATAAAATATTTCGCTTGACAATAGATGGTGAGAGTTTATTAGGAAAAGTTTATCCTTTTAGAGATAGTTTAGGCTTAGATTGGCTGATTGTGATCGTAATTCCTGAACAGGATTTTATGGCGCAAATTAATGCCAATAGTCGTGCTACGGCGCTCCTCTCTATTGGGGCTTTAATTGGGTCAACAATTATTGGTATTCTCATTGCTCGATGGATTACTAAACCTCTCCTATCTTTGTCCCATGCAGCCCAAGAGTTAGCGGCGGGAAATTTAGATAAAACAGTATCTATTCAGCGCAAAGATGAGGTGGGAACTCTGGCTAATTCTTTCAATCAAATGGCGAAACAGCTTAAAGTTTCCTTTGAAACTTTAGAATTGCAAAATGAGGAATTGCAGCGTCTTGATAAACTCAAAGATCAATTTCTCGCCAACACTTCCCACGAACTTCGTACTCCTCTTAATGGCATGATTGGTATTAGTGAATCGATGCTGGATGGTGCTGCGGGTGAAGTATCAGATATCCAACAAAAAAACTTGTCCATGATTGCCCACAGTGGACACCGATTATCTAATCTAGTTAATGATATTCTTGATTTCTCTAAGCTACGAAATAAAAATATAGAACTACAGCTTAAACCTGTGGGTATTAGGGAAGTAGTAGAAATAGTACTAACATTGAGTCAATCTCTGGTTGGGAACAAAGATGTAAAACTAGTTAATGCTATTGCCTATGATTTCCCTCCAGCCCTAGCAGACGAGAATCGCCTCCAACAAATTCTCTATAATCTGGTGGGTAATGGTATTAAATTCACTGATTCTGGTAGCGTAGAAGTATCAGCCCAAGTACTAGAAGATGAAAGGATTGCTATCAATGTTACTGATACAGGAATTGGTATTAGCGAAGATAAATTTGAGCTGGTATTTCAATCCTTTGAACAAGCTGATGGTTCTACAGCTAGAGAGTATGGTGGTACAGGTTTAGGTTTAACTATCACCAAAATGCTTGTTGAGTTACACCAAGGTGAAATTACCCTAGAATCTAGTATTGGTATTGGTTCACGTTTTACCTTTACTCTACCAATGGTTTCTAGTGAACAGATTACCGCAAATATTGCTCCAGAAGCATCTGTAAATCAGCTACCAGAAAACTCTCCAGAAATAGATTTACTAGCAAGCAATAATGAAACTTCTTCCCCTAGCGTAGTTAGTACATCAGCAACCGCTAATGCACTCACCCTCGCCAATATTGGTACCAACGAAGAAGGAAAATTTAGAATTTTAATTGTGGATGATGAACCAGTTAATTTGCAAGTTTTAAATAACTATTTGTCTCTGAGAGATTATATCGTTGCTCAAGCTACTAATGGTTTAGAAGCTATTTCACTTCTAGAAGAAGGTTTCCAACCAGATTTAGTTTTGTGTGATGTGATGATGCCTAAAATGACTGGCTATGAAGTGACGCAGAAAATTAGGGAAAAATGGGCTGCACACGAACTACCAGTAATGATGTTAACTGCTAAAAATCAGATTTCAGATCTTGTTACTGGATTAGAGGTAGGTGCAAATGATTATTTATCTAAACCTTTCCATAAAGAAGAACTTCTAGCCAGGGTAAAAACCCACATTAATATTACCCATCTCAGAACCGAGAAAGAGTGGATACGTAACACTTTTGGACGCTATGTTTCCGATGAAATTGTAGCGCAGTTACTGACTTCCAAAGAAGCTTTAAAACTAGGTGGGGAACGCAAAAAAATAACCATTTTCACATCCGATTTAAGAGGTTTTACCGCCCTTTCAGAAAGACTACCACCAGAGGAAGTTGTGACCATTCTCAACTTCTACCTCTCCCGCATGGCGGATGTAATTACCCAATATCAAGGCACTATTGATGAGTTCATGGGAGATGGTATTTTAGTCTTATTTGGTGCTCCCATTGCTAGGGCAGATGATGCGATTAGGGCGGTTGCTTGTGCTGTAGCGATGCAATTAGCGATGGAATCAGTTAATCTCCAAATTCGGGAATGGGGTTTATCGCCTCTGGAAATGGGAATTGGTATTAATACTGGTGAGGTAGTAGTAGGTAATATTGGCTCAGAAAAACGGACTAAATATGGTGTTGTTGGTAATCAGGTTAATCTTACCTATCGCATCGAATCTTACACCACAGGTAATCAAATTTTTATCTCTGAAAGTACTTACCGAGAGGTGGAATCCATTGTTAGCCTTAACGGACAAAAAAAGGTACAACCAAAGGGGGTAAAACAGCCCATTACTATCTATGAAATTGGCGGTATTGCTGGCGCATATAATTTATTTCTCACTCGAGAAGAAGAGGTGTTTTACCAACTAGGACAACCCATACCTCTTCAATACACAATTTTGGAAGGTAAACACGTAGGAGCAAATCTCTTTGGCGGCAATATAATAGAACTATCTGCTAAAAGTGCGAAGGTGAGTACTACCCAAGCAGTGGAAGATGCCATGCCTGCAACCTTGACGAATATTAAGCTGAATTTAGTTACTGATGACAACCCTACAACAGTTGGTGATGATATTTATGGCAAGGTGCTAGATAAGCCATCAGAGGTAGGAAGTTTTTATCTGCGCTTCACTGCTATTCCTCCGGAAGTAAAAGTCAAGCTCGATAATTTATATCATCAACTACAGCAAACCTAATTGAGTATCAGCACTACTGCAGGCACAATTTAGAAAAAATTATCTTTACGCTACCGTGAAAATACGAGTAAGTCACGGCTGCGATCTAAAGCTAACATCTAGAGTAATTACGGAGCTTACTCAACAATTATATTGAGATTATTCAGAGATCTTAGAATCAACACAGATAGATATGATTAAATAAACTGGTGAGTATTATCCATTACTCAGTACTCGCACTCAGGTGAAATGAGGGAACCAAAAATAATTCAAAAAAAATCTGAAAACAACTCCTAGAAAGAGTTGAGAGTGAATCTATCATTATGAGTCTCTTTTGTATAACTAAGTAAAACTTGTATAAATAATTACTAACTATTTTGATTGAGTACTGATTTAAAGCATCAGGAAATAAAGAAAAATATTTATTTATCCTTGATTTTTAATCCAGTAATCTTCATCGTAACTTCATTAAAAACATCAGTATTTTCTCTTATTCAGGTCTAGAATATAAAAGAGTGAGATTAATCATAATTGGACAAGTAACTAGTTTCTTTACTTGTCAAAAATTCCGAGTGCCATCTACCGAAATCAACATTGCTTACTGAGAAAGCCTTAATCCCTCAAACTTCTTGTAAAAAATCTTTTTACAAGGGGTGCACAAAAAGTTTTACTCTGTACCAATAATCCCTGGCTCAACTTCCACAAGAAGTCGAATTCACAACAGGAGCAATATGAATAAGGTAGTTAAAATATCCTCTCCCATCAACGATTTTAAATCCACACTTTACCTAGCAAAAAAAAGCCGATTTTCTGGTAGGCTGATAGTCACAGTTGCCAGGGTTCAAATTTGGAACTTTTACTTTCAATCTGGTCTTTTCGTTTGGGCTAGTGAAGTAAGCGATCCTCATCGACATAGCTATAGATTGCTTGCTCCCTATCGTCAGTTAGTTGCCCAAGACAAAATTGATGAACCTTTATTTAGTGAATCACCCTGCCGAGATTTCAGTCTTTTAGTCTGGTTCGCTCAACAACAAAAAATTGATTTAGAGCAAATTGTTGAACTAGTGGAAACGAATTTGACCGATATATTATTTGATATTTGTCAAACCCTAGAACAAGCGAGCAATACTTATCTAAATCATGGCACACGGGCAGAAGCAATTTTCCAAGCTCAATGGCAACCTCGTGTGCAACCATCCTTAGAAGGAGTGCTACCATCATCATGTTTATTGCCTGTGGAATCCCTACTACAGTCAACATTAAAAGACTGGGCAAAATGGGTTAATGCAGGTTTAGCTTACTACTCTCCCAACTTGATCGCAATTGTTAGGGAACCATCCTTACTACAAGAGCAAACCTCCCCTAGTGTTTATGACAACCTTGTCAAAATGATTAATGGCAAGCGTAGCCTCAAAGACATGGCAACGTTATTGCAATGGGATAAAGTTCAAGTGGCAAAATTGCTCTTACCCTATGTTCGCCAAAACTTAATTCTACTGTTGCCTACAACCCCATCTGGTTCAGCTAGTGTAGAACATTTACCCAGTAGCGAGGAACACCTATCATCTCCCAACTCCCAAACATCTGCAGCTACAGAAACTCCCCTAGTAATATGTGTTGATGATAATCCCGAAATCTGCCAAGCAATGGAAAGCATACTCAAAGCAGAGAATTATCGCTGCCTAACAATTCAGGATGTGGTGCAAGTTATACCAACACTACTAAAATATAAACCCGATGCAATTTTCCTGGATTTAATTATGCCTATTGCTAATGGCTATGAAATTTGTGGCAAAATTCGCAAAATTTCCATGTTCCAGGACACTCCCATTATTATTCTCAGTGGCAATGATGGTATTGTGGATCGCATTCGTGCCAAAAGAGTAGGAGCGACAGACTTTCTGACTAAGCCAATAGATCCGCGTCAGGTGAGGAGTAAGTTGAGAAAATATGTGAGTCTGAGCTTGGCAAAAACAGCTTTAAGTGCCTAAATTCCTTATCGGTGTTTAATTGGGCTGTATCCTAGCAATAATCAAAAATGCCACAGATCAACACTCCCAAATTTAACTCAAAATTATATCAATGGATCAATATGGGTTGCTGGAGAGTTATGATATATAGTCAACACTGCTCCAGACACCTATAACTGCAACAAAACCATGACTCAAAACTACCAGATCACCTTGCTTCCTGGCGATGGCATTGGTCCTGAAATTATGGCGGTGACGGTAGAAGTTCTAAAATCGATTGGCAAGCAATTTCAGCTCGAGTTTGACTTTACTGAAGCTATGATTGGTGGCGCTGCGATTGATAAAACAGGAAACCCCTTACCAGAAGCAACCTTAAAGCTGTGTCGCTCCAGTGATGCTGTGTTGCTAGCTGCAATTGGCGGCTATAAGTGGGATAATCTACCACGTCACCAACGCCCAGAAACAGGACTATTGGGCTTAAGAGCAGGATTAGAACTATTTGCCAATCTACGACCAGCTACTATTTTGCCACAACTAATTGATGCCTCCACCTTGAAACGGGAAGTGGTAGAAGGAGTCGATATTATGGTAGTGCGGGAGCTAACTGGAGGTGTTTATTTCGGTCAACCCAAGGGGCTTTTTGCCACGGAAACAGGTGAAAAACGCGGTGTCAACACCATGGCTTATACCCAAGGGGAAATAGATCGTATTGCCAAAGTTGCCTTTGAAATAGCGCAAAAACGAGGCAGTAAATTATGCTCAGTGGATAAGGCTAACGTCTTAGATGTATCACAACTGTGGCGCGATCGCGTAATGGAAGTCGCAAGCGCCTATCCCGATGTGGAATTATCCCATCTCTACGTAGATAATGCTGCCATGCAATTGGTACGCGCACCCAAACAATTCGACACCATCGTCACCGGAAATCTCTTTGGCGATATCCTCTCCGATGCCGCAGCCATGCTTACTGGTAGTATTGGTATGTTGCCCTCTGCTAGTTTAGGAGCTAATAACCCTGGTGTTTTTGAACCAGTGCATGGTTCTGCGCCTGATATTGCAGGAGAAGATAAGGCAAATCCCCTCGCACAGGTACTCAGTGCTGCGATGATGCTACGCTACGGTTTAAACCAACCCAAAGCAGCAACAAAAATTGAGGAGGCGGTTTTCCAAGTGCTTGAGCAAGGTTATCGTACAGGCGATATCATGTCACCAGGGATGCAGCTAGTTGGTTGTCATCAAATGGGAGAAGCTTTAATTAGCGCTTTAGAAGCAATTGACAATTAGCAACTAACGAGGCTCAATAGTAGAGTAATTTTGCTAACTCCACTGGGGGATTAAGTTGGTGGTTTACCTATCAGAGCAATACACAGAAAATAAACCTGACCGAGGGGAACTTACCATGTTGTTAGACCCCGGAATTCTAAGAGCCGCACGTCAGATTTATCGCACCTATTACGAAGTGCATCCCAATCTGACGGAGCGACCAATTGGTATTGCTATAGACCGCTACAGTTACCGTGGACAGCTTATTTTTGGTCAGAAAGCAGTTTTACTACCCAGGGAGTGTTTTGTCCCTCTCCAGCAACTAGAAGCGGAAGTGTATTAGTTATTGGTTGTTGGTTATTGGTTGTTGGTTGTTTGTTAATTGTGGAAACGGATGATGGAGGCTGCTACAGCCAAATTGATAGTAATGACAACGGATGAGTAATGCATCACTAGCAAATCCTACTCTTGCGCTTTCCCCAATTACCTTTCCTCCAACGGGAATCGAAAATTAAGAATTAAAATTGTTTTAATTCTCCCTCAGCTCCCCCTGC
>CAZWGS010000077.1:9221-11314 GCA_964633315.1 uncultured bacterium | reverse complement strand
GCTCCCCCTGCATCCCCTGCTTCTCTCACTCCCCCATCTCTTCTACCATGCTTTTCCCCGCTCTAGTTGTCTTTGCTTTAGGTGCATCAATTGGCAGCTTTTTAAACGTAGTTATTTATCGAGTTCCGGCTGGTTTATCAATTTTATATCCTCCCTCCCGTTGTCCCAAATGCTTGCATCAGTTGGGTAAAGGAGAGAATATTCCCGTTTTCGGTTGGATTTGGCTTAAGGGGCGCTGTAAGCATTGTAGAACGAAGATTCCTGCCCGTTATCCTAGTGTTGAAGCTCTAACTGGTATTCTCTTCCTAATCGTATTTTGGCACTTTGGTATCAGCTGGCAAACTCTAGGTTACTGGCTATTTTTGAGCTGGCTTTTGAGCCTATCCCTAATTGATTGGGACACCATGACTTTGCCCAATAGTTTAACTAAATCTGGTTTAATTGTGGGCTTAGTTTTTATGGCACTTTGGGGTTGGCAAAGTAGTAGTAATCTAGCCGGAGTTTCTCAGCAATTAATGACTGGTATCGCCAGTGCAGTGCTGGGAATTTGGCTCTTTGATTTGATTAGTTTTCTCGGTTCAATTGCCTTCGGACAGGCAGCGATGGGTGGCGGTGATGCTAAACTGGCAGCCATGATTGGTGCTTGGTTGGGCTGGAAACTAATGCTTTTGTCGAGCTTTATTGCCTGTTTTTTGGGGGCTTTTTTAGGCGGTGGCGCTATGGCGCTGAGAATACTAAACCGCCGTCAACCCATACCCTTTGGTCCCTTTCTCGCTTTGGGTGCTACCATTACCATATTTTGGGGTGAGAGGATTATTGCAGCCTATTTACGTTTATTTTTCCCCTTCAGTTAATTCGTTATCAAAAAGTAGCAAAGCACGGGAATTAGGAAAATAGGTTGCTCCCGCCTGAGCTTCCGGTTGCTGGCGCCACGATTCACGAGACACATCCAAGCGGAAAATGGGTGCTATTGCTCCCGCATTTTCCCCGATAATAGTAATCGAGACCACTGAGATCAAAATCTCGCTATCAAAACTGCGCTGTGCTGCCGCTCTAGCAATAGCTTCTGCTCTTCTGAGCAAGTTATCATAGGATTCCTTGTCCTGGCGGCTGAGAACAATTTCTTGACGCGCAGTGTAAGCTTTAGCTACTTCAGGTGCGATTGTACCTAAGCCTAGCCAAGCAACACTACTCCAACCAAAAATTGTCATCAGACTAGCTGGTGCAACCCATCTTGATATTGGCAATTTCCACACAACTGTGTTCTCCCTATTGCAGCATTAAAATTTACTATTCCGCGAGGATTATTGAGACAAAGTACTCTATCCTAAGAAGTATTTACTTTAAATCAAAATTGGTAATTGCACCAAAGCCTCCACTTGTTTTGTAGGCTTAAAGATTATCACTTACTAACGGCACAGATCACAAAGCTAGAACCTGGGCACATGGGATACTACACTTGCATGGCAATTGGCATTGACCGCTATAGGCATATTCAACCTCTGAGTTATGCCCAAGAAGATGCACAAGCATTGCAACGCTTTTTTGTTGCAGATACCGAGCTTTTGCTTCCCCAAGAATGTCTACTGCTAACAGATTCATCACCTTGGATTGGCGATCAATCAACCTACCCCAGTCGGCAAAATATTTTTAACTGGCTCAATCATAACTATGAAGCCAACTGGCAAACTCAACCACCATCAGTGTTGTGGTTTTTCTTTAGCGGCTATGGTGTGAGCTATCAGGGAAAAGATTACCTGATGCCCATTGATGGTAAACCTTCAGATCCAGAAACTACGGGTATTCCCGTCTCTTGGTTGCTCGATACCCTGGAACAGCAGCAAGCACAGCAGGTGGTGGTACTCCTAGATATTAACCGCTCCTCTGCTGTTTACGCAGACAAAAATCCAGGACACGAAGCAGTTGCTTTAGCCGAGGAAAAAGGTATTGCTTTGATACTCTCTTCCCAACTGGATGAATTTTCCCACGAGTCTGCCACCCTCGGTCAAGGTTTATTCACCTCAGCCCTCCTCGAAGCCCTACGCCACTATCCCAACGAACTTACCCTAGCTGATTTAGAGCAGTATCTGAGC
>CAZWGS010000077.1:0-9121 GCA_964633315.1 uncultured bacterium | reverse complement strand
CCTACGCCACTATCCCAACGAACTTACCCTAGCTGATTTAGAGCAGTATCTGAGCAGTCGCTTACCTGAGTTAAGTGAACATCATTGGCGACCAAATCAAAAGCCTTTATTCATTATCCCTAACCTAGAAGCTAGCCGAAAATCAATCTTGCCCAATCCAGGAAATCGGCAACTGACAAGTGAAGTAGAGTCAGTTTCGGATTGGGAAAAAACTAGTGTAGGATACCCTGTTGTTGCTCAAGGGGAAGTGAACGGTGATAGTGCCTTTAAAGGGGAAGCCTCCACAAGTAATGGTTCAAGTGTAGCTGCAAATAACAACATATCTAATTCAAACCAACAAGCAAATCAATCTGTTACGTCTATGTCTAATAATTTTTCTCCTGACGAGCAAAACCAAGCTCAAGATCTAGATACTCAAGAGGAGAGCACTGGTATTCCTTTGTGGCAAGAGTGGCTAATCTGGGGTGGTAGTCTTCTACTTATCCTGGCTGCAGTTGTTTTCGGTATGTTTTGGAGCCGTAGGGAAGTTGGAGTTAACGTACAAAATCCACAGGAAGCTGAGGTGGGAGAGGTAGTACCCACAGATGGTGAGGAAGGCTCTCAACCGCCTGCTGATGGTTCACAAGAGACGGAAAATAGTGAACAAGCTGCTGCTGAGGCTGAGCAAAAAGCTCAGGAACAAGCTGCTAGAGCTGCTGCTGAGGCTAAGGCTGAGCAAAAAGCTAGGGAAGAGGCTGCTAAGGCTGAAGCTGAGCGCAAAGCCCAGGAAGAGGCTGCTAGGGCTGAGGCTGAGCGCAAAGCCCAGGAAGAGGCTGCTAAGGCTGAAGCTGAGCGCAAGGCTCAGGAAGAGGTTGCAAAATCTGCTGAATCTACTTCTGAAGCAACTCCATTTCTTGCTAGTAATAATGAAACTGCTGATGCTCCCAGTCCCCTTGAGACTAACCAAGCTATTCTGGAGCAGGCGCGAGCTAAAATCATTGAAAACCAAGCTTCCAATTTAAACGATGCGATTGAGGAGGCGCGCAAAGTTGAGCGTGGCACACCTCTTTTTAGACAGGCGAGACAAGATATCAAGCGCTGGAGTTTGATGATTTTAGATATTGCTAAAGGGCGTGCTGCGGAGGAAAATTTCTCTGGTGCAATCGCAGCTGCTCAATTAGTACCCAATGATGATCCAGCAATTCACGAACAAGCACAGCAATCAATTGAAGAGTGGAAACTGAAATCAGAACAACAGCAAACTAACTTAGCCTTAATGGAGAAAGCACAAGGAGTAGTCAGACGCAATCAGGCTTCCACCTATAATCGAGCCCTCGACATTCTTCGTCCCATTGAAGCAAATCAACCAGTTTATGAGGATGCTGAGAAGAAGAGAGAGTTGTGGAGTCAACAAATCTATCTCATTGCTAATTCCCGTGCGGCTAGAGGAGACTTTCCCCTAGCAGTGCAAACAGCTCAGTTGGTTCCATCTTACACTTCCTACTACCAGAAATCTCAGCAAGCGATTGCAAGATGGCAAGAAGGGAAAAGATAAGTAGTAAGTAATAAGTAATAAGTAATAAGTAACGCCTGATGTGAATTACAAAAGAGTCTCATAGTATAAGGCTTTCAAGCTTTGTTCAAAATTTGGTTTTCCAGATTATGGAAGTAATACCAGTATTTTCGGCGAGCAATTCACATTAGACGTAAGTAATAAGTTTGATTGACATTCAAAATCACAAACCAGCAGATTTTTTGCTTTATTTCTAGACTTGTTACTTATTACTTAAAAAAATCCAGAAAACGCGAAGCTATTGCCTATTCTCTACTTGCTGTCACTATAGTGACGGGATTTAGGGGAGCAAAACGGGTTAAACCAGCTATAGGTACTGAACGCGAAATTTGTAATTGTAGTAAGCGATATTGCCAATGATGGTGGCGTAGCCATTGAAGAGCTACCTGTTGATTTTCTACGGTTGCTAATGCTAAAACTACTAAACCATCAACGGCAATTTGCTGGGCGCAAACGTCTAAGATTGCGGTTAATTTACCACCGCTACCGCCGATAAAAATCCGATTGGGTTTGGGTAATTGTTCTAGCTTATTTGGTGCTTGGGCATGAACTATTTCTAAATTTTGAATCTGCAAACGTTGGCAGTTTTGCTGAATTAGGCTAACACCGATTGCCGTTTTTTCTACTGCATAAACTTGGGAACTTGGGCAACAACGGGCAATTTCAATCGCAACAGAACCTGTACCAGAACCGAGATCCCAAACTACCTGTTTATTTTGCAGTGCTAGTTCTCCCAAAATAGCAACACGTACCTCTTTTTTTGTCATCAAACCAGGGCGATCTGAAAAACTAATAAAGGTGGAATCGGGTAAACCTAGTAGAGGTAAACTCTCTAAATCAAGTATTTTCTGCTCAGCCATTTGACGCAATAAAACTACTACATTCAAGGGTGAGAAAGTAGTTTCTAATAACTCTTGTGGTGTAAATTGACTAACTTTTTCTGCTTCGCCACCTAAATTTTCACAAACCCAGAAATCATAGCTGGTGGGCAAATCTAAGGCGAGATAGTGCTGTGCAATGGCACTTGGTGTATTTTGAGCATCGGTTAGTAGGGCTATTTTATTTTCTCCTCTTTGTAAGGTGAGGGTAAACTCTTCTAAAGATCGCCCGTGGACACTAACATTTTTTGCATCTTGCCAAGGAAGTTTGAGGCGATTAAATGCTAATTGTATGGAGCTGAGATGAGGGTAAAAATATATATTTTCCTGAGTAAAATTAGCTAGCAATAATCTTCCCAAACCGAAAAATAGAGGGTCGCCAGATGCTAAAACAACAATTAATTCTTCCGTTTTTAAACTATCCCTTATTCTTTTAATTGCTAGTTGTAAATCTCCTAAGGCAAGACGAGAGGCTGAATGTTCAGGAAAATAACTTAAATGGCGATTACTTCCTACTAATAAGGTAGCTTGCTCTACTAATTTTCTGGTTTTTGTTGTCAAACCTGAGGCACCGTCTAAACCAATGCCTACAACATGAATCAATGCCATAGTAGATATTTTATTTAAACTAGAATAGTTTAGGTAAACTTGTATAGCTTCTCATAATGTTAAGGTACAAATCTTGTATTTTGAGGCAGAAAGTAGATGATATGAGGCAGATGTTCAGTGGGTTTCATGAGTCTAAGAAACGCTAGATTACTAATGAGAATAAAAAATTTATCTTGATTAGCTTAGTTCAAGTTATTATTTCTTTGCTCTTTTTCATTAAGAATAAATATAACCAAATTTAATCTTAGCGAAGGAATTACGTTTAAATGACCCGGTTTTCTGTTTCTGGAGGCATACTGTTTTAATAGACGCAGTAAAGAATATTGCAGTGAAGCTAGCAAAAAAGTTTACTCTGGCTCTTTTAGGTATTAGTTCAATGGTAGGTGGCTTGATCTTGGTTAACCTGAAAACAGATCAAGTCGTCAAAGGTAATTTTGATCAAGTTGAGGAATACATAGAGCCAAAAATTAGAACACTCAAGCGAATGAAGGCTTCTTCTTTGAGAATTATCCTGGAAACTTCTAGCTATACGACGCTAAGTTTATTGGAAAATAAACAAGATGACTCTGATTCTGATAATTTGTTCCAATCAGCAACTTTAGGACTAGAGGACAAAGAAGAGGAAATTGAAGAGTTAGTAGAAGTTCAGGTTAAACTCAAACAAGACTATGCTCACTACCAGAGGATAGCTCAAAAAATTCCACAAGAGAGCATTATTCTCGAAAAAAGTCAGATTCTGGAGCAATTCAATCGCACAACAGAGCAATTTATCCAGCTTACTGACAAACAAGTAAATTTAGAGAGTAACCAAGAAATCTTAGAGTTAGTCAGACATACAGACGAGTTAGAAGTTTTAGGAGAAGAGTGGATTAATATAATTGATCAAGCCATACTCCAAGATTTAACTTTACTTAAAGCGAAAGAACAATCTACTGCTCGGCTAACAGGACTCTCGATTACCATTAACTTGATAGCTGCAACTATCTTTGTTTTGATCGCAACTTATCTGATTTGGTTGGTGAGAGAGCAAGTTATCTTGCCTATTATTGAGCTTGAGCAAGCCTCTGAGCAATTGGGTAAAGGAAACCTAGATACTAGAGTAAAAGTCACCAGCAAGGACGAAATTGGCACCCTTGGTAATAGTTTTAATCAGATGGCTGCTAATCTACAACAGACAACAGTGGCGAAAATACATCTTCAACAAGCAAAAGAAGCAGCTGAAGCAGCCAACAACGCCAAAAGTCAATTTCTCTCTGCTGTCAGTCATGAATTGAGAACTCCTTTAAACGCGATTCTCGGTTTTGTTCAGGTTATGAGTCGCGATCGCACTTTAACAAATCAACAGCAAGAGGATCTAGAAATTGTTAACAGCAGTGGCAAACATTTACTGACCTTAATCAACGGTATCCTATCTCTCAGACAAATTGAAACTGGTCAGTTGCATAAAAATGACAATCGCTTTGATTTGCACCTATTTCTCCATTCTCTCAAGCAAATGTTATGTCTTAAAGCTAGTAACAAAAGCTTGCAGCTTAACTTTGAACTAGAGCAAGATTTACAGCGATGGGTGAAGGCGGATGAGATTAAACTACGCCAAATCTTGATTAACTTACTCGACAATGCGATTAAATTTACCAATCAGGGTAGCGTAACTCTGCGCGTAAGTAACTTAAGTGGAAAGCAATCTGAAAATGAAATCAAAACTTACCTACAAACCTACCTCAAAATGGAGGTAGAAGATACAGGTTCTGGTATTGCTGCTACTGAAATTAACCAGATATTTGAACCCTTTGTACAGACAGAAACTGGTCGCCAAATTAGACAAGGAAGCGGCTTAGGTTTAGCTATTAGCCAACAATTAGCACGTTTGATGGATGGAAATATTACTGTTAGTAGTATCGTTGGTCAAGGTTGCATTTTTACCTTAGAAATTCCCGTGCACTGGGAGAGTGAAAATAAAATAAAAAGTGATACTATTGAGCAACGTGTAATTGGTTTAGCTCCAGGACAACCAAAATATCGCATCTTAATTGTTGAAGATGTGAGTGTTAATCGCAAACTTCTCAAGCGTATTCTCAAACCACTGGACATAGAAGTACGCGAAGCTCATAATGGTCAAGAAGCAGTTAATATTTGCACTAATTGGCAACCACATCTAATTTGGATGGATATTTTAATGCCAGTTATGGATGGTTATATTGCAACCAAGGAAATTAGAAAAACAGCAGTTGGGAAAGATATTGTAATTATTGCTCTCAGCGCCAGCGCCTTTGAAGAACAACAGGTTAAGGTGCGTTTAGTTGGCTGTGATGATTTCGTTGGTAAACCTTTCCAAGAAGCAGAAATTTTTGACAAAATGGCACAACATTTGGGTTTGCGCTATCTCTATGAAGAGGTAATAGTAACAAATCCGGTTTAACTTGACTACCTCTGCGAAAAGTTCTGGACGAATAAAACAGTCCTGCCTCCAGATCTACTCTACTTTTCATATACATTAACTTATGTATATTTTTACTAACAAAGATTTGATTAATGTATAGGGAATCAAATACCCTCAATCCGTAATCTAGGAGTAATACATTTTGATTCTTAACTTATGGTTAACTTGTGGTTAACTTGTGGTTAACTTGTGGTTGACTTATGGTTAAGTTCGATCAACTATTTTGCAAATGTTTATCTCTAATGAAGTTAATAATTTATGTTGGAAAAATTACCACCTAGACTGTGTTGAGGAAAAATGCCTAAAAAATTTACAAAATAAATTTGATAGTCTCCCACTTGATAGATATATCAAAGGATTATATCGCTATAGAAGATTTTCTAGATTTTCTGTGTCAGGTTCTAATATAACAAGAATGCCTCATTCTACTTTTTATCAAAATTTAAACGATAATAAACTTTTAGGAGGTATTCAAAGGAGTTACCAAGAACTCAAGCAAGATTTAGTAACAGAGAGAGATTTTGTCAGTTTACTTCTAAAGTTTTCAAGCTACTGCCAGACACAATCAGAGAGCCAGTCTATTGAAATTGGTGTTCACCAAATTCGCATAACCTGTTCTAGTAGACAATCTGGGAATCCTACCCCTGAAGGGATACATAGAGATGGGGTAGATACAATCGGAATTTTATGTGTAAATCGGCATGAAATCAAAGGAGGTATAACTTCTTTATTTTATCCAGATAAGGACAGCCTGACTTTTAAGAGAAAACTCCACCCTGGTCAGTTATTGATTGTCGACGATAAGCAACTCTGGCATTATACGAGTCCAATCACACCAGTTACCTTCTCGAACCCAGGGTTCAGAGATGTTTTGGTCCTGACGTATTCAAGTGTTTCTTAGTGACCTGAAGATTATGAAAAAGGAAATTAAAGAAATATTAAATAATTATGAATTAGGAGAATTGCTGTCTTGTGAAAAAATGATTTGTGGGTATTCAAATACCAACTATAAAATCGATACTAGCACGGGAAGTTATTTATATAGAATTTGTCAACGACAGTCGTTAGATTCAATTCAGTATGAGATGAATTTAATGCAGGCATTAAAGAAAATTAGATTTCCTGCTGCTTTTCCGATTCAAAGGAAAGATAAAGAATATATTAGCTTGGGTAATCATCACTGGGTGACAATCTATGAATTTATTGAAGGTGATCAGCCAAAAGTTACACCAAAAACAGTAGAAGAAATTGCCTTGGCAACTGGAAAACTTAGTCAATTCAAAAACTGGAGACAATTACCCAGAAAAAACCCTATAAGTTTAGATCTTTGTCATAAACTCATTAAAGATTTTGAAACATCAAAATATCAAGATTCAAATATTTTTTCCTACTTCATAGAACAAACAGAATACCTAAGCTCATACCTTACCCAGAAAATACCTAAAGGAATGGTGCATGGAGATATATTTCCCGATAACACTATATTTAATGGAAATAAACTAACTGCCATTATCGACTTTGAATTTTCTTGTCCCGATTATTTACTCATTGATGTTGGAGTGGCAATCAATGGATTCTGTTTCTTAAACAACAGGTTGAATCGAGATTTATTAATCATATTTCTAAAAACATACAGTAAAATCAGAATATTTACCCCAAAAGAAATTGCTTTATTACCTTACTATATTCAATGGGGAGCGCATGGGATGATTGCCTGTCACTTAGGAAATAATTTCCTGAGCAGAAGGACTATAAAACAGTTAAATCGAGTTAATGAATTAATGGAAAGAGTCAAAATACTGCGACAAGAGGAAGTCATTGTCAGTCGATTGATTCAAGATTTTGCGCTATCGCAACCTCATTTTCCTTAAGAGTTCTGGGCACCTGTATCCCCAATATAATCATTCGTACAACTATAAATAAAAATAGTGCCAACCAGATAGTTTGATTATTATGAAATTTCCAAGCCGCAAGAGCTGCAGGTATAAATCCAATAACAATCCCATTGACCATACTATTGCGGATGAGCCGCCCATCGACCAAACCTAGAAAATACCCTTGCAACATTAGTGTTAGAGACCAGGCTCCTAAAATGGGTATTAGCCATAGAAGATAGTGATGTATTTCCTCTATTACTTCCCCATGATTGGTTAGCAACCCAAATAGAGGATCTGGCAAGACAATCAGTATTGCCGCGAACCCTAGCCCTATGCTCAAGCTTACACCTCCGGACATTTGCATTAACGGAACAAGCTGCTTTTTGATGCCTGCACCCCAAAGATTTCCCGCTAAACTTTCAGTTGCAAAAGAGACTCCATCAAGGAATGCCGCAGCGAGATACACCATCTCAATGAGCAAAGTATTAGCTGCTAGTATTAGAGTTCCCAAAGTGCCACTGATATTAGTAAATACTGAAACAGTTGCAGCCAAGGCTAACCGAGCTACAAACAAGTCTCCATTAAGTTTTGTTACACTTTTGATTTCATCGATCTTAAAAATAGAGCTAGTAACGGTAGGAATTTTAACCCACCAGCCCTCTAGAAAGATAAAGACCAATCCCCCCAGTAACATTAAATATTGACTCGCTGCTGTAGCTGCTCCAGCTCCGAAACTCTGCCATCCCCAGTAAACAATCAAAAGATAATCCAACAAGATATTGCTACCACTGCCAATCGCAGATAATATCAATACCGTTCTCCCTTGCTCTCGACCCATGAACCAACCTATCAGAACAAAGTTAATGAATACTGCTGGAGCGCCCCAAATACGAGCATTATAGTAAGTGAGAGCAGCAGCCTTAACCGATGGAGTGGCAGAGAGTAAAGCAAATCCCGCTTCTCGAATGGGATGTTGCAATAATAGAATTATTAGTCCCATTACCAGAGCGATCAAACTATTCCTTAACAGAGTTAGCAGAACTGCATCTTGGTCAGAACGTCCTACAGCCTGGGCAGTTGGACCTGTTGTTCCCAATCTTAATAATTTAAAAGTGCGGTAAAGGATATTGAACACAACACTAGCCAAAGCAACTCCTGCTAGATAACGAATATCTGCCAAGTGTCCTAGAAAAGCCGCATCGACTAAACCAGATAGAGGAACCATCATATTAGACAGAATGTTAACCAGAGCAAGTGTCAAGAAGCGAGAACGAAGTTCATCTGATGCTAGTACTTGGCTATTTACTTCCAGTGGAGACTCCGATTGAAGCAGATTATCCATGGAGTTAGGCTGTTTATTCATTTGACAAAAAAGGGTTCTGTCGCAAAAAGTTCAAAAAGACATAATTGCTCTGTGGTTATCTAATTATTTTCTCAGTTTTTGGAAGCAAATTAGTGGTACTCTCCGCCTGCGAAACTGGTGTAGGTGATGTGGCGACGGGTGAGGGTGTCTATGGCTTGCGTCGCGCTTTCGTGATGGCGGGTGCAGAAATTCAGATGATGAGTTTGTGGAAGGTTGATGATGAGGCGACTAAGGATTTGATGATTAAGTATTACCAGCGATTACGCGATGGTGAGGGTAGGAGTGAGGCTTTGCGAGAGGTTCAGTTATAGTTGTTGCGTAATGGTGAGGGTGCTTACAATTGGGCTGCGTTTATTCCTTCTGGTAATTGGAGAGCGATGGAGGGCTGGTAATAAGTAATAA
>CAZWGS010000076.1:0-25149 GCA_964633315.1 uncultured bacterium | reverse complement strand
AACAACCAACAACCAACAACTAACAACCAATTACCAACAACCAGTAAAAACTTGCTCCGCGGGTCCTGTCATATAAACTCGCTGTTCGGTTTCTGACCATTGAATTTCCAGACAGCCTCCAGGTAATTCTACAGTGCAACGGCGTTCACACTTATCAGTTAAAACACCTGCAACCACCACAGCGCAAGCACCTGTACCGCAGGCGAGGGTAATTCCTGCACCTCTTTCCCAAACGCGCATTTTCAAATAATCTGGTCGCACAATCTCGATAAATTCGGTATTGATACGCTGGGGAAAGGCGGGATGATGTTCAAATTGAGTACCAATTACTTCCAGGGGAATTTCGTCTACATTGGGAACAAAGGTAATACAGTGGGGATTCCCCATGCTGACACAGGTAACATCCCAAGTTTTTCCGGCGACTTCTAGGGGATGGTTGATAACTTTTTGGTCTGGATTACCCAGTGTGGTAGGTATTTGCGCTGCTATTAGTTCTGGAGTTCCCATATCCACGGTAACTTGACCATTATCTTCCAATTTGGGAGTGATGACACCAGCAAGGGTATGGATAGGGTAGGAATGTCCAGCGAAAGCATCAACAGTTAAGTTTTTTTCTTTAGCTTCGAGTTGGGCGATAAACTTAGCTAAACAGCGAATACCATTACCACACATCTCTGGTTCAGAACCATCGGAGTTATAGATACGCATGGTGTAGTCGCTATCTGCTTGTCCTGGTAAGGCAAAGATTACACCATCAGCACCAATTCCAAAATGGCGATCACACATTTGCATTGCTTGTTCCGGTGTCACCAGAGGTTCTTGAGTGTGACGATTATCAATCAAAATAAAGTCGTTGCCTAGTCCTTGATATTTAGTAAACTCAATAGACATAAATATTTTTCCTCTAGGATATAGCTGAGATTGCTTTGATCAAAACAAAAGCATAAGCTGTATTGTTGTAATTTATCAAAGCTTGTTTTGATTATGACTGGATTTGATACTGGTTTACCTAGCATTCGCCAAATTCAGAGTTTGGTTCAGGAGAAAGTAGAAGTAGAAGTTAAACTGCTTACCAATGAGGTTCTAGAAGGTAAAATTCGTTGGCAAGATGAGCATTGTCTGTGTTTAATTGATGAAGCGCAGCAAACCACTCTTGTATGGCGACAAGCAATAGCTTACCTGAAGGTAAAAAACTGAGTGGGATTTAGGGTGAAAATTTAGTTTGGAAACCTGAGAGGCAAAATGCTAGTCTATGGGCTAGTTTCCCGCTACTATTTCTGATTTATGAATAAGGATAGGTTTTTTCCCCAAGGAGCAATTTCCAGTTTGGCGTTGGGGATTGTCAGCACTATCATGGCTATAGCATCTCCTGTGTTAGCTTTGGAGGTGCGAGTTACGCCGACTAATCCCCAATTGGGAGATACGATTTCTGTTTTTATCGAGACAGATTCTGCAACATCAAAACCCACAGTGGAGATGGGGGACAAAAATTATCCTGCATTTCCCCTCGCTAATAATTCTTATCGAGCATTAGTACCCACAACACCCTTAGATCAACCGGGAAGATTGACAATTCAGGTTTCTGGGGATGGGGAAGTCAGAAATATTGCTTTGGGATTGCGCAATCGCAGCTTTCCAACTCAGCGCATCCGACTCACTGGAAAAGCAGCTAGTCGCGCTACTCAGTCAGAGTTGGACCAAGTGGCGGCTTTTAAGCGCATTGTGAGTCCCATAAAACACTGGGCTGGAGCCTTTTTACGTCCTAATGGAGGTCGAGTTTCCACTATTTTTGGCATTCGCCGCTACTATAACGGTGTATTTGCGGAAAACTATTACCATCGCGGTGTTGATTATGCTGCGGCTACTGGTTCCCCTATCGTTGCGCCAGCAGCGGGAAAGGTAGCTTTAGTGGGTAGAGAATCAGAGGGATTCCGCGTTCACGGTAACACGATAGGTATCGATCATGGTCAAGGAGTGCTGAGTATTTTCCTTCATCTCAACAGCATTAATGTGCAACCAGGAGATTTTGTTAATGCAGGACAAAGAATCGGTACTGTAGGTTCTACTGGTGCATCCACAGGACCTCATCTCCACTGGGGATTATACCTCCATGGAGCGGCGGTTGACCCTGTTCCTTGGAGATTTCAAGGGTTTGATTAAGTTGGTTATTTGTTGTTAGTTGTTGGTTGATTGTGGATGGTGGATGGTGAATTGTTGATTGCTGATTGAGGAAACGGATAGTTGACGATGCTAAAGCGTAATTGGTAGTAATGACAACGGAGGTGGAAACGGATGATTGATGATGCTAAAGCTTAATTGGCAGTAATTACAACAGATGAGTAATGCATCACCATCAACTTTTACTCTCTTTTCTACCCTTGCATCTCCTGCATCTCCCACTTCCTACTCGACTACCACACACCACTGGTGTAATTCATAGCTAACGCAGCCATTTTTAATGAGAGGATCTTGGGCTACAATTGCTCTTGCTTCCTCCAGTGAAGCAGCTTCAAAGAGTAACATACCGCCACCAAAGTCTCCCCAATAACCACTGCGCGCTTTGTGTCCCTTGGCGATTAATTCTTTAACATATACTTTATGAGCAGGAACATACTTGTCGAAAGTTGTTTTGTCAACGATTCCTGATTCAATTTTGACGAATAGTGGCATTATGATTTGAGGGTAGATTTGCTTGTTGGGAGACTGGCTAATTGTGCCTTCATCATCAAAAGATCGCTTGTTTATTGCTCTGCTACCTCCTGAAGATGTGCAGGAAGTAGCCAATCAAATCAAACAACACTTTGCCGACATTTACAATAGTCGTGCCGCCCAAACATCGCCTCCCCACATTACTTTACAACCACCCTTTGATTGGGAGCAATCAGATTTACCCAGATTGGAAGAGCATTTAGAAATTTTTGCTCGCAACCAGTATCCTATTCCTGTTACTCTTCAAGGTTTTGGTTCTTTTCCTCCCCGTGTCATTTTTATTCAACCTCTGAAAACACCGGAGTTGATGGCGATTCAAAAAACATTAATGGTCAATTTAGAGCAGTCTTTAAAGATTGTCCATCAAGCTTCGAAAAATCGCCCCTTTTCACCTCACGTAACCGTTGCTTTTCGAGATTTGAGTAGGCATAATTTTCGTTTAGCATGGGAAGAATTTGCCTCCCAGGAGTTAAATTTCTCCTTTACAGTAAACCAATTAACGTTATTAAAGCATAATGGTCACTGTTGGCAAATTCACCGAGAATTTCCTTTCGCTATACCAGATTATTTAAAGACTTAGAGTAACTAGACTACTATCAAAAACAGCAGATAATTAGAGACAAATAATTGATAAATAGCTCCACTATCGTTTTGTTTTGCGGACTTAAGGATGTGGCAAAATCAATTCTATTTTAATTTGACATAATTAATTAACTAGCCTTGGAAAAGTAGAATTAATCTGAGATTTTTTTTAACCACCAATATTTTGAATCATAATCGCACCAATAGCAGCTTTCTCCTTAAAATTATTAGTTTCTTGGTAGCTACTCTCGGCAAATTTGACGTAAATCCCATCAAAATTATCAGGACTACCTTCAGAACGAAAACTGAGATTAGAAACTGGTGCTTGAGCAAATTGAACATACTCACGGGATTCATTTTCGCTGTTGTAGTTTAAAGTTGCTTCACCATAAACAGATTCTGCTTGGGCAATTGGTGTACCTGCACCCACACCTTCAGTGGTACGATACATGGGGTTTTCGGTGAGTAAAAATTGAATTGGTTTAGTGTCGCTAATACCTTCGTAACTCCAGAAGAGGATATGGAAATGTACTTCTCCATCCTGACTCACTGCTACCGCATCTAGGTCTACCATAAAAGGCTTCTTGTCGCTAAATTGAAAGCGATTACCAAGTTTTTGCTTCACTTCCCCTAGCGTCATACCCAATTTCACTTCACCAATTCCTTCGGTTGAAATCATCTGTGCTGAGGAGCTAGGAGGAGTTAGTTTCTCAGTGCTAGGATTGGTAACAAGCTGCTCTTGAGTTGCATCAGTTTCTGAAGAATCAGCGCCATTGGAGTTAACCGAAGTTGAAGGATTGAGATTACAACTTGTCAGTAACACCAAAACAACGGGTAAAAACCAATTCAATTTCACCATCAGATTGAAACCCTAGATCCAAAATACTTACAATACAATCTTAGAGATGAAATTCATTGGCGTTGACCTTGCATGGACATCTGGTTCAACTGGACTATGTTGCTTGGTTTGGCAAGATCGCAAATTACAAATATTAGACTTTCAAAGATATCAGAAATTAAGTGAAATTTGGGCTTGGTTAGATTATTGGGTTAAAGGGTCAGAAGCAGCCTTAATCGCCGTTGATGCACCGACTATTATTCCCAATGCGACAGGAATGAGAGTACCAGATCGCCTGACTCATAAATATTTTGGTCGCTATCATGCTGGTTGTTATCCTGCTAACCTCAGCCGACCTTTTGCAGAGCGAACAACACAATTTAGTGTCATGCTAGAAAAGCGGGGTTTTGTCCATGCGCCAACTATGACACCTCAAAAACTGGGACGTTTCCAAATAGAGGTTTTTCCCCATCCTGCAATGGTTAATCTGTTTAATTTAGATCGCATTCTCAAATATAAAAAGGGTCGATTAGCTGCTCGCAAAGTAGAATTAGCGAAGATGCGTCAGTATATCCAGAGTGTTTTACCTCAAAGAGAACCAGCACTGAATTTAAACCACACCTCATTTTCTGCTTTGCAATCTGATTTTCTTAACCTCAAAGGTGTTGAACTCAAAGCCATTGAAGACCAACTAGATAGCCTGATTTGCGCCTATGTAGCTGCTAATTGGTGGTATTGGGGTTTAGAAGCAAATTGGGTTTTGGGAGATGAGAAGACAGGTTATATAGTTATTCCCGCACCCTTGGAGAAAATGGGAATTTGAGACAAGTTAAGTAACAAGTAGGGACGTAACATGTTAAGTCCGTAATAAGCACCTAACAGCGAATTAAAAATTCACGCGTTCAAAATTTAAAATTGATGAATCGCCGAAAAAGAAGCTTAGAAACTAGTCATTTCAAAGGATTTAGACATCCTGTAATTATTTCTAGTTTCCACAAGAGTAATAAGTAAGCTGTGAAGCATTTAAATTGTGTCTTTTGGAATCACAAAAAGAATGCTTAAATCTCCTTCCCTTACTATCTGCACCCTACTATCGTGCTGCAATCAACATACCAATTAAATGAACACCAGCTAAAGAAGTGCCTAAATCAAATCAACCCAATTCTTTCACACCCCAAGCCACAGCTGATGGTTCCTTTACCTTCTTTTCTGCTGAGTTTCAGGAGTCTTTCCATTCTCACTATGGTGCACAACAAGAGGCAGAATATAAGTTTGTTATACCTTGTCTGCTGGCGCAGCAAGCAAGCAAACCTCGCCTAAAAATACTCGATATCTGTTATGGCCTAGGATACAATAGCGCTGCCGCCCTAGCTAAAATTTGGCAAGTTAACCCCGATTGTCAGGTTGACTTAATCGCTTTAGAATCTGACTTGGCTGTACCCCAAAAAGCCTGCGATCATAATTTACTCAATAATATTTGGCCGCAACCTGTTCCTCAACTGTTGGCTGAACTAGCATCTAGGCAAAGAATTATCACACCAAAATTCCAAGCTCAACTTCTGATCGGTGATGCTCGCTTTACTATACAGTCAGTGTACCATTCCGGTTGGCAAGCAGATGCCATCTTCCTCGATCCCTTCTCCCCTCCCAAATGTCCCCAACTTTGGACAGTAGAATTTTTAACTCTGGTGAGTAAATGCCTGAAACAAGATGGTAAGCTAGCAACGTACTCATGTTCTGCTGCCGTACGTAGTGCTCTATGTTTAGCTGGTTTAAAGTTTGGTTCCAGTGAGTGTGTTGGTAGACGAACACCAGGAACTGTCGCTGACTTTGATGGTAAATGCTTAAAACCGCTATCTGCGCAAGAGCAAGAACACTTAAAAACTCGCGCTGCAATTCCCTACCGCGATCCTAATCTCAGAGATTCAACGGAGATCATTAAGCAAAGACGAAATCAAGAACAAAAACTAAGTAATCTCGAGACGACAACTCAATGGAAAAAGAGATGGAGTAAGGGCAAGGTGTTTCCTTAAGATTGCTCATCTAGAGTCGTTGTATAATTGATAATAGTAAATATTCCTATTACAAATATTACTTTCAATTTTCAGCCCTAAATCCAACTAAGTTATGGAAACTTGATGACAATTTACGTAAAAAGCCTGATTTCAAATTAGTATTCCCTTAAGCATACTTAAGGTGTTATGTGCCATCTATATTATCCATGACCAGTTTCCTGGCAGCCTCAACCACCAGTCAAGTCATTAACTCTACTTCTCTTGTTAACCAAAGTTCACAACAGGGCAAAATTCTTGTCGTAGACAATAGTGCTTCTAGTCGTATGGCTGCAACAGCTTTTCTGGCTGCTGATGGCTATCAAATTCTGGAAGCAGATAATGGAGTTGCTGCTATGAAACAAGCAGTGACCAATAACCCTGATTTGATTCTACTCGATGCCATGATGCCTCAAATCGATGGCTTCGAAATCTGTCGTCGCTTAAAGCAAGATCAAACAACTAGCTTAATACCCGTGGTTGTAGTCACGGTTGATCATGATCGACAATCGCGTGTTCAAAGTATTGAAGCTGGTGCAGATGATTTTCTACTCAAACCTCTGGATTATTTAGAATTATCTGCCCGTGTTAAGTCTCTCGTTCGTCAGAAACGTCTTAATGAAAGTTTAAAGCAGACGCAACAGTTACTATTTTCCATTGCTAAGGCAGTTGAACAACGTGATTTTGCAGCAGAAAATCCTAAAGAAACAATTGCAGCCCTCACAACGGCTTTTAGTCGTTATTTAGGACTTACTGAAGAAGAAATTCAAGACCTAGTGTGGGCAACTCATTTACATGATATAGGTACAGTAGGGATTCCTGATGCGATCATGTTAAAGAAAGGTCCCCTAACTCCCCAAGAGCGACAGCTAGTTAAACAACATGTACTAATTGGTGAGCAAATTTGTCAACCATTAAGTTATCGGCGTAGGGTACTAGAAATCATCCGACACCACCATGAACGCTGGGATGGTAGCGGTTATCCTGATGGTATTACGGGTGAAGAAATTCCCAAGCTAGCTCAAATTTTTCAAATCGTTGATATTTATGATGCCTTAACCCGTGAAAGGGGTTATAAAAAAGCATTGAGTAAACAGCAAGCCCTCGAAACCTTGCAAGAAGAAGCAGACAGAGGGTGGCGCAATCCCGAGTTAGTGAAGCAATTTGCTGATTTTATTACCCAGAATTAAGGGCGTATTTAACTAGCTGTCCCAATTTCTGGCGCAGATTTTCTAATCCGAGGCGCTTTTGGGCGGACACAAAAACCGCCAAGGGAAACTCTTCCTTCGCCAACTCCATAGTTGCACTATCTACTCTATCCAATTTATTAAAAGCGATTAGCGCAGGACCTGGTGTTACAGGCATTTCTGAAAGCAATTTCATTACCGAGCGAATGTGACTTTGCCAAGCCGGATGAGATAAATCTACCACATGCAAGAGAGCATCGGCTTCAGTGACTTCTTCAAGGGTGGCGCGGAAAGCATCTACTAAAGGCGGTGGAAGTTCTTGGATAAAACCCACCGTATCTGTGAGTAAAATGGTACGTTGTTCCCCTGTTGTCTCCTCACTAATCTGAAGACGGCGAGTAGTAGGGTCAAGGGTCGCAAATAGCTGGTCTGCGGTGTAAACTTGAGCATTGGTTAGGGTATTGAGAAGAGTGGATTTACCTGCATTGGTATAGCCCACAATCGCGATACTAGGTACTTCACGATGCTGACGTTTGTTTCGCAGACGGGAACGATGGGCTTGCAGTTGATTTACTTCCTTTTGCAGTTTAGCAAGACGGCGCTGAATCGCCCGACGTTCAGTTTCTAACTTGGTTTCTCCAGGACCTCTGGTGCCAATACCACCACCCAAGCGAGACATGGCTTGACCTCTTCCGGTAAGACGAGGCAACATATACTCAAGTTGGGCAAGTTCTACCTGCAATTTACCAGCACGAGATTGGGCGCGTTGGGCGAAGATGTCGAGAATCACCTCAGTGCGATCAACAATCCTAACACCACAACTACTTTCTAAATTGCGCACTTGACCTGGGGACAAATCGCGATTGAAAATTACAAGGCTAGCACCCAAAGTTTGCACAGCTAGGGCTATATCTTGTACTTTACCTGCACCGACAACGGTTTGGGGATGGGGATGAGATCTGGTTTGTCGAATTGTTTGTAAGACATCGCCTCCAGCTGTATCGACTAGGCGCGCTAATTCTGCTAAACCATCTTCAAATTGCTGTGGAGTTTGTTTGTCTGTCCTCAAGCCTACAATTAGGACTCTTTCTTGTTCCCCATCTACTTGTTGGGCGATGTATTCTCTTTGGAATTCAGCTTCTAATCCTGCAACTAAATCCAGGAAATCCTGTTGACTGAGAACATCTAAACTTAGGGCAGGAGAAAGACTCCAGTAGGGTTGATCCTCTTCTAAGTCTGCTGCTTGGGGTAGCAAGTGGGCAAGGTAGGCTGTTTTAATGTAGCCTGTGGCACCACCTCCACGACGCTGAAAACCTTCCCCTGTAAGGGTTAAAATCACTAAGGCATCGAGGCGTTGCATTACCATTGCCGTTAAGCTAGATTGCTTAGGTGGTTCCTGCTTTAATTTTGTTGCCAGACAGCGAATACCACACAATCTTTCTGCGCCGTAGCGGGGTAATTCCAGAGGAGGGATTTGAGTTTGGCGTGGTGTACCCACTCCCACCCGAATTACCTGTCCGCGACGGTTGATATAAGCACAAACAGGCTGGTTAATTTCTGTGCTTATGGCTGCAAGTCTCTGGGCAAATTCAGTTGTTGTCAAGCAATCTCCTGGGAGACGCTGATGATACAGTCGTTGCAGTTGCTTGATTTGACTTGACTTTAGACCCTGAAGATTTCCGTGAATAGTTTCGATAGGCGCTCTGGTGCTTCCAACAGTTGTTTGTTTTTATTAATTTTAATTTTAGAGGTTGTGAGCTGTGGGAGCTAGTTTTTGGTTAAGAAATTATATGGTTGTTTGTTGTTTGTTGTTTGTTGATTGCTATACTTTCCCCAATTCCCCATCTCCCCAATTCCCCCACTTTCCCTACTATCCTAGAAAAGAAGCAATTTAGGGGAAATATGACTAGTAATGACAAGCAGTCCATCAAGATTGCAGTGGTTGGTGATGTTCACAATCAATGGGAAGCTGAAGATGGTATGGCACTGCAACACTTGGGTGTTGACTTGGTGTTGTTTGTGGGGGATTTTGGTAATGAAGCAGTGGAGGTGGTGCGACAAATTGCTGCCCTAGAGATTCCAAAAGCGGTTATTATGGGCAATCACGATGCCTGGTATACGGCTTCCCATTGGGGTCGAAAAAGAAGTCCCTACGACCAAAAAAAGGAAGATTGGGTGCAACAACAACTGGAGTTGTTGGGAGCAACTCATGTAGGATATGGCAAGCTGGATTTTCCGGAATTCAAATTATCTGTGGTGGGAAGTCGCCCTTTTAGTTGGGGTGGGCCAGAATGGAAGAATGAGAAGTTTTTGCGTAAACGCTACGGCGTGAATAATTTTGCAGAATCAAGGGAACGTATTGTGGAAGCGGCGCAAAACACTGCTTATGAAACGCTTATTTTTTTAGCCCATAATGGTCCTTTTGGTTTAGGATCAGAGCCAGAGGATATTTGTGGTAAAGATTGGCAACCTTTAGGAGGCGATTATGGAGATCCCGATTTAGCTGAGGCGATTACTAAGGTTCGAGATCTTGGTAAAAAGATTCCTTTGGTTACTTTTGGTCATATGCACCACTCCCTACGCCACACTAAGGAGAGGTTGAGAACTACGCTTTGTAGAAGTCCTCAGGAAACGGTATATTTAAATGCAGCCAGTGTACCTCGCATTATTACAGAGGAAGATAGCTCCTCTGTTTCTCCTCAGTTGATGCGTCGGCGTAATTTTTCCCTGGTATCTTTAGTCGATGGTGAGGTGCAACAAATTTCTTTGGTTTGGATGGGAGAGGATTATCAAATTGTTTCTCAGACAATCCTCTATTCCCAAGATCAATCCTTGGCTGAAACTGTTTCTGGTTAAATTAATTGCTAGTTAACGGAAAAAATCAAAGCTGTCTCGATTGTTAGTATTATGGCGGAAATTATCACGGCGATCTTCCATAATTTCTGCGAAGCGTCGACGTTGTTCGCGATCCAAGATACGGTGTATTTCTAATTTATTATTAAAACGCAACTCTGACAAAGACTGGCGTAAGCGTTCAACTTCCTGATACTGACGGCGAATATCACGCTCAGAATTATTTCCTGAGAACATTAGGGTTAGTCTATCTTGCGCCGCCCGTAAATCATCTGCTTTCTCAGATATTTCTTCTCGATAGCGTTCTTGAATTTTTCTTAATTCATCCCTTTGCCGTGAGTCTAGGTTGAGTTCATCTAATCTTTGTCTTCCTGATTCTACCGGACGTTGTGCTAAGAGGGGAGAGGTAGAAGAGTCAGTATTAGTATTAATCTGCGCCCCAGCAGTAGAAGCACCGAAGGTAAGTAAAATAGCAGTTGCTAAGGAGATACGAGTTAAAAGCATGGTCAATCGCTAAGGGTAGGATTATAGAACATAGAATTGAAAAATAACTATTTTGTTCCCCAACTTGTCAGCTTAATTTCTACAACAGCTAATAGTTTACCTACCTGTGAATATTAAATACTCGACTCTCAATTCTGAACGCCGCGATAATAACTCTGCTTTTGCTACGATTGATTGGGAATTTTTAGCTGCAGAATATAGTCATAAATCATTTTCTCGCCGCGTCAAAGAGCGAGGAAAAAATTACCAGGTTAAACCTTCAAGTACGCCACAGATTCCCGATTCTATCCAATTGCGAGATTATCAAAAACAAGCGGTTTTGAGTTGGTTTAACAACCGAGGAAGAGGCATTCTGAAGATGGCAACAGGCAGTGGTAAAACAATTACTGCTCTAGCAATTACTGCTGAACTCTATCAAAAAATAGGTTTACAAGTATTACTGGTAATTTGCCCTTACCGTCACCTAGTTACTCAATGGGCGAGGGAATGTGAGAAGTTTAATCTTCAGCCAATCCTCGCTTTTGATAGTGTTTATAGTTGGCACAGTGATCTTTCAACACAACTATATAATATTCACGCAGGAACACAGCTTTTTCTAACTTTAATTACTACAAATTCTACTTTTATGGGTTTGCGCTTACAATCGCAACTGCAATTTTTCCCGGAAAAAACTCTCTTGATTGGTGATGAAGCTCATAATTTAGGTTCCCAGCGTTTAGAGGAATCTTTACCACGCACTGTCGGTTTACGTTTAGCACTTTCAGCCACACCAGAAAGGCATTTTGATGAAGAGGGAACTGATTCACTAGTCAGTTATTTTGGTAATATTCTGCAACCAGAATTTACTTTAGCTGATGCGATTGCCAAAGGTGCATTGGTTAAATATGAATATTACCCAGTTCTAGTCAATTTAACTACGACTGAAAGTTCTTTATATTTAAGATTAACGAAACGAATTGGTTGGGTTTTGGGACAGGATAAAAATTTACAGGATCATGAACTACTAACATCTTTATTAATGCAACGTTCACGTCTCATTGGAGCAGCGCAAAATAAGTTGCTCATGCTTAGAGAATTAATGAAAGAACGCTTAAATACAAGCCATACTCTTTTCTATTGTGGTGATGGTTCTGTAACTACAAGTTCTCACTCAGAAAAACGTCAGCTAGAGGCTGTTACTCAAATTTTAGGCTCAGAATTAGGCTATCGTGTTAATACTTATACTGCTCAATCTTCCATCGCAGAGCGAGAGGCAATGCGCCGTCAATTTGAAGTAGGAGAACTTCAAGGTTTAGTGGCGATTCGTTGTTTAGATGAAGGAGTTGATATTCCTGCAATTAAAACGGCAGTTATTCTAGCAAGTACAGGTAATCCACGCCAGTTTGTACAACGCCGTGGTCGCATTCTTCGTCCTTACCCTGGTAAGGAAATGGCAACTCTATTTGATATGATTGTTATGCCACCGGAGTTAGACCGCGAAACTTTAGAAGTGGAAAAAAATCTAGTTAAAAAAGAATTAAAGCGTTTCCTGGAGTTTGCCAATTTAGCTTGCAATGCAGCACAAGCTAGAAACAAGCTGTCAGTACTTCAGGAAAAATATGGTTTGCTTTAGATATAATTGCAGCTGGAAAATGAAAATTTAGTTATATTTTTATGGATATTGAGGTGCTGGGGAAGTTATCCTAAACGTCTATCGAGACGAACAAGATAGGAGTTGCATCTTATGACTCAATATCAAGATTTTAGACCAGAATCAGCACCAGAAAACTCAAAAAACTCTGTTCCCCTCATCTTAGTTATCATTGGTGGTGTTGGTTGTGGTTGTTTTGGCTTAATTGTACTGTTGGGTATTATCAGTGCAATTGCTCTTCCCAGTTTTCTCAATCAAGCAAACAAAGCTAGGGAATTAGAGGCTAAAGCGATAATTAGTAGTATTTTAGCTGCTCAACAAGCCCACCACTTAGAAACAGATCAACTAACTAACTCAGTGAGTGAATTGGGAGTAACGATGCCTAGCGAGAGTAGTAACTATGACTATGCTATTGCTGTTCAACCTGATGCTCAAAGTGTTATCGTTACAGCTCAAGCAAAAGACGAAACTTTAAGCAGCTACACAGGTACTGTTTTTATTATCTCTCAAGATGGCGAAGCTTCAATTACTGTCAAAGGTTTGTGTCAGAGTGATCAAGCAACTGCTATTTCTCCCCCCATACCAACTTTAACCGAGGAAGGCATTGTAGAGTGTGCTTCTGGTTCTACTCTAAAATAATGCAACGCAAGATTTAGATTGATGACTAGTGAACCTCTATTAAACCAAGTACAAGAACCAATTGCTAATGCATCACCAGAGGTTAGGGAAATAATTGAGCGAGTTTTGCAACTTGAGAAAGAAAAACTCTATCAAAAATCTCCTCGCCATATTAACGAAGATATCTTGTCAATTATAAAATCAGTGGTGCAATGAAATTAATTTCCCTCCAGCTATGCAATTTTCGTCAGTTTTATGGCAAAACTCCAGAAATAAATTTAGCTAGTGGTAAAGATAATACAACAATTATTTATGGGAATAATGGTGCAGGAAAAACCACTATTCTTAATGCTTTTACTTGGGTTCTTTATGAAAGGTTTACGGCTGCTTTTGCTTCCCCAGAACAATTAGTAAATAAACGCGCAATTACCCAGGTACAAGTAGGAAAATCAGTGGAATGCTGGGTTGCAATTTTGTTTGAGCACGAAAATAAACGTTATCAAGTCAAACGTCTTTGCTATGTTTATCAAGACCAAGAAGGTAACACACAATATGGTCAAAATAAACTATTTATGCAAGTTGGTGATGAGGATGGACGTTGGTATCCACCGATGCAACAACCAATAGATATTATTCAGGGCATCTTACCAGAAAGTTTACATCAGTATTTTTTCTTTGATGGGGAACGCATTGATCACATTTTTCGTACTCAGCAAAAAAGTAATATTGCTGAAGATACTAAGGAATTATTAGGAGTCAAAGTTTTAGATCGAGCGATTGAACATCTTAAGAGGGCGAAGAGAACTTTGCTTGAGGAACTCCAATCAATTGGAGAGATTAATCTAAAAATAATGCTCAAAGAGCAAGATAAACTGGAAACTCAGAGAGAGGAACTAGCCGCAAAGCAACAACAAAATAGTAAAAAGATAGAACAATTAGAAAGAGAAAAACAAACCCTTAACCAACGCCTCTTAGAATTAGGAGGTGCAGAGCAAATACAGCAATTAAAAACTAAATTAGAGCAGCAAGAAAGAAATCTGCGCCAAAGTATTACTCAAAGTAAAACTAAACTTCGGCAAACTATATCAAGTCGTGCTTACACAGTACTACTTGAGGAACCAATTAATCAATTTCGCACTCTTGTAGATAATTTACGTCAGCGAGGTGAATTACCTACAGGAATCAAAAAACAATTTGTGCAGGCTCTATTATCACGCCAGGAATGTATTTGTGGTAGTGAATTAATTGATGGAACTGACAACTACAACAAAGTTAAATCTTGGATGGAAAGAGCTGGAGTTGCAGATGTGGAAGAAGCAGCCATCCGTATGGAAACTCAGGTAAATGAAAAAGAACAACAAGTAACTGATTTTTGGCAAGAACTAGATACATATCAGCAAAATATTAGCCAGTGGCGCATCGAATTGGCACAGGTAGAGAATGAATTGTTAGAAACAAAAAAGAAACTACGTTATTACCCTGACCAAGAAATTCAAAACTTGCAACAACGTCTCGATACTATTGAAACAACAATTAGAGAATTAACCTTAGATCAAGGTGCCAATCAACAGCAACTTACCCTCCTAGATAAAGCAATTGCTACGCAAAGTAGAAAAATTAATCAGCAGCAGCTTAAAGCCCAAAAACAATCGCTAGCACAGAAAAGAATTCAGGTTACTCAGGAAGCAATTGAACGCATTAACGAAGTTAGATTGCGCCTAGAAAGACAATTTCGTCTCTCCCTAGAACAGCGAGTTCAAGAAATTTTTAGCTCTATTTCTTTTACACCCTACATACCTAGATTAAGCAAAGAATATGAGCTGCAACTAATCGAAAATACCTCCGGTATCTCTGTTCCTGTTGCTGCTTCCACGGGAGAAAATCAGATTCTGAGCCTATCTTTTATTGGCGGAATTATCGACAGAGTAAGGGAATGGAGTCAAAAAAACACACTGATGGGACCAGATAGTAGTACCTTCCCTATTGTTATGGATTCGCCTTTTGGTAGCCTAGATGAAATTTATCGTCGCCAAGTTGCCCAATCAATCCCTCAATTAGCCAATCAGTTAATAGTTTTAGTCACCAAAACCCAATGGCGAGGTGAAGTGGCACAAGAAATGACTAACTACATAGGTCAAGAGTACGTCTTAGTTTACCACTCCCCCAAACCCGATTGTGAAGCAGATACCATTGAATTAGCTGGAGTTAGCTATCCTCTAGTCCAACGCAGCAATGATAACTGTGAATATACAGAAATTATTAGAGTCCAACGTGAGCGTACTTAAACTTGAGTAGATAGGGCTGATTTTGCTAGGTTATGCTTAGCCAATTGCAAGCAGAAGCAACACCATACCATGAACCTAGAGCAACAAATTCAAAAGCTGATCGATGACGCTCCTACTGATGGTGATATGCCTCTAGTAATTAAACAGGCAATAGCACCTGTACTCAACCTGTTTGCTTCTCGCCTAAAACACCTTGATTACTACATTCTGCAAAATTTTTCCCACAGTTGGGTTATTACCACCCTCAGAGCTAAAAGTAGTGACTCTATTGCCGAGGAAAAAAAGGTTATCTATGCCTTTGCTACAGCCAAAGACGCTACTACCTTCCAAGGTAATTCTACTCCTGAAATGGTAGCATGGCCAATCCCTGTAACTCATATTTTATTTCAACTGTTTGCTCTCCACCAAGTAGATAGCATTATTTTCCTGGAGACTCCTGGTAATCTATCCCGAGGAACAGAAGTGCGTCGCAGCGATCTGCAACAATTAATTCAGACTCAGCTACAAGAATTTAAAACTAATTCCCGCAATGTTCCTCCAGATATTGCCTAAGCTCAACTTAGTACTATTAGACCAATAGATGTGATAACTAACCTCAAACTCTTGCTTGTGATGAGCTAAAACTTAGTTTTCACAGACATCTAGTCAACCCTAGTACAATCGACTGACAACATAATCAGTCAACTCCAGCAAAGCTTGAGAACAAGCAGAAGGTTTGAGACAATCTAGGCTTTGCACTGCTAGCTTAGCGTGATGAGCTGCTAATTGACGAGAACGTTCAATCCCATCACTCTCGGTAACTAGTGCAATCGCCTCCTCAATGTCTCCCTTTTGACTAAATTCTCGCTCGATTAGCACTTCCAGATAGGGCTTTTCTTGCATAGCATATAGTGCGGGAGCCGTTATATTACCACTCACCAAATCTGAACCTGCGGGTTTACCCAAAACTTCTGTGGAAGCTGTGAAATCGAGAATGTCATCCACAATTTGAAATGCTAAGCCAAAATTCTTGCCGTAGAGGTAAAGTTTTTGTGCCACTTCATCCGAAACACTACTTAACAAACCAGCCGCTTTGCTGCTATTGGCAATTAAAGACGCTGTTTTGTAATAGCTTTTTTCTAGATAAGCATCAATGGACAAACTGGTATCAAAGCGATTCAAACCTTGCATAATTTCCCCTTCGGCAAAATCGCGAATTACCTCCGAGAGCAATTTAACTACATCCAGGTTATCTAGATTAGCTAAATACCAAGAAGATTGGGCAAAGAGAAAATCGCCTGCTAAGACAGCAATGCGATTATCAAACAAACTGTTGACAGTGGGAACTTTGCGGCGCAATGCTGCTTGATCAACCACATCATCGTGAACCAGACTGGCAGTATGAATCATTTCCGTGATTTCTGCCAAACGGCGATGGCGTGGAGTAATTTCGAGATCTAGCATTGTTCCTCTTGATACTAAAAGAACAATGGCTGGTCTTAAGCGCTTACCTCCAGCACCAAATAAATGTTCTGCTGCTGCACCCAAAATCGGATGTCGGGCACTGACCAGTCTTTTCAGGTTCTCCACCAACAAAGACAAGTCTTTGTCAACGGGAGCAAATAGGGAGGTTACTGAAGTCATTTGTTAGCCAGAGCTGGCGTGCTAGTTAAGAAAGTTTACATATATTTTAATTAATTTTAAGCTAACCTCCCCTGACATGGAAAGTTTCTTTTCAAAAGCAGTCATACTGGGGCGATTCGTCACCCTTGTTTTTGAGTAATTTAATTGCTCAAAACCCTTTAAAATCAAGCAATATTATGCTATTCTTAGATTAAGGGATTGAAGAATTTATGGCTTCCCTAAATGCTGAATCAAAGATGCAGTGTTTAGCCTCTAATAAGAACGATTGAAACAGATAAAGAAAGGCGGCGCAAGCCTGATTTTGCAGAAGATGTTTCAACCAGCTCTTAGCTGAAGAAAGCTGCCTTAAGCAGCAGATAGGTTTGATAGCCTCCTGATGGCTCAAACTACAGCTGTCATAGTTGTAGTGCCACCCCCGTATAACTGGTGAGAGAATTGCCTTGTCTGTATTCTCATCACTTGACCTTATAGACGTTATTTTCAGTCACTAGCCTGTGAAATATTCACTGGTGAAAAGCCGTGATAGCTGAATTTAACGTAGCTTGCTTTCCCCACGTTTGTCCACCGCTATGAGTTCCCTGGATATGCCCGCTGTTATCTTGTTTCTCTCTGCTAGTTACCTGCTCACGATCTATGTTGTTTTGATGCTGGCGCAGCGTACTACTAAAGTAGCACCAACGCCACCATCTTCTTCTAGTAGCACCAGGACTAGTTCATAAGTTAAGTCGAAGTTTTAGTCTGCCACTTTCAGGAACACTTGCTCGGTCAGATTTTCCTGGAGGCAGACTCTCTCAACTTTTGGTCTGTAACCCAACCATTGCTCTGACAATTGAGCAAAGTTTTGTGGCTCGCCACTGACGCAAAATTTAGTTGGCATTGGAGCCCAAGGATTTTTTAAACTCATTATTTCTAGTTGCCGATGAGCTGCAGCAACTAGGTGCTTCGCCGGATCAATAAGCTTGACAGTGGGAGGTAGAATTTTACGTAGTACATACTCTAAGTGAGGGTAATGGGTGCAGCCATAGACTAAAGTATCAATTTGTTGTTCCAGCAAAGGCTTAAGATATTGCTGAGCAATTTCTTGAGTGTATGGTTCATAAATGCGGTTTTGCTCAATTAAGGGCACAAACTCAGGACATCCCACTTGCCAAACTTGAACCTGAGAATCAATTTCTACAATTGCTTGGCGATAGGCACTGCTTGCAGCAGTAGCGGGAGTTGCAATCACACCAATACGCTGACCCACTTGCACTGCAGCATTGGCACCAGGTATAATCAACCCCAGGATAGGAAGCTCAAACTCATTGCGGACTCGCTTTAAAGCTAGAGCAGAGCTAGTGTTACAAGCCATGAGAACCATTTTGACATCTTGAGCAATCATCCAAGTAATGATTTCTCGGGAAAACTGAGTAATTTCCTCAGCCGAGCGATTGCCGTAGGGCAACCTAGCAGTGTCTCCAAAATAGACAATTGATTCATTAGGCAACTGGCGGTAGAGTTCCCTTAAAACCGTTAACCCTCCAATTCCACTATCAAAAATACCAATCGCACTGCGTTGGCGCTCAGCAGTGGATTGGGAGTAGGGTAAAATTTCTAGTTGGTTAAGATCAGTAACAAAATTGGACAAACGACACTCCTCTTAAAAATACTAGTAATATTTGGTGCATTCTCCCGTCACGAAAAGCCAGGTTTGACTTGGTGAGAGATCATAGATTAAGTTGCCCATTATTAGTTACTAGTAAATATACTTAAAGTCTGTTTTGTCGAATGTACTGCAAGATGCCATTGGCAATTGCCTGTGCCATTTGACTGCGGAAATTGGGGTTAGCGAGGCTGATGCTATCCACATTACCTGTCAAAAAGCCCACTTCCACGAGAACAGCTGGCATAGAAGTATTTCTAAGCACAAAAAATCTAGCACGCCGCACACCGCGATTACCTACATTGACATTTTGCAAAATACTGTTGTGAATCGTCTGTGCTAAACTGCGACCACTAGAGTAATAATAGGTCTCAATGCCATTTACATCTGGGCGACGACCTCCAACTGCATTAGCATGGATACTGACAAATAAATCTGCCCCAGCTCTATTTGCCAAGCGCGTGCGTCCTTCGAGGCTAATAAAATAGTCCTCAGAGCGTGTCATTATCACCTCGACACCATTTTGCTGGAGGATTTGATTTACTTGTTTAGAGATTGGTAAAATTACATCTGTTTCCCGCAATCCTCCCAGACCAATGGCACCGGGATCTCTGCCTCCATGCCCAGGATCAATGACAACTAAGACTCGACCATTAGGTATTCTAGTATTTGGATTGCGCTCAGGACTGGGATTGGGAACGACAATATTACCAGGACTGCGAGGAATTGGGCGAGAAGCCCCCCGCAACTCTAGAGCAATAAAATCATCACCAATTTGGTTTAATTCCCCTACTTGGACTCCTGCAGCAGTTTGCAGCACAATAGCTACGGTGTTTGTGTCCTGTTGCTTGAGTTCCAGCCGAGAAATGGGGCTACCATCTCTCAATCGTGGCTGACTAATACCCCTTGCTAGTTGAGCATTGGCAATGGTTATTTGTACACTACCATCACGATTGCGGCTTAAATTGCCCCGCACTGAGTTTGAGCCTTGGATAATTAATTGGGTGCCTGTGGGCGTAAAGCGTACTAAATTAATTACCGTTGGCTCTGTACCACTGTTGTTGCTCGTATTTGGATTCTCTGGTAGATCGCGATTTTGCCGCACCTCAGCTTGGAGTGCAGCAATGCGATCTGTGGGCACAATAGAAATATTACCGCGACGGGATGATGCTTCCCAATCAGGGCTGTCTGGAGTGACATTGAGAATGACACGAGCCACGTTGGGCGAAGAAGATTCCTCCTCAAACTCAACTGTACTCACTCCAAAACGGTTAACGGCAAGATTTTGTCCCCGCAAATTCCTCGGAATTCTCACACCTTCAAGTTCAATGGCAATCTGACGACGATCGCGGCTACGATTAACTTGAATGCGATCCGGTTCTCCTTGTCCTCTCCTCAGGCGCAAAAAAAAACCACTTCCTGTAACCCGAAAATTATTGGGAGTCTCTGCCTCTGCCACATTATCACTATTGGGAGTCTCTGGCACAGGGCGATTGCTGGGCAAGACGGAAGAGGAATCATCTGGTACTTGTAGGGTTCCCCTTTCTGGTTCAGGTAAAGTAACTGACCACTGAGTGGGAGAAGAACCACGAAACTGAATCCGCTCTGGATCTAGGGTATAGCCAGGTTGTAGTTCAATGACAATGCGTGTGGTTCGGTTCTCAAATTGTCCGACTCTTATTTCCCGAATTCTACCTCTATAGGACTGTTTAACCGTTGGTCTTCCTAGGGTGGTACCTGGTAAATCGATAACTAAGCGAGTGGGATTAGCGATCAATTTAGCAGTCGGTTGAACCCCATCATCGGTTGTGAAGACAAGTTGGTTTTGGCTGGGTTCAAAACGCCAGAATAGAAGTCTTCCAGCTTGTGCGGGTAAGCTGAAGAGCACGACACTGCAAATACTCAGTAGTAGCCAGTAAAATCTCACCATTGTTGTTTCCAGTAGAAAGCACAGAAGTATGACTGAAGAGGGCTTGTCAGGAAAACAAGCCTATAGACTGCACAGGATGCACCTCTGATTGCCGTAGCACTAGGAATAAAGATCAATTTATCTATTATGGGATCCTCTGTGTTAATTCTGGGACGCAAATAGGAAGCTAATTGTGCCTCATCAGTAAGGGATTGGGGCAATTTTGATCTATTCCGAGTCCATTTTTAAACTTGGCTCCGACACTTTTTGTTCTCGGAAAACGAGCCTGAGGAATGGGGGAGCAATAAAGGTAGTTAAAATAACCATCATAATAATCGCAGCTTCCGTTGCTTCCGAGAGAGCGCCACTAGCAGCACCAACACCGGCAAAAACTAATCCTACTTCACCTCTGGGTATCATGCCCACCCCAATGGCTAATTTATTGAGATTGGGTTGACCAAAGAGAGTAAAACCCGTGATAACTTTACCAGCGATGGCAACTACAATCAGGAATGCAGCAATAATTAATCCTTCGCGATTGCTAGGAATAGTAGGATTAAGAACACTCAAATCGGTTTTGGCGCCAACACAGACAAAGAATACTGGTACTAGGATATCTGCTACAGGAATAACCTGTTCTTCTAATTCTTGGCGTTTGTCTGTTTCTGCTAAGACCAAACCAGCAGCAAATGCACCTAAAATTGCTTCTAGTTGAATCGCAGTGGCAATGTAGGAGAGGACAAAGGCGAAAATTAGGGCAGTTAGGAGCAGTTGACCACGAGTTTTCATTTGGTTAACCAAACCTACGTAGTAGTCTTTGAGGAAGCGTCCAATTAAAATTGCGCCAATCAGGAAAACCCCTGCACTAATAATTAGGTAAATAATATTGCTGACTTGGATTTCTCCTGTTTTGACCAAGCTAGCCACAACTGCCAGCACAATAATACCTAAAACATCATCGAGTACCGCTGCACCAATAATAATTTGCCCTTCCTTGGTACTAAGTTTTCCCAATTCCGCTAGCACCTTGGCTGTAATACCAATACTGGTGGCTGTGAGTGCTGCACCTGCGAAAATAGCTGGTACAGCGGCAATATTAAACAGGTAAATTAAACCTGCAGTACCTGTGGCAAAGGGTACCACCACACCGACTATCGCCACAATTGCAGCCTGCGCCCCAGCGTCAATTAATTCTTTAAGGTCAGATTCTAGACCAATTTCAAACAGGAGAATAATTACTCCCAATTCAGCTAAGACAGAGATTACCTCACTTTGGGCAGCAAAAACGCCATTGGCTGCTTCTGGCGGTAGATTTGCGGTTGCTTCCAAAAATTGGATAATTAGGGAACTACTGGCATCAGTACCGCCTTCAGGAAATACGAGGAGTTTAAAGGCGGAAACTCCCACCAAAACACCACCTACTAATTCACCCAAAACGGGGGGTAAATTAATGCGCGCACAAATTTCGCTACCAAGTTTACTAGCGAAATAAACAATAACTAAACTCAGTAGTACCCCTGCTAAAATCAAGGAACTATTTTCGGTTTCTGCTTCCTGGGCTGTTGCCAACAGGGTAATTGGTGAAGAAAATGAAGGGATAAAATCCATCCAAGCGTTTGCACTGACCATGTATCCGGCTTAAAATCATTCTTTATACTGTACAAGCTCATCAAGCACATTGGGCGTACAAAAGCTGAGCAGTAGGTCGAGATTTGGCCAATCAAAGAGAGTTTTTAGGCTCAAAGTTCCGGACTTTTTCTCTAGCTTAGTGTTAGAGGAAAAGTAGAGTGGAATTTTATTTGTTCAATGAGCGATCCGTATCTACTACTCGCCAGTTTATTGCCATCAGGTCCTATTTCCGCACCACCACCTGTAAATCTCAAAGCCCTGGAGAATTTTAGGTTGTGGTTTAATAATGCTGCTTTTGCTAGTCAAATTTCCGTGGTGGCTCAAAATTCCAGTCCCACAGTTGATCCTCAGCAGCTTGAGTTTAGTAAAACCTCAGGATTAAACAAAATCCCCCGTACTAATCGCATTTTTATTCCGGCTCCAGTAAATAAGCCTACTCCCGTTTCCGGTTCTCAACTATACCAACAGAGAAAGCAGGCACTCAAGGCGGGTAAGCTGCACACTCGTCTTGCACCCCATAGCTTCGGCGAAATTTGGTCTCAAGCGACAAAACAGCCTAGTTATCAGGAATGGAAAGAACTCTTGAAACGGGAAGCGCAAGCGCTGAGTAGGGGTCAAGGTAGCAATCGTTTGGGTATCTTAGTGGGAGATTCCCTAAGTATGTGGTTTCCTTCGGAATTACTTCCTGGGGGTAAGTTTTGGCTCAATCAGGGGATTTCAGGAGAAAATTCAGGTCAAGTTCTCAAGCGATTAGGCACTTTTGCGGCGACTCGACCCGATACAATTTATGTGTTGGCGGGTATTAATGATTTGCGCCAAGGGGCAACAGATGACACAATTCTCAGCAATATTCGCTCCATCAGTCGTCGCCTCAAGCAAAGTCATCCGGATGCGGAAATTGTGGTGCAGTCCATTCTACCTACGCGCAATCAAGCGATTAGCAATTCACGGATTCGCAATCTCAATCAAAGCATCATCTCAATTGCTCAGCAAGAGGGAGTAAGCTACCTCAACCTCTATCCTCTCTTTTTGGATCAAGGAGGGCAAATGAAGCCAGAATTAACTACTGATGGATTGCATTTGAACCGTCAAGGTTATGAAGTTTGGCAAGGTGCAATGGAACAGGCGGAATCTTGGATCGCTCTCAATCGTAGCACTGGATACTAGTTTGTTAATCAGCAGGGGATGCAGGGGATGCAGGGGAAGCGGGGGAAGTAAGGAGAGATTATTGACAAGTAGCCTTTGAAAGCAAACTTGTATATTTCAACGTGATCCCTAAACCCCCATTTTCCTAAGTTCCTAAACCCAAACGTTAGTTTTTCCTCAATTCTTGTACTTATTACTTATTACTTATTACTTGACTTCTGCAAGAAGTCCACTAGGCTGCATTGGCAAAAACACCTTCTGAGGTAAGTAAATCTACAGCTGCTTGGTATTGTAGATCTGCTTTGGTGCCAATCTCGTCAATGGCAATTGGTGGTTGGGTTACAATGCGGTCAGGCACAATGCCTAGCTTGTGAATGTCTTTATGGTCAGGAGTTTCGTATTTGGCAACAGTAACTGCTAAACCGGAACCATCAGCAAGTTCAAACAAAGATTGGATTAAGCCTTTGCCAAAGGTTTTCTCACCTACTAGTTGACCTCTACCATTATCCTGTAGAGCACCAGCCAAAATTTCACTGGCACTAGCTGTTCCCTGATTAACTAAAATTACCAAAGGCTTGTCTGTTACAGCCGAATCGTTCGCCTCGAAGCTACCTAAAGTACCCTGACGATTGACTGTGTAGACAATAGTACCTTCATTTAGCCACAGACGAGCGATTTCAATGCCTGCTTGTAGCAAACCACCAGGATTATTGCGTAAATCGAGAATGTAGGCGCTAGCATTTTGTTGGTCTAATTTAGCGATCGCCTGGTTTAATTCTTGAGCTGCATGGGCACTAAACTGAGAAAGACGTACATAGCCAATGGGGCTAGCGTGGGTATCATCTAGTTTAGCCATCACAGAATTAAGGGCAATGCGATCGCGTATTAACTCAATCTCTCGACTACCCTCATCTCCCTCAGAGTAAATTAAGAGTGTTACTTTAGTACCCGCACGACCACGCATTCTCTGTGCCGCTTCATCAAGGGTAAGATCAGATGTATCTTGACCATCAATTTGCACAATCCAATCATGGGATTCAATACCAGCTTCTGCTGCGGGGGAACCAGCGATGGGCGCTACTACTTCCAAATGCTTAGTTTCTGGAGCAATATTAATTTGTAGACCAACTCCAGAAAGTTCTCCTGAAGTGCTTACCTTGAGGCTGCGATACTGTTCTGGTCTAAGTAATCGCGTGAAAGGTTCATCTAGAGTGGCCAACATCTCCTCAATGGCATTGTAGGCATCCTCAGACTTATAAATCGGTTTTTTAAGGAATTTTTGCCGCAAAAACCACCAATTTTGATGATTAAATGTGTCATCTAAATAAGATTGATTGACAATGCGCCAAGATTGCAGTACCAGTTTTTGCTCTGATGTAAAAGCCGCTGCAGTTGGTATCCAGACACAAAAGGAGCCAGCAAGGGAGAAGATTAAAGCCAGAGTAACCCAGAAAACTCTTTTTCGCATAAAACAAATTATTCTATTGAGCTAAAGTTGGATCCCCAAAATTAAGCCAGGGAAAATTAAGCCTCACTTTATGAGTCTCAGCTTAAAGCTATGTTACATTTATTCTTACAAGAGAATCTTAGCTCAAGTAATTCATCAAATAATCTCTTTTAGGAATCTTAGCTTCATGTTTTCCAAGCAAGTAACTGATTCAAAGGTCTACCAGTGGTTCGACGAACGACTGGAAGTCCAGGCTATATCAGACGACATTACAACAAAGTATGTCCCCCCTCACGTCAACATTTTCTATTGCCTAGGTGGAGTTACACTGGTTTGCTTCCTGATCCAGTTTGCCACAGGCTTCGCCATGACCTTCTACTACAGACCTACTGTAACCGATGCATTTGCTTCAGTACAGTACATTATGAATGAAGTTAACTTTGGTTGGTTAATTCGTTCTATCCACCGTTGGTCTGCGAGCATGATGGTACTGATG